>NZ_JBSFQI010000005.1:0-257928 GCF_053588635.1 Gordonia sp. NPDC003425 | reverse complement strand
GTGCCCGCAAGCGGGTCGAGCGTGCCCAGATCGGGCTCGAGCGTGTCCAGATCTGCGTCGAGCGTGCCCGCAAGCGGGTCGAGCGTGCCCAGATCGGGCTCGAGCGTGTCCAGATCTGCGTCGAGCGTGCCCGCAAGCGGGTCGAGCGTGCCCAGATCTGCGTTGAGCGTGTCCGCAAGCGGGTCGAGCGTGTCCAGATCTGCGTCGAGCGTGTCCACCGGGTGGTTTCGACAAGCTCAACCAGCGGTAGGCCTCCCGCTGTTCGAGCCGTGCTTCTGCTGATCGAGCGGTGCTTCTGCTGATCGAGCTTGTCGAGATCACACCCCGGAGTCGGCGAGCAGTACCCGATAGACGAACTCGGCCTCGGCGCCCAGGACGAGCCCGACGAGCTCGGTGAGCGTGAACGCGAATCCTCGGCCGTGGGCTGGGCCTGTCGAGTCGTCGAGGTGATGCGCGATCTCATGCAGCACCACGAGCTCGCGCAGTGCCCACCGCCCCTCGGAGGATTCTGGGATGGCGATTTCGGCGGTGCGTCGCGCCGGGCCTGCCGGGCGGTACTCCGCCGCCCGGTGCCCTCTGCGCGTGCGGACCGACACCGGATGTGTGGCGCACGAAAACCTTTGCACGACAACAGGCATCGCGAGTACCCGCGACACGTAGTCGCGCACGGAGGTCACCGAGCCGAACACCACCTCGACCGGCAGTGTCAGTTCGGTGCCGGCCAGTCGGACGGTGCGTCCGGCCCCGGCTCCTTCGAACAAGCGCATCGCCATTCGCTCGGCCTCGTAGAACCGGGTGCGGCCGGTATCGCGCGGCCGGGTGACGTCGTTCATCGTTGCCGATGCTAGCTCTGGGCGCGGAGCGGTCGGCGGGACTGTTCACAGGGGGGTGATCTCGACAAGCTCGATCAGCGGGGGGTCGCTCGATCAGCGGGGGGTCGCTCGATCAGCAGGCGCACGCTGGTTGAGTTCATCGAAACCACCCGGTGGGCACACTCGACTCGGTTGTGGGCACACTCGACTCGGTTGTGGGCACGGTCGACTCGGTTGTGGGCACGCTAGACCCGCTTGCGGACACGATCGACGCAGATCTGGGCACGGTCGACTTGGTTGTGGGCACGCTCAACACGGATGTGGGCACGCTCGACGGAGATGTGGGCACGGTCGACGGAGATGTGGGCACGCTCGACGGAGATGTGGGCACGCTCGACCAAGGCGGCGGGTCGGTCAGATGGCGCCGCTCGATTGGAAGGTGAGGTAGCTCGGGTGCGCGGGGTCGAGGACGAGGCGTTGCTTACGCCCGCGCGCCTTGATCAGGTCGGGCACCACGGTGAGGTAGCGGGGAAAGCTCGCCGCGTACACGTCGACCCGCAGTCGGTGCCCGGGTTCGAGGACGGCGTCGGTCGGTACGAGGTCGACGTCGATGCGCACCGGGACGTCGGCGGGTACGGGCAGTTTGCGTTTGCGTGAGAGATAGTGATGCGCGCTCACCAGGCTGCCGTCGGACGCGTAGGTCGACTTGCTCGGGTCCAGCGCCCGATTCGACGACGACAGCGCCCCGTTGGTCAGCACGCGCGACGTGCCGTCGGGTGCCACGTCGTTGATCGTGACCGCCCAGATCGCTTCGTGCGCAGTGGTGGCCACGTTGAGCCGCAGATTCATCGCGCCACTGATCGACGTCGACTCCTCGACCGGTGCGCTGGTGAACGAGAGCGCCCCGCGTTCCTGGAAGCGCGCGTCGAATCCGAAATGCGGCCCCAGCGCCGACGTGGCGCCGGCGGTCACCTGCGTCATGTCGCGCGAGATCAGCCCGCGGACGTCCGGTCGGATGTGCAGCGACGCGTACTCGCCGTCGGGGGAGCCGCGTAGCGCCCCGTCGTGGACGCAGTGCGGCGCCGTCTGCGACTCCTCGTCGACGAGGTAGAGACGCCGCGGTGAGACGCCCGGTCGGGGGTACTCGGTGCCCGCGGTCCAGGTGCCGCCCTGCTGCCGCATCGTGACCGGGCCGTATAACTCGACGCCGTTGCGCTGTCCCTTGAGCCATCGGTCGAACCAGGCGCGTTCGAGCACGTCGAGGCGGGGCGGGGCGAACGGCCCGCCGTATCCCGACCCGGCGTCGAAGTGGTAGCCGTCGCCGACGATCATCTGCTTGCGGCCCGGGTCGAGTTGCAGGCGCTCGTAGATGCCGGTGGCGCTGCGGCCGAAAAGGTCGTGCCAGGCGCCCACGGTGAACGTGGGCACCTCGATCCGGTCGATCCGGGGATCGCGTTCATCGAAGTAGGGGTCGTCGAAGATGCGGTCGTCGCGAGCGGTGAGAAAGCCCCACAACAACGACGGCAGTTCGGTGGCGGGGGAGGCCAGGCGGTCGCGCAGCCAGCCGAAAGCGTTGCCGCGCAACACATCCTGCAGTACCGTCGACGGATTCGGCACCCACTTGAGCACGTTGACCACCGACAGCCATGCCGGGATGAACGCCGACGGCATCCCGCCGGTGATGTAGATGTCGCGGACGATGTCATCGCAGCCCTCGACCGCGAAGACCGCTCCGAGTTGCGCGGGTCGCTTATCGGCGGCCTGCAGCGAGTTGATCGCCGAGTACGACCACCCGGCCAGGCCGACGGCCCCGTCGCACCACTGCTGATCGGCCACCCAGTCGATGATCTCCACCGAATCCTGCTGTTCGCGCGCTCCGAGGATCTCCCACTTGCCGCGGCTGGCGCCGGTTCCGCGCACGTCGACGATCACCTGGACGTATCCGCTGCGCACCAGGTTGCGGTTGATGCCGAACACGTCGAGGACGCCGCCGGCCAGCGTCGCGGTGAGGTTGGTGAGACCTTCGAGTGCGGTACCGGATGCGTCGACCGACCGTGATGCCGCGCGTACCGCGGTGCCGAGCACCGGTGCGTGCATGGTGGTGTCGATGAAGTCGATGGCGGCCCGGTTGTACGGGTTGATGTTGACGATGGCCGGATAGGGGGTCTCGACCGTCTTCCCGAAGCGCGTGGCAGGTCGGACCACCGTCGCGGCGAGCCGAACCCCGTCGCTCATCGTGATCGAGACGTTCCGGTCGATGGTCACCTTGGGATACAGGAGTTCGCCGTCGACCTGGTCGCGCCAGCGCATCCCGTCGGCGCCACCCGTCGGGTCGCCGAATGGCAGCGTGCCGAAATGTGGGCCGTCGAGACCCTGGCGACGTGCGCGCGAGGGCGACAAGGGACTCGGCTGGGGTAGACCGATCTGGAACGCCATGGTGCATCACCTGCCTGGGGTAATCGGCCACAAGCGACGTCTGTCCCTGCTCGAGGGATCGTCCGCCTGCCCCTACACCCCGTCGTGTTTGGTCGGAGTGACACGAGACTCGAAGAGTAATGTGTCTTGGGTCACTCCGCCGATTGAGAATAGCTCACCCCACATATCGGATTGCTAACCGTGTGGAATCGATTAGGTGAGGAACCTCACACCATGATCCCGCTCTTCAGCCCCGGTGCTCGGGCAGGTTCAGGTCGACGGCGGCAGCCGCCTCGAGCACCATCCACGCCGACAACTGCACCGACAGATCCCGTTCGGGTACCTCGGATGAATTCACGGCCCCGCCGACGAACGACGCCTCCTTGCCGGCGCGGGTGGGCATGCGCGCGGATTCGTGCCAGTCGGCACTGAACACGACGTGCTCCCGGTCGGTGGCGCGCGTCGCCCAGGCCGCGTCGGCGCTGGTGAGGACGAGGTGCGCGGCACGGCGTCGGACGTCGTCGGCTCCGGGGAGCCCTGCGGGCAGGTCGGTGGCCACCAGCGCCAGATACCGGGCCAACACCCCCATGAAGAGGCCACCGTCGCCGCCGCCCTGACCGCGGATGATGCCGCCCGGGCATTCATGCGCCTCGACGGCCGTGAGCAGGCGCTCGATGCGGTCGAGATGGACGGTGTCGCCGGTATGGCGCAACGCTTCGAGTTCGGCGCCGAGCACGACTCCCTGGCAGTAGGTGTAGATCGCGGTGACGCGCGTGAATGTGCTCGGCCCGTCGGGTTTGATGCCGTCGATCACCAGGTGTGACTCCGGGTCGACGAGGTTGCTGTTCATCCACTCGCACATGGCCAGCGCGCGGTCGGGATGGCCGGCGCGGGCGAGCAGGATCGCCGCGGGTCCGTTGGCGGGGGCGTTGAAGAACGTGTCGACGGTCCGCCACGGGATGCCGCCGCCCTTCTCGGGCTCCCACGCGCGGTACATGCGGCCGGCGAGGGTGCGCAGCGCACGGTCGTGATGCAGTGAAAGGTGACGGTCGGCGCGTTCGATGGCCAGTCCCAGCCAGGCCATGTCGTCGTAATAGTTGTTGGTCCAACGGCCGAGATTGCGGATGCGGATGCCGCGCAGCAGACGGGTGGCGGTGCCGGCCAGGGCGGAGTCGTAGTCGGTGTTGTCTGCCGGGCGGTGGATGGCGGCGTCGGTGATCAGATCGAGCAGGTGGGCGTGCCACCAGTAGTGCCAGAATCCGAAGCGGCTGCGGACGATCTCGAACGGCAGATGGCCCAGCGGCCAGGCGATGGACGCGAGCCGGGTGCCGGGAATCCACCACGCAGTGCGCAGGTGGCGGCGCAGGACCGCGTCGGCGGCGATCGCGGCCCGCTCGTTGGGGGAGCGGGGATCGTCGGGGGCTCCGGGCGCGGATTTGGAGGCGTAACCCATGGTCGGGTAGCCTATTGCCTTGGTGTGACATGAGCGCGAAGCGTGCATGTCGTATCGGTTCAACCAGAGACCGTTGGTTATCGGGAGCGATCCCGATCGAAGGACGACGAGATGTCGGCGACCCACGCAGGGAGAACGAGGAATAGCGGCGCCCACATGTGCGCTCGAACTACGCCCCGTGCCTTCTGCGTGCCGGGGCGTTCGTCATCTCCGGCCCCCTTCGCGACCGCTGCACAGCGTGCGGATCCGCGCCTCTGCGTCGAACACGACCAACTCTAGTGATGAGGAAGGAGGCGAAGTATGGCCAAGTCCGACAAGGTTTCCGCAGTTGCGGAGATCGCAGAGCAGTTCGAGGGCGCAACGGCAACGGTCGTCACGGAATACCGTGGACTGTCCGTCAGCCAGATCACCGAACTGCGACGCTCCCTCGGTGAGGGTGCAACCTACTCCGTCGCCAAGAACACCCTGGTGAAGCGTGCCGCCGAGAAGGCGGGCGTGGCAGGGCTCGACGAGCTGTTCACCGGTCCGACCGCTATCGCCTTCATCGAGGGCGAGCCGGTGGTGGCCGCGAAGGCGATCAAGAACTTCGCCAAGGACAACAAGGCGCTGGTCATCAAGGGCGGATACATGGACGGCAAGCCGCTGTCCGTGGCGGAGATCGAGCAGATCGCCGACCTTGAGACCCGTGAGGTTCTGTTGGCCAAGCTCGCCGGTGCCATGAAGGGCAACTTGGCAAAGGCTGCCGGACTGTTCAACCAGCCGGCTTCGCAGGTGGCGCGCCTGGCCGCGGCCCTGCAGGAGAAGAAAACCGAAGCCGGCGAATAAGCCGCACAAGCTATCCCCACTTGCGGGATGACACCCAACCCCCCGCAAGGGGACTGACAGGAAGGACGCCATCATGGCGAAGCTCACCGCTGACGAGCTCATCGATCAGTTCAAGGAACTGACCCTGCTGGAGCTCAGCGATTTCGTGAAGAAGTTCGAAGAGGTCTTCGAGGTCACCGCGGCCGCTCCGGTCGCCGTTGCCGCTGCCGGCGCTCCGGCTGCCGGTGGTGCCGCCGAGGCCGCCGCCGAGCAGGACGAGTTCGACGTCGTGCTCGAGGGCGCGGGCGACAAGAAGATCCAGGTGATCAAGGTCGTGCGCGAGATCGTCTCGGGCCTGGGCCTCAAGGAAGCCAAGGACCTCGTCGAGAGCGCTCCGAAGGCCCTGCTGGAGAAGGTCGACAAGGAGGCCGCCGAGGCCGCCAAGACCAAGCTCGAAGAGGCCGGCGCCAAGGTCTCCGTCAAGTAAGTCTTCTTACACGACGACCGAAGGAGCCCGGGACAGCATGTCTGTCCCGGGCTCCTTTGTGTTGAGCGCGGCCGCCACCCGCTGGTTGAGCGCGCCGTTCGCTGGTTGAGCTTGTCGAAACCACCCGCTGGTTGAGCGCGCCGTTCGCTGGTTGAGCGCGGCCGCCACCCGCTGGTTGAGCGCGCCGTTCGCTGGTTGAGCTTGTCGAAACCACCCCGCGGGCACGCTCAAGGCGGATCCGGGCACGCTCGACGGCGATCTGGGCACGCTCGACCCGGATCTGGGCACGCTCGACATGTGATGCGCACCGCACTTTTGCTACCCCGGTGGCATCGGCTACTCTCAGCAAGCGCCGAAGTTACTGCGGGGTAGTTGTGCGGAAACGCAAAACGCCCGGTGTGGTGTGTCGACTGCTCGGCGTCGGCTAGAGTGACCCCAACCACATCAGCTGTCGGGGGTCGCGCGGGTGGTCGGATGCGGTGCGGCGCACGTCGGGGCAGAGTTCTGGAGGAGATTTCGTGGGTGTTGAGGTCAGCGTCGAGGGGCTTACTAAGTCGTTCGGTTCGCAGAACATTTGGCGCGATGTCACTCTGACTCTTCCCGCGGGCGAGGTGTCGGCCCTGCTGGGTCCGTCGGGTACCGGCAAGTCGGTGTTCCTCAAGACCCTGATCGGCCTGCTGCATCCCGAGCAGGGGTCGGTGGTCATCGACGGCACCGACATCACCCAGTGTTCGGCCAAGGAACTCTACGAGATCCGCAAACTGTTCGGTGTGCTGTTCCAGGACGGCGCGCTCTTCGGGTCGATGAGCCTCTACGACAACATCGCCTTCCCGCTTCGTGAGCACACGAAGAAGAAGGAGGACGAGGTCCGCAGCATCGTGATGGAGAAGATCGACCTCGTCGGTCTGGCGGGCGCCGAGGACAAACTCCCCGGCGAGATCTCCGGCGGTATGCGCAAGCGCGCCGGCCTGGCCCGCGCGCTGGTCCTCGACCCGCAGATCATCCTGTGCGACGAGCCCGACTCCGGCCTCGACCCGGTCCGCACCGCATACATCTCGCAGCTGCTGATCGACATCAACTCCCAGATCGACGCGACGATCCTCATCGTGACCCACAACATCAACATCGCCCGGACCATCCCGGACAACATCGGCATGCTGTTCCGCAAGGAACTCGTCATGTTCGGGCCCCGCGAGCAACTGCTGACCTCCGAGCAGCCCGTCGTCAAGCAGTTCCTCTCCGGCGACCGCTTCGGTCCGATCGGCATGTCGGAGGAGAAGGACGAGGCCGTTGCCGCGCAGGAGGCGGCGATGCAGGCCGCGGGTATCTCCGGCGGCGGCACCAAGGACGACTTCACCGAGATCATCCCGCAGGTGCAGCCCAATCCCGGTATGCCCGAACGCAAGGCGGTCGCACGACACCGCAAACGTGTGCTGGAGTTGCTGCCCGAATTGCCGGAGAACGCGCAGCGCGCCATCCGCGAGTCGATGGACGCCGAGGACCAGATCCGCGAGGAGGCGCGCGCCCACGCCGCCAACACCGAGGGCGTCGAATGGACCGACACCGACGGCGGCGCGATGGTCGGCACCGAGAGCGTCATGGTGGACACCTCCACCGACGTCATCGATCACGGCGACGGATATCACGGGTACGGGGACGACGGTCACGACCAGGCCGCCAATCGTGACTACGCCGGGGACAATGCACCCACCCAGGAGTGGGCCACCCCCGACAGTTCCGCCACCCAGCCCATCGACACCGGTCGTGGTGAGGGTGGGGGACGCCACCACACCGGGGGCGCGTAGGTATGCCGAATGCCACCACGCGTGGCGTCGACAAGGTCGCACAGGCAGGGACGAGTGCACTGGCCCAGACGGGCAACATCGTCCAACTGTTCGTCGATGTCGCGCGACAGACCTTTGTGCGCCCATTCCAGTGGCGTGAATTCCTCCAGCAGGCGTGGTTCATCGCCAGCGTGACGATCCTGCCGACCGCGCTGATCGCGATCCCGTTCGGTGCGATCGTGTCGCTGCAGACCGGCTCGCTGATCAAACAGCTCGGTGCCGAGTCATACACGGGTGCGGCCAGCGTGCTGGTGGTGATCCAGCAGGGTTCCCCACTGGTGACGTCCCTGCTGATCGCCGGTGCGGCGGGGTCGGCGGTGGCCGCCGACCTGGGCTCGCGCACCATCCGCGAGGAGATCGACGCGATGGAGGTGCTGGGCATCAACCCCATCCAGCGCCTGGTGGTGCCTCGTGTGCTCGCGATGGTGCTGGTGGCCATCCTGCTCAACGGCCTGGTCGCGGTGGTCGGTATCGCGGGCGGCTACTTCTTCAACGTCGTGGTGCAGGGCGGCACCCCGGGCGCCTACCTGGCGTCGTTCGGCGCGCTCGCCCAGCTTCCCGACCTGTGGGTGTCGTTGTTCAAGGCGGCCGTGTTCGGTGTGCTGGCCGGTGTGATCGCGGCCTACAAGGGACTCACCCCCAAGGGTGGTCCGAAGGGTGTGGGCGACGCGGTCAACCAGGGTGTGGTCATCACCTTCCTGCTGCTGTTTCTGGCCAACCTGATCATCACTGCGGTCTACCTGCAGATCGTCCCGGCGAAGGGGAGCTGACATGGCCGGTGGCGTGACGATCTCCAAGAGCCGTCCGGAATACATCGCGTACGAGGCGCGCAAGCAGCTCGGGAAGCCGCTGAAGATTCTCGACGGCGCGGGCGAACAGATGTCGTTCTACGGCCGCACCCTGGCCTGGATTCCGCGCACCCTGATCCACTACACCCGCGAGGTGCTGCGTCTGCTCGCCGAGGTCGCCTTCGGCTCGGGTGGTCTCGCGGTGATCGGCGGCACGGTCGGTGTGATGGTGCTGATGTCGGGATTCACCGGCGTCGTCGTCGGTCTGCAGGGCTACGCCGCGCTCGACCAGATCGGCTCGCAGGTACTCACCGGCTTCCTGTCGGCGTATGTGAACACCCGTGAGGTGGCGCCGCTGGTTGCCGGGCTGGCGTTGTCGGCAACGGTGGGTTGCGGTTTCACCGCCCAGCTCGGCGCGATGCGCATCTCCGAGGAGATCGACGCGCTGGAATCGATGGCGGTGCCCTCGATCCCGTTCCTCGTCTCGACACGTGTGATCGCCGGTTTCATCGCGGTCATCCCGCTCTACGTCCTCGGTCTGCTGTCGGCGTATCTGGCCTCGCGTGTGGTCACCACCGTGTTCAACGGGCAGTCCGGCGGGTCCTACGACCACTACTTCAACCTCTTCCTGCCACCGGCGGACGTGCTGTGGTCCTTCGGCAAGGTGCTGGTGTTCGCGTTCGTGATCATCCTGGTGCACTGCTATTACGGCTACTACGCCTCGGGCGGCCCCGCGGGCGTCGGCGTGGCCGTCGGACACGCCGTCCGAGCGGCGCTGGTGTTGATCGCGGTCCTCGACTTCTTCTTGGGCCTGGCCATCTGGGGCACCACCACCACCGTGCGAGTGGGGGGTTGACCCGATGAGCACGCTGCGGACCAGACTGCTCGGTCTGGTGTTCTTCATCGTGGTCGCGCTGTTCCTGGCCGTCACGATCATGAAGTTCAACAAGGATTTCACGACGTTCACCGACGTCACCCTCAAGACGGATTCCGTCGGAAACGCGCTGCCGGCCAACGCGGACGTGAAGGCGCGCGGCGTGATCGTGGGGGAGGTGCGGTCGGTGAATCCGGCGCCGGACGGCAGCGTCGACGTCACCCTTGGACTCAATCCCGACATGGCTGATCAGTTGCCCGTCGACACCACCGCGCGCATCCTTCCCAAGACGCTGTTCGGCGAACGCTACGTGGCGCTGCAGGTGCCGGCGGACTGGTCGGGACCGACGCTGACCAACGGAGCGACCATCGAGACCGACAAGAGCGGCAACGCCAAAGAGGTCCAGGACCTGCTCGACCGCTTGCTGCCGGTGCTGCAGGCGATCCCCCCGCAGGACCTCAACGTCACCCTCACCTCGTTGTCGCAGGCACTGTCGGGTCGCGGCGACCAGATCGGCACAACCCTCGAAGACCTCAACACGATCTTCTCCCGGCTCGCCGAGAAGCAGAATCTCGACGCGCTCGAGGGCACGCTGCAGGGTTTGGCGTCCTTCTCGCAGACCTACTCGCAGGCGCTGCCCGACGTCGTCGACGCGCTCGACAACCTCCGGACGACCAACGCCACCATCGTCGAGCGCCAGCAGGACCTGCGGACGTTGATCTCCACCGTCGGCGTCGCCGCCACCGACACCACGCAGTGGTTGCAGCGCAATGGCAACAACCTGGTGAATCTCGTCGTCGATTCCGAGCCCTTCCTGGTGGGACTGGCCAAGCAGTCGCCGACCTTCACCTGTACCTTCCACAATTTCGCCACCCTGATCCCGGAGTCGAAGAACATTGTCGGTGTGGGCACCAAGAACCCGGGTGTGCGGGTGAACCTGCAGTTCGTCAACCCGCGCGGCCGGTATCTGCCCAACCAGGACGAGCCACGTTTCTTCGACACCGACCCGCCCGCGGTGTGCTACGAACCGCCGACCGACGGCCGGCCGTTCCCGCAGTATCCCGGCGGCGGCCTCGCCGACGGTTCCTACCAGCCTCCGTCGCGCAATGCGGGACCGACCAGCGTGCCGAAACTGCCGCAGCCGCAGTTCACCCGCACCCCGGTGGGTGTCATCCGGGCCAACTCGTTCGACGACCCCACCTACCGTGACCAGCTCAAGGTGATCTACGGCGCGGCGAGCGGGGTCAACCCCGAAGACGTGCCCACCTGGGTCACCATGATCGGTGGCGCACCGCTGCAGGGGGCGGAGGTGCACATCAAATGACCTCGATCCGCGGACCGCTGATCAAGCTGATCATCTTCGCCGTGATCACCGTCGTGGCGACCGGCCTGCTCGCGCTGACCATCGCCAACGTCGGTGGCGGCGGCGGCAAGGACTACACGGCGATCTTCTCCGACGCGTCGCTGCTCAACAAGGGCGACGACGTGCGTATCGCCGGTGTGCGCGTCGGCCAGGTGTCCGACGTGGCCGTGTACGACAAGAATCGCGCGAAGGTCGACTTCAGCGTGAACCGCGACCTGCCGGAGGGCACCCAGATCTACATCCGGTACCGCAACCTCACCGGCCTGCGTTATGTGGCGCTGGAGAAGGGCGCGGGTGACCCGTCCCAGACGGTCAAACCCGGCCACACGTTCGGCGCGGAACCCGGCAGCACCGACACCCATCCCGCGGTGAACCTCACCGAACTGTTCAACGGCTTCAAGCCGCTGTTCCGGGAATTGTCGGCCGACGACGTCAACAAGCTCTCCAACGAGATCATCCAGGTGTTCCAGGGTGAGCAGACCTCGGTCACCGAGTTGCTCTCCAACACCGCCGACCTGACCAACGCGATCGCCGACAAGGATGCGGTCATCGGGGATCTGATCACCAACCTGACCAAGGTGCTCGACACGGTCAACCGCAACGACGAGAACTTCACCGCGCTGCTCGACAACACCGAGCAGCTGGTCACCGGGCTTGCGGCGCAACGTAATTCGGTGGGGTCGGCGATCACCTCGGTGTCCAATCTGACCGCGGTGACCTCGTCGATCCTCACCCCGACGCGTCCGGCGATCCAGGGCGACATCGCCGGTCTCAAACAGCTCGCCGACCAGGTGAACGCGCGTCGCGGAGACGTCGCCCAGATCCTGACCAACCTGCCGGTCAAGCTCCAGAAGATCGGCCGGGCCGCCACCTTCGGGTCCTGGTTCCAGTTCTATCTGTGCGGCATCGACGTGGTGGCCGGCAACGGCAAGTCGACGCTGCTGACGCAGCCGCTGGTGCCCCTGCCCTACATCAATCATGTGCTCTACACCAGCGCGGCATCCCGCTGCTGGAAAGACAACAAGCCAGGGGGGTGAGCATGGCCGACAAACCACACCACAAACGGTTCGGCGGGCACCGCAGCCCGGTGAGCATCGGCGCGATCGGCGTCTTGGTGATCCTCATGCTCGCCATCTCGTCGTTCTATCTGACGTCGCTGCCGCTGATCGGGGCCGCCGCACGTTACACCGCCACTTTCACCGAGGCCGCCGGGCTGGTGAAGGGTGCGGAGGTCCGCGTCGCCGGGGTCAAGGTCGGTGAGGTCGATTCGGTGGAACTCGACGGCAACCGCGTCGACGTCGGCTTCCGGGTGACCAACACCTGGATCGGCAACCAGACGCAGGCATCGATCCAGATCAAGACGATCCTCGGGCAGAAGTACCTGGCGCTCAATCCGCGGGGTAGCGAACCCGCCAACCCCAACGTCGCGCTCACCGACACGGTGTCGCCCTACGACGTGATCGAGGCGTTCTCCGACGCCGCGGATTCGATCGAGACGCTCGACACCAAACAGCTCGCCACGTCGATGCAGACGCTCTCGGACACGTTCTCGGGCACCGCGGGCGACGTGGGACCGGCACTCGACGGCATTTCCCGGTTGTCGAACACCATCGCCAGCCGCGATCAGGAAGTGCAGAAGCTGCTCCTCGCCACGAAGAGCACCTCGAAGATCCTCGCCGACCGCAACCAGGAGTTCGTGAAGCTCATCGCCGGGGCCGGACAGTTGCTCGACGAGCTCAACAACCGGCAGAAGTCCATCGCGGCGCTGTTGCGGACCACCACGACGCTGAGCACCTCGTTGAGCGGCATCGTCGCCGACAACCAGGCGCAGATCGGGCCGGCGCTGCAATCACTCAAGGGTGTCAACCAGCTACTGCAGGAACAGAATCAGAACCTGCAGCAGACCATCACCTACATGGCGCCGTTCTACCGGCTCTACGCCAACGTGCTCGGCAACGGCCGCTGGTTCGAGTCCGTCGTGACCAACCTCCTGCCACCGGCCCTGCCGCAGCAGAACACGACGCGGCCCCCGAACAAGACGGCGAACCAGAACCAAGGTGGAACGGAGGCAACCGGATGACCGCCCCGGATCTCACCAACACCTCCGGCCCTGGACGCTGGTTCACCCCGCGCCACATCGTGTTCGGCGTCATCGGCCTGATCCTGGCGCTGATCGTCGCGGGGGCGCTGTGGTGGGTGTATGCGGCAACCGGCACCACCAAGATCACCGCGACCTTCGCCCGCTCCGTGGGCATCTACGAGGGATCCGATGTGCGGGTGCTCGGCGTGCCCGTAGGCAAGGTGGACAAGGTGACCCCCGACGGCCAGACCGTCAAGGTCACCATGACCGTCGATCGCGGCGTCACCCTGCCCGCCGATGTGCGTGCGGTGCAGGTGATCCCGTCGGTGGTCGCCGACCGTTACGTGCAGCTGACCCCGGCGTATTCGGGGGGACCCAAGGCGTCGCGTGAGATCACCCTGACCAAGGACCAGACGATGGTGCCGGTCGAGGTCGATCAGGTCTACGCCAGCGTGAAGAAGCTCTCCGACGCGTTGGGGCCGCAGGGCGCCAACAAGGACGGCGCGGTCAGCGACCTGGTCGCGGTCGGCGCGCAGAATCTGCAGGGCAACGGCGAGAAGCTGGGGTCGGCGATCGAGAACTTATCGAAGGCCTCCACCACGTTGTCGGATTCGCGCGGCAACCTCGTCGACACCATCAAGAACCTCAACGTGTTCGTCGGGGCGCTCGAGGAGAACGACGCGCAGGTGCGCCAGTTCAACAACCAGATGGCGTCGTTCACCACGTTCTTGGCCGGCGAACGCCAGCAGTTGTCGGCGGCGCTGAACAAGCTGTCGATCGCGCTGGGCGACGTGGCCACCTTCATCTCCGACAACCGTGAGCAGTTGGGGCAGACGCTCAAGGATCTGCAGCCGACCACCCAGGCGCTGGTCAACACGCAGCAGAGTCTCAAGGAGACCCTGACGGTGCTGCCGCTGACCATCAACAACCTCATCAACGCCTACGACGCCGAGTCGGGCACGCTGGCGATGCGGCTGACCATCCCGGACCTGCAGGACCCGCTCGCCTCGGGGTGCAAGTTCCTCGATCTCGGGTCGCTGCTGCCGGGCAACCCGGCCGCCGACCAGTTCAGCGACACCCTCAAACCCCTCATCAACGCGTGCGCCGGTATCGCCGGGCAGATCACCGAGGGTGTGCTCGAACCGCTGCTGCCGGTGCTGCCGTTCGGCATCATGAGCAACAACAAGCTGCAGAGATACCCGGTGCCGGGCACCGTGCCCGGTACCCCGGACCCGCAGCTGAACCCGGGACCGGCAACCACCCCGAAACCGTCCGCGGCACCGAAGCCGTCCGCATCGCCGAAGCCGTCGGCCCAGCCGCGGGGAGGCAACTGATGACGCGCCGCGTTCGAGGGACCGCGTGGGTGCGCCTGGTGGCCGTGCTGGTGGCGCTGGCCGCCGCCGTGACGGTGGCCGGTTGCGGTAGCAACGGCCTGCAGTCCATCCCACTGCCCGGAGGCGTGGACACCGGCGACAATCCGCGCACCTACAAGATCCAGTTCGCCAACATCCTCGACCTGGTGCCCCAGTCGGTGGTGAAGCAGGGTGGCATCCCGGTGGGTCGCGTCACCAAGGTCGAGGTCCCCGACAACGAGTGGTACGCGCTGGTCACCGTCGAGGTGAAGGGCGCCGTGGATCTGTCGGATCAGGCGACGGCGGCGGTGCAGCAGACGTCGCTGCTGGGGGAGAAGTTCGTCGCACTCGACGAGCCGAAGAACAGCGAATCGCTGCCCAAACAGAACCCGGCGATGCCCATCCCGCTGGCACGCACCCGCACGGCCACCGACATCGAGCAGGTGCTCGGCGCGCTCGCGATGCTGCTCAACGGCGGCGGGATCAACCAGCTCGAACCGATCGTCACCGAGCTGAACAAGGCTCTCGGCGGGTCGCGTGCGGGCAACGTGAATCAGCTCCTGCGCAGCGCCAGCGACCTGATGGCCGGGCTCAACCGACAGCGTGACGACATCATCGCGGCCATCGACGGACTCGATCAGCTTTCCGCCAGGGCGGCCAAGCAGACCGTGCAGATCGACCGGATTCTCAAGGAGTTGCCCGCGGGTGTCGCGGTGCTCGAGGAGCAGCGCCCGCAGTTCGTGGACCTGCTGACCAAGCTCGACACGCTCGGGCAGGTGGGCACCGACGTGCTCACCCGGTCACGGGACGCGCTGGTGACCGATCTCAAGGCCCTGCGCCCGGTGCTGACCGAACTGGCCAAGGCCACCCCCGATCTGGTGACGGCGGCGCCGCTGATGCTGACCCACCCGTTCCCCGACTGGTTGCTGCCGGCGGCGCAGGGTGATGCGACCAACCTGTTCATGACCCTCGACCTGCGCACCCTCAATCAGCTCGAAGCGCTCGGTGTCGGTCAGGGGACGCCGAAGTATTCTCCGCCGCAGCGACATTCGGTTCCGGTGAATCCGCGCAACCCGTACTACAACGGCAACGGGCCGCGCTACGGGTGGCCGACGGTCACGTTGCTGCCGCCGGGCCCCAACTGGAAACCGGGACCCAACACGCCGCCGTCGGGTGGTACCTACCCGGCCTCGGCGACGGCGCCCGCGCCCGGTAGCGCCAAGCCGGCGAACATCCCCGTGCCCGCGTCCGACGACCAGCGGTTCCTCGACGGTCCGCTGAGCCTTCTGGGGGTCAGCCGATGATCAGCAGACTCGCAAAGATTCAACTGATCGTGTTCGCGGTGGTGGGCATTCTGGCCATCGTGTACGTGGGTGCCAAGTACGCCCGCCTCGACAAGCTGGCCGGGATCGGCACCTACACGGTGACGGCGGCCATGAAGGATTCCGGGGGCATCTTCACCAACGCCGAGGTGACCTACATGGGCATTCCGGCGGGTCGTGTCGGGGACATGAAGCTGACGTCGTCGGGTGTGGACGTGCCGTTGGTGCTCAACTCGGGTGGTCCGAAGATTCCGGTGGATTCGGTTGCGGTGGTGGCCAATCGGTCGGCGATCGGTGAGCAGTTCGTGGATCTGCAGCCGCAGACGACGTCGGGTCCGTATCTGGCGGACGGGTCGGTGATCACGCGGACGTCGGTGCCGCCGCCGTTGGAGGACGTGGTGGCGTCGGCGCTGGATTTCACGTCGTCGATCCCGATCGACGATCTGCGCACCGTGGTGACCGAGCTGGGCAAGGCGTTCAACGGTCAGGCAGACAATCTGGTGCGGTTGACCGACTCGTTGTCGAAGTTGTCGCGTGCGGGCGTGGATTCGTTGCCGGAGACCATTTCGCTGATCAACAGTGCGGATTCGGTGTTGGCCACGCAGGCGGCGCAGTCGGATCAGATCCTGGCGTGGTCGCGGAGTCTGGATCTGATCACCGCGACGTTGGCGTCGTCGGATCCGGATCTGCGGCGCCTGCTGACGACGGGCACGACGTCGGCGACACAGATCTCGAATCTGATCCAGAAGAACGGTGGGGATCTGGCGAAGGTGGTGGGTCAGCTCTCGCAGGTGGCCCACACCATCGAACCGGCGGCATTCATGACGTCGGGGACCTTCGCGATGCTGTCGGCGCTGTCGGCGGGCAGCCACTCGCCGGCCCCCGGTGACGGTCAGATTCACTTCGGAGTCGTGTTGGAGACGAACAACCCGGCGGCGTGTACGCGGGGGTACGGGTCGACGTACGAGATGATCGAGCAGATCAAGAGGAAGAATCCGACGTTCGACATCAACTACGACGATTTCCCGTTCAACGCCAACGCTTCGTGCACGGTGCCGTTCGGCAATCCGACGGGTGTGCGCAGTGCGCAGCGGGTGGAGTATGCGAATCCGGATACGCCCCAGCCGTGGGATTCGACGCCGAAGAAGGACCCGGACAAGTTGAATCTGAATCCGTTGGCGACGCAGTTGGCGTATCTGATGGGTGTGCGTCCGGTGAAGCCGGGCGGCTTCGGAAGAGGATTGGGGTAGGTCCGACGCTGGCAGAGAGCGGAATTGGCTCTCTCTCAGGTCGGATCGCTAAAGTGACCGCCGATGACCAAGACTGACACTGCCGCGCGCCCCGGTCCGGAGGCTGCCGCGGAGACCGGCCGTGGTGGTCGTGGATACACCGTCGCCGGTGTGCTCGCGATCGTCGCGATCGTCGCCGCCGCCGCGTGTGTCGCCTTCTTCGGCTTCCGGGCGTACGAGGCGTACTTCGTGCAGAAGCCCATCCAGTCGGCGCGTGACGGCGCGGTTGCGGGCGCCGAACAGGCCATTCTGAACGTGACCACGGTGGACCCCAAGAACACCGCGGACTGGAAGCGTCGGGTCGACTCCTCGCTGACCGGCAAGGCGCGTGAACAGATCACCGCGCAGGACGTCACCACGCTCAATCAGCAGATCACCCAGGCCGGAACGCAGGCGGCGTCGCTCACCTCACGGCTGAAGCGGTCGGCTCCCACCGAGGTCGACGCCGACGGCGGCGCCGCCAAGGTGCTGGTGTACGTCGACGCCACCGCCAAACGGCCCAACGAGGGTGGGGTGACCCAGACCATGGGGTTCTCGGTCACGATGACCAAGGTCGACGGCGCGTGGAAGGCCTCCGACATCTCGCCGCTCGACGGAATCAGTGTCGAGGACCCGGGACAGACCGGACAGAACCCGAGCACGTCGCCCGCTCCGACCCAGGGCGGTGGCTGACCGATGGCCCGTCCGCCCCGTAAGAAGACCGGCTACACGCCTCGCGTTGCCGGCCATACCCGCCCCGTCGAGCGTGCCCAGAATCCCGTTGAGCGTGCCCAGGATCCGGTTGAGCGTGCCCAGGATCCGGTTGAGCGTGCCCAGAAACCCGTTGAGCGTGCCCAGGAACGGGTCGAGCGTGCCCAGGATCCCGTTGACCGCGATGCGACCGTCGCCGACAAGTCCGACGTCGTCGCCGACAAGTCCGACGTCGACGCCGACAAGACCGACGTCGACGCCGACAAGACCGACGTCGACGCCGACAAGACCGAGGTCATCGAACGCCCACGGCCGGCCGGCAAAACCCGGCCGATCTCGCGAGTCTCGACGCTCAAGCCGTCCGAGACGCCGCCGAAGGCCCCCGGTGCACGGACCTCACTACGCAACCTGCCCACGCCGTCGTCGGCCTCCATCGGTTTCGGTCCGCGCTCGGTGGCGATTCTGGCCGGCATTGCAGCGCTTCTCGCCGTCGTCGCAGTGATACTGGCGCTGAAGCCGGGTGCCGACATCGGCCCCAACAAAGCGTTCATCGATCAAGGCGCCACCACCGAACTGATATCGCAGGCGCAGACCAAGATCTGCGCCGCCAACTCGGCCACCGGCGTCAAGTTCGACGAATGGTCGGCCAAGGCACGCGCGGGGCTCACCGGTGAGGCGCTCGACCAGTTCAACAAGCAGGTCGGGTCGCTCAAGCAGGTGTTGGAGCAGGCAAAGGCCACCACCGACTGCCAGATCGACGCCATCGGAGTCCGTGATCTCACCGGCGACTCCGATGGATCGCAGGCCACCATTCTGGTGAACATGGTGATCTCCGGAACCCAGAACGGCGTTCCCACGCAGAGTCTCACACCGCGCTACCAGGTTCAGATGCGCAAGCAGGGCGACTCCTGGCTCATCGCGAAGGTTCAGGACGTCTGATCAGCTGATCCCGGGCACGCTCGACGGAGATCTGGGCACGCTCGACCGGATTTTGGGCACGCTCGACCGGATTTCGGGCACGCTCGACGGGGCCGTTAGCGGCGCCGGTGCAGGTGAGAGAGTGGTTTTCTTCCACAATTTCGCGCGTAGCGCTTGACGTGGGCGCGATGGGGGGCCAATCTGTGTCCAGCGATCACAGTGCAGGCAGCCACCAGCGCTAGATCGTCTTCCAGACGCCACTTGACAAAGTGCGTCTATTTTCTGCTACAGTTGGACGTTGCGCTGGCTGCCTCCTGTCCATCTTCCGATCCTTCCGGCCACTGTTTGGGTGTGCTGTGGTGATCGCCGGTCTCAGGTGTCACCAGCGAACGGCCCCCAAAAGCCGCGCCACCCACGGCAGGCAGAAACACAGTGTTGGAAGGACGCACCTTGGCAGTCGACCGCCAGTCCACCTCAACAATCCCCGGCGCACCGCACCGCGCCTCGTTCGCGAAGATCAGCGAACCCCTGGAGGTACCCAACCTCCTCGATGTCCAACTCGAGTCCTTCGAGTGGCTCGTCGGGTCCCCCGAGTGGCGGGCGAAGGCCATCGCCCGCGGTGACGAGAACCCGACCGGCGGACTGCAGGACATCCTGCACGAGCTGTCCCCGATCGAGGACTTCTCCGGTTCGATGTCGCTGTCGTTCTCCGATCCGCACTTCGACGAGGTCAAGGCCTCCATCGAGGAGTGCAAGGACAAGGACATGACCTACGCGGCGCCGCTCTTCGTGACCGCGGAGTTCATCAACAACAACACCGGCGAGATCAAGTCGCAGACCGTCTTCATGGGCGACTTCCCGATCATGACCGACAAGGGCAGCTTCATCATCAACGGCACCGAGCGTGTCGTGGTGAGCCAGCTGGTCCGCAGCCCCGGCGTCTACTTCGACGCGACCATCGACAAGGCCACCGAGAAGACCCTGCACACCGTCAAGGTGATCCCGGGTCGTGGTGCCTGGCTCGAGTTCGACGTCGACAAGCGCGACACCGTCGGTGTCCGCATCGACCGCAAGCGTCGCCAGCCGGTCACCGTGCTGCTCAAGGCGCTCGGCTGGACCACCGAGGAGATCACCGAGCGTTTCGGTTTCTCCGAGATCATGATGTCCACCCTGGAGAAGGACAACACCGCCAACCAGGACGAGGCGCTGCTCGAGGTCTACCGCAAGCTGCGTCCGGGCGAGCCGCCGACCCGCGAGTCCGCCGAGAACCTGCTGGAGAACCTGTTCTTCAAGGAGAAGCGCTACGACCTGGCCCGCGTCGGCCGCTACAAGGTCAACAAGAAGCTGGGCCTCACCAGCAACCCGATGACCGGTCCGTCGGTGCTCACCAAGGACGACATCGTCGCGATCGTCGAGTACCTGGTGCGCCTGCACGACGCCGATCCGCACCAGCTCACCCTCGCGAAGGTGGCCGGTCCGGAAGGCCTCGAGGTGCCGATCGAGGTCGACGACATCGACCACTTCGGCAACCGTCGTATCCGTACCGTCGGCGAGCTGATCCAGAACCAGATCCGCGTCGGCCTCTCGCGTATGGAGCGTGTCGTGCGTGAGCGCATGACCACCCAGGACGTGGAGGCCATCACCCCGCAGACCCTGATCAACATCCGTCCCGTGGTGGCGGCGATCAAGGAGTTCTTCGGCACCAGCCAGCTGTCGCAGTTCATGGACCAGAACAACCCGCTCGCCGGGCTGGGCCACAAGCGTCGCCTCAACGCGCTGGGCCCCGGCGGCCTCTCGCGTGAGCGCGCCGGCCTCGAGGTCCGTGACGTGCACCCGTCGCACTACGGCCGCATGTGCCCGATCGAGACCCCCGAGGGTCCCAACATCGGCCTCATCGGCAACCTGGCCGTGTACGCGCGGGTCAACCCGTTCGGCTTCATCGAGACGCCTTACCGCAAGGTCGTCGACGGTGTGGTCACCGACCAGATCGATTACCTGACCGCCGACGAGGAAGACCGCTTCCTGGTGGGCCAGGCCAACACCGCCTACGACGCCGACGGCCGCATCACCGACACCCGTGTGCTGGTGCGCAAGAAGGGTTCCGAGGTGGAGTTCGTCGGCGCGAGCGAGGTCGAGTACCTCGACGTGTCGCCGCGGCAGATGGTGTCGGTCGCGACCGCGATGATCCCGTTCCTCGAGCACGACGACGCCAACCGCGCCCTGATGGGCGCCAACATGCAGCGTCAGGCCGTGCCGCTGGTGCGTAGCGAGTCCCCGCTCGTCGGCACCGGCATGGAGCTGCGCGCCGCGGTCGACGGCGGCGACGTCATCGTCTCGTCCAAGACCGGTGTGGTCGAGGAGGTGTCGGCCGACTACATCACCGTGATGAGCGACGACGGCACCCGCGACACCTACCGGATGCGCAAGTTCGCGCGTTCCAACCACGGTACCTGCACCAACCAGCGTCCGATCGTGGACGAGGGTCAGCGGGTGGAGGCCGGCCAGGTGCTGGCCGACGGTCCGTGCACCGAGAACGGTGAGATGGCGCTGGGCAAGAACCTGCTCGTGGCGATCATGCCGTGGGAGGGCCACAACTACGAGGACGCGATCATCCTGAGCCAGCGGCTCGTGGAGGAGGACGTGCTCACCTCGATCCACATCGAGGAGCACGAGATCGACGCCCGCGACACCAAACTCGGTGCCGAGGAGATCACCCGGGACATCCCGAACGTCTCCGACGAGGTGCTCGCCGATCTCGACGAGCGCGGCATCGTCCGTATCGGTGCCGAGGTTCGTGACGGCGACATCCTGGTCGGCAAGGTCACCCCCAAGGGTGAGACCGAGCTGACCCCGGAGGAGCGCCTGCTGCGTGCGATCTTCGGTGAGAAGGCCCGCGAGGTGCGTGACACGTCGCTCAAGGTGCCGCACGGTGAGACCGGCAAGGTCATCGGCGTGCGCGTGTTCAGCCGCGAGGACGACGACGATCTCGCTCCCGGCGTCAACGAGCTGGTCCGCGTGTACGTGGCCCAGAAGCGCAAGATCCAGGACGGCGACAAGCTGGCCGGCCGGCACGGCAACAAGGGCGTCATCGGCAAGATCCTCCCCGCCGAGGACATGCCGTTCCTGCCCGACGGCACCCCGGTCGACATCATCCTGAACACGCACGGTGTGCCGCGTCGTATGAACATCGGCCAGATCCTGGAGACCCACCTCGGGTGGATCGCCAAGGCGGGCTGGAACATCAACGTGGCCAACGGGGTTCCGGATTGGGCGTCGAAGCTGCCCGAGGACATGTACTCGGCCGAGCCCGACACCAACACCGCCACCCCGGTGTTCGACGGTGCCCGCGAGGAGGAGCTGACCGGACTGCTGTCCTCGACGCTGCCCAACCGCGACGGCGATGTGATGGTGAACGGCGACGGCAAGGCGACGCTGTTCGACGGTCGTTCCGGCGAGCCGTTCCCGTACCCGGTGTCGGTGGGCTACATGTACATCATCAAGCTCCACCACCTCGTCGACGACAAGATCCACGCACGCTCGACCGGTCCGTACTCGATGATCACCCAGCAGCCGCTCGGCGGTAAGGCCCAGTTCGGTGGCCAGCGCTTCGGTGAGATGGAGTGCTGGGCCATGCAGGCCTACGGCGCCGCCTACACCCTGCAGGAGCTGCTCACGATCAAGTCCGACGACGTGGTGGGCCGCGTGAAGGTGTACGAGGCGATCGTCAAGGGCGAGAACATCCCCGAGCCCGGCATCCCCGAGTCGTTCAAGGTGCTCCTCAAGGAGCTCCAGTCGCTGTGCCTCAACGTCGAGGTGCTCAGCTCCGACGGCGCCGCGATCGAGATGCACGACACCGACGACGAGGATCTGGAACGCGCTGCGGCCAACCTCGGCATCAACCTGTCGCGCAACGAGTCGGCCACCGTCGACGACCTGGCGAACTGACCCTCACCGAATCTGACTAGAAGAGCCGAAAGGTAACAAGTGCTCGACGTCAACTTTTTCGACGAACTGAAGATCGGCCTGGCCACGGCCGACGACATCCACAACTGGTCCTACGGTGAGGTCAAGAAGCCGGAGACCATCAATTACCGCACGCTCAAGCCGGAGAAGGACGGCCTGTTCTGCGAGAAGATCTTCGGACCGACTCGCGACTGGGAGTGCTACTGCGGCAAGTACAAGCGCGTGCGCTTCAAGGGCATCATCTGCGAGCGCTGCGGCGTCGAGGTCACCAAGGCCAAGGTGCGTCGTGAGCGGATGGGCCACATCGAACTGGCCGCACCGGTCACCCACATCTGGTACTTCAAGGGTGTCCCGAGCCGCCTGGGCTACCTGCTGGATCTGGCGCCGAAGGATCTCGAGAAGATCATCTACTTCGCCGCCTACGTGATCACCTCCGTCGATGACGAGCTCCGTCACAACGAGCTCTCCACGCTGGAGGCCGAGATGGAGGTCGAGAAGAAGGCTGTCGGCGATCAGCGCGACGCCGACCTGGCCGAGCGTCAGCAGAAGCTGGAGGCCGATCTCGCCGAGCTCGAGGCCGAGGGCGCCAAGGCCGACGTGCGCCGCAAGGTGCGTGACGGTGCCGAGCGCGAGATGCGTCGCATGCGCGACGCCGCTCAGCGTGAGCTCGACGGTCTCGAAGAGCTGTGGGACAAGTTCGTCAAGCTCGCTCCCGGTGATCTGATCATCGACGAGAAGCTCTACCACCAGCTGCAGGACCGCTACGGCGAGTACTTCACCGGTGCGATGGGTGCCGAGGCGATCAAGAAGCTCCTCGAGACCTTCGACATCGCCGCAGAGGCCGAGTCGCTGCGCGAGACCATCCGCACCGGCAAGGGCCAGAAGAAGCTGCGTGCGCTCAAGCGACTCAAGGTGGTCGCGGCGTTCCAGCAGTCGGGCAACTCGCCGCTGGGCATGGTGCTCGACGCGGTGCCGGTGATCCCGCCGGAGCTGCGTCCGATGGTGCAGCTCGACGGTGGCCGCTTCGCGACCTCCGACCTCAACGATCTGTACCGTCGCGTCATCAACCGCAACAACCGCCTCAAGCGACTGATCGACCTCGGTGCCCCCGAGATCATCGTCAACAACGAGAAGCGGATGCTGCAGGAGTCGGTGGACGCCCTGTTCGACAACGGTCGTCGCGGCCGCCCGGTCACCGGACCGGGTAACCGCCCGCTGAAGTCGCTGAGCGATCTGCTCAAGGGCAAGCAGGGCCGGTTCCGTCAGAACCTGCTCGGTAAGCGCGTCGACTACTCGGGCCGTTCGGTCATCGTGGTGGGCCCGCAGCTCAAGCTGCACCAGTGCGGTCTGCCGAAGCTGATGGCGCTCGAGCTGTTCAAGCCGTTCGTGATGAAGCGACTCGTCGACCTGAACCAGGCGCAGAACATCAAGTCCGCCAAGCGCATGGTGGAGCGGCAGCGTCCCGCGGTGTGGGATGTCCTCGAAGAGGTCATCGCCGAGCACCCGGTGCTGCTCAACCGTGCGCCGACGCTGCACCGCCTCGGCATCCAGGCCTTCGAGCCGCAGCTGGTGGAGGGCAAGGCCATCCAGCTGCACCCGCTGGTCTGCGAGGCGTTCAACGCCGACTTCGACGGTGACCAGATGGCCGTGCACCTGCCGCTGAGCGCGGAGGCGCAGGCCGAGGCCCGCATCCTGATGCTGTCGAGCAACAACATCCTGTCGCCGGCGTCGGGCCGCCCGCTGGCCATGCCGCGTCTGGACATGGTGACCGGCCTGTTCTACCTGACCACCCTCACCCCGGGTGCGATCGGCGAGTACAGCCCGGCCACCGCCGACGACGTCGAGCGCGGTGTGTACTCCACCCCGGCCGAGGCCATCATGGCCGTCGACCGCGGGGTGCTCAGCGTGCAGTCGCTGATCAAGGTGCGCCTGACCGACCAGCGTCCGCCCGCCGACATCGAGGCCGAGCTGTTCCCGGACGGCTGGCAGTACGGGCAGGCGTGGGACATCGAGACCACGCTGGGTCGGGTGCTGTTCAACGAGCTGCTCCCGGTGGAGTACCCGTTCGTCAACGAGCAGATGCCCAAGAAGCGTCAGGCCGTGATCATCAACGATCTGGCCGAGCGGTATCCGATGATCGTGGTCGCGCAAACCGTCGACAAGCTCAAGGATGTCGGCTTCTACTGGGCCACCCGCTCGGGTGTCACCGTGTCGATGGCCGACGTGCTGGTGCCGCCGCACAAGGCGGAGATCCTCGACAAGTACGAGGAGCGGGCTGACGGCCTGGAGCGCAAGTTCCAGCGCGGCGCGCTCACCCCCGACGAGCGTCGTGACGCCCTGGTGGAGATCTGGAAGCAGGCCACCGAAGAGGTCGGCCAGGCGATGGAGGAGCACTACCCCGACGACAACCCGATCCCGATGATCGTCAAGTCGGGTGCGGCGGGCAACATGACCCAGATTCGCTCGCTGGCGGGCATGAAGGGTCTGGTGACCAACCCGAAGGGTGAGTTCATCCCGCGTCCGATCAAGTCCTCGTTCCGCGAGGGCCTGACCGTGGCCGAGTACTTCATCAACACCCACGGTGCCCGTAAGGGTCTGGCCGACACCGCGCTGCGTACCGCCGACTCGGGTTACCTGACCCGTCGTCTGGTGGACGTCAGCCAGGACGTCATCGTGCGGGAGACCGACTGCGGTACCGAACGCGGCATCATGACCACGATCGCGGAGAAGCTGGCCGACGGCACCCTGATCCGCGACGCGCACGTGGAGACCTCCACCTACGCGCGGACGCTGGCCTCGGATGCTCTCGACGCGGACGGCAACGTCGTCGTCGAGCGTGGACACGACCTTGGCGACCCGGCCATCGAGGCCCTGCTCGCCGCGGGCATCACGCAGGTCAAGGTGCGCTCGGTGCTCACCTGCACCACCGGTACCGGTGTGTGTGCGATGTGCTACGGACGGTCGATGGCCACCGGCAAGCTCGTCGACATCGGCGAGGCCGTCGGTATCATCGCGGCCCAGTCGATCGGTGAGCCCGGCACCCAGCTGACCATGCGTACGTTCCACCAGGGTGGTGTCGGCGACGACATCACCGGTGGTCTGCCGCGTGTGCAGGAGCTGTTCGAGGCGCGCGTGCCCAAGGGTGTCGCGCCGATCGCCGAGGTCTCCGGCCGGGTGCGCCTGGAGGACGACGACCGCTTCTACAAGATCACCATCGTCCCCGACGACGGTTCCGAGGAAGTGGTCATCGACAAGATCTCCAAGCGTCAACGCCTGCGCGTGTTCAAGCACGACGACGGTTCCGAGCGGCTCCTCGCCGACGGCGACCACGTCGAGGTCGGCCAGCAGCTCATGGAGGGCTCGGCCAACCCGCACGAGGTGCTGCGCGTGATGGGTCCGCGTCAGGTGCAGGTGCACCTGGTCAACGAGGTCCAGGAGGTCTATCGCAGCCAGGGTGTGTCGATCCACGACAAGCACATCGAGACCATCGTGCGTCAGATGCTGCGTCGCGTGACGATCATCGATCACGGTTCCACGGAGTTCCTGCCCGGCTCGCTCGTCGAGCGCGCCGAGTTCGAGGCCGAGAACCGCAAGGTGGTCACCGAGGGTGGCGAGCCCGCGGCCGGACGTCCGGTGCTGATGGGTATCACCAAGGCGAGCTTGGCCACCGAGTCGTGGCTGAGTGCGGCGTCCTTCCAGGAGACCACGCGCGTGCTGACCGATGCGGCCATCAACAGCCGCAGCGACAAGCTGATCGGTCTGAAGGAGAACGTGATCATCGGTAAGTTGATCCCGGCCGGTACCGGCATCAACCGCTACCGCAACATCACCGTGCAGCCCACCGAGGAGGCCCGCGCGGCCGCCTACGCGGTGCCGTCCTACGACGACACCTACTACAGCCCGGACGGCACCTTCGGTGCCCCCGCCGGCGCTGCGGTGCCGCTCGACGACTACGGCTTCGGCAGCGACTATCGCTGATCGGCCCCACCCGCTGATCGGCCCCACCCGCTGATCGGCCCCACCCGCTGATCGGCCCCACCCGCTGATCGGCCCCACCCGCTGATCGAGCCTGTCGAGATCACAACGGCCCCCGCACCTTTCAACGGTGCGGGGGCCGCTGTGGTGGTCGGGGTGCGGATATAACCGCGGTTGCTCCGCGGGGTGACGACGATAATGGTCCTCGCGTCGCGCTCACGCCGCGGTTATATCGGTGACCATTACCAGATCATCGGCGCGAGGAACTTCTCGGCGTAGCGGCGCACCGCCTGGGGGTCGTCGATGTCGAGTGCGTGCGACTTGGTCAGTGCGAAGGACGTGATCAGCCGGAACTGTGTCTCGGCGACAAGTCGTAGATCCTCGTCGGGCATCGAGGCGCCCGCCGCGCGCAGTGAGGCCACGATGTCGTTGCTGAACTCGCCGACGAGTGCCTCCACGTGGGGACTGCCGAAGCCGATGACCAGGTCGATGGCCCCCGGGTCGTCGGCGACGATGCATTTCACCAGTTCGTTGCGGCGCAGTTCACTGATCGCCAGGCAGAAACCCTCGACGGCCGCCGCACGCGGATCGAGACCCCCGATCTCGACCCCGATCTGCCGGACGAAGTCGCGTCGCAGCTGCAGGATCACCGCCGCGACGAGATCGTCCTTGGTGGGAAAGCGGCGATACAGGGTGCTGCGGCTGACCCCCGCGTCACCGGCGATGCGGTCGATGTTCGCGCGCCGGACGCCGGATCGGACGAACTCGACCGCGGCGGCCTCGGTGATCCGACGTTCCTGTTTCCGCTGGTCCTCGGTGCGACGATCGTGGGCGGTGGTCAGTGTCGTCACTTCCCGTCACCCGCCACAGGGCGCCATCTCGTGGTCCACATTGGTGAACCATAACCCACGGTCGTGTCTCAGCCCTGACGAACCGACCGCTCCGCCGTTGTCCGTTTCGAGCCAGCGGATTCCTCCAGAACGTGCAGGTGAGGTTCCACGCTCTGGCATCATGTGTGACAACGGTCACCGAGGTGTGTGATACTCGCTGAGGCCTTGTCGGAACGATGGCGGCACTTCGTCTCAAAACCAAACAAGTGCTAGATTGAACCTCGGGGGTATCGGACGTGGCATTGGCTCACAGTGTGCAAGGCTTCGGCCGCACCGTGAGACTCGGCGTCCGCACCTCGGTCATCGCCGTGTCCGACATCGTCGGCGGCCGCTTTCCCTTCCGCGAGGCCACCGTCCAGGCGTGGTTCTTGCTCAGCATCACGGTTTTGCCCGCGCTGCTCATGGCCGTCCCGTTCGGCGTCATCATCGCGGTACAGATCGGCGGACTCACCAGCAACCTCGGCGCCACGTCGATGGCCGGCGCGGTGGGCGGCATGGGCGTCATCCAGCAGGGCGCCCCGATGGCCGCGGCGCTGCTGCTCGGCGGAGCGGGCGCCTCGGCCATCACCGCCGACCTCGGCGCGCGGACGGTTCGCGAGGAGATCGACGCGATGCGCGTGCTCGGCATCGACCCCACCAGGCGGCTCGTGGCACCCCGGATGGTCGCGATGGTGCTGGTGGCGCCTGTGCTCGCGGTCCTGATCATCGTGATCGCGGTCGCCGCCAGCTTCATCGTGGCGATCGTCGGACAGGGTGTCATCGCCGGTTCGTACTGGCAGTCGTTCGGCAGCTACGCCTCCACCACCGACCTCTGGATCTGCCTGGGCAAATCGGTCGTCTTCGGGTTCGTGGTGGTGGTGATCGCGTCCCGCCGCGGACTCGAGGCGGCCGGGGGAGCGCGCGGTGTGGCCGATGCGGTGAACGCCGCCGTCGTCCTCGGCATCGTCGCGTCGATGGTCATCAACGTGCTCATCACCCAGGTCACCACCCTGTTCATCCCGCCGCAGGTGATCTGAGGTGGCCCAGCGATCCGGGATCTTCATCCCGAGCACCAAGTTCCCGCGAATGGAGCGAGTCGGCGACGAGGTCGGTCGCCCCTTCGAGCACATCGGACGGCAGGTCACCTTCGTGCTCGACGTGCTGGCCGGCCTCCCGCACACCATCCGCGCCTACCGCAACCAGACCTTCGCGGCGTTCGCGGAAACCACGTGGGGCAACGGATCGATCCTCGTCGGCGGCGGGATCGCCAGTGTGCTTGCCATCCTGGGACTTTCGGTGGGCGGCATGATCGGCATCCTCGGCGTCACCTCGCTGTCGTCGCTGAATCTGTCGCCGATGGCCGGGCTGATCACCGGCTACGCGGCCACCCGTGAGATGGCGCCGATCATCGCGGCCGTCGGTTTCGCCGCCCAGGCGGGCTGCCGGATGACCGCCGAGATCGGGTCGATGCGCATCTCCGAGGAGATCGACGCCCTCGAGGCGCAGGCCATCCGGCCCATCCCGTTCGTCGTGGGCACCCGCGTCATCGCCGGGGTCACCGCCATCGTGCCGTTCTATCTCCTGTCGCTGTGCCTGGCATACCTGTCCTCCCGCGTCGTCGTCAGCGTCATCTACGGCAATTCCGCAGGCGCCTACGACCGCTACGTCGAAGCCTTCGTCAGCCCCGTCGACGTCGTCTACTCGACCATCAAGGTGGTGGTCTTCGCGATCCTGGTGATCATCGCGCACACCTACTACGGCTACTTCGCCTCCGGTGGGCCCGAAGGGGTGGGCATCGCCTCGGGCCGCGCCATCCGCGCGAGTCTGGTGCTGATCGTGGCCGCCGACATGGTGTTGTCGCTGATGTTCTGGGGACTCAACTCGGGATTGAACTTCGCATGACCGGGACCGTCGCATGACCAGAACCAGGGAACCCTCCTCACGGTCGCTGCGAATGCGGGGGATCGTGGCCGTGCTGGTGGCCGCCGCCGTGGTCGCGCTGCTGGTGCTCAAACCGTTCTCCGGCGGACCCGACACGGTGCGCTTTGCGATCGACGCGCCCTCGCTGCCCGACGGTGTGCAAGAAGGGATTCCCGTCGACATCCGTGGCGAGACCGTGGGTTCGGTGTGCGGGCTCGACGTCTCCCGACGCGACGTGACCCGCATGGAGGTGTGCGTGCGGCCCGACGCCATGGGTGAGCTGACCCAGGACACCGCGGTGAGTTTTGTGTCCCGCAACCTGTTCGGCTCCGACGCCGTCCGCCTGAACCCCACCGGATCGGGTTCACCGGTCACCGGCGGAGGCGTGATCGCGCTGGCGCAGCCGCCGTCGGACTACACCATGACCGCAACGGTGCGCAGTGCCGGCTCGTTCACCCTGCCGGTGCTCACACCCGAACTGACTGCGCTGCTGAACCAGTTGAGCGACACCACGATCCGCATGACACCGTTCCTGACGTCGGCGATGGTGGCATTGCAGACCCTGCAGCGGGGCCAGACGTCGCGGCTGGCTCCGCTGCTGCCGACCGCCGCCGACGCGCTCAACGGCGTGGGCGCCGCGGGAGCGGGCGCCATCACCTCGCTCATCACCATCACCACCAACCCGCTGCTCAGCGACCACCACTACACCGAGCAGGTGACTCAGATGATCGGCGACATCGGAGATCTGTTCGGCGGCATGGGAGCACTGTTCAACGGCATGGCCGGGTTCGGCGCATTCCTCGACCTCACCAACGCATTCGCGACGCCGATGCGGCAGTCGCTGGAAGGGGTCACCCCCGCACAGGTGGGCGCGTTGATCGACCATTTCGGCGGCGCCTTCCACACCGATCCGGCCACCGGGCGCACCACGTTGTCGGTCTCGGCGAATCTCGACCTCGTACCCGGTGTGGCCACACCGCTGAACCAGCTGCTCGCCGGGGCGAGGAGCGGCTCATGAGGAGCGCGTCGTCGGCCGCCAGACGGCTCCTGCTGATCCTGGCCGTGGTGATCCTCGCGCTGTACGCGATCGTGCAGGCGATCAACCGGCCGGTCGGCGGCGACGTCGAGACCTACCACGCACAGTTCTCCGACGTGTTCGGGTTGCACCGCAACGCCGATGTCCGGGTGCGCGGTGTGCAGGTGGGCAAGGTCGTCGACATCGAGCTGCAGCCCTCGGGACTTGCCGAGGTGGAGTTCACCGTCCGCACCGCCAACCGGCTGACCGACAAGGACGGTCTCGCGATCCGGTTCCAGAACCTGGTCGGTCAGCGCTATCTCGCGATCACCAAGGCCGAGGTGGAGCCGACCAGCGGCGGCGTCGCGCCGGCTCGCCCGCGCGACCCACACACGGTGATACCGGCCACCGAGACCGTCGGTTCCTTCGACATCACCAAGCTCTTCAACGGTTTACGTCCACTGCTGCAGGGCGCCGACCCACAGGTGTTCAACACGTTCGCCCGCAACATGCTCGACCTGCTCCAGGGTGAGGGCACCGTCGGGATCGGCGACGTGCTCGGCGACATCGACCGGCTCACCGGGTTCGCCACCGACAAACGCGCGCTGATCCAGACGATCGTGAACAATCTCGGCGTCATCTCGACCGAATTGCACGGCAAGTCGGCCATGATCAAGGTGATGCTCGACGGGCTCGGCCAGTTGTTCAACGTCCTCGAGACCAAGCTCGATCTGCTCAAGTCGGCGTTCGCCAACGGCGCCAAGGTCTTTCCGCCGACCGTCGAGTTGCTGAGCAACACCTTCGACCTGACACTCGGCGGGCACGACAACATCTCCGCGCGCATCATGCAACTCGTCCCGAACACCACCAAGTACGCGGAGATCCTCGGCGCGTTGCCGACCTTCCTGTCGACGGTGAACGACGCCATGGGCCGCCTGGGATTCGACGACACCTGCTCGCACGGTGAGGTGGCGTTGCCGCCGATGGGCGACGTGCTGCTCGGTGGGGGAAGGGTGACGCTGTGCAAGGCCTGACCCGACTCCAGGATTTTGCGGTCCGCGAACAGGTGTCGCGGCGCGCTCAGATTCTGTGGGCGGTCGGCGTGGTGGCCGTGGTGGCACTGCTCGTCGGCATCACCGGGGTGCTGTACCTCAAACCACCGGGGCGTGTCACCGTGCACGCGGTGATGTCGGAGGCCGGGGGAATCAAGGAGGGCACAGAGGTCCGCATCGCCGGCATCACCGTGGGAAAGGTCACTCGCGTGTCCCTCGGTGACGACAACGTGAACGTCGACCTGTCGGTGGATCAGACTGTCGCGCTAGGTGATCAGACCTCGCTGGATGTGCGGATGCTCACCGTGGTCGGCGGCGCGTACGTCGCGCTGCTACCCGCGGGCAGCACACCCCTTGGCGCGCAACCCATTCCCGCGCAACGCACGTCGGTGCCGTACTCGTTGTCGGAGGTGCTCGACGCCGCCGCACGCACCACGAGCGGCATCGATTCACTGACAATGCGCGGCACCGCGATCGCCGCGACCACCAGCCTCGACGCCGCGCCGGGCGCGGTACGGGGCATCATGTCCGACGTCGCCCAACTGACCGCTGTCCTCGACAAGCAACAGGATCAGCTCAAGAGCGTGGCCGACGTGGGCAGCGAGTACACCTCCGAAATGGTCGCGCAGCGCGCCACGATCACCGCGATGATCGGCCGCATCCACTCGGTGCTGCCGCTGATCATCGGCTACAAGGATCGCGGCATCATCACCTACGACGCGCTCGCGCAACTCGTGCTGTACGTCGGCGGCATTCTCGGCGAGCCGTACCAGACCAGGATCAAACCGCCGTTGCAGCAGGTGATCGCGTCCGCCGAGGAGACCAAGGAGATCTCCCGCCGCATGGGCGATGCGATCGTCGACCTGCGCGGCATCGCCGACAAGTTGACCAGAACGCTGCATCCCAACGGGATCGCCCTCGACTTCGCCGACCAGGTGATCGACGACCGGTCGATCTGCATCCCAATCGCGGGGCGCACATGTTGAGCCTGCGCGGGCGCGCCCCCGCGCTGATCGCCGCACTGCTCATCGTGACGGTGCTCGCCGGCGGTGTGGTGGTGTACCTGCGCTCCACGGCCGCCGATACGCGGTCGCTGTGCGCAGAACTCCCGGACGCGGCAGGGCTCTATGCGGGCAATTCGGTGAACATCCGCGGGGTGACGGTGGGCACGGTGAGTTCGCTTCAACCACGCGACGGGCACGTGACGGTGCGCATGCGGGTCGAGAACCGCCCGCTCAGTCCGGATCTCAAGGTGGTGGCGATCAACAACTCGGTGCTCGCCGACCGCCGGCTGGAGTTGGTGGGCAGCGATCCACGGGGCGGCCCGCAGCTCGCGCCGGACGGCTGTGTGCCGCTGTCGCGGACCTTCACACCGATCTCGGTGAGCGCCGCGTTCGAGTCGTTCACGACGATGTTCAATCAGATCGGCGGATCGGGCAGCGACACGTCGCAGCCCGTGGGAGATCTGATCTCGGTGGCCTCCCGCGAGGTGTCGGGCACCGGCGGTGACATGAACAGGATCATCACCAACATGTCGGGGCTGATGGCACAGCCCGACGAGTTCCTCGCGCACATGCGCACCGTGTTCGACAACCTGGCCGTGCTCACCGACATCACCACCCAGAACTGGGACTCGTTGCGCGACATCGGCGTCAACTCGGCGTCGTTGACCCACATGATGGGCAGGCTCATCGAGGATTTCGTGTACATCTTCCAGGGACTCGGTCAGGCCGGACCCGCCATCGACGATCTGTTGGGAACCGTGCTGCCACCGGTCCTCGACCTCGCCGACGTCGCGCAACCGCTGATCGACGTGGGCATCGCGAAGACCCCCGACCTGATCGCCATCCTTCGTGAAACGCCGGGCATCGCCACGAATCTGTCCACCTCGCTGAATCGGTCCGCAGGAGGATTCGCGGTGTCGTACCGGTCGCCGAAGGTGGTGGCCACCACCGCGAGCAGCGCGGCGTTGTGCGCTTTGGTGAATGCGAGCCGAACCGGCAGATGCGATCCGCGAAGCGGGCGCACCGCCGAGGTCGACGTGTCGGCGCTGATCGCGTCGGCCATCCAAGGAGGTCGATCCCGATGATCCGACGCCGTGTGGGTACCGCACTGTGTGTGGTGGCCGTGGTCCTCGCCTTGGCCGTCGTCGCCCTCGGCCGAGGGACCAATCCGGCCAATCTGCTTCCCGCACTGACGTCGTCGGCGGCGTCGAAGACGATCTACGTCGACTTCACCTCGGTGGTCAACCTCCCGTTGGGTGCGCGGGTGCTCTCGCGCGGCACCCAGATCGGTTCGCTGGAGTCCATCGAGCTGGTACCCCAGGCGGCGCGGCTCACGCTGGGCATCACGCCGCAGGCGCAGCTCCCGGTGGGCACGCGGGCAGAACTGCGACAGTCCACCCTGCTCGGTGACATCTACGTGGCGCTCATCCCACCCGCGACGCCGTCGACGGCGACCATGCGCGACGGCGACACCATCGGACTGCACGACACCGACCCGGGACCGCAGATCGAGGACATCATCACCAATCTCGCCGATTTCATGTCCGGCGGCTCGGTGATGCGGGTGCAGGACGCGATCCGCCGGGTCAACGGTTCCGTCGACGTGGCCGACAAGAATCTGCCCGCCGCTTCCCGGGTCGGCGCCGAGGACATCCAGGATCTCGCGCGCGGCACCGCCGAACTCGGATCGATGATCGACACGTTGAAGACCACCACCGACGACATCGCCGCCGACCCGGGCAATCTGGGGTTCGCGATGAGTCCGGAGGGGCAGTTCGGAGTCAGCTCAGTGGCTGCCTCGATCAGCGAGGGATTCAAGCTGGTGGCGGGCTCGGCCGCGCTGGCGATCGGATTGAGCTGGCTGGCACCGCGTTTGGCGCAGCTCAATCCGTTCATGGCACAGATCGTGCCGCTGTTGCGGAGCTACTCGGCGACGTCGACCGAGTTCAACGGCAACATCGGCAAGGTGATCGACCTGACCACCACCAAGCTGGTGCCGTTCGCCCGCAACGGCGGAATCTCCGTGGACAAGGTGACCGCCGGAGCCGACCGGGCCGAGGTCACCACGTCGGTGACCGCGGTGCTCCGCATGATCGGGGCGATCCGGTGAAACCGCGCTACCTGTGGTCGGTGATCGCGACGCTGGCGGTGCTCGTCGTCTCGCTCGCCTACCTGTCGATGGGCGTGCTCAACATGAGCACGTTCTCCGATCAGACGACCGCCACCATCACCGCACCCAAATCCAATGGCCTGCATGCGGGATCGGCCGTGCTCTATCGTGGCGTGCCGATCGGCTCGGTGACATCGGTGGACTACGCCGGCGCCGGTAACGTCCACATCGGCATCTCCTACGATGCGAGTTGCGCGATACCGGCGAACAGCGCGCTGGTGATCGAAAACCAGTCGATGATCGGCGAATCCGGTCTCTTCCTGCGTCCGGTCGAGGGGACCACGGCCCCGCCGATCCGCAGCGGACAGACCCTGCGGGCGTCGGCGGTGGAGGTGCCGGCGTCGGTCCCCGAATTGCTCGGTTCCACACGCACACTGCTCGATCAGGTGGATTCGTCGCTGATCAACGACCTCGTCGACACTCTCGCCACCGCACTGGCCGGTACCGAGTCGGACATCGAGCGGCTCACTCCCGCGGCGCAGGTGCTCGCGGCCACCATGATCTACTCGCAACCCTCGCTGGAGAAGATCATCGGGAACTCCACCACCATGCTGCGCGACGGCACGTGGATCGGACCTGCGTTGCGCCCCACCCGGGCCGAACTGGAGTACGCGGGCCGAAGCATCCGTGACGTGGTCACCGCGGTGGAGCCGTTCTCGACATTCACCGACGGCGGCAGGCTGATCCGCGAACGCTGGAAACCGTCGCTGAATCGCGCGGCCACGACGGTCGGCACGATTGCCCCGCCGATGGGCGCCATTGCCTCGGCACTGCTTCCGGCCGCGCAGCGGTCCGGATCGCTGCTGGCCAACCTCGACATCGCCACCCTGCTCGAGCAGGCCATGAAGGTGTTGCCCGGCGACAGTCTTCAACTCAACGTGACCGTACCGAAGTGACCGATGTGACCGAATGACCTACGTGACCGAATGACAGGGGAACCCGAGATGACAACACACACCGATGTCGACGCCGAACCGGACACCGAGGACACCGCTGCCGACGACACGACTTTCGAGGGCAACGCGGCCACCGAACCCGACTCGGGGGCGCCGGCCAAGCCGAAGAAGCCGAAGAAGAACAAGAACAAGAAGAGCAAGGGCGCCGAGTCGACCGAGAAGACCGCGCCCGCGGCGCCGCCCGAGCCTGAGAAGCGTTCGGTGGCAGGCGAGTTGCGCGAGTACCTGAATCCGCGTCGGCATCCGGTCATCACCGCGATGTCGGCGCTGTGCGTCGCCGCACTGATCGCCGTCGCCGTTCTGGCGAGTCTGCTCGTCACGCGATCCGACGATCTGACCGCGGCCCGAACGCTGGCGCAGGACAAGGCGACCGCCGAGACCGTGGCCGGAAAGTATGCGGTGGGGGCGGCCACCTTCGACTACAAGGATCTCAAGCCATGGTCGGCGTCGTTGAAGAAGGGGACCGCACCCGAGCTCAATTCGCGATTCGACGTTGCGGTGAGCACGCTGACCCCGCTGATCCAGGAGGTGCAGTGGTCGCAGACCGCAAAGCTGATCGCCGCCAAGACCGTCGACATCCGCTCCGACCGGCAGTTCGTGGTGCAGGTGTTCGTCTCCACACACATGACGAGCACGCAGAATCCCAAGGGACTCAACACCGTCACGCCCTACACCATCACCCTCGACCGTGACGACAACTGGCTGATCACCGACGTGGCGGGAATTGCGGGCGCGGCGCAGGACGGCTCCGCCGGCGACGGGACACCGGATCTGGCGCCACAGGATTCGACCGGTGGCGGTGGCGATGGCGGTGGCCAGACGCCTGCCGCTCCGGCCCCGCCCACCCCGTGAGCGCCCCGGGCGATCAGGTGCGCCCCACCGGCGGTCGGCTCTCCGGGGCGGGTTGGCTGTCGGGGGCGCTGCTCGCCTCGGCGGTTCTCGCCGCAGCCGCCGTGTTCGCGACCTGGATACGTGCACAAGGGTTTCCGGTGCCCGCATCACCCGACGTCGCGTCGTCGGCCGTCACGCACGCGGGGACCGCGTCCGACATCTCGGTGGCGGGGGTGGGTGGCATGTGCGGTGCGGTGGCGCTCGCGGCGGCATGCCTGCTCGCGGTGATCGCGCTCTGGTCGGCCAGCCCGGCCTATCGTCGGGCACGCGCCGGATACGCCGCCATCGCGGTGGCCGCCCTGGGCATCGCCGCCGTGGTGTGGTTCGTCTGCGACGACGCAGCGCAGCGGGCCCTGCTGGGTGCGGACGTCGACGTGCGCACCGACTCGATGGAACGCACCGCGTGGCCGTGGATCACGTTGTGCTGCTTCGTGATTGCATGTGTCATCGGCGTGTTACTGGTACCGCGGGGTGGTCGGTCGGATGCGGATCAGCCCGGTGATGCTCAGGCGGTGGGGCCCTTGTCACGCACGTCGGCGACCGATCGCATCGCAGCACGCAATTCGGCGAGCCAGTCGTCTTCGTGCTGACCCACCAGCCGCACACACCAGGCCAGCGCGTCGGCTCGCGACCGGGCCACGCCTGCGGCCACCAACGTGTCGAGTACCTGCCGCTGCGGCTGGCGCAGGCGGGTCATCACCGGCACCGCAAGGTGAGTCCACAGTTCGCTGTGGTCGCCCACGCTGACCCCCCACGCGACCTTCGCGTCGAATCGGTGCTCGGCCTCGCGGGCGATACTCATCCGCTCGGCGCGGGTGTCCTCGCGGAATGCTTTGGCACGTCCGGCCCGCGCTTCCTGTCGTGCCGCATCTGTGGCGTTTTCGCCGAGCTCGACGTCGGGGATCGTCAATCGGACGACGATCTCTTCGCGGTCGGTGGTGATGGTCGGGGGTTCGGCTTGCCACGACTCGGGAAGGCGGCCGATGAACCATCCGCCGACCCGATCCGACACGGTTGATGAAGTCATGCTTACATGATTACACAATTACCAGGTAGCCGTCATCCCTTGTGGCGATACGGCAGATACTGCACATTCCAGTGGTTGCCGTCGGGGTCGTCGAAGTAGACGAAGTGACCCCAGGACTGAATGTCGACATCGCTGACGTCGACGCCGGCGGCCAGCAGTTGGGTGCGGGCGGCGGTGATGTCGGAGACGCACAGCATCAGGGTTCCGGGGTTGGGCGGGGCGCCGTCGACGATCCCGGTGCCGAATGCGATCGAGCACTGCGAGCCGGGTGGGGTCATCTGGACGAACCGGATCTCGTCCGACGGTGAACTGTCGTGGTCGGGATGGAAGCCGATGCCCGTGTAGAACTCCTTGGCCCGTCGACGTCGGTGACGGGCAGAAAGGCGACTTCGAGCGTCCAATCCATGATGACCTCCGGTGATCGGCCCCGGTCGGGGGCACGGGACATGCTGACCGGCTCAGCATCTCGGCAATAGCGGACAACTGATGTCCGTGATCGGCCGTGCCCGGTGTCCGCGCGACCGGATAAGGTGACCGATAGTCGAAACGCGGACTACGAGGCGGGGTGTCGTGACGGGAATGGGCGGCGGTCGGGAGCCGCGGCAACAGTGGGGGCCGCAGCAGCCGTACCCACCGCAACCACCGCAGCAGCCGTACCCACCGCAGCAGCCGTACCCACCGCAGCAGCCGTACCCACCGCAGCAGCCGCAACCACCGCAGCAGCCGTACCCACCGCAGCAGCCGTATCCACCGCAGCAGCTTCCAGGCCCGAACCCCTACGCACCGAACCCGTTCACGCCCCGGCCGCCACGCACGTCGATGATTCTCGCGGGACTGTTCGCCACGGTCGCGGTGATCGCGATCGTCGCGACGTTGATCGTCGTGGCGACCGGCCGTGATTCCTCCGCCGGTTCCGCGCAGCAGACCACGTCGTCGATCCCGAGCCCGACCTCGACCGGCACCACCACGAGCGCATCCTCCGACGGGCCGCCCGGCCTCGTCAGCGGTCCCACCTTCGGTGCCGCCGACAACCCGTCACGGGTGTCCTACGTCGGCGGCGTCCCGTTCTCGTTCCAGATCCCGTCCGACTGGGTGTGCGTCGGCGGCTCCGACGACGTGAAGACAACGGCCGTGGCGAGCTGCGGTCGCAAGGATCTGACGCAGCGAACGGGTGGGGTGGTCGGCATCGAGTCGTGCCCGGCGGCATGCACCCCCGCCGACAACGACGCGCTCGGCACCAGGCTGGGAATCGAACCGTACCGGTGGGTGAACTCCGACCCGTCGACGACGTTCGCCGATCTGCGGGGAACCATCGACAATCAGCCCGCCATCCGCTTGGCGATGCGCTTCGCCTACGCCTCGAAACCCGGGGGTCCCGCAGACACCCTGGCCTTCACGGTCCTCACCGGAACCCCCGGCGACCGAACAGATCTGCTGAAGACCGTCAACGGCGTCCGCGCGGGTGCCGAAGCACACACCTGAATCGTCGATGACGGTAAGGCCTCAGAGCATCACACCGAACATGATCGCCATGCCGGCAGCCATGAACACCTGGCAGAGGTATCCGGAAAAGGCCATGACGTTGGCGGGGTTTCCCGCGCGTCGACGGCGCTCGAAGAACCGGTACAGCCACACCACCGCGGCCACCGCGAACCCGATCGTGATGATCCAGTTGATCGGCGTGACGTAGCCGGGCTGGGTGGCGTGACCCATGTCCATGTCCATGCCCGGCATCGTCGCGTCGTCGCCGTGATCGTGGGCCAGGAGGAGCCGTCCGCTTCCGAGCGTCTGGTCGCCCAACGCGAGGAACACGCGGGTCGCGCCCGCGCCCATGGTCATGCCCTGATCCCCGCCCGGCAGCAGAGTCCCGTTCATCACCACATACATCCACGACATCGCGGCCATCATGAGCGCGTGGTAGACGGCCACCCCGCGGCCGTACACCGAGTCGGTCGGTGGCACACAGCCGCAGTTGGCGCCGCACGTGCAGATCTCCCCGCAACCACAGTCGTGGCCTCGGGCCGACGCCGGTATCGCCATGCTGACCAGGAACCAGAGCGCTGCGATGCCGAAGAAGATCGCGGGACCGGTGGTGGGCCAGCTCATGCTGAACGGCCAGGCCATCACCAGCATCGCCACCGACATGATGAAGTGCAGGATGTGGCCGACGTAGCCGGGCCACGTCATCCGTTGCCGCGCAATGGCGTACACGCACTGCGCGGCCGCGAGGGCGAACAGGATCGTGACGACCCACCGCAACAGGAGGTTCTCGATCATCGCAGACCTCCCACGGCGCGTTGTGACGCCCGGATGCCCCAGGCGGTGTCGACGATCACGAAGAGCGCCAACGGGATTCCGAACCATGGTGCGTACCAGCCGATCACCGCGACCACCGCAACCAGCCCGAGGGCCTCGGCGGGCAGCAGCGACCCCAACGAGCCGCGCCCGGGGGCCTTGGGCAGGCCGCCACGGGTGGGTCGTCGCCGCCACCACATCAGGTAGCCGCGCACGATCACGGTGATCAATCCGATTGCCAGCAGCGCGAGCAGGGCCTGGTTGACCACACCGAACAGGCCCATGTGGGCGCTGATCGCCCACGAGGTGAGCTTGGCGGCGAGCGGCCACTGCGCGAAGTCCACGCGGTCGGTGACCGCGAAGTCATGCGGGTCGACGGCGATGGCGTCGTAGCGGCTCGGGTACCCGCGATTGTTCTCGGCCACCGACCATGCGGCGCCGTCGGTGGCGGGCGGGCTGATCACCATCGGGCCGCGCAACCCCGATCGCGTGGCGGTCTCGTCGACCGACGTCCAGTCCGACGTGGACATCGTTGGGGCGGATACTGTTGTGGCTGAGTCGTGTTCGTGGTGTGCGGGCGACGGTGTGGTGTCTGCCGACAGGTCGGTGTCCACCGACGGGGTGGTCCACGACATCGTCGTGCGCAACTCGCCGATGCTCGCACCGGCGTACCGCGACCAGCTCAGGCCCGATGCCGACAGCGCCAGCAAGCCGACGATGATCCACACACCCACGGCGCCGTGCCAGCTCAGCCGGCGTCGACGGACCGGGGCATCGCGGTCGGGGACCAGCAGTCGGCGGAGTTTGTGCGTTCGGCGCCGGTACCCGATCCACAGGATCAGCCCGCCGAGCGCCACCACCCAGAGCCAACTGGCGGCGATCTCGCTGTAGTTGCGGCCGATCACGCCGAGGTGCAGGTTGCGGTGCAGGTCGTCGAACCACGATCGCACCGGCAGCCACTCGCCGAACGTGGTCAACGCACCGCGAACCTCTCCCGTGTACGGGTCGACGAACACGGTCCGGTTGTGGTCGGCCGGCACGTCGTCGACGGCCAGCACCACGCGTGTTGTGTCCCCGGAGCCGGGTGCCGGGGTGACCGAGGCGATGGTGCCCTCGGGATGGGCCCGGCGCGCGGCGGTCACCTGCTCGCCGAGGGGCAGTGTGCGCTCGCCTGACGCGTCGACGGTGAGTTCGTGTGAATACACGGCTCTGTCGATCTGTGGAATCACCGAATAGAGCAAGCCGGTGACCGCCGCGACCAGCAAGAAGGGGCCCACGAGAATGCCCGCGTAGAAGTGCCACCGCAGCAGAAGCGGACGCCAGCGTTGCGCCGCCGACGCGGGCCGTCGACCCGAACCGCTGTCCGGGCTGGGCGGGTCGATCGCGCTGGGCTGCTCGGTCGGGGCATGGGCGGACTCGGATCTGGTGTTGACCACGTGTCGGTTGTCCTTCGTCGGAGGTCGGGTCTGACCGGCTGTGTGATGGTGCGGCGCCGCGGCGCGGCTCATCGGTGTCGTGAGGAGTAGTCGAGCGGCCGCAGCGCGCAGTTCCCGGCCATCTATGTGACCTGCGCCACTGAGAGTGGCTGTCGGCTCGTGACGCCGGGGTTCGGGTTGAGCGTGCCCACTGTCGGGTTGAGCGTGCCCGGAGGAGTGTTACCGACGCGCATGTGGGCACGCTCGATCGAGATCTGGGCACGCTCGACGGGGTTGTGGGCACGCTCGATCGAGATCTGGGCACGCTCGGCGGCCTTCTGCACGGGCCAATATCCTTGAGCCGTGCAGCCCGACGCCCCACTCAGTGATCGCCCTCTCGCCGATCTTCCCGTCACGATCTACGGCCCCGACTTCCCGTTCGCCTACGACGACTGGATCACCCACCCCTCCGGGCTCGGTACGGTGCCCGAGCACGCGCGGGGTACCGAGGTCGCCATCATCGGCGCGGGGATGGCAGGCATGGTGGCCGCGTACGAGCTGATGCGGCTCGGACTACGACCGGTGGTCTACGAGGCCGACCGCATCGGCGGCCGACTGCGGTCGGAGCCGTTCGTCCCGGGCGAACCGGAGGTGGCCGAACTCGGCGGCATGCGGTTCCCGATCTCCTCGCGTGCGTTCTTCCACTACGTCGACTCGTTGGGACTGCGGGCGCAGCCGTTTCCCAACCCGCTGACCGAGGCTGCGGGCTCCACCGTGGTCGATCTCGGCGGCCGCACACACTATGCCCGCACGCTCGACGACCTGCCGCCGATCTACCGCGAGGTCGCCGACGCCTGGGACACCGCGCTCGAACGCATCGCAGGCTTCTCCGGACTCCAGGACGCCATCCGCGCGCGCGACACCGTGGCCCTGAAGAAGATGTGGGACGAGCTGGTTCATCAGTGGGACGACCGGAGCTTCTACGACTTCCTGGCCACCTCCGAGGAGTTCGGCTCACTCTCGTTCCGGCATCGCGAGTTGTTCGGACAGGTCGGATTCGGCACCGGCGGATGGGATTCCGACTTCGCCAACTCGATGCTCGAGATCCTGCGGGTGGTGGTGACCAATTGCGACAGCGATCAGTACCTGATCGTCGGCGGCGCCGAACAGGTACCACGTCGACTGTGGAGCGACACACCCCACCGCATCGCGCACTGGCCGGTGGGCACCAGCCTGTCGTCGCTGCACAGCGGGGTGCCCAAGGCCGGGGTCGCCGCCATCCGCCGACTCGGCCGCGACCGCATCGAGGTCACCGACCGCTGGGGCGACACCCGCGTGTTCCCGGCCGTGATCGCGACCTGCCAGGCGTGGCTGCTGTCCACCGAGATCGAGTGCGACGAATCGCTGTTCAGCCAGGACCTCTGGATGGCGTTGGATCGCACTCGCTACATGCAGTCGTCGAAGACCTTCGTGATGGTCGACCGCCCGTTCTGGAAGGACACCGATCCCGTCACCGGCCGCGACGTGCTCAGCATGACGTTGACCGATCGTCTCACCCGCGGCACCTACCTGTTCGACAACGGCCCCGACCGGCCCGGCGTCATCTGCCTCTCGTACACGTGGATGAGCGATGCCCTCAAGGTGCTGCCCCATCCGGTGGAACGGAGGGTGGAACTCGCCCTGTCGGCGCTGGCCAAGATCTATCCGGACGTCGACATCGCCGGGCACATCGTGGGGCGGCCGATCACCGTCTCATGGGAGGACGACCCCAACTTCCTGGGCGCGTTCAAGGGTGCGCTGCCCGGCCACTACCGCTACAACACCCGCATGTACGGACACTTCCACAATCAGGAGGGGCTCCCCGACGCCGAGCGGGGCATCTTCATCGCCGGCGACGACGTGTCGTTCACGCCCGCCTGGGTGGAGGGTGCGGTGCAGACGGGCCTCAACGCCGTATGGGGAGTGCTCAATCACGTTGGTGGACAATGTCACCCGGGCAATCCCGGACCAGGTGACGTCTTCGCCGACCTCGGGCCCGTCGACATCGGAGAATGATCACATGAATGCCGAAACACTTCGTATCGCGCTGTTGCAGTGCGAATCCCTGCCCGACGACGTCGATGGAAACCTCGGCAGGCTCGAGGCCGCGGCGGTCGACTCCGCCGCCGAGGGAGCCGATCTGCTCATCACCCCGGAGATGTTCGCCACCGGCTACAACATCGATGCGGCCACCGCGCGCCGACTCGCCGACCCCGTGTCGGGCGGCCCGCTGGCCGACGCGGTGTCCGGGATCGCGCGGCGAACCGGCATTGCGATCCTCTACGGCTGCGCCGAGTTGAGCGCGGATGATCACGTCTACAACACCGTCCGCCTGGTCGACGCGTCCGGGCGGCAACTCGCCGCCCACCACAAAACCCAGCTGTTCGGTGAGATCGACCGCGCTGCGGTGAGCGCCGGAGCAGAGCCGCCAGCGGTGGTCGACCTCGACGGATGGTCGCTCGGCCTGCTCATCTGTTACGAGGTGGAGTTCCCCGAACTCGCGCGACGACTCGCTGTCGACGGCATCGACGTACTGTGCGTGCCGACGGCAAACATGCCCGAATACGACGCGGTGCAGACCATTTTGCTACCCGCCCGCGGACTGGAGAACCAGATCGCCGTCGCGTACGCGAACTACTGCGGCACCGAGGGCGATCTGGCGTACGGCGGGCTGAGTGAGTTGATCGGTCCCGATGGGATGGTGCTCGCGCGTGCCGGGCGCGAACCCGAACTCGTGATCGCCGAGATCCGCCGCGCCGAAATCGCCGAATCCCGGCGGCGCTTCCCGTATCTCGCGGATCGGCGCCCCGAGATGTACTGACCTCGGACGATCGCGAATCGCCGGATCAATGTGTCAAGGATCACGATTCGGTGTGGACAACGTCGGCGGCATACTTTACCGTTACCTACGGGTCAGTAAGCTACTCGTGAGTAGCTCGCGGTGGGGGGAGTTCGTTACCGTAGGCGTGGTATGTCCACGTTGCCGTCCCGGTCGCGAGAATCCCTCTTCGCCAACGTGATTCGTGTCCCATGTGGTAGTCGAGGCGAAACGAGGATGATGTGACCGAGCTAGCGCAGATCAACGTTCCCGCGCGCCGTGAAGCCCACTTTCTCCGGCCCGCGCCTCTCATCGAGGCCATCGAGATCGAAAAGGCCATCGTGTTACCCGGCCTCGAGTTGCTGCGCGGCAGTCCGGAGCGATTCGCGCTGGTCGACGAGACCCTGCGCGGACTCGACGATGCCGTCGAACGCCATGATCGCACCCTCGATGCGATGATCGGGCAGCTGATCGATGCGATCGGTGAAGACCGTTGCGCGGCAGATCAATTCGCGCTGTCTCAGGGCGGTCTCACGGTGCGGGCAGCGCACAGCCTGATGGTGGACTTCCGGCGGTCCGGTGACGAGTTCAAGGTCGACCTGGTGGCGTTGGCCTTCCTGTTCGTCGCTCTCCATGTGCTGACCGACCCGACCAACTGCGGAACCGCGTCGCGACGACTGAATCTGGTGCCGCCACCGTTGCACCGCGACAAGGCGCTGATCGGACGTGTATTCGCCCATGCGCTCGAGGGGTTCGACCCCGTGCATCGGCAACTCCTGGCGATCTACATCGGCAAGGCGAGTCACTTCTTCGCCCTTCCCGACGCGACCCGATGGGGAAGCGACCCGGATGGCCCCGACGACGAGCAGGGCGTAGACCTGTCGATCGTGCGATACAACCCGCACGCGTTGCGAACATCGTGCCTGCACGTCGGGCTCGATGTGTCGTCACTGCGGATTGCGTCGGCCACCTGAGATCGGCACGAGGGGACGGCTCGGGCCGGCGGTATTCATCCGCCGGTCCGAGCCGCTGCTGTTGGTGCGCCGGTGGACGTAGTCTCGTGGGGTGAACTCGTCCGCTGCTCGACGGTTCCGGTGGCTTCTGCACATCGACCTCGATCAGTTCCAGGTGTCGGTGGAACGACTTCGGAGTCCCGAACTCGTGGGAGTGCCGGTGATCGTCGGCGGGAACGGCGATCCCACCGAACCCCGCAAGGTGGTCACCTGCGCTTCCTACGAGGCTCGCGCCGAAGGGGTGCGTGCCGGGATGCCGCTGCGCTCGGCATACCGCAAGATGAGCGACGCCGTGTATCTACCGCTGGACACCGACGCCTACGATGCCGCCTCGGCGGAGGTGATGGATGCCGTTCGCGGACTGAGCCATCCGGTGGAGGTCTGGGGCTGGGACGAGGCCTACATCGGTGTCGGGGAAATCGGGCGGGTGGAAGAGCTCGGCCCCGGGCGTGACGGTGGACATGAGGTCGGGGGACATGAGGTCGGGGAACACAGGGCCGGGGAACACGAGGTCGGTGACCGCGAGATCCTCGACCTCGCCGCCCGGATGCGCGCGGCGGTGATCGGCGCGACCGGCCTCGACTGTTCGCTCGGGATCAGCGACAACAAGCAGCGGGCGAAGATGGCCACCGAGTTCGCGAAGAAGCCCGACCGGCTACCGCAGGGCGCCGAACGGCAATCCGTGATTCCGGTGGCGCCGCTGCCCGACAAGGTGTTCCTGCTCGACAACCGCAACTGGCTGGCACTGATGGCAGATCGTCCCACCCGCGAACTGTGGAGCGTGGGTCCCAAGACGGCGGACAAGCTCACCGCACGAGGTATCTCCACCGTCCGCGAACTCATCGCGACGCCGCGCGAGCGGTTGATCGAGGTGTTCGGACCGCATCAGGGCAACTGGCTGTATGTGCTGTGCCGCGGCGGGGGAGATGCGACGATCACGGTGGAGCCGTGGGAAGCGCGATCGCATTCCAAGTCGCGCACGTTCCCCGTCGATCTCGTCACAACCGACGAGAAGCTCTCGGCAGCAGCGGAACTGACCGAGGAGCTGCTGGCGCAGGTGGTCGGGGAGGGCCGGGTAGCCTTTCGCGTTGCGGTCACCGTACGCACGTCGACCTTCTACACGCGGACCAAGTCGCGTAAGCTGCCCGCACCGACCACCGATGCGGACGAGATCGATCCGGTGGTGGCCGATCTGCTGGCCCGATTCGAGGCCGACCGCCCGGTGCGGTTGCTCGGCGTGCGGCTCGATCTCGTGCCGGTGGACGAATCCACGCACGTGACAGCGGACTAGGAGACCGCCGGCCGTCCGGCGGCGCCGGATGAGGAGAATCAGATGCGGGTCAACGTGAACCAGCGGTGGCGGGCAGGAGTGATCGCTGCCCTCGCCTTGTTGACCCTCGCCTTGTTGACCCCCGCCTCCTTGACCCCCGCCTTGTTGACCATCGTCGGCGGTCCCGCGGTGGCGTCCGCCGCGCCCGCCGCGCCGCCGGTCGCCCGCGACTCGGGCGACGGGACCGGCGCCGAACTCGCGAATCCGGGTGGCTCCCTGGCCGGCACCAACGACTTCGGGTGCCGGCCGACGCCCCAACACCCGCGGCCGGTCGTCCTGTTGCACGGTGTGGGCGGGGGCAGACAGACCAACTGGGCGGGGCTGGCACCGGTCCTGCACGACGAGGGTTACTGCGTGTTCGCGCCCACCTACACCCCGCTGGGCGCGTCGTGGCCGGCGTCGGCGGTGGGCGGGCTCGACTACAAGACCGAGAGTGCTTGGCAAGTAAAGGAATTCGTCGACAAGGTGCTGCGGGAGACGGGCGCCGACCAGGTAAACATCGTCAGCCATTCGCTGGGTACCGAGGTCGGTGTGTACTGGATGAAATACTACGGCGGCGCTCCCAGGGTGGCCCATTACGTGTCCCTGGCGCCCTATTGGCGGCAGGGACATGATCTCGGCGACACCCGCAGCGACGTGATCGGCGCGCTCAAGGATCGGCTGGGCCGACAGCGGCGGGCCGACCCCACGTGTGCCGGGTGTACGCCGCCGCCGGCGGGCACCGACTTCCACGACGCGGTGCGCGTACCCAGCCCGTACCAACGCGGCATCCGCTACACCAACATCGTGACCCGCTACGACGAGGTCAACGCGCACTACACCGACGGTCTGCTGCCCGGACCGCCCGGCACCGATGTCACCAACATCACCGTGCAGGACGGGTGCGCGGCCGATCATTCCGATCATCTGTCACTGGTCTATGACCGGCGCGCAGCAGCGCTCGTTCTCAACGCGCTCGATCCCGCGCACCCGCGGCCGGTGCCGTGCGTCGCGGTGGCTCCGTTCACCGGCGGCTGAGCGGCCCGGGGCAGCCGAGTCAGTGCGGCGCCGCGACGAGGTGCTCGCGGGCGTGGGCCACCGCGTCGTCGAGGGAATCCATCAGATGATTCTCGTGACGTAGGGCGTCGATCACGCCGACACCTTCGAGCAGCCGAAGATGCTCTGCCTGTACGCCCTTGATGATCACGGTGATTCCGCGCGACTCCAGGTCGCTGACGATCTCCTCCAGCGTGTGTGCTCCGGTCGCGTCCAGCATGCCCAGATGTGACATCCGGATGATCACCACCTCCACCGCGGGATGTCCCGCGTCGGATTGCATCGCCGACGAGATGCGTTCGGCGGCACCGAAGAACATCGCCCCGTCGAGGCGGAGCAACGCAATCCGGTCGTCGCCGGGCTGCGGTTCGCCGGGCAGCGGTTCACGGGTGACGCTCGAGCGCTTGGCCACCTGCCGCAGTGCGAAGAACGCGGCCACCACGATGCCGATCTGCACGGCCTCGATCAGGTCGAAGCACACGGTGATGATGGCGGTGATGACGAAGATGACGGCGTCGGAGCGCGTGGAGCGCATGATCTTGACGACGGTCGACGCCGAGATCATCCGGAAGCAGGTCACCATCAGCACGCCGGCGAGTGCGGCGAGCGGGATCTGCGACACCGGGCCGGTGGCCAGATAGACGACGCCGAGCAGGAACACCGAGTGCACGATCGCCGAGACGCGGGTGCGCGCACCGGACCGGACGTTGACCGCGGTGCGGGCGATGGCACCGGTGGCCGGCATACCGCCGAACAGTCCCGACGCCACCGAGGCCAGACCCTGCCCGCTCAGTTCGCGGTCGGGATCGTACGGGCCGGTGGGCGACATGGTGGCCGCCACGCGTGCGGAGAGCAGTGACTCGATGGCGGCGAGTGCGGCGATCGCCAGTGCCGCGCCGAGCAGCGACTTCATCGCCGCGGGATCCGCGTGCGGCAGCGTGGGTGCGGGCAGGTGCGAGGGCAACTCACCAATGCGCGTCACATCGATGTGCCCGAACTGCACCACAAGGGTGGCGACGATGACCGCGGTCAGCGACTCCGGGATCGCGCGATGGATGCGCGGAAGGACCACCATCAGCACTGCGATGAGGGCAACCACACCCAGCGTGCGGGCCGCGACCGCCCAGTCGGCGTGCGCCACCACGTCGATCGCGGCGGGAAGCGTGCGCTCCCCGGCCGGGGCTTTCGCGCCGAACGCCGCGGGTACCTGTTGCAAAAAGATGATGATCGCGATGCCGAGGGTGAATCCCTCGATGACCGGCCACGGGATGAAGGTGACGGCCCGACCGAGACCCACCACGCCCGCGATGAGCACGATGAGCCCGGCCAACACCGTGACCAACGCGATCGATCCGATGCCGTGCTGGGCGACGATCGGCGCGAGGATCACTGCCATCGCGCCCGTGGGACCCGACACCTGAACGTGTGAACCGCCGAAGATCGCGGCGACGAGGCCGGCGATCACCGCGGTGATCAGACCCGCGGCGGCGCCGACTCCCGAACTGATGCCGAACGCCAGCGCGAGGGGGAGCGCGACCACGCCGACGGTGATGCCCGCGAGGATGTCGCCCTTCCACGTCCGGCGAAGTCCGGCGTAGTCAGAGCGGCCGGGCAGCAGCGATGCGAGTCGCTCCGGATGGAGCGACCGGAGATGGCCGGGGAGTCTGCGTGCGATCGGGGGATGTCCGGCGCTCACCGCGGTGTCACGGGGGGCAGCGCCCACATGGCGTCGAGCTGGTCACGGGCGACGCCGAGTGTGTCGCCGAGGAATGACCGCGCGATCACGAGAAGGTCGGCCACCTTGGGGTTGGCCAGTTCGTAGAACACCGCGTTTCCGACCCGACGGCTGCGCACCACGCGGTGGCGCTTGAGGACGGCCAAATGCTGCGATATCGTGGTGGCTTCGATGCCAGTGACGCGGAGCAGTTCGCTCACCGGCGTCGGCTCCTCGTTGGAGGAGATGATCTCGAGCACCCGGATACGAACGGGGTGGGCGAGTCCCTTGAACAGATTCGCCTTGATCTCGTAGAGCGGCTGCGGCCAGTTGTCTGACATTGCGGAATCTTCCTCGCTGACGGCGATCGGGGTGAGGCAACCCATGGATTCATGGATTACGCAATTACGCAATCGTGATGGTAGCGCAACGACTTCCGAGTTGCTACCGAGCTCTTTCCTCAGTCCGGCGGGGTGGGCGTGAGGCGGCGGGGCGGCACGGTCATGCCCTGGGGATTCGCACGCCGAACAGACGTGCACCGGGATCGGGTGTGAGCCCGATCTCGGCCCACGGGGTACCCACCGCCACGACCGCGTACGCCGAGGTCGGGAACCGTTCGATGGTTGCGTCGGGGTCGAGGGAGAGCGCCGTGTCCGGCATCCCGGGCTCATGTCCCACCACCAGCAGCGTGCTCGCGCCGGCGGGCGCGTGAACACGCAGCGCCTCCAGGATGTCGTCGGGGGTGCCGCCGTAGATCTCGTCGAGAAAAGTGGTCGGCGCCGTGATCCCGGTGCGCTCGAGGGTTTGCCGGGTGCGGGTCGCGCTGGAGCAGAGGATCGCGTCGACGACGAGACCCTCGTCGCGCATCCACTGGCCGGCCAGCGCCGCCTCACGTCGTCCGCGTTCGGCCAGCGGCCGATCATGGTCGGGCACCCCCGCGGGATACCCCGACTTGCCGTGCCGCAGCAGCACGAGAGTGCGCGGGTGTTCGCTCATGCGACGCCCCGGCGGTTGCCATCGACAGGGGTTGCCGTCGACCGATGGACCATCACCCGGCGCAGCGCGGTGACCGTTGCCCGCCACGCGGATGCCTCCTGGCGCAGGTAGGCGGCACGGTCGGTGTCGTCGCGGCACTCGGCCTCGTCGGCTTCCGCGTCGAGGTCGAGCGACTCGTCGAGACAGTCGGTCACGATCGACATCAGCGCCGCGGTGTCGGTGCGCCGCTCGTCGAGCACGCGCGCGATCGTCTCGGCGTCGAGGGTGGCGAGCCGTTCGAAGTCGGACCGGAACCTCATGTCTTCACGCTACGACGCCCCATCGGCTCCCGGGTGCACCCACGCCGGGGTGGTCCGGGTCCGCGGTGCCACCGGGTGTCTGTTCACTCACATCTTCCCCTTGTTGGTTGGCATTCCGACGGCTAAGCGGACTACGGTCCAATTTCATGGCATCCAATGACTCGACAAGTTCCAAGGCACTCGACGCCGGTCTGCTCACGCTGCGACTGGCGGTGGGAGCCACACTGTTCGCGCACGGCACCCAAAAGCTCGCGGGCTGGTTCGGCGGGCATGGCCTGGAGGGAACCACCGCGGGCATGCAGCAGATGGGCTTCGAGCCCGCCCGCACCTCGGCGTTGGCGGCCGGGGCCAGTGAGGCCGCGGGCGGCCTGGTTGCGCTGGGTGCCGGGACACGTCTCGCGGCGGCCGCCGGAAGTGCGGCGATGCTCGCGGCGGCCGATGTGCACCGGCCCAGCGGATTCTTCGCTCAGGAGGGCGGATTCGAGTATCCGGCCGTCCTCGGTCTCGCCTCGGCCGCGCTGGCGCTGACCGGTCCGGGCAGGTACTCGATCGACGCCGCGGTGGGACGCAAGATCAACACCGCGGGCATCGGTGTCGCCGCACTCGGCGCAGCGACGCTCGGGGCGGTCGGTGTTCTCGGTCGGCGCAAGAAGGCGCTCGCCGCCCGCGCGGTCTGACCTCGCCGCCGTCGGATTCGCCCGTTCACCCGGGGTGCTGCCCGGCAGGGTGCTCGTCTATCAGGATTCTCCGAGGGCGACGGGCTAGCCTGGTCGCGTGCATTCCTGGCTTCCCGCGCTGCTCGCGATTCTCGCGGCGCTGCTGATCGCCTCGGGCACGGTGCTTCGGCAGCGTGCCTCGCGGGCGTCGGGAGCCATCACCAGGGGATGGTGGGTCGGTGCGGGGATCGCGCTGTGTGGATTTGCGCTGCAGGCGTCGGCGCTCGGGCTGGGATCGATTCTGCTGGTGCAGCCCCTCGTGGTGCTCGCCGTGCTCTTCGCGCTCCCCTTTGAGGCGTGGGCCGATCGCCGCCATCCGGCGGCCAAGGAGTGGGCGTGGGGCGCGGTGCTCGTCGCCTGCGTCGTGACCTTCCTGCTGATCGCCCGGCCCGAGCCGTCGGCGCGGCGCCCGCACGATCTCGTGATGTGGGCGACGGTGGTGGCGGTGGCCGGCGTGATCCTGGCATGTGTGGCCGTCGCCGAACGCTCCAGCCCGCACTACAAGGCGCTGTTCTACGGACTGGCGTCGGGCACGCTGTTCGGTGTGTCGGCGCTGCTGGTCAAGACCGTGATCTATCAGATGACCCACCATTTCGCGCACACGTTCACCAAGCCGGAGGTCTACCTTCTCGCGTTCGTCGCGACCGCGGCGGTCATCGCGCAGCAGAAGGGTTTCGGTGCCGGCGACCTGCAGACGTCGTTCCCGGCGATGAATGTGATGGAGCCCGCGGTGGCGATGGCACTCGGCGTCATCCTGCTCGGGGAGAACCTCAAGGTGTCCGTACCGACGGCGATGTTCCTCGGCATCGTGCTCGCGCTGATGATCCGGTCGGTGATCGAACTGGCCAAGATGGCAGCGGTGCGCGGCCAGGGATCGCCGGTCACCGACGATGACTCCGCGACGACGGTCGCGCGGCTCAAGCGGATCGCCTGAACCGGTCAGGCGTTGACGGCCTCGATGGCCGGACTCAGCGCGGTCGCCCACTCGGTGGCGGCAGTCGCCGGCTTGATCCTCGACGAGTTGTCGTGGCGGAAGTGCTCACCGACCCTGGTGGCGCCGCGGATGGTGAACATCTCGGCGATGATCTCGCCGCCGCGGTTGAACGTCTCGCCGTAAATGGAATCGCCGAGCCCGAAGATCGCGAAACGCAGTCCGGTGAGATCGGGATCGGTGTCGGTGAGATCGTCGGCAAACGGTTCGGCCCCGGTGGGCAACTCACCTTCGCCGTAGGTCGAGCACACCAGGATCACGAAGTCCGCGGGATCGAGATCCTCCGCGGCGAATTCGCTCATGTCGTAGATCGACGGATCGTGGTCGACGGCCAGCACGTCGGCGATGGCGTCGGCGACGAGTTCACCGTTTCCGGTCTCGGTGCCGTAGAGGATGACGACGGACACGCTGGACTCCTTTGCTGCTGTTGATCTCACCGCTGTCGGTGGGCGAACCACCTGAGCGCGGTACGAGGCAAGGCTAGCCTAACTCACGCCTCGGCCGCCTCGAGGACGGTGTCCCGGCGAGAGGGGACCGTTTACAGATTTACTTGGATATCCTAGTATTTGACATGATTCGACGTCCAACCCCTGAAACAGGTGATCACCGGTGACCGCAGTTCCCGCTTCCGTTCCGTCCATTCCGCACTACCTCGACGGCGCGCGGGTGCCGGCCACCGATGGCCGGTTCGCCGATGTGTTCAATCCGAGCACCGGTGCCGTCGCGGCGACGGTCCCGCTGGCGAGCACTGCCGAAGTCGCTGACGCTGTGTCGACCGCGGTGCGCGCGCAGCGGGAGTGGGCCGCATGGAATCCGCAGCGGCGGGCGCGTGTCCTGATGCGCTTCGTCGACCTGGTCAACCAGAATGCCGACGAGATCGCCACCACCCTCTCCCTCGAACACGGCAAGACCCACGCCGATGCCCTCGGCGACATCCAGCGCGGCATCGAGGTGATCGAATTCGCCATCGGCATACCGCATCTGATCAAGGGTGAGTTCACCGAGGGCGCCGGCTCCGGTATCGACGTGCACTCCATCCGGCAACCACTCGGTGTGGTGGCCGGCATCACGCCGTTCAACTTCCCGGCGATGATCCCCCTGTGGAAGGCCGGTCCGGCATTGGCCTGCGGCAACGCCTTCATCCTCAAACCCAGCGAACGAGATCCGTCGGTGCCGGTCCGTCTCGCCGAATTGTTCACGCAGGCAGGGCTTCCCGACGGCGTGTTCCAGGTGGTGCACGGCGACAAGGAAGCCGTCGACGCCCTGCTCGCCCATCGCGACGTCAAGGCGCTCGGCTTTGTCGGAAGCTCCGACATCGCGCAGTACATCTACTCCACCGCGGCCGCCAACGGAAAGCGCTCACAGTGCTTCGGTGGCGCGAAGAACCACATGATCATCCTGCCCGACGCCGACCTCGATCAGGCCGCCGACGCGTTGATCGGTGCAGGGTACGGGAGCGCGGGCGAACGGTGCATGGCGATCAGCGTCGCCGTGCCGGTGGGCGAGCAGACGGCGGAACGCCTGCGTGCCAAGCTCATCGACAAGGTCAACGGTCTGCGGGTGGGCCACAGTCTCGATCCGAAGGCCGACTACGGCCCCCTGGTCACCGCCGCCGCCCTCGAACGCGTCAAGGGCTACATCGGCAAGGGCGTCGACGAGGGCGCCGAACTCGTCATCGATGGCCGTGAACGCGGCAGCGACGAACAGGCCTACGGGGATGACGACCTGTCCAACGGCTTCTACGTCGGGCCCACCCTGTTTGATCACGTCACCAAGGACATGTCCATCTACACCGACGAGATCTTCGGCCCGGTCCTCTCGATCGTCCGCGCCCACGACTACGAGGAGGCGCTGGCGCTGGCGTCGGATCACCAGTACGGCAACGGCGTGGCGATCTTCACCCAGGACGGCGACGCCGCCCGCGACTTCACCGCCCGCGTCGACGTCGGCATGGTGGGTGTCAACGTGCCGATCCCGGTTCCGGTGGCCTACTACACCTTCGGCGGCTGGAAGCGGTCGGGCTTCGGTGACCTCAACCAGCACGGACCGAGTTCGATCCAGTTCTACACCAAGACCAAGACGGTCACCTCGCGGTGGCCGTCGGGCATCAAGGACGGCGCCGAGTTCGTGATTCCGACCATGGAATGAGGAGGGTATGACAACCTTCGCCGACACCCGCCTCGACTCCGACGAACGCGTCATCGTCGAGACCGCATCCGATTTCGCCGCCAAACGTCTTGCCCCTCACGCGCTCGCGTGGGATGCCGAGAATCACTTCCCGGTCGCCGAGTTGCGCGAGGCCGCGCAACTCGGCATGGGGGCCATCTACTGTTCCGAGGATGTCGGCGGTAGTGGCCTGCGCAGGCTGGACGGGGTGCGCATCTTCGAGCAGCTCGCCTACGCCGACCCGGCGGTGGCCGCGTTCCTGTCCATCCACAACATGTGCACCTGGATGGTCGACGCCTACGGCACCGACGAACAACGCGCACAGTGGGTTCCGCGGTTGGCCGACATGACCACGGTGGCCAGCTACTGCCTCACCGAGCCCGGTGCCGGGTCGGATGCGGCGGCGCTGGCGACCCGGGCCGAGCGGGTCGGTGACGACTACGTCCTCACCGGGGTGAAGCAGTTCATCTCCGGGGCCGGCTCGTCGGATCTGTATGTGATCATGGCCCGCACCGGTGACTCCGGACCGAAGGGGATCTCCACCTTCCTCGTCGAAAAAGAGTCTGCGGGGCTGAGTTTCGGTGCGCAGGAGCACAAGATGGGTTGGCATGCCCAGCCCACCGCTCAGGTGATCCTCGATGAGGTGCGGGTGCCCGCGGCCAACCTGCTCGGCGGCACGGAGGGTATCGGGTTCGGTATCGCGATGAACGGCCTCAACGGTGGGCGGCTCAACATCGCGGCGTCGTCGCTCGGTGGTGCGCAGGCGGCCTTCGACAAGGCCGCCGAGTACGTCGCGTCACGAAAGGCGTTCGGGTCCAACCTCATCGACGAACCCACCATCCGGTTCACGCTCGCCGACATGGCGACGGCGCTACAGACCTCGCGGCTGATGCTCTGGCATGCGGCCGGAGCGCTCGATGCCGGGGCGTCCGACAAGGTGGAGCAGTGCGCGATGGCCAAGCGCTACGTGACCGACGCATGCTTTACCGTCGCCGACCAGGCGTTGCAATTGCACGGCGGCTACGGATACCTGACGGAGTACGGAATCGAGAAAATCGTCCGGGATCTGCGCGTACACCGCATCCTGGAAGGGACCAACGAGATCATGCGGGTCGTGGTGGGACGTTCCATCGCCGCGCGGCACGGCAACTGAATTCCTCGAGCAATCGACAAGGTGGAGATTCGACAATGACGACGATCGCTTTCCTCGGACTCGGCAACATGGGTGGCCCGATGGCCGCCAACCTGGTCAAGGCCGGGCACACCGTGCACGGATTCGATCCGGTACCCGAGGCGGTGAAGGCCGCGCAGGCCGCGGGAGTGGACACCTTCCCGAGCGCCGTGGAGGCGGTGGCCGTGGCCGAGGTGATCGTCACCATGCTGCCCAACGGGGGCGTGGTGAAACGCTGCTACGACGAGGTCCTGCCCGCGTCGGCCACCGGCGCGTTGTTCATCGACAGTTCGACGATCTCGGTGGCCGATGCGCGCGAGATCAACGCACGCGCGAGCGAACGCGGGTTCGCGCAACTCGATGCACCGGTCTCCGGCGGGGTGAAGGGTGCCACCGCGGGCACGCTGGCCTTCATGGTGGGTGGCACCGAAGAAGCGTTCCTGCACGCACGTTCGGCACTGGAACCCATGGCGGGCAAGATCATCCACTGCGGTGACAGCGGGGCCGGACAGGCCGCCAAGGTGTGCAACAACATGGTGCTGGCCGTGCAGCAGATCGCCGTCGGCGAGGCGTTCGTGCTCGCCGAGCGACTCGGCCTCTCCGATCAGGCGCTCTACGACGTCATCACCGGAGCCACCGGCAACTGCTGGGCCGTCGAAACCAACTGCCCGGTGCCCGGTCCGGTGCCGACCAGTCCGGCCAACAACGGGTTCCGGCCGGGATTCGCGGCCGCGTTGATGAACAAGGATCTCGGACTCGCGCTCGACGCGATCGCCGACACCGGGTCGCGGGCCCCGCTGGGCACGCATGCGGCGCAGCTGTACAGCTCATTCGCCGGACGCCACGGCGACCTCGATTTCAGCGCCATCATCGACGACCTGCGCTGACGTCCGCCATCACGATGCGTTGTGCGTCGCAATCCGACGCAAAGCGCATACAGATCGGCCGCGCGTCGGCGGTGCCTCAGAAGTCGCCCGCGGCGTGCCGCAATGAGTGGATGGCGTCGACGAGCCCGGTGATCTCGGCCTCACTCATGCCGACGTCGGCGAACACTTCACGGTTGAGGGTGGTGGTGGCGTCCTCGACGGTCGACCGGCCGAGTTCGGTGATCTCCACCAGGGTGGTCCGTCCGTCGGTGGGATGGGGGAGCCGGCGCACGAGGGCGGCCTCCTCGAGACGACGGATGGCGTGCGTGACGCTGGTGACGTGCACCTGCAGCCGGTCGCTGGCCTTGGTGATCGGCAGTGCACCCGAGCGTGAAAAGGCCAGCAGTCGAAGCAGTTCGAATCGCGAGAAGGTGAGATCGTAGGGCCGCAGCGCGGATTCGACGCGGGCGAGGAGGATCTGGTGCGCGCGCATCACCGAGGTCACCGCGACCATGCCGTCGGCCACGGCGCCCCAGCCCGCGTCGGTCCAGTTGACCTTGGCCTCGGCGATGGGGTCGAAGCTCATGTTGCGGCCTGCCATGGGGTCAGCGTAGCCGACGGCACCAGCACCGCTGAGCGTGACGCCTGTGACGGCGCGAGATGGCAGTGGTGCTGCGTGATCAGTCGTTGGGCTTGTGCTGCAGCAGCATTCGGATCGCACCGGTGATGGTGTCCACGAGACCGGTCGCGGTGTGCGTACCGAGTTCACCGCGCTGTTCGTCGGCGCGCAGCATGATCACCGACTCGACGAGGCGGAAAGGCAGGAGGCTGCGGGTGTCGGCGGGGTCGCCGAGCACCTCGGTGGCCATCGTCTCGTAGGCGTGGGCCAGTTCCTGACGGGCATCGCGGAACTCGCGATAGCGGTCGTCGCCCACCTCGGGCAGCAGATACAGCGCCCCGAGATTCCAGCGTGACTCTGCGAGCTGGGTGACGTCGAACCGGGCCAGATCCAGCAAGCGCTCCAGTGCGGGGCCATCGTCGGCCGACAACTCGCGCGCGCGTTCGAGCGACGCGGCGACGGTGGTGTCGAGGAGCGCGGCGAGGATGTCGTCCTTGTTCTTGAAGTAGTGATACATCGACGCCTGGCGGATACCGACCGCCTCGGCGATCATCCGCGTCGACGTGCCGGTGTAGCCGTGACGGGTGAACAATTCGGCTGCCGCGTCGAGGATCTCCTCGCGCCCGGTGGCGCCGCGGCGTCGTTGCTCGACGAGCCGGGGACGTCCCGGGCCCGGTCCGGCCGCTGCTCCGCTCGCCGACCTACCTGCTGACATTGCGCGCTCTCTCCGATGTGCCCGCCACCGTGCAGGTGACAGATTCGCGACGCCGAGTGTAGTCCACCGGGAGAGAGCAACGAGGGCTCCGCGTAACACGGCCGTTGCACGAGTTTCCCTGTTCGCAACAAAACTGTCATGTGATAGAAAATACCGCGGGTTTATCTATCAACTGACAGTTACAACTGCTCGACGGGGAGCACTCACCGCAGCATTCACCTCAAAGGACGGAACCGATGACCTCCACCGCATCCACACCACCCGTATCGTCACCGGGCATGGAATCCGACGCCGACTCGCTGGCCGCGCTGGGTTACAAGCAGGAACTGCACCGCGGCATCGGCGGTTATGCCGCCTTCGCCTCCGGATTCTCCTTCGTCTCGATCCTGACCACCGTGTTCGCCCTGTTCGCACTGGGCTTCGGTCTCGGCGGACCGGCGTTCTTCTGGACCTGGCCGATCGTCTTCGTGTGCCAGTTCTGCGTGTGCCTGGTGTTCGCCGAACTCTCCGGCAAGTTCCCGGTGGCCGGTGCGGTCTACCAGTGGTCGCGCCGCCTCGCCGGTGACGGTGTGGGCTGGTTCGCCGGCTGGTTCATGCTGGTCGGCTACATCGTGAGCGTCTCCGCCCTGGCGATCGCGATGCAGAGCGTGCTGCCCGAGATCTGGTCGGGCTTCCAGATCGTCGGCGACGACACCAGCCTCACGTCGGTATCCGGTGCCACCAACGCGATCATCCTCGGCACGGTCACCATTGTGGCCTGCACCGTCATCAGCGCGGTCGGCGTGAGCTTCATGGGCAAGATCACCGTCACCGGTGTGACCATCGAGATCATCGGCGTGATCGCGCTGGTGGTCGCCATGTTCGTCAAGGCGCAGCGGTCACCGGCCGCGGCCATCGCCAACACCGGCGAGCACGGGCACGGTTTCGGTTATCTGCCCGCATTCCTGGCCTCGATGCTGATGGCGTGCTACGTGATGTACGGATTCGACAGTGCCGCAGAGCTGTCCGAGGAGACGCGGGACCCGCGACGGACCGCGCCGAAGGCGATCGTCAACGCGTTGCTGGTCTCGTTCGTCGGTGGTGGCCTGATGATCATCGGTGCCCTGATGGCGGCACCGTCGCTGGGTGCCCCGGAACTCTCCGCGCAGGGGATCTCGTGGGTGATCACCTCGCAGCTGAACACATGGCTCGGCAAGGCGCTGCTGATCATCGTCGCCGTCGCCATCTTCTCCGCCACCCTGGCGATCCAGGCCTCGGCGTCGCGCGTCATGTTCTCGATGGCCCGCGACAATCGGCTCCCGTTCGGATCGTTTCTGGCCAAGGTGAATCCGCGGACGGGCACACCCGTGATCACCGGTGCCGTGGTCTCCGCGCTGGCCATCCTGGTGCTGCTGGTCAACCTGGGGCAGGCCGGTGTCTTCGCCGCGATCACCAGCGTGTCGGTGGTGATCGTCTACCTCGCGTACCTCATGGTCACCGTGCCCGCACTGCTCCACCGCCTGCGCGGCACCGACCTCAGCCACGGCAAGCCCGTCTTCGGACTCGGCAAGTGGGGAATCCCGGTGAACCTGATCGCCGTGGTGATGGGTGCGGCGCTGATGGTCAACATCGCCTGGCCGCGAGCCGAGGTGTACGACCCGGACGGTGGCAACTGGGTGCTGCAGTACTTCGCCATCCTCTTCGTGATCGGCACCCTCGTCGTGGGATACGTCGCCTACCGCATGGTCAAGGGACTTCCGGGGGCGCCCGAACCCGAGGACGCGCTGGTACGGCGTGCGTCGTAGCGCCCGAATGTCCCGACCGCCACTGCTCGATCACGTCAATCAAAGGAGGTCGACATGACCGTCTCTTCTGACCCCACCATCGCTTCTGACTCCCTCACCACCGGGTCCACCGCGGGTGCCCGCGCGCACGCGCGGTCGCAGGCGGGCACCATCACCGATTCGATGCCGGTGGTGCCCGCCTCGGCGTGGCCCGATCCGCCGGCCGGCGTGGCCGCCGCCGACCTCACCTGGGCCGAAACCGTTCCGGGTGGCCGCTACACCAGCAAGGTGCTCGCCCGAGGTACCCGAATCCGATTGCGCGACATCACCGGTTCGGCCTGCGCCCATCTGCTGCTCTGGCGCGCCGACGCGCCGTGGGAACGACTCAATGTCGCCGACACCGTCAAGGTGCCCTGGCAGGCGTACCTGGGGACCGGGCACCCGCTGCTCAGCGATCAGGGCCGGGTGCTGGCCACCATCGTTGCCGACGAATCGGCCCATCACGATGCCCTGTGCGGCACCAGTACGCTGGCCGGCAACACCGCGAAATACGGCGACGGGCACCTCCCTTCGTCCAGTCCGGCGGGCCGGGAGATGTTCCTGCTCGCGGCCGCCAAACATGGTCTCACCGCAACCGATGTGGCGCCCTCGCTGTCGTTCTTCCACGGCGTGGTGGTGGAAGCCGACGGCACGCTGACCTCCAAAGGGTCTGCCGGGCTGGACAAGTCGGTTGATCTCATCCTGCACCTGCCGTGCGTGGTCGCGGTGGTGAACACGGCCCATCCGCTCGACCCGTCACCCACCTTCGACACCGGTCCGCTGGAACTGCTCGCATGGAAGGCGCCCGCGGATCTCACCGACCTGCTCGACACCGTCGACTCAACAGAGCCCGAATACCAACGCGCCGTGGCCAATTCCGAAGACGTATGGCACGCGGCGAATTTCTGAGGACCAGCACCATGACAACCACCACACGGACAACCACCACACGGACAACCACCACACGGACAACCACCACAAGTCCCTATTCCGAACTGCCCGCCGCCGAACTGGCCCTGGTGAACGGCGCCGTGATTCTCGACACCGAGATCGGCGACCGCGCACCATGGTCGGGTGTGGTCGCCCGCGGTGACGTGCTCACCATCGTCGACCTGTACGGAAACCAGGCCGTCGACACGCTGTTCTTCGGTGCGCACGACCACACCATCCGCTACTCGGCGCAGGCCACCATCGCCGCTCAGGGGAACATCTTCCTCACCACGGGATCGGTGATCCGCGACCAGGAATCGACGCCGATGATGACCATCGTCGCCGACGAGGTGGGCAACCACGACACCGTGGGCGGTGCCTGTTCGCAGGAGTCGAACACGCTGCGCTACGGCCATCACACCAAGCATCAGCATGCGTGCGTCGAGAACTTCCTCATCGGCGGCGCACCCCACGGCCTCGGCAAGGCCGACATGGTGGGCAACGTCAACTTCTTCATGAACGTTCCGGTCGATCCCGACGGCTCGCTCGGGATCGTCGACGGACTGTCGGCGCCCGGGAAGCGACTCGCGTTGCGCGCCGACGCCGATACCCTGGTACTGATCTCGAACTGCCCACAGATCAACAATCCCTGTAACGGGTTCGATCCCACGGCGGTCCGCGTGATCGTCACCCGACCGGACAGATGAGGAGACCGGACTGATGACACCGATCAGTGTGCTCCGCGCCGGACCGCTCACCACCGTGCAGGACTGGCCCGGGCGGCTCGGCTACTGGAAGGTGGGGGTGCCCCCGTCGGGTCCGATGGACGACCTCTCCTTCCGGTTGGCCAATTCCGCTGTGGGCAACCCGGATTCGGCGGCGGGACTCGAGGCCACCATGATCGGGCCGTCGCTGCGGTTCGCCGACGCGGCCGTGGTGGCCGTCACCGGTGCCACAGCCCCGGTGACCATCGCCGGAAGGCCGGTGGCACAGTGGGTTCCGCTCCGGGTCGAACCAGGTGAGGTGCTCGATGTGGGTGCGGTCGGTGGCGTCGGCATGCGCGTCTACATCGCCGTCGCCGGTGGACTCGACGGGGAGGACTATCTCGGTTCTCGCGCGACCTTCACGATGGGCCGCTTCGGCGGCAAGGACGGACGTGTGCTGAGCGACGGCGACACCCTCGACACCCTTGACCTGCCGTGCGGGCCGTCGGTGCGGGTGCTCACCGAGGAACACCCGGCGATGACCAACACCTGGCACATCGGGGTGACGGTGGGCCCGCACAGCGCACCGGAATTCTTCACCCCCGACGACATCGACGACCTGATGTCCACCGCGTACGAGGTGCACTTCAATTCCGACCGCACCGGTGTCCGGCTCATCGGACCCAAGCCCCGATGGGCGCGGACCGACGGCGGGGAGGCCGGACTGCACCCGTCGAACATCCACGACAACGCCTACTCGGTGGGTGCCTTGGACTTCACCGGCGACACCCCGATCCTGCTGGGGCCCGACGGTCCGAGCCTCGGCGGTTTCGTGTGCCCGGTGACCGTGGTGTCGGCCGAACGCTGGAAACTCGGGCAGCTCAAGCCCGGCGACACCGTTCGGTTCGTCGCGGTGCGCGGTTCCGACGTCGCGTCGGCACGTGGTTTCGGTCCGGGCAGGCGCGCGGGCATCGTCGAGGTGCTCTCCACCGGCGGCGACCCCGACAACGGGATCCTGGGCCGCACCGCCACCGCGGACGGCTCCACCGAGGTCACCTACCGCCGCAGCGGCGACGACAACATCCTCGTCGAGTACGGGGACATGCGCCTGGACCTCGCGTTGCGGGCGCGGGTGCACGCGTTGGCCGAACACATCTCGGCGCAGCGGCCCGCCGGTCTGATCGATCTGACCCCCGGCATCCGTTCGCTGCAGGTCAAGGCGGATCCCGACATGTGGTCGCAGCGGTCGATGCTCGACTGGCTGATCGAATGTGAGAGCCAGTTGCCCTCCGTGTCGGAGTTGGTGGTGCCCAGCCGGCGGGTGGAACTCCCACTGTCGTGGGACGATCCGGCCACCCGCGAGGCGATCGAACGGTACATGCTCGGCGTGCGGTCCGATGCACCGTGGTGCCCGTGGAACATCGAGTTCATCCGGCGGATGAACGGACTCGACTCGGTCGACGACGTCCACCGGATCGTGTTCGACGCCGACTACCTCGTGTTGGGTCTGGGTGATGTGTATCTCGGTGCGCCGGTGGCGGTTCCACTCGATCCGCGGCACCGGCTGGTGACCACGAAGTACAACCCGGCGCGCACCTGGACACCGGAGAACGCGGTGGGAATCGGGGGTGCCTACCTGTGCGTGTACGGAATGGAGGGCCCCGGCGGCTACCAGTTCGTCGGGCGCACCACCCAGGTGTGGAATCACCGTCACCCGCTGCCCGCACCCGGCTTTGATCCCGAGCATCCCTGGTTGCTGCGCTTCTTCGACCGCATCCACTGGTATCCGGTGAGTGCCGAGGAGTTGCTGGATCTGCGCGCCGATGTGGCTGCCGGACGCGGTGATTCGGTCCGCATCACCGACGGCAGCTTCTCGCTCGCCGAGCACGAACGGTTCCTCGCCGACAACGCCGGCGACATAGCGGCCACCCGCGCGACGATGGAGATGGCCCGCGACGAGGAACGCGCGCGTTGGTCGGCAGGCGGCGAATTCGCGCGGCCGGCGGGCGGTCGGGACGACGAGGGGAGAGTGGCATGAGCCGGATCGCGGAGATCTACCGCCGGATCGATCTCGCCGACCGGCCGGAGGTGTTCATCACCCTGCGGCCGCAAGCCGACGTCGCCGCCGACCACGCCGCGTCGGTGGCCGCGGGCGGAGAGTTGGCCGGAGTCGTCGTCGCGGTCAAGGACAACATCGACGTCGCCGGTCTGCCCACCACGGCGGCATGTCCCGGCTATGCCTACGTGCCCGAGGCGGACGCGCCATGTGTGGCGGCGTTGCGGTCGGCGGGTGCGGTGATCATCGGGAAGACCAACCTCGACCAGTTCGCCACCGGACTGGTCGGGACCCGCAGTCCCTATGGCGCGGTGCGTGATTCACGTCGTCCCGATCGGATATCGGGCGGATCCAGTTCGGGGTCCGCGGTCGCGGTGGCGCTCGGTTTCGCCGACATCTCCATCGGCACCGACACCGCCGGATCGGGTCGGGTGCCGGCGGGACTGCAGGGCATCGTCGGGATCAAGCCCACCGTGGGCGCCGTCTCGACCGCGGGTGTGGTCCCCGCGTGCGCCGACTACGACACCGTGACCGTCTTCGCATCGACTGTGGTGGAAGCGAATTCGGCCATGCGGGTGATGGCCGTCGCCGCCGGTCCGCGCCCCTTCGGTACGTCGGCGCTGCTCGCAGCGCCCGAGCAGCCCACCATCGCGGTTCCGGCCGAGCTGCCGAGACTCGACGACCGGTGGCGCGCGGCGTTCGCGGAGGCGGTGGGCGCGGCCGAGGCCGCGGGCATGAGGGTCAAGTCGATCGACCTGTCGGCGTTCCTGGCCGCCGCCAAACTGTTGTACGAAGATGCGCTGGTGGCGCAACGATTCGACGCCGTCGGCGATTTCATCGCCGGCACTGATCCGTCGGTCTCCGGGATCGATCCGGTGGTGAGGTCGATCATTCTGGGCGCGAACAGGTTCGGGGCCGTCGACCTGTTGCGGGCGCATCGGAAACTGGCCGATCTGCGGGAGGAGGCGATGGCGCAACTCGGTGACGCGGATGCCCTGATGGTGCCTACCGCGCCGGCGCATCCGACTCTCGCCGAGGTTGCCGCCGACCCGGTCGGCGTGAACAGCATGATGGGGACCTACACCAATTTCTGCAATCTGTTCGACCTGTGCGCGTTGGCGATCCCGGCCGGTCAGGTGGTGGAGAGTGACGGCAGCACAGCGCAATTCGGTGTCACGCTGTTGGCCAGGCGACACCACGATGCGGTGCTTGTCGACCTTGCTCGCAGGTTCGGCGATCGGGACGGCATGGAGGGGGAGCAGGAGTTCTCGCGGTCGCAGCCCGCGTGGCCGGAATCTGTCGCCGAGTCGGTAGAGCTTGCGGTGTTCGGGGCCCACATGCGGGGCGGTCCGCTCACCCACGAGCTGAGCGGACGGGGCGCGCGGTGGTCGGGCGAGATCATCACGGCACCGTCGTACCGTCTGGTCGCGCTGGCCACCACACCTGCCAAGCCCGGGCTGATTCGCGACCCGGTGGCGGGACGATCGATTCGCGGTGAGATCTGGCGGCTGTCGCCGACCGCGCTGGGCGAGTTCCTGGCGGCCCTACCTGCGCCGATGTCTCTCGGCCAGATCGAACTCGACGACGGCCGCTGGGTCGTCGGTTTCGGATGTGCCGCAGATGCCGCGGAGGCCGGGGAACAGCTGGATCGGGATCGATGGTGAACTGGGTCGGTCGACCTATTTGACCTGCGGATATACAGATTCTCCGAAACGGCGGCGGATGTCGGGTTTGCGATGCTTAACTGTTGCGGCTTCAGTCAGCAGGCACAGGGGAGGAACACATGGCGCAGCCGTCGCACAGCGGAGTCCGTCGGGCCGAAAAGCAGAGTCGACGCAGGAAACGACGGGCGGCCCGCGCGGCCGCTGGCGTGGTGGCACTCTCGGCCGTTGCTGCGGTGGGGTTGGGGCAATCGATGGGGCAGGGGCAGGCGCAGGCCGCCGGGGTCTCCGACGTCGTCAATGCGATCGTCACCGGGGCCGGTGCTGTCGCGGGCGTCTGGAAGATCGATCTGTGCGGCGCGCCGTCGACGGTGGGCAACGCCGATTGCAGTGGCGCATCGAATATCGGCATCGCGATCGTTCTGCCTGACGAGGTGGCGGTGATCCCGAGCAACAGCAACGTTTCGCACGGATCGGCGAAAGTCATCGGTTCCGGATACGAGTTCGCGATGGCGGCACGCGAGGGGAACGCCACCGCGATCGCGTATCTTCCCGCAAGCCTCGCGACCGCCGGGGCATCGGACGGCAGGACCGCGTGGTCGTTCGCAGTGCTGGGAATGGCGAACGCCTGGACCACTGACGACATCAAGGTGACGGCCTGGAAGGGTGGTTCGAAATTGGGCGTCATCCCCGGCGTCAAGGCCGTCGGATGCTACGGCGGGGTCACCGCGGCCTACGCGGAAGGTGTGGGCGCCTGCGCAAATGTGCTGGGCACCTTCGACTTCCGATATCAGGAACTCGACCAGAACAAGGAGCCGCTCTCCATCAAGCAGGTTCAGTTCGCGTTGACCGATCCCACTGCGGTCCTCAGCGACCCGTCTGGCGTATTCACGACGGTGATCACCGACTTGCTCAATGGTGAAACCCCCACCCTCAGCAAAGACTTCATCCGACTCTCCCTCGGAGGCGATGCGAAGGACGCCTACGGGCTGCCGGTGTTGGTGAGTGTGACCAGCGACTACGGCCCGCAGCGCGAGATGGTGGTGCACTGGCTCGGGTCCTCGCTGACGCTGAACCCGAACACCGTGGTGAACGGGGAGACCAAGGCCAACCATGTGGGTATCCCGGTGATCCATCTCGGGGATCTCGACACCGCCGAACTGGTTCCATCGGTGTCGATTCCGCAGATCGACTACCCGTTCGGTATTCCGTCGATCGGACCGTACGAGACCTCGAGCGTGACCGGCACCCAGGTCGCGGCGCCGGCGGCGGCCCGCACGCTGATCGCGGAGACCACCGATCAACCCGGCGCGAGCGATCAGCCGACGGCTACAGAGAAGCCGACGATCACTGAGAAGCCGGCGACCACTGAGAAGCCTGCTGTCACAAGCCTTGTGGAGCCGACCCCCGGCACCGGGCCGTCCGACACCGCCGACGACTCTTCCGGCGGTGCGACGACACCCGGGACTCCCGGCGGTCAGTCTGTCGGTGGCGGGTATGTGGGCAAGCACCGTTCCCCGGAGTCATACTTCGGAAAGCACCGCGCGCCGCAGGCGCCGACGGTCACCGGTTCGGAATCCGACGGGGATTCGACCGACAAGGCTTCAACCGACAAGGCTTCGACCGACAAGGCTTCGACGGACAAGGGTTCGACCGGTAGCGACACCGGCACGACCACGAGTTCCGCCGGCACGGGATCGGGCAACGCCGACTGACATCGCCGACCGCGGCGTCCGCGCCGGATCAGAAGGGCGGCGGCGTGGGGTCGTCGAAGGCGGGTCGCGCCGAACCGGCCTGGTGGTGCGTCGTTTACGGTTTCGGCGGCGCTCGGCGCGACGGCGGGCGTGCTTCGCCGCGACCCGCGTGGTGAGTCCCGGTGGCGGGTCGACAACAGGTGATCGGGGCGGTCTGGGTGGGTCGCGGAATCGGTATCGGCGAAGTCCGGGGAAGAGATCTTCGAGGGTTTCGGCGGGTCCGGGCAGGATGAGGCCTTCGGGCGTGATGAATTCGACGACGAGGCGGCCGTCGTCGTCTCGGTATTGATCGTCGACCCAGTCGGTGAAGGTCTTGTGGTTGTGGTCGAAACGGCATTTGCTGTTGAGCCCGTCGGCCACGGTCGCGCCACCCTGGTCGGGATTGACATGGTCGTATTCGGCGACGTGATCGAGGTCGGCGTCGAATGCCGAACGGGGACAGGCCGGGTCGACGCAGGTGCCGTCGCGCAGGCGGACGAACTCGTCGAGGGCGGTCGACGGCCGGTACGGGTTCGACGGTTGCCCTGCGGGGAGTTCGACGGTTTCGGGTGCCGTCCCGCGCGGCACAATCCGGCGCTGCTGCGCCTCGGGACGGGCGGCGAGGTCGCGCACATGCTCGGGGGAGATGACGCCATGGCCGACGAGGTAGCCGGGGTTACCGGAATCACCACCGCTCGGCTCGGGTCCCGGCGGCGGGTCGGTCGGTCCGGCTGGGCCGCTGTCGGGTCTGGGGCCACTGTCGGGTCTGGGGCCACTGTCCGGTCTGGGGCCACCGTCCGGTCCGGAATCACTGTCCGGTCCGGGCGGCGTGGAAGGTCCGGGGGTATCACCCGCGCAACCGCCGCCGACGGTGGCTTCGTCGGCGATGACGTGGATGACGACGGTGGTGGCGGGAGTCCGGCCGCGGCCGGCGTCGGGACTGGGCGCGTCACATGCGTCGTCGCCGCAGTCGCAGCCGAATGCGGCGCCGGTGAGGAGCGTGAACATCGCATCGGAGAGGCGTTGCGGCAGGGTGCGTGAGTCGCGGGGGCAGACATGATCGGCAAGGGCGCGGACCGAGGCGGCGGCGACGGTGATGTGCTCGGCGGCCATGGTGGCCCCGATCTCGCCGGTGCCATCGTCGCGGTTGTGGGTCCACACGCCCCGGTCGTCGAGGGCGCGTTGGCGGCGTTTGCGCACGCCGTCGGGGTCGTGGCGAAAAACGACGCGATCGGCCATGTCCCGGACGAGTTGCCGTGACCAGCCGCTGTGCCGACGGCGGAGGGTGGCCGCGATCTCGGTGTCGATCACGGCCTGGGCGGAGCGGCCATCGACGAGATCGGTGCGCGAGAGGATGACACGCACCCATTCCGGAGTGATCACCCCGTCGCGCAAGGTGTCGGCGACCTGGGGAAGCCGCTCGAACAGAGCCGCCGCATCGTCGATCAGTCGTTCGGCAGCGCGTTGGGTGATGCCGCGGGTGCGGGAGAGGCGTTTGGCGAGGTCGGCGAATCCGTCCGCAAAGCCGTTGGCGCCCTTGCGGTGATCGATGAGGCGTCCGGCGAGGTCGGCCACCGACCGGTAGTCGCACCAGGTGAGGTACGCGTGGCCGCGGTCGAGTTCGCGCGTGCCGATCAACAGGTCGTTGACCGAGGCCGCGGCTGTGGCGGTGGGATCGATGCCGCCCAGGAACGCCGTGGCCAGCGCGGGCCACGGCGACGCCGTGTGCGGCAGCGGTTGGGGTACCACCGCGTCGACCATCCGCCATCACCGCCTTCCGTCGCGCGGTCACCCGCTGACCTTCTCATCGAACTCGTGTTCGATGAACATGTGATCACGTTACCTCCGGCCACCGACAAAGACGTGCGCGCAGAAGCATCGGCTCCTCGTCGGCGTTGGCTATTGTGGAGCGCATGGCGATTGATCCAGCCAAGAGCAAGGCGTTGTCGCAGGTCGTCCGCCAGCATCCGGGGATGAGCCTGGTGGCGGTGTCGCCCGGCATTGTCGTCTTTTTGCTCCTCGGCATCTTCACCAACTGGTTTTTGGCGGTGGTGGTGGGAGTGGTCGCGGTGGCCGGCGGCGTGTACCTGCTGACCCGGCAGAAGTAGGCGGGCATCACGTGCGAGGATCTGTCTCCGCCGCATCCTCCCTTCCTGCGGTCGTGAGCGTCCGGAACACATGAGCACACGGGTGGACAGCTGGATCTGGGCGATCCGCCTCACCAAGACACGGTCGGCGGCCGGCGACGCATGCCGCGGCGGCCACGTCCGGGTCAACGGGGCCACCGCCAAACCGGCGCAGAACGTCGTGGTGGGCGATGAGGTGCGGGTCCGACTCGCCGGCCGGGAACGAATCGTCGAAGTCACCCGGCTGATCAGCAAGCGGGTGTCCGCGCCCGCCGCCGCCCAGTGCTACATCGATCGCAGCCCGCCCCCGCCCGCCAAGGAGATCCTGGCCGGTCAGCCGCGTCGTGACCGCGGGGCCGGGCGGCCCACCAAACGTGAACGACGTGAACTCGACCGGCTGCGGATGCGCGACGGCGGGATGCTGATCGCGGTGGCCGCGGCGATCGTCGCCCTCGTGGCAGGGTGTTCGTCGGGGTCGGACAACAACGATCCCGCGACGCCGAAAGGCCCGACGGCTCCCGGCAAGGCGGGCGCCGGCCCGTTCTTCGGCGAGTGCGGGGGAGTGACCACCGAAGAGGTGAATCGGATCGCCAACATCGGCACACTCACCAACACCGTCAACAACCCGTCGGTGTGCGAATGGAGTGCCAGCGACGACCGCACCGGCCCGGTGGCATCCTTCAACTGGTACCGGGGGTCGCCGATCGGCCGTGAACGTGCCACCGAACAACTCTCGCGTGACTCCACCAAAGACATCGAGATCAAGGGGCACAAGGGGTTCATCGCATCCGACTCCGGAATCTGCGAGATCGGCATCGGGTTCGGTGCCGACTTCTTCGAGTGGTCGCTGAGCGCGGGCAGCGTCCCGCTCGGCCAGCAGCCGCCGAGCAGCGACGCGATCTGTGATTCGGCCAAGCAGCTGGCCCAGATGTCGATCGAGCGGTCGTCATGAGTCCCCGGCCGCGTGCGGTGTCCGTGAACAGCCGACTCCGCCTTTTCCTGGCAGTGCTGGTGTCGGCGCTTCTCGTCGCCGTGATGGCCGGCTGCACCGTCGACGGCCAGGCCGTCTCCTCCGAGCAGGCCAACGCCGAACAGCCCGGCAACGTCGACACCGATCAGTTCGACCGCCTCACCCTGGAATGCCAGGTGCTCTCGGCCGCCCAGATCGCGAAGGCCGTCGGTGGAACCAGCGCACGCGGAACGTTCAACGGCGCCATCTGCCGGTGGATCGTCGACGGCGCCGCCGCCGCGAACGTCACCTTCAACTGGTTCGAGTGGGGCGACTACAACGTCGAGAAGGAGACGGCCAAACGTCTCGGGTACACCACGGAGAACATCAAGATCGCGAGCCAGGCGGCCTTCACCCAACGCGACCCCAAACGCCCGGCCGTCTGCGGCGTCACCACGCGCGCGCCCAGTCGGGGCGTCTACACCTTCTGGGTGGAACCGGTCGGGGGGACCGCCGCGGCCGACCCCTGCGTGGCGCCGGAGAAACTGATGGAATTACTGCTCAACGGCGGTCAGTGACCGGCCGGCCCTGACACCGGCGCGGACTGCGAGACAGGAGAACGACGTGGGTCGTCGGCTGTGGAGCACGGTGATCCGGGCGGCAGGGGTCTGGGCGGCAGGGGTCACAGCAGCGGTGGTCACGGTGGTGATCACCTTCCTCGCGGCCACACCGGCGCAGGCGGCGCCACCGCCGACCCCGCAGTGCGCGGCCACCGTGACAACGCTGTTCGGCTCGCCCTCGCCGACCGCGTGGGCCGAGAACCTCACCTTCGACGCCGCCGGAAATCTGTGGACGTCGCGGTTGCTGGACAACACGGTGCAACGTCGAGACACCACAGGCCGGGTGACCGCAACCGTTCCGGTGACCGCACCCGGAGCGATACGTCCCGGCCCCGACGGGAAGCTCTACGTGAACTCGGGCAACCTGCCACTCAACGGGGCGCCGGGCGCACCCCGGACCGCAACGGTGATGCGGTTCGACCCGGCTGCGGCCCGGCCGGTGCCGCAGGTGTGGGCCCGCGGGCTCGGCGCACCGAACGGCCTGGCGTTCGACGCACACGGGTACGCCTACGTCACCGACGGTGCGCTCGGAGTGGTGAGGCTGCGCCCCGATGGGTCCATCGACGAGGAGTGGACCGCGGCATCGCCGCAGAACTTCGCGCCGACACGCACCGTCAACGGCACCGGCACCAACGGTGCGGTCGTCATCGGCGACACCCTCTACGTCACACTCACCGCAAGCGCCACCGGCCGCGTGCTCGCGGTCCCGCTCGACGCGCCGGCAAAGGCCCGGGCGGCCGTCGACCTGACCGCTCCACGGCCCGGGTTCCTCGACGATGTGGACGCACTGGGACCGCACACGTTGGCGGTCGGCACCGTCACCGGCCAGGTCTTCATCGTCGACCTGCAAACCGGCGAGCGATGCGTCGTCGATGTGGGCCGGCCGGTCACCGCTATCGCGCATCGGCCCGGGGAGTCCCAACGCCTCGTGGTGGCATCCGAGACGGGTGAACTGTTGGCCGTACGACTACGGTGAATGGGCAGCCGTGAACGGCCGGCGGGGCGCGTCCCGCGGTCGCACCGGTTGTCGCGACTGATGTACAGTCAGCGGAAAACTAGAACACGTTCCACCCATGCTGGGCGAGAAAGCAGAACCATGCCGCACGTCATCACGAGGCCCTGTTGTAACGACGCGAGTTGCGTTGCCGTGTGCCCGGTGAACTGCATCCACCCGACGCCCGACGAGCCGGAATTCCTCACCGCCGAGAGCCTCTACATCGACCCCGACACCTGTATCGATTGCGGTGCCTGCATCGACGAATGCCCGGTGGAGGCCATCCTGCCCGACGATCAGCTCACCGAGCGGGACGAGCCCTACCTGCAGATCAACGCTGATTACTACACCGACCACGACGTCGACGGGGGCATCGTCCCGCCCACGAAGGCGCCGAAGCTGCCCGAAGGCGATCTGCACATCGCCATCGTCGGAGCAGGCCCGGCCGCGTTCTATGCCGCCGAAGAACTGGTCCGGCGTCCCCAGATCAGCGTCGACATGTTCGACCGGCTGCCGACCCCGTATGGCTTGGTCCGTGCCGGGGTCGCACCCGATCACGCCGCGACGAAAGGTGTGGAGAAGACCTTCGCCATCACCGCCGCCAAACGGAACTTCTCCTATTTCCTCAACGTCGAGGTCGGCACGCACATCACGCACGATGAGTTGCTGGCCCGGTATCACGCGGTGATCTATGCGGTGGGTGCGCCCACCGACAAGCGACTCGGCATCGAGGGCGAGGACCTGCCGGGATCGTTGCCGGCCACCGAATTCGTCGCCTGGTACAACGGGCACCCCGACTACGCCGATCTGGACGTCGACCTGTCCGGCGAGCGCGCCGTGGTGGTGGGCAACGGCAACGTGGCACTCGACGTCGCCCGCATCCTGGTGACCGATCCCGACGTGCTGGCGCGCACCGACATCGCCGATCACGCCCTGGCGAGGTTGCGCGACTCAAATATCAGCGAAGTGGTGCTACTCGCCCGGCGGGGCATCGCCCAGGCCGCCTACACCAACAGCGAGTTCCTCGCGCTCGGCGATGTCGACGGTGTCGACATCGTCATCGATCCCGCCGAACTGGTCCTCGACCCCGTGTCGGAGGCGGCCGAGTCCGACGGCACGCTCGATTCGACGATCGCGACGAAGGTGCGGCTTGCCCGCGAGTTCGCCGAACGCCCCACCACGCCGGGAAACAAGCGCATCGTGTTCCGGTTCCTGGCCTCCCCGGTGGAGATCTCGGGGGAGTCCGGCAAGGTGGAGAAGCTCACCTGCGTCCGCAACACCTACGCCCAGACCGGCGAGAACATGGCGGTGACGCCCACCGCGGAACGTTTCGACCTCGACGCCGGCCTGGTGTTGCGGGCCATCGGTTACCGCGGCATGCCAATCGCCGACGTTCCGTTCGACGCGGCGCACAGCGTGGTCCCCAACAGCGAGGGACGAGTGCAGACGGCGGCCGACGGCGACATCATTCCGGGCCTCTACGTGACGGGATGGATCAAACGCGGCGCCACCGGCGGCATCGGGCGCAACCGGATGTGCGGGCAGGAGACGGCCCAATCCCTGATCGCCGACTTCATCGCCGGTACGCTGCCGCAGCCGACCGCGTCGCGTGACGACGTGCCCGAACTCATCGCCGACCGCGGTGCGCGTCGCGTCGATCTGGCCGGCTGGAAGAGCATCGATGCCGCCGAACGGGACGCGGGCAAGCAGGCCGGCCGACGGCGGGTGAAGCTGGTACGAATCACCGACCTCGAGGACGCCGCGCGAACGGTCGCGGGATCGGTGATCTGATGGGGGCCTGTGGTGGGGCGAACACGAGGGAGAGGTAGGGGCGCGAGGTGCGAGTGGCATTGCTGTCCTATCGCAGCAAACCGCACTGTGGCGGGCAGGGGGTGTACATACGTCACCTGAGTCGTGAACTGGCGCTCCTCGGACATGAAGTCGAGATCTTCTCCGGGCAGCCCTACCCCGAACTCGACCAGGTGGCCGTCGACGCCGGCGTCACGATCACCAAGGTGCCCAGCCTGGCCCTTTACGACGAACCCGACCCGTTCCGCACCCCGCGCCTCGGCGAGTATCGCGACTGGATCGACGCGATCGAGGTCGGTTCGATGTGGACCGCGAGCTTCGGCGAACCGTTGACATTCAGCCTGCGGGTGGCGCGGCTGCTCGCCGACCGTCGCGACGACTTCGACATCGTGCACGACAACCAATGCCTCGGCTACGGACTCCTGCAGATCCAGCGCGCCGGGTTCCCGCTGATCGCGACGATCCACCATCCCATCACGCGCGACCGCAGCCTGGCGGTGAAGGCGGCCAAGGGGTGGCGCAAGATCACCGCCTGGCGCTGGCACTCTTTCCTGCGCATGCAGGGGCGGGTGGCACGCCGCATCCCCGAACTGCTCACCGTCTCCCGCAGCAGCGAGGTGGACATCCGCAAGGCATTCGACATCCCGTCGGGCCGGATCACCACCATCCCGCTCGGCGTCGACACCGACGTGTTCCGGCCGGCGCAGCAGCGGCGCCCGGGCAGCGTGGTGTGCGTGGCCAGCGCCGACGCCCCACTCAAGGGTGTGTCCTACCTGCTGGAGGCGATTGCCAAACTCAGCTCCGAACGCGACGTGGAACTCACCCTGGTGTCCAAGCTGGATCCCGACGGCCCGTCGGCGGCGATGATCGAAGAACTCGCCATCGGCTCGCGGGTGCGGGTGGTATCGGGTCTCGAGGACGAGGAGATGGCGCAGTTGATGGCCTCGGCGGAAGTGGCGTGCGTGCCGTCGCTCTACGAGGGGTTCTCGCTGCCCGCGGTGGAGGCGATGGCCTGCGGCACACCGCTGGTGGCCACGCGTGCCGGAGCGATCCCCGAGGTGGTCGGCGACAACGGTGAGGCCGCGCTGCTGGTGCCGCCGCGGGACTCGGGTCGCCTCGCGCAGGCCATCGGCACGCTGCTCGACGATGCCGACGCGCGTACCCGGATGGGTGCGGCGGGTCGGCGACGCGTCGAGGAACGCTACAGCTGGGCGGCGGTGGCCGCGAAAACCGCCGCGCATTACGAGACCGTGCTGGCCGGGGTCCAGAGCGACGACACGAACCGCGATGACACGAACCGCGATGACACGAACCGCGACGACACGAACGGGCAACGCCGATGACGAGTGCGGCGGAGCGAAAGGGGAGCGAGTGCTGACAGTGGATTTCGACCGGCTGGGCGTGGGGTCGCACACCAAGGCGATCGACATCGGGGCCGGGCAGGGCAGGCACTCGTTCGAGATGTTCCGGCGCGGGGCCGACGTCATCGCCTTCGACCAGTCCGAACAGGACATGGCCGACGTCGGCGAGATGTTCGACGCGATGATGGCCGAGGGTGAGGTGCCCGCCGAGGCCAAGGCACGCGCCGAGGTCGGCGACGCACTGCGACTCCCGTATGCCGACAGCACCTTCGACGTGGTGCTGATGTCGGAGATCCTCGAACACATCCCGTCCGACGAGGCCGCGATCACCGAGATGGTGCGGGTGCTGCGGCCGGGCGGCGTGGCCGCGGTGACCGTGCCCCGCTACTGGCCGGAGAAGGTGTGCTGGGCGTTGTCGGACGCCTACCACGAGGTCGAGGGTGGCCACGTCCGGATCTACAAGGCCTCCGAACTCGGCGCGAAGCTCACCGCCGCGGGACTCGAGGTGACCGGTACCGACCATGCCCACGCCCTGCACGCCCCCTACTGGTGGCTCAAGTGCGCCGTCGGTGTGGACAACGATCAGAATCCGCTGGTGCGCGCCTACCACCGGCTGCTGGTGTGGGACATGATGTCGGCACCCGCGCTGACCCGGCGCGGCGAACGACTACTCAACCCGCTCATCGGCAAGTCGGTGGCGCTCTACCTGCGCAAACCCGATTCGGGCACACCCGAGGACACCCGCGGGGTATGACCACCGCTCCCGACATCGGGGCGCTCTCGATCGACGGAGTGGTCACCGGTGCACAGATGCATGCCACCGGCGCGGCGATCGCTGCCATGCAGGAGGAATCCGGGGCGCTGCCGTGGTTTCCGGGCGGACAGACCGACCCGTGGGACCACATCGAATCGGCGATGGCGCTGTCGGTCACCGGCTTCGTCGACGAGGCCGAACGCGCCTACGAGTGGTCGCGCAGGCATCAACGGCCCGACGGGTCGTGGCCCATCCGGACGGTGTGCGGGCAGGTCACCGACGACGGGGTGGACGCCAACTTCTGTGCCTACGTGGCCGTCGGAGTGTGGCATCACTACCTGATCACCCGTGACCAGGCGTTTCTCGACCGGATGTGGCCGGTGGTGTGGTCGGCGATCGAGCTGGTGACCCGCTTCCAGCGTTCCGACGGCGCGTTCCGGTGGGGCGGCGACCACCACACCGGTGCGATGTTCTCCGAGGCGCTGATCACCGGAAATTCGAGCATCTACCAGGCGCTGGACAGCGCCAACCGCATCGCCGCCGAGGTGGGACAACCCGACGACGGGTGGATCCGCGCGCAGTCGGCGCTCGCGGAGGCTTTCGCGGCGCGGCCGTCGGTGTTCGAGAAACCGTCGGAGCACTCGATGGACTGGTACTACCCGGTGCTCGGCGGCGCGGTGCGCGGCCGGGCCGGCCAGGAGTTGATCGCGCGCCGCTGGGCGCAATTCGTCGTCGAAGGCCGCGGCGTGCGCTGCGTCGATCACCGTCCGTGGGTCACCGGGGCGGAGACGTGCGAACTCGCGCTCGCCCTCGACACCCTCGGCGACACCGCAGACGCGGTGGAACTGATCGCCTCGATCCAGCATCTGCGCGACCCCGACGGCTCCTACTGGACCGGGCTCGTGTACGCCGACGGCAAGCGGTGGCCGGTGGAGAAGAGTTGCTGGACGTCGGCGGCGGTGGTGCTCGCGGTGGACGCGGTGACCCGCACCAGCCCCGGCAACGGGATCTTCCGCGACGTGTGAGCACGTCCCGCTCTCCTTGCGGTGGCGGTGTGCCCATGTGGTCGGTGCGCCCAGGTGGTTGGTGCGCCCAGTGGTGCCCCGGTTGTGTCAGCGCGTTCTCGCTGCCGTAATGGGGGGATCGGCAGCGAGAACGCGCCCCCCGACATGGGAACGGTGGCCATCAGGGGGGATCGATGGCTTGTTCCCACCTCGTCGACGTGTCTCCCTCGTCGCTCTCTCAGTGAAACCGGTCGCAGTGGGGTGTGTCCGGGCCGCACCGGAATTTCGGTCATATGACCTGATCAAGTGCCGCAAGGTGTTTTCCGGACCGGACAATTGGTCGCATCCCGACCCCGTACCCGCGTTGCGCAGGCGACACGCCGTTCGTACATTCTCTGCGTGAGGTTCGGTCGCGACCCTAACGAGAGGTCCGATCGCGACGGCGAAGTTACACGGGGGCGTCCAGAGCGGTGAAGAACGTGAATATCGTGGACGAGCCCGACTCGACGAGCGATCCGGCAACCCGGTTCGGGGCACAGCTGCGACAACTGTTCGCCTCGGCGGGCTCACCCACCTTGGCGGCGGTGGCCGGCGGGTCGCGCCGGGTGAGCGGCGGTCGCGCCGAGATCACGGTGCAGCGGCTCAGCGACTGGCGCCGGGGCCGGCACCTGCCTGCCCGGTTCGAAACGCTCGAACCCGCCCTCGCCTGGCTGATCCTGCAATCGCGCGCTCGGGGCGCGGTCGACGTGCCGCCGTTGACGCGGTGGCGTGAATGGTGGGAGCTGGGCCGCGCCGGCGGCGCAACAGCGGGCCGCGGGGCGGAGTCGAGTCCCTCGCGCGGCGATACCCGCGTCCCCGGCGTCCGCTCGCCCTACCGCGGACTGGCCGCGCTGACCGCCGCCGACCGCGACGTCTACTTCGGTCGCGACGCCGTACTCGACGATCTGCGGAGGCTGATCGCCTCCGCGTCGGCACACCGCGAGACCGCGCCGGCGATCGTCGTGGTCACCGGTGTCTCCGGAGCAGGCAAATCCTCACTGCTGCGAGCCGGCATCGCCCGCCTGTCGGCCGCTGCCGACGACCCCTGGACCGTGCACACCCTGCTCGCCACCGATCTCGCCGGCGAGTCCGACCCGACGGCCACGACGGGGACCGCAGATGCCGACGCCGATACCGATTCCGACGTTCGCACCGAAACCGAGACCGACGCGGTTACGGACGCGGGCGCCTCGCCCGGGCTGACCGTGCATGTCGTGGATCAACTCGAACAGGTGCTGGTGGGATACCCGCGGCACAGCGCCGAGGTCGCGCGCCTCGCCGAGCGGCTCGGTGCGCTCGCAGCGGTACGGGGTCACGTGGTGGTCGCGGGTATCCGCGCCGACATGTACGAGATCTGTTCGGGCCTCGAACCGCTCGCGTCGGCGTGGCAGCGGCACTCGCTCATCGTGCCGGCGATGACCGACCGCGAACTCGAGGACGTGATCGCGGCACCGGCACGGCTGTCGGGTATCCGCGTCGACCGGGGACTGGCCGCCACCATCTTGTCCGACCTGAGGTCGATGACGCCGCTGCGCGGTTCCACCGACGACCGCGCCGGTCAGCTCCCGCTGGTGGCGCACGTGTTGTCGGTGATGTGGGCGCAGCGCGGCGGCGGCATGCTCACCGTCGCGGGCTATCACGCCGCGGGCGGCGTGGCGTCGGCGATCGCGGCGACCGCCGAAAAAACCTGGGACACCCTCGACGACAACCAGCAGGTGGTGGCCGAACGACTCCTGCTCGCGCTGGTGCACGTCTCCGACCGCAGTGTCACGCGGATGCCACGCACCCTCGACGAACTCGCCGACGCCGGAAAGGACCGGGACACCACTCTCGCGGTGGTCGAAGCGCTGGCGGGCTCCCGGCTGGTCACCATTGCCGGCGAGCAGGTTCAGATCATCCACGACATCGTGCTCACCGCGTGGCCGCGACTGGGCGAGCTGATCGAGCGTCACCGCGATCTGGCCCCGATCCTCGAGCGCGTCGCCTCCGATGCCCGGGAGTGGCAGCTCAGCGGCCGCGATCCGTCGATGCTCTACAACCTGCGGCGCTGGATGTGGGCGGCACAGGTCGCCGAGGACGCGATGCTGCCGGCCAGCGCGCAGGAGTTCCTCGATGCCGCCGACCGCCAGATCGAGTCTCAGCGACGCCGCCGCCGCAAGGGAATCGCCGCGGTGGTGCTGCTGCTGGTGGTGGCGTTGGTCGCCGCCACCGTCGCGATCATCTCGAACATCGCGTTGGCCCGCGAGGGCGACAACGCCCGTTTCTCCGCGCTGCTGTCCACCATCGGCCGGCTCGAGCAGAGCGACCCGGGGGTGGCCGCCGGCCTCGCGGTGGGTGCCTGGCGCATCCGCCCCGACGACCCGCTGGCCGCGATGCGGGTGCTGCAGACCCAGCAGCTGCCGTTGCCCGCGGCCGCGCGGCAGGCGCACTCCGGCGCGATCTACGACATCGCGGCCACGCCGTCGGGTCTGCTGGCCACGGCCAGCTACGACCGCACAGTGCGGTTGTGGGATGCCCATGACCCGCGCCGGATCACCGCGGCCGCCCCTGTGCTCGGTGGCTACGACGGCTTCGTCACCTCCGTCGATTTCGATCCGTCCGGATCACGGTTGGCCTCGGCCGACGGCACGGGGCACGTGACGGTATGGGATGTGCACGACCGTGCACATCCGGTGAGGATCGCCACCATGGCCTCGCCCTACGGGACGGGCACCTCGTACATCCTGCGCTACAACTCGGCCGGCACGCTGCTGGCGTCCACGCACGACAACGGCGTCGTCACGCTGTGGGACACCACCGGACCGGGACCGTATCGCGCGGTCGGGATGATCGGCGGACACGAGGGTGCGGTCCGCACGGTGGCGATCAGCCCCACGGCACCGGTCTTGGTGGCCGGGTCCGACGACGGCACGTTGACCCTCAGTGACATCGCCACCCCGTCGGTGCCGCAGCAACTCGCCCGTATTGCCGACGGCGTCGACAGCGGCTGGCACTCGGTGGCCGTCTCACCTGACGGCAGGTTGCTCGCCGCGGGCCGCGACGACGGCACGGTGGCGGTGTGGGACATCTCCGACCCGACCCGCCCCCGGCAGGTGCGGCGCGTCCACGCGCACGGCGCCGCGATCTGGTCGGTGGGTTTCTCCGATCAGGGGCGCGCACTGATCACCGCCGGACTCGACGGGCTGGCCAAGAAGTGGAATGTCGACGACTCGACAGCCACTCCGGGTGTGCTGACCGAGATCGGCGAGCCGATGCGCACGGTCGGCGGCGCCTTCTTCACCGCGCGGCCGCTCGGCCCGAACACGGTGCTCACCGCGGGCGGTGAAGGCGCGGTGCAGGCATGGGATCTACCGGCCTCGCCGCTGCCCGCCCACCAGTTGCCCATCACCCAGACAGTGGTCTCGCGCGACGGCACGACGTTGGCGACCAGCGGCGCCGACCAGGTGGTGAATCTGTGGGATCTGCGCACCGCCACCCCGACGCGCCTGTCGTCGATGCGTTCACAACCACGGGCCAGCGGCGGTTACGTGGCCGCGTTCAATCGCACCGGTACCGTGCTGGCCACGGCCTTCACCGGCGGCGGTGAGGTGGAGCTCTACGACATCACCGACCGGCGTTCCCCGGTGCGCACCGCCACGCTGCGGCTCGGCACCCGGCACGTCTTTCCGCTGGCCTTCGACCCCACCCGCGACCTGCTGGTGACCGGCGACACCGACAACGGGTTGCGGGTGTGGGACGTCGCCGATCCGCGACGTCCCCGACAGATCGGCGCACCGTTCGACGCCGCCACCGGTTTCGTGGAGGACGTGCAGTTCGCCCCGGACGGGCGGAGCATCGCGGTGGCCGACGCCGCGCACCGGATCAGCCGCTGGGATCTCACCGATCCGGCGGCCCCGCGCCGGATTGCGCAGGTGGACGTCCACGACGGTGCGGTGAACACCGTGGCGTTCAGCGCCGACGGCCACTACCTGTATGCCGGTGCCGACAATGAGCGGATGTGGGTGATCGACACCGCAACCCCCGACCCCGCAACCCCCGACCCCGCAATCACCGACACCAAGGCCGCGCAGGCCCTCGCGGTGCCGGTCGGCGGACGGGTGTCGTCGCTGTCGGTCTCCGCGGACGGACGCACGCTGGTGGTGGGCGGCAGTCGCACCATACAACTCTGGGACAACTCCGACCCGGGCCATCCCCGGCCGCATGCGGCGGATGAATCGCTCACCGCTGCATCGGATTTCGTGCGGAACGCGTCGATCGACCGGAACGACACCATCTACGCCGGCGGCAGCACGGACCTGCGGTGGTGGTCCATCGACCCGACCGCCGCGGCCGACCGGGTGTGCCGGGCCGGCGACGGACTCGACGCCGCCACGTGGCGGGAATTCGCGCAGGGAGTGCCCTACCGCAATCCCTGCCCGGCGAACTGAGCACTCACCTCCCGCACTCGATGGACAAGTGTCCAGGCGAGTGTCTATGGTGATACGTGGGTCACGTCACACCCCGGAGGAGAGTCATGGAGTTCGGAATCGTGCAGTTCACCAGCGATCGTGGGCTCAAACCGCACGTGCTCGCGCCGCTGATCGAAGAGGCCGGTTTCGCCTCCTATTTCGTGCCCGAACATGGCCACATCCCCACCCGGCGCGACGCCGCGCACCCGATGACCGGCGATTCGTCGCTGCCCGACGACCGCTACATGCGCACCCTCGATCCGTGGACGTCGCTGGCCGCCGCCGCGGCCGTGACCGACCGGATCCGGCTGGCCACCGCGGTGGCGCTGCCGGTGCAGTCCGATCCGATCACCCTCGCCAAGACGCTCGCCACCGTCGATCACATCTCCGACGGACGACTCACCCTCGGGGTGGGCTTCGGATGGAATCTCGACGAACTCGGCGACCACGGGGTGCCGCCGAAACGACGACGCACCATGCTGCGTGAATACCTCGAGGCGATGAACACCCTGTGGACCGAGGACGAGGCCGAATATCATGGGGAATTCGTCGATTTCGGCTCCAGTTGGGCGTGGCCCAAGCCGCCGCAGGGACACATCCCGGTGCTCGTGGGCGCGGCGGGCACGGAGAAGAACTTCCGGTGGATCGCGCGCAGCGCGGACGGGTGGATCACCACGCCCGGCGAGGAGGACATCGCGGGTTCGGTGGGTCTGCTCAACCGGATCTGGACCGAGGCCGGACGCTCCGGGCGTCCGCAGATCGTGGTCCTCGACTTCAAGCCGATCCCCGAAAGACTGGAGCAGTTCCGGGATCTGGGCGTCACCACGGTCCTCTACGGCTTGCCCGACGACAGCGTCGAGCGGGCCACCGCCTACCTCGCGAAGCTGGCGGGCAAGCTGGGGATCGCTCCGGTACCCGCCGGATAGCGGCGCCTCACCGGCTCAACGATTCAACGAGGTGCCGCGCGCAGCGCGGGCATCACGTAGTGGTCGATCTGGCGTCGCAGCGACGCCGGGTCGTCCGGATCGACGGTCCGCCCACCCACGGTGCCCAAGCTGATCAACACCCGCGCAACCCATTCGGCGGTCGCCTCCGGGTCGTGCGCACGATGGATCTCGCCGGATGCGATCGCCGTCTCGACGTAAGGACGCCAAAACGCGGCCAGGTCGGGCACCAACCCCGCCAACCCCACCCCCGCGCACGCGGCGAACTCCTCGGGTTCGGCGGTGCGCAGCCGGAGCAGCAACGCGCCGGGGTCGTTGTAGGCGCCGCGACCGATGCGCACACCGGCCACCAGCTGCTCGGCGAAACCGTCGATCGCACCCAGTTCGGTGTGTGCGTCGGTCCAGAACGATTCGGTCAAACGGACGATGGTCGCGCCGACCATCGCCGCCTTGTCCGGGAAGTGCCGGTACAACCACGCCCGCGATACTCCGGCGACTTCGGCCACCTGCTGCATCGTGGTGGTCCGGATGCCCTTGTCGGCCAGCAGTTTCGCGGTGGCATCGAGCAGACGATCGCTCACGCTGACCGAGTCGGCGGCACTGGTCATCACGATTCGGGGACCAGCTGAATGCGGCCGTGCCGCACGCCCGCGACCACGCCGCCGTCGACGAGCAGATCGGTGCCGGTGATGAATCCGGACCGTCCCGGGTCCAGTAGGAACTCCACCGCCGCGGCCACATCCTCGGCCGTCGCGAATCGGCCGGCGGACGACTGGGCGATCATCGCCTCGTAGCTGTCGTGGACGAAGTCGGCCTCGAACTCCGTCCAGCCCATCTCGGTGGCGGTGACACCCGGGCTCACCGAGTTGATCCGGGCGCCGCGGTCGCCCCATGCCGGGGCCGCGGCCTGCACGCGGAAGTGGTTGCCGCGCTTGCAGTATCCGTATGCCATCGCACTGGCCAGATTGTCGGGCATCGAGTCGAAGGTGAACAGCGGCAGGTCGGGCAGGTCGGCGGCGGGTAATGAGGCGAGCGCGGTGGCCTGCTCCGGGCTCACCGCATCGGCGAAGATGTGCCCGGCAACACTGGCGATGACCACGCCGGCGCCGCCGGGGGCGATCACCTCGCCGAACGCGTCGAGCACATGGGCGGTGCCCACGAGGTCGACGGCGATGATGCGTTCGGGTGCAGCGAGTGCGGGCGACACCCCGGCGGTATGGACCACCGAGGTCACCTCGCCGAGGTGCGCCGCCGCCGCGGCCAGCGCATCCACCTGATCGCGGTCGGACACGTCGACGACGCGGGCGGTGACGTCGTAACCCTGCCGGCGCAGGGTGGCCGAGAGCCGATCGACGCGGTCGGCGTCGTGATCGGCGATGAGCAGCGGCCGCCCGGAGCCGAGCCGTCGTGCGATGCACTCGCCCATGCCGCCGACGCCGATCACGGTGAGCACCGGTGCCATGCATACCTCCGAGGACGTCGCGGGTGTGATGGGGGCGACTCTAACAACTCTGGTAGACAAATTCTCAAAAGTGTTCACTCCCGACGCCGGAGCGGAGTAGACAGATCCCAGAATCTGTTCACTTCCCGGAAGGTCATCATGGGTTCTCGTCCACCCCGCACCGCCGTGATCGGTGCCGGTATCAGCGGCCTGACCACCAGCAAGATGCTCACCGACTACGGCGTCGACTTCACCTGTTTCGAGATGTCCGACCGCGTCGGCGGCAACTGGGCGTTCGACAATCCCAACGGCCTCAGCAGCGCCTACCGGTCGTTGCACATCGACACCTCGCGGCATCAGCTGTCGTTCCGAGATTTCCCGATGCCCGACGACTACCCGGATTTTCCGCACCACACGCTGATCAAGAAGTATCTCGACGACTACGCCGAGGCCTTCGACCTGAACCGGCACATCGAGTTCGAGAACGCGGTGACCCACGCGCGACGTCTCGACGACGGGGGCTGGGAACTCGAGACACAGCGCGGCGAGACCCGCCGTTTCGACCTGCTCGTCGTCGGCAACGGGCATCACTGGGATCCGCGGTTCGCGCGCTTCCCCGGCGAATTCACCGGCGAAACGGTCCACTCGCATCACTACATCGACCCGCACACGCCGCTCGACCTCACCGGCAAACGCATCCTCATCGTCGGAATCGGCAACAGCGCCGCCGACATCGCGGTCGAACTGTCGTCGCGGACGCTGGGCAACACCGTGGTGATCTCGACCCGCTCGGGAGCGTGGATCGTACCGAAATACGTTGCGGGGCAACCGTCGGACAAGTACTTCAAACTCAGTCCGCACATCCCGTACTCCTGGCAGCGCAAGTTCATGCAGACCTTCCAGCCGATCTCCGCGGGCCGCCCGGAGAACTTCGGGCTGCCCACCCCCAACCACAAGTTCTTCGAGTCCTATCCCACGCAGTCGGTCGAGTTGCCCTTCCGCCTCGGCTCCGGTGACCTCACCGCCAAACCGAACATCGGCCGACTCGACGGCGCCACCGTGTATTTCGACGACGGATCGGCCGCCGACTTCGACGTCATCCTGTATGCGACCGGCTACAACATCACCTTCCCGTTCTTCGACGAGGACTTCATCAGCGCCCCCGACAACCGGATCGACCTGTACAAGCGCATGTTCTATCCGGGCATCGACGATCTGGTGTTCGTCGGGTTCGCCCAGCCGACGCCGACGCTGTTCCCGTTCGTCGAGGCGCAGTCGAGGCTGATCGGGGCGTGGGCGCGAGGTCAGTACCGGCTGCCCCCGGTCGACGAGATGCGACAGTCGATCGCCGCCGACCAGGAGTTCTACACCGGCTTTCTGCTCGACCGGCCGCGCAACACCCAGCAGGTCGATTTTCATCTCTACGAACACGACATGCGTACCAGGGAGATTCCCGCCGGGCGCAGCCGCGCCGCGGTCCTCGGGCCGCAGCGGTGGGCCGGGGTCACCGACCGGACCGTCGAGGAGACCACCGAGTTGCAGGAGGCACGATGACCGTCAGCGAGATCGGCTCGGCGCGGCGACGCAGCGTCACCTTCGAGGTCGACGGAACCGATTGCGACGCCTGGTTCTTCACGCCCCCGGAGGGCCTGGCCGACGCATCGTCGTTCGCCACATCGGCCGGGGTGCCGGTGGTGGTGATGGCCCACGGGTTCTGCGGCACCAAGGACTCGGGTCTGGAACCGTTCGCGGCCCGCCTCGGGGCGGCCGGCCTGGCGGTGTTCGCCTTCGATTTCCGGGGATTCGGACTCTCCGGCGGGGCGGTGCGACAACGGGTGTCGATGTCGGGCCAGATCGCGGACTTCCACGCCGCGGTGAATGCGGCCAAAGGCCAATCCGGCGTGGATGCCGATCGCGTCGTGCTGTGGGGACTATCCCAGTCGGGCGGTCACGTCCTGGCTCTCGGCGCCGAACGCGACGACGTCGCGGCGGTGATCTCGGTGGTGCCGCTGGTCAGCGGCTTGGCCGCGGGGCGACACCACTATCCGCAGGTGGGCGCGGTGTCGATGCTGCGCTCGGCGATGTCGGGCGCAGCGAGCACACTCGCCACCAGACTCGGCGGCTCGCCGACCATGATCCCCGTGGTCGGGCGGCCCGGGACGCGGGCGGCGCTGACCAGCGAGGGCTATTACGAGAGCTACCTCGCCATCTCCGGCCCGTCGTGGCGCAACGAGGTGGACGCCTCGATCGCCACCGAACTCGGCTCCTACCGCGCCGACCGCCATGCCGGCAAGATCACCGGCCCGGTGCTGGTACAGATCGCCGACCTCGATCGCGGCGCCCCACCCCACGCCGCGGCGAAGGCGGCATTCAAGGCGCGCGCCGAGGTGCGTCACTATCCGTGCGACCACTTCGGGGTCTTCGAGGAGATCGACGAGGAAACCTTCGGCCGTGTGGTCGATCACCAGATCGGTTTCCTGACAAGACATCTCGCATGCGAAAACCATGCCGTGGATCAAGGGAGTCCGGAATGAGCCGGGCACTGGTGATCGGTGGAGCGTCGGGAATCGGCCTGGCCACGGTGCGCATGCTGCACGCGCGCGGTGACACCGTCACCGTCGCCGACATCAACGGCAGTGCCGCCGACGACGTCGCCGCCGAACTCGGTTCCGGCGCCGACGCACTCACCATGGACGTGACCGACGAGACGTCGGTGTCGGCCGGATTCGACGCCGTCGGCACACCCGACATCGTGGTCAACTGTGCCGGACTGTCGATGCCCGGCGCCCTGGTCGACCTCGAACTCGATCACTGGCGCACCACCGTCGACGTCTGCCTCACCGGCACCTTCCTGGTGCTCAAGTACGCGGGCCGTCGCATCGCCGACGGCGGGTCGATCGTGTGCATCGCATCGCTCAACGGTCGGCAGCCGGGCGCCGGAATGGGGTCGTACTGCGCGGCGAAGGCGGGTGTGCTGATGCTGGTGGAGGTGGCCGCGCTCGAACTGGCCGACCGCGGCATCCGGGTCAACGCGGTGTCTCCCGGGCTGGTGGACACGCCGCTGACCGCGGGAATCGCCTACGTACCCGGGCTCACCGAGGAGTACCTGGACAACACACCCCTGGGGCGGGCCGGCACCCCCGAGGACATCGCCGCGACGGTCGCCTTCCTGGCCTCCCCGGCGGCGGCCTGGATGACGGGCGCCGCGATCGACCTCAACGGAGGTGCGCACCTCAAACGCTATCCCGACGTGCTGGGCAGGGTGCGGGCGCTCGCCGACGGATAAAGGGCCCGACGGGTGAGCACCCGCACGGGGTGCCGACAGGTCAGGGGGTGTCGGGAAACTCTACGGTGATGGCGCCGGACTCGTCCGCACGCACCGGGTAGGCGCGGACACCGACTCCGCCGTACGCCTTTTCGGCACCGGTCGTCAGGTCGTAGGTGTAGTTGTGCAGCGGACACACCGCCACCCCGTCGTCGATGAGGGCATCGGCGAGGGGGCCGCCGCGGTGCGGACACACCGCGTCGAGCGCCCGCAGCGATCCGTCGGGCAGGCGGAACACCGCGATCTGGGTGCCGTTGACCGCGAAGGTCCGCCCCTCGCCGCACGGGATGTCGGACACGTTGCCCACCACGAACTCGGCCACTCCCGGAGCGCTCATCGGACCGGCACCTGCGGCAGGGGCAGCAGCGGCAGCGCCGAGCGGAACTGTCCCGGCGTCACCGGCTCCTTGCCGTCCTGCCAGGGATCGCGGTAGGCGTCCACCGACTTCTGCATGTTCGCATCCAGTTCGGCGCCAAGGCCTTCCGCGTCATCGACCACCACCGCCCGGATCTTCTCGATACCCTGGCGCGGCACCCACGCGTAGGTGCGTTCCAACCATTTCGCATTTTCCCGGTAGTACTGCAGGAAGCGTCCGGCCAGCGTCATCACCTCGGCGGGGGAGTCCACCGTCGCCAGCAGATCGCCCTTGCGGATGTGCGCACCGGCCGCGCCGCCGACATAGATTTCCCATTTGCCGCCGTCGATGGCCACCACGCCCAGGTCCTTGCACAGGGCCTCGGCGCAGTTGCGTGGGCAGCCGGTGACGGCGAGCTTCATCTTGGCCGGTCCGGCGATACCCTGGAACCGCTCCTCCAGCGCGATGCCCAGCGCCGTCGAATCGCCCACACCGAATCGGCAGAAGTCGCTGCCCACACAGGTTTTCACGGTGCGGAAGCTCTTGCCGTAGGCGTAGCCCGACGGCATGTCGAGGTCGGCCCACACATCGGGTAGATCCTCTTTGCGGATTCCGAGCAGGTCGATCCGCTGGCCACCGGTCAGCTTGATCAGCGGCACCGAGTACTTCTCCGCCACATCGGCGATGGCGCGCAATTGCTCGACGGAGGTCACCCCGCCCTTCATCTGCGGCACCACCGAGAACGTGCCGTCACGCTGGATGTTGGCGTGCACCCGATCGTTGATGAACCGGCTCGCGCGTTCGTCGATGAAATCGGACCCCCACATCATCTCCAACAGCGACGAGAGGCCCATCTTGGAGTTGGCGTCCTCCTTGCCGTCCGGGGCGAGCGCGGCGAACACCGAGCGCACCGAGTACAGCTTCAGTTCCCGGATGAGGTGCATCAGTTCGGGTTTCTCGTACGGGATGGCCGGGACGTACCAGTTCGCCGACGGATCGACGGTGACCGCGTCGCCGGCGGCCCACTCGACGACCTGCGCCACCAGACCCTTGCAGGAGCCGCATCCCTTGCCTGCCCGCGTGGCGGCCATCACCCCGGCCACCGACGTGGTGCCGCCGGCGACGCAGTCGACGATGGTCTTCTTGTCGACGCCGTTGCAGTTGCACACCTGCGCGTCGTCGGACAGTTCGGCCACACCGGTCGCCGCATCGGGGGTGCCGATGTCGAACATCAGCGAGATCCGCTCGTCGGGCAGTTCGGTGCCCTGATCGAACGCCTGCATCAGGAATGAGACCTTGCCGAGGTCGCCGACGAGCGTGGCACCCACCAGTTTGTTCTCCCGGATCACGACGGTCTTGTACACGCCGTGACGCGGCTCGTAGAACTGCACGAACTCGTCGTCGGCGAATTCGGGTGCCTTGACACCCATCTGGGCCACGTCGACGCCGGCCACCTTCAGTTTCGTCGAGGTCCGCGACCCGTGGTAGGCGGCCGCCGGGTCGGTGGCGGTGATGTGGTCGGCGAGCACCGTCGCCTGCTCCCACAGCGGGGCGACGAGGCCGTACACCTGGCCGCGGTGCTGCGCGCATTCGCCCACGACGTAGATGTCGTCGTCGTCGATCGAGCGCATGTGGTCGTCGACCACGATGGCCCGTTCCACGGTGAGGCCCGCGCCGAGCGCGAGCCCGACGTTGGGTCGGATTCCGGTGGCCAGCACCAGCAGGTCGCAGTCCATCCGGTCGCCGTCGGCGAATCCGATTCCGGTGAGGGCGTTGTGGTCGTCGGCGAACGCCCGGGTGGTGCGTTTGCCGGTGACCACGTCCACCCCGGTCCGCTCGATCGCCTTGCGCAGCACCGAGCCGCCGGTCTCGTCGAGTTGTGCGTTCATCAGGATCGGGCCCGAATGGACCACCGCCGCCGACACCCCGCGCCCGGACAGACCGTGCGCGGCCTCGAGGCCCAGCAGGCCGCCGCCGATCACCACGGCGCGTTCGGCGCCGTCGGCGTGCGCGATGATCGAGGTGGTGTCGTCGAGGCTGCGGAAACCGAAAACCCCCGACAGCAGGGTGGTGTCGTCCACCCAGAGTCCCTCGATCGGCGGGAAGAATGCGCGACTGCCGGTGGCGATGATCAACTTGTCGTAGCTCACGCGCGCACCGTCGTCGCCCAGCACCACCTTGGCGTAGGGATCGATGCGCACCACCCGGACGCCGGCGCGCAGGTCTATGGCATTGTCGCGGTACCAGTCCACCGGATTGAGATAGATGTCGTCGGGCACATCCGACCCCGCCAGGACGTGCGACAGGGCGATGCGGTTGTAGTTGCCGTACGGTTCATCGCCGAACACCGTGATCGAGAACTGTTCGCCGCCACCGCGGGCCAGGATCTCCTCGACGGTGCGGGCACCGGCCATGCCGTTGCCCACCACCACCAGCGATCGCGGTGCCATCAGAACTCAACCAGGCCGAGGTCGATGATCACCGTGCCCGACGCCGATGTGGGCGCGGCCAGGGTGAGCGAGAGTTCGGCACCCTCCAGGAAGTCCGCGACCAGGCGCAGCGGGATGTGGGTGGCGCCCTGCGCCGGAATCGGGAAGTAGCGCACCGGTTCTCCGTCGTGCATCAGGGCCACGGTGATCATCTCGTCGCTGCTGTTGCCGCCCCGGAAGTAGACCGCCTGGAGTGTGGAGCCGTCGGGCACGGAGATCGCAAGCGAGTCGTCGATCACCGTGAGGGTGTCGAAGCCGGCGCCCTTGAACGGAAAACGCCCCTGGAGAAAATGCGGGGTGCTGGTGTCACTCATGAGGGTCGGTCACCTTTCATCGAGGGGTCGGTCAGTAGACGTCACGGACGTAACGCTTGTCGGCGGCCAGGGATTTGACGTAGGACTCGGCGCTGGGTCCCGACAACTTGCCGTGTTCGGCGACGATCCGGGTGAGCGCGGCGTCCACATCGCGCGCCATCCGGTTACGGTCACCGCACACGTAGAAATGCGCACCGTCGCGCAGCCACGACCAGATCTGCGCGCCGTGCTCCATCATCCGGTCCTGCACGTAGATCTTCGACGGCTGGTCGCGGGAGAAGGCGACGTCGAGGCGGGTCAATGTGCCCTCGGCGAGCATCTCCTCGAGTTCGTCGCGGTAGTAGAAGTCGGTCTCGGCGTGCTGTTCTCCGAAGAACAACCAGTTGCGCCCGCGGTGGCCCAGGGCGCGACGATGGTGCAGGAAACCGCGGAACGGCGCGATCCCGGTACCCGGGCCCACCATGATCATCGGTGTGTCCGGATCGTCGGGCGGAGCGAAGTGGGCGGCGCGTTGCACCCAGATCCCGATGTCGTCGTCGGCAGCGTGATCGGCCAGATAGGTCGAGCACACGCCGTGACGCGGGATGCCGTGCACGTTGTAGCGGACCGCCGACACCGTGAGCTGCACCTCGTCCGGATTCTCCAGCGGGCTCGACGAGATCGAGTACTGACGCGGCGCGAGCGGTGAGAGCACCGAGAGCCAGTCGTCCACGCTCGCCCGGATGGGGTGGGCGGTGAGCAGATCGGGGATCTGCCTACCCCACAGCCATTTGTCGAGGGCCTGCTTGTTGTCCGGCGCCAGCAGCATACTCAGATCCTCCGACCCCGATCGGGCGCAGACGAATTCGAGGACCGACGGGGTGATCCTGGCGATCTCGAGTCGCGTCCGCGCGGCCTCGCGCAGCGAGATCGAGTCACCGCCGAGTCCCGCTTCGGTGTCGCCGTCGATGCCGGTGGCCTCGAGGAAGGCGTCGACCAGCAGTGGGCTGTTGCGCGGCCACACGCCGAGTGAGTCGCCCACCTCGTAGCCGAGGGTGTCCGGCGGGAGGGCGAAGCCAAAGCGACGGACGTCCTTGATCGAACCCGGACCGTTGAGCCGCTCGTTGCGGATCAGCCTGCTCGGCAACGGGTTCGACCGGCCGTATGCCCGGGTGGCCGGGTCGGTGGGTGCATCGCGGGTGCCGGTGCCTGCGGTGCCGTTGCCTGCGCTGCCGGCCGCCCCGGCATCGGCCAGCGTGGACGTGACCGATGTGACCCATCCGGCTGCGGCAGCGGTGTAGTCGGTGTCGCAGTCCACGCGGTCGAGCAGGCGGGTGGCGCCGAGCTCGGCGAGCCGCGCGTCGAGTTTGCGTCCGAATCCGCAGAACTCGTCGTAGGAGGGGTCGCCGAACGCGAGTACCGCATACTGCAATCCGTCGAGTGTGGGCGCATCGTCGGCGCTGAGCGACTCCCACAGCTCCGCGGCATTGTCGGGCGGATCTCCGTCGCCGGTGGTCGAGGTCAACACCAGTGCGGTGCCCGCCGATCGCAGTGCGTCCGGACCGGCGTCGTCGAGGGATCGGATGCGGGCGTCGATCCCGTTGTCGTGCAACCGTTCCACCACGGTGGGTGCGTAGTCCTCCACGGTGCCGGTCTGTGATGCCCACAAGATCTCGACGGTCTGCGCGGCACCGGACGTGGCGTCCGTCGTGCCGGCGCCACCGTCGTCGCCCACCCGGGCGAACGCGCCGGCCAGCACGCCCGCGACCCACTGTGCCACCTCCGCGCGCAGCGGCGCACCGGTGGGAAGGACGGGAGTGCCCGGCAGGGACACCTCGCTGTCCAATCCGGCGAGCAGACCTGCGAGGTAACGCTGCTCGGCGGCCTCGAGGACCGGCGGTGCGAACGACTCCGTCACTCCGAGCGTCGAGGCCAACGACGAACCGGCGAGCGACGAAACGGGCGGGGACTCCGCGGCCCGTGTACTCGGCACCGGGGCAGGGCCGACACGGGTCAGCGACACCGCACACGCCTTGAACTCCGGTTGCAGGGAGGTGGGGTCGACGGCGTCGTTGGTCACCGCGTTGATGGCGAGATCCTCGCCGAACATGTCGCTCCAGTGGAACGGGGCGAAGCAGTTGCCCGGGCGCACACGGTCGGTCACCACCGCGGGCAGGATCGCGCTGCCGCGTCGCGACGCGACGCACACCCGGTCGCCGGCGGAGATCTGTGCGTGCGCGGCATCGTCGGGGTGGATCTCGATGAACGGATCCGGGTTGAGCTTCATCAGTTTGGCCACGCGCGCGGTCTTCGTCATGGTGTGCCATTGATGGGCCAGCCGGCCGGTGTTGAGCACGAACGGGAATGCGTCGTCGGGAAGCTCGTCGGGCGGCAGGGCCGGTCGCGCATGGAACACCGCCCGCCCGCTTCCGGTGGCGAAGACGAAGTCCGGTTCGGTGCCGTCCGCACCGATCAGTTTGCGCTGGCTGCGACCGTCGTTGAGGTAGCGCACCGGGTGCCGGTCGGCGTCGTCGTCCGGCGGGCACGGCCACTGCAGCGGTGTGGTGCGCAGCCGCTCGTAGCTCGCGCCGCGCAGATCGTATCCGGTTGCCGGATTCCAGAACTCGCGGATCTCGGCGAAGACGTCCTCGGCGCAGCCGTAGTCGAACGCCTCGGGATACCCCATGCGAGAACCGATCCGAGCGAGCAGTTCCCAGTCGGCCAGGGCGTCCCCCGGCGGGTCCACCGCGCGCTCGAACAGCGTCAGGTTGCGCTCGGAGTTGACCATCACCCCGTCGGATTCGGTCCACAGCGCCGCCGGCAGGCTCACGTCGGCGTAGGCCATCGTCTCGTTGTCGGCGAAGACGTCCTGCACGATCACCAGCTCGCATCGCTCGAGCGCTTCGATCACCGTCGACCGATTCGCCACGCTTGCCACGGGATTGGTGCAGATGATCCAGCAGGCGCGGATCGCTCCGCTGCGCATCTCGTCGAACATGGCGATGGTGCCGGGCCCCACATCGGTGCGGATGGTGTCCGCCGGCAGCCCCCATTTCTGTTCCACGAACGCGCGGTCGTCGGCGGATGCCACGCTGCGTTGGCCGGGCAGGCCCGGACCCATGTATCCCATCTCGCGTCCGCCCATCGCGTTGGGCTGTCCGGTCAGCGAGAACGGTCCGCTGCCCACCCGGCAGATCGCGCCGGTGGCCAGGTGCAGATTGCAGATCGCGTTGGTGTGCCAGGTGCCGTGCGTGCTCTGGTTGAGTCCCATCGTCCAGCAGCTCATCCAGTTGTCGGCACCGGCGATGAGTTCGGCGGTGCGCCGGATGTCGGATTCGGGCAGGCCGGTGATGCGACTGACCTCGGCGGGTGGGTAGTCGGCCAGGAACTCGGGCATCTGTTCCCAGCCCTCGGTGTGATCGGCGATGAAATCCTCATCGACCGAACCGGATTCGACGAGCAGATGCAGCAGGCCGTTGAGCAGCGCGAGGTCGGTGCCGGGCGCGATCTGCAGAAACAGGTCGGCCTTGGCCGCGGTCGCGGTCCGCCGCGGATCGACGACGATCAGAGTCGCCCCCGCCTTGACGCGTTCCATCATGCGCAGGAACAGGATCGGGTGGCAGTCGGCCATGTTCGATCCGATCAGCACGAACAGGTCGGCGTGGTCGAAATCCTGGTACGACCCCGGGGGCCCGTCGGCGCCGAGACTCTGCTTGTACCCGGTGCCCGCGCTGGCCATGCACAGCCGCGAGTTCGACTCGATGTGGGTGGTGCGCAGAAACCCCTTCGCGAGTTTGGTGGACAGGTACTGCGACTCCAGCGACATCTGCCCCGACACGTACAGGGCCACCGAGTCGGGGCCGTGCTCGTCGGCGATCGCGCGCATCCGTTCGGCGGCATAGTCGATGGCCGTCGTCACGTCCACGGACTCCCGCGGTTCGTCACGGCTGCGGCGCAGGGATGCCTTCTCCATCCGGCCCGACGCGCCGAGCAGATCCACGGTGGTCGAACCCTTGGTGCACAGGCGTCCGAAGTTCGTCGGATGATCCTTGCGGCCAACGGTTTTCGTGACCCGCCGCCGACCGGTGGCGGGATCGTCGGCGAGGTGGAGCACCATGCCGCAGCCCACTCCGCAGTAGGCGCACAGGGTGTTCACGGTGTCGGTCATCGCGCGGGCACCGTCGGACGCCGCGCGGGCACCGCCGAGCGCAGCACGGCATCGGTGACCGCGTGCACATACCGCGTCGCGATGAGCGCGGCGATGCGGGGATCGGCACCGAGCGGCGCGCCCACACCGTCGGCGCCGCAACCCGCCAGCCGGTCGTGAAAGAGACCGGGAGCCAGGAGATATGACGCGATGAACAGTCTCCGACCCCGGCGGCGGGTGGCCCGGACCACGTCGGCGATGTGCGGTTGCCCGGTCGCGATATAGCCGACGGGAACCTCGACGTGGAGGCGCTCGGCCACCAGTTGCGCCGCAACCTGGACGTCGGCACGCGCATTCGGATCCGACGACCCGGCCGCCGCCAGCACCACGGCGTCGCCGTCGTGGTACCCCGCGGCACGGAGCCGGTCGATCACGATCTCCGCGAGGACGGGGTCCGGTCCGAGGTTGCGTGCCACCGACACGTCCGGGTGGCCACTGCCGGCGACATGCTCGGGAATGTCGCGGCGCACGTGATAGCCCGCGGCCAGGAACGCCGGCAACACCACCGAGGCGGCGGTGTCTGCGCTCAGCGCCTCGCTCGGGCTCGGCCCCAGCACGTCGACAAACGCGGTGCGGGTGGGGCCGATCAGCGCGCTGAGCTGGTCGGCGATGCGGCCGACGGTCCGAACGCCGTGCGCGGAGCGGGTACCGTGCGCCACCAGCAACGGCTGCCGGCGAGCCGGTTCCCGGTCGTCGATGCGTGCAGGGCCGGTGGTGAATGCGGGGTCAGTTGTCATCGATATCGTTCTCGTCGTATTCGAGGTCCACCGCCAGGCGGTACCCGCGTTTCACCACGGTCTGGATCATCTTCGAATCCCCCAGGGCGGAGCGCAGTCTCGTGACCGCCATCTCCACCGCGTGCGTGTCGGAGCCGCCGCCGGGCAGTTCGTCGAGCATGGACTGGCGCGAGATCACCTGTCCGGGAACGCGCGTCAGCACCCGCAGCAGGGCCATACTCGCTCCGGTGACCGGACGGTGGTCACCGTCGACCACCACGCCGGCGGCGCGGAAACCCACGTCGTGGCCGGCCACCCGCAGCGTGAGTGCGCGCCGGGGCAACTCCTCGGCGATCAGCCGCACCAGTGCTCCCAATCGGAAGCGGGTGGGTTGCAGGGTGGGCACCTGCAGGGCGTGCAGCGGGCCGGCCGTCACGTTGCCCACGCACATGGCCGGCACCGCGGTGCGCATCGCGTGCAGCAACAACTCGAGTGCCCCCATGTGGTTGGCCTGCCCGAGCATCGAGGCCACCGCCGGTGCGCTGGTGAAGGTGATGGCGTCGAGGTCGTGATCGACCACCGCGGTGATCATGCGGTTCATCGGTTCGGTGTCCTGCGGCGGAACCCACCGGTAGACGGGCACGGGGATCACCTCGGCACCGGCCTCGCGGAGCACCTCGCACAGATCGGGCAGCGGCTCCCAGTCGGTGGTGGCGCCGTGCAGTTGCACCGCCACCCGACGGCCAGCGACGCCCTCGTCGAGCAACTCGCGGATCAGCTCACTCGACGATTCGCTCGGCGGCGACCACTGCTCGCGCAGGCCCGCGGCACGGATGGCTCCCTTGGCCTTGGGGCCGCGGGCGAGCAGTCGCACCCCGCCGAGTGTCTCGACGAGATGGTCGGCGAGCCCCCAACCGTCGGCGGCCTCCACCCAGCCGCGGAAACCGATACCGGTGGTCGCGACAAAGATGTCGGGCGGGTCCTTGAGTACCGACTCGGTGGAACGTTCGAGTTCGTCGTCGTCGACGAGGGGGATGATGCGGATCGCCGGTGCGTGCAGCACCTCGGCGCCACGGCGCTCCAACAGCGCCGCGAACTCGTCGGCGCGCCGGGCTGCGGTCACCCCGATGGTGAATCCGGTGAGTGTCTTCTCCACATTCGCGGTCGGCGCGGTGGAGGAGGCGGAGTGAGTCATCGGTTGGCGCACACCTCGACGACTCCGTCGACCACCCGAACCGGATAGGTGTTCAGCGCCACCGTCTCGTCGTCGAGGCATTCCCCGCTCTCGAGTGAGAACACCTGCTTGAGCAGCGGTGAGGCGACCGTCGGCACACCGTTTCGGTCGCCGACGATGCCGCGCGAGATGACTGCCGCGCGGCCGAACGGGTCGATGTTGTCCACCGCGCGCAACCGTGGGTCGGCCGCATCGGCCGACAGCCGGAACACCGCGACCTGGGTGGCGCCGACGAGAGCGGCCACCCCGCGGCCCACCGTGAGGTCGTCGAGTCTGCACACGCGCACCCACGCGCCGCGCTGGGTTGTGGGTGCGTCGTCGAGTGCGGTCATGATGTGGCCTCCTGGGGCGCAGCGGAGGAACCGAAGGTGGGCGAGCCGAGCAACACCGGCACCTTGCGGCCGGACGAATCGTCGAACGCGATGGTCGGGTCGGGTGTATCCGGGGCGTTGACGAAGGAGACGAACCGCCGGAGCTTGTCCTCATCGTCGAGGACGGCGGCCCACTCGTCGCGATAGCCGTCGACATGTCGGGCGACGGCGGCTTCGAGGTCTCCCGCTATACCCAGGATGTCGTCACACACGATCTCTCGCAACCGATCGAGTCCTCCGGTGAAGCTCTCCTGCCACGGTGCGGTGCGTTGCAGCCGGTCCGCGGTGCGGATATAGAACATGAGATACCGGTCGATGTAGCGGATCAGCGTGTCGTCGTCGATGCCCGACGCCAGCAGCTGGGCGTGCTTGGGGCTTTGGCCTCCGTTGCCGCCGACATACAGGTTCCAGCCGTGCTCGGTCGCGATCACGCCGACGTCCTTGCCGCGCGCCTCGGCGCACTCCCGGGCGCACCCCGACACGCCCAGTTTGAGTTTGTGCGGCGACCGCAGGCCGCGATACCGATGTTCGAGCCGCACCGCCATCGCCACCGAATCCTGCACCCCGTAGCGGCACCAGCTCGAACCGACGCAGCTCTTCACGGTGCGCAGGCTCTTGCCGTAGGCGTGGCCGGACTCCATCCCGGCGTCGACGAGGCGACGCCAGATCTGCGGAAGCTGTTCGACGCGGGCGCCGAACATGTCGATGCGCTGGCCGCCGGTCACCTTGGTGTAGAGCCCGAAATCCTTGGCGATCTGACCGATCACGATCAGTTGGTCCCCGGTGACCTCGCCGCCGGGCATCCGCGGCACCACCGAGTAGGTGCCGTTGCGTTGCAGGTTGGCCAGGAAGTGATCGTTGGTGTCCTGCAGTGCGGCCTGCTCACCGTCGAGGATGTGGTCGCTCGAGGTGGATGCCAGGATCGACGCCACGGTCGGTTTGCATATCTCGCAGCCCTGTCCGGTGCCGAACCGGGAGATCAGTTCGGAGAACGTCCGGATACCCGTCGCCGCGACGATGGAGAACAGTTCGGCGCGCGACTGGGTGAAGTGCGCGCACAGCGCCGTGGACAACTCCACACCGGAATCGGCGAGCAGCCGGGTGATCGAGGGCACACAGCCGCCGCACGTGGTGCCGGCCGACGTGCACTTCTTGATCTCGGCGACACTGCACGCGCCATCGGCGATCGCGCCGCAGATCGTTCCCTTGGAAACGGCGTTGCACGAACAGATCTCGGCGTCGTCGGGGAGCGCGGACAGACCGATCCCACCGCCCTCCCCGGCGGCGGGCGCGATCATCGCGGACGGGTCGCCCGGGATCTCACGTCCCACCATCGGTTTGAGCATCGCGTAGGCGTCCGCATCGCCCACCAGGATGCCGCCGAGAAGAGTCGACGCGTCGTCGGAGAGCACGAGCTTCTTGTAGGTGCCGGCCACCGGGTCGGAGTAGACGATCTCGAGTGCGTTCTCGGTGACGCCCATCGCGTCGCCGAAACTCGCGACGTCCACGCCGAGCAACTTGAGTTTGGTGGACATGTCGGCGCCGGGGAACAGGGTGTCGCCGACGCCGAGGACGCCGTCGGCGGCGATCTCGGCCATCGCGTAGCCCGGTGCCACGAGTCCGTAGCAGCGCCCCTCGACCGCGGCCACCTCGCCGATCGCCCAGATCGCGGGATCACTGGTGCGACAACCGGTATCGGTGATGATTCCACCGCGCTCGCCGATGTCGAGACCGCACTCGCGACCGAGTGCGTCCTGCGGGCGCACCCCGGCGGAGAACACGACCAGTGCCGCGTCGAGGACGATGCCGTCGGACAGGGTGACCGCGAGCGGAGCCGAATCGGAGCCGGAGTCGGCGATCGCAGTGGTCGAGACCCCGGTGTGCACGTGCAGCCCGAGGTCGCCGACCAGCGAGGCCAGTAGGGCACCGCCGCCCTCGTCGACCTGCAGCGGCATCAGCCGCGGCGCGAACTCCACGATGTGCGGTGTCATGCCGAGCAGCCGCAGGGCGTTGGCGGCCTCGAGGCCGAGCAGTCCGCCACCCACCACCACGCCGGGCGCACCGGGGCCGGCGGCCTCGGCCGCCGCCCGGATGGCGTCGAGATCGGCCAGGGTGCGGTAGACGAAGCTGCGCGGATTGTCCTTGCCCTCCACCGGCGGCACGAACGGGTAGGAACCCGTCGCCAGAACCAGTGCGTCGTAACCGATCCGGTCACCGGATGAGGTGGTGACGCACCGTGCCTCACGATCGATGGCGACGGCCGACTCGCCGAGCCGCACCTCGACGAGGTCGTCGTCGGGGTAGGCGTTGCCGGCCAGGGCCATCGTCGCGGGGTCCCACGATCCCACGTAGCCCGACAGGCCCACGCGATCATAGGCGGCGATCGGTTCCTCGCTGAGCACGACCACATGGAACCTGTTGTCGGCGTCGCGTTCCCGTAGTTCCTGGACGAATCGGTGACCGACCATGCCGTGGCCGATGACCACGGTCGTCGGGCGCGGTGTCGTCGAGGTGGTCATACGCGAGCCTCCGAAGTGGAGTCACCGCTGTCGGTGCTCGCGGGCTCGCTCCCGGCGGTCTCGGCGGGCACGGCGACGTCGGTGGTGGTGTCGTGCAGCACGATCTCGCGGCGAGCGTAGAAGTACCAGGTGATCACCGCGGCCAGCACATAGAATCCGAGGAACACCCAGAACGCCGCTGTGGCAGACTGATTCGCCTTGTAGCTCGATCGCAGCACCAAGTTGATACCCACGCCGCCCAGCGCGCCGACGGCACCTGCGATACCGATGAGGGCGCCCGACATCTTGCGCGACCAGATCACCTTGCCCATTCCGGTGAGGCCGGGCATGTTGCGGGCCTTGTGCTCGAAGACGGTGGGGATGATCTTGTAGACCGATCCGTTGGCGATGCCGGAGATCAGGAACAGCAGGATGAATCCGACGACGAACGCGATGAGCTGCGGCGACTCGATCTTGTTGTTCGGGTGGCCGTCGGCGACCATACCGGCGATCACCAGGATCGTCGACGACGCGATCATCCCGGCGAAGCACATCAGGGTGATCCGGCCGCCACCGAAGCGATCGGCGAGCTTGCCGCCGTAGGGACGCGAGATCGATCCGAGCAGCGGGCCGATCCAGGCGATCTGCGCGGCGGCCAGTGCGGGGGTGGCCGAGCCGGACGACTTGAAACTGATCTGCAGGACCTGGGAGAACGCGAAGCTGAAACCGATGAACGAGCCGAAGGTGCCGATGTAGAGCAGCGAGATCAACCAGGTGTCGCGGTACTTCAGGCAGTCGACCATCGATCGGTAACTGGCGGTCTGATGGTCGAGGTTGTCCATGTAGAACGACGCGCCGATCCCGGCGAGCGCCAGCAGCACCAGGTAGATCGCGCACACGATCTCCGGGCTACCGGGGGCCAGCCAGATCACCAGCAGACCGATCAACTGGATCACCGGAACGCCGATGTTGCCGCCGCCGGCGTTGAGTCCCAGCGCCCAGCCCTTCAGCCGATGCGGATAGAACGCGTTGATGTTGGTCATCGACGACGCGAAGTTGCCGCCGCCGAGGCCGGTGAGTGCCGCGACGAACAGGAACCAGCCGAATCCGAACTTCCCCGGATTCATCATCAACATCATCACCAGGCTGGTGGGGATGAGCAGCACGATCGCGGAGAAGACGGCCCAGTTGCGGCCGCCGAACTTGGCGGTGGCCTGGGTGTAAGGGATCCGCAGGCAGGCGCCGACGAAGGTCGCCGTCGCGGTGATGGTGAACTTCTGGCCCAGGCTGATGCCGTATTCCGGCGACATGAACAGCACCATCACCGAGAACAACGACCAGATCGAGAAGCCGATGTGCTCACAGATGATCGACCAGGTCAGGTTGCGTTTGGCGATCTGTGCACCACCGCTGTCCCAGGCCTCGCGGTCCTCCGGATCCCATCCGGTGATGTGGTGTTTACGGGTGTAGACATAGCTCATGTGTCGGCGCTTTCGTGGTGGGGGAGCTGTGAGGCCGCGGCGGACGGTGGCGCGACCCGTGCGAAACCGACATTAGGCAACTGCTGTTGCGAGAAGTTTTCGTGACGTGACCTATCGGTCACGGTGTGCTCACCCGCGGGTGTGCGGGTGTGTGAGGAAGCCGCAGCGGCGTCAGGCCGAGGGAAGCGGTTCGCCGGGCACGCCCGAGTCGCGTCGCAGCACCCGCAGCGAACCTTCCGCCCGCACCTCGGTGAACTGCCCGGTATTCGTTGCCTGACAATAGATTTCGTACGGCGGGCGGCCGCCGTCGGCGGGATCGGGGAACACGTCGTGGATCATCAGTGCACCGCCGATACGAACCCAGGGAGCCCAGCCGTCGAGGTCGTTCTGGGCGGCGGCCATGCTGTGTCCGCCGTCGATGAACACGAAGTCGGCGGGCGAACCCCACACACGCGCGGCCACCGTCGACGGTGCGAGCACACCGATCACCGTACCCTCCAATCCGGCGTCGAACATGGTGCGCCGGAACCGCGCGGAGGTGTCGAGGGTGCCGGTGTGCGGATCGACCAGTGTGGAGTCGTGATACTCCCAGCCGGGCTGATGCTCTTCGGAACCACGGTGATGGTCGACGGTCACGATGGTGGCGCCCAGCGGCTCGGCCGCCGCGCCGAGGAACACCGTCGACTTGCCGCAGTAGGTGCCGATCTCGATGCCGATGCCCGTCGAATCAGGTTGGGACAGATACTCTCCGGCGATCTCGAACAGCGTTTGGGCCTCGTCGAGCGGCATGAAGCCGGGTGTCTCGCCGGCCACCTTCTGCCGCGCGTCGGACGGAGCAGAGGCCGGCCGGGGCGCCGAGGGTGCGGACATGCCCCTGATCCTAACCGTGCGATCGCTCGGTCCGCGTAGGGTTGTGCGCATGAAAGCTCAGGTGCTCACCGCAGAGACCGGTCCCCAGGCGTTGCAACTGTCCGACGTTCCCGATCCCGTCCCCGCCGACGGCCAGGTGGTCGTCGACATCAAGTCGTGCGGAATCTGCTTTCCCGACCTGCTGATGAGTCAGGGCAAGTATCAGCTCCGCATCCCCACACCGTTCACCCCGGGCACCGAGGTGGCCGGGGTGGTGCGCGACGCGCCCGAGTTCTCGTCGGTGCAGCCCGGCGACAAGGTGCTCGTCGCGTCGATCGTGGGCGGTTTCGCCGAGCGGGTGGCCGCCTCCCCCGAACAACTGTTGCCGCTGCCCGACGGACTGACGTTCGATCAGGGCGCTGCGATGGGCATCAACTTCCAGACCGCACTCTTCGCGCTCAAACTGCGCGCGCACACCGGTCCGGGCGAGATCGTCGGCGTACTCGGCGCCGCCGGCGGCGTGGGCGTGGCCTCGATCCTGGTGGCCAAGGCAATGGGCGCACAGGTGGTCGCGATCGTGCATCGCACCGGTGCCGAGCAGATGCTGCGCGACCTCGGGGCCGACCACGTCGTCCAACTCGGCGACGATTGGGGCGATCGGCTGCGCGAATTCGCGCCCGAAGGGGTCGACGTGATGATCGATCCGGTCGGCGGACACGTCTTCGACGAGGCGTTACGGCAGGTGGCACCCGACGGGCGCTACGTGGTGATCGGATTCGCCGCGGGTGGTATCCCGACGGTCAAACTCAACCGGGTGCTGTTCCGCAACATCTCGATCGTCGGCGCCGCGTGGGGCGAGTACGTCCGCACCCATCCCGACGTGCCCGCACTGCTGCACGAGGAGCTCACCGAGATGATCGCTGCCGGGATGCGGCCACCGGTGAATGTCACCTACCCGCTGGCCGACCTGCCCACCGCGCTGACCGACCTGGCCGAGGGCAGAGTCCTGGGTAAGGCCGTCGTTCACATCGCCGACTGAGTACTGGTGAGTGCGCAGGTGACGGCCTGACGCCCGGGTGGCATGCCGGGCCGACGGTGGCACGACCTACCACTTCTTCGACGCCGCGGGCAATCCCGACTGGAACGAGATCGCGGCACACAAGGACGCGTTCGACCAGTTCGTCCGCCGGCACCCCGGACTCGGCCGCGACATCAGCGGATACGGTAAGGACTTCGGCGAGGGCATGGCCAACAAGACGATCGACGAGTCCGACGGACCCGACCCCGCACCCGATCCGCGGCGGCCGAACTGAGACGGTGTGGTGGTCGACGGTGTGGTGGCGGTATGGGGTGGCGCGGCCGCTGCCGCTGATTGACGCGCACGGGATACGCGCGGATCGTGGTGGGAGCGGTGTGACCACGCCGCCGCCGCCGGTGCGGTTCGTCCGACCCAGAGGGGTACATCCATGTGCCGAAACATCACCGAGTTGCGCGGGCTCGAGCCCGCAGCCACCGAAGAGGAGGTCGAGGCGGCCGCGCGCCAGTACATCCGCAAGGTGAGCGGCATCCGGCATCCCTCGGCGACCAGTACCGAGGCCTTCGAGGCCGCGGTCGCCGCGGTGGCCGCCACCACCCGGGTGCTGCTCGACCAGCTTCCCGAGCGTCGTCAGCCGCCCAAGACCGTGCCACCGCTGCGTCGCCCGGAGGTGCAGGCGAGGATCGCCGCGCGCGGCTGAGCGCTCAATCCCCGACCGAGAACAGCGCGGCGGCGTTGTGGTGGAGCACGCCTCGCAGCCAGTCGTCGCCGAGGTCGAGTCGGATCAGGGCGGCTATCGCGTCGTGGTAGGGGTACGGGATGTTCGGGAAGTCGCTGCCGAACAGGATCTTGGCGCCGAGGTCGGCGAGCTGACCGCGACGGTCTTCGGGGAACGGCATCCCGGCCTCGCTGAAGTCGGTGAACGCCATCGTGGTGTCGAGGCGTACGTTCTCGAATTGTTCGGCGAGATCGAGGAACTCGCCGTATTCGGGCATGCCCATGTGCGCCACGATCAGCGGGAGCGACGGAAAGCGCTGCAGCAGAGCGGTGATCGGTTCCGGCCCGGTGAACCGGCCGGGCGCGGGCCCGGAACCGCAGTGGATCACTACCGGTACCCGGGAGTCGGCGATCTGAGACCACACCCCGTCGAGGAGCGGATCGAGCGGCGAGAAGTCACCGACTTGGATGTGCGACTTGAAGATTCGCGTTCCGCCCGCGATGGCGCGGGCCACATACGCCGGTGCGTCCGGCTCGGGATAGAAGGTCGCCGTGTGCAGGCAGTCGGGATGGTGCGCCGCGAAATCGGTGGCCCACCCGTTCAGCCATTCCGCCATGTCGGGCTTGTGCGGATAGATCATCGACGAGTAGGCGCGCACCCCGAATGCCTGGAGTCCGGCGACGCGCACATCCTCGTCGGCCCGATAGGTGATCGGCCATTCGCGGCCGACGAGGGGTCCGACGGAATCGAAGTAGGCCCACACCTTGTCCATGACCGAGCGCGGCATGAAGTGGGTGTGGACGTCGATCATCCCCGGCACACCGAGCGACTGCCAGAGCTCTCGTACCCGCCTGGCCTCGTCCACGGAGAACGGTACCGGGGTGGCGTCGTGCGCGTCGTCGGTCACGCGTCCACGCTACCGCCGTGAGCCCGTAGAACGAGTCATCGTCCGGTCATGGTCTCGGCGCGGGAGATGATCGCCTCGAAGGTGAAGTCGAAGGTGGTCTCGTCCACGTCCACGATGTCGTGTCCTCTGGCCGAGAGTGCACGACTGAGGCGGGCCGAGGGTCTCATGCTGTCGTCGGGTCGACTCGGATCGGTGTCGTCGCCGGTGGCGAATACTCCCTGCTGTTCGAGCATGGCGGCCCCGCAGACGTGGGCCAGGAGTGAGTAATACACCGTCACGGCGTCGGTCGGGGTGAATCCGGCCGCGACCATGGCAGTGATCATCGAGTGGAGTTTGTCGGCGGTGGCGTCGACCGACTCGCGTTCGAGTGGACGGGCCCGGGCCCGTAGCAGGGTGAGCTCCACCAAGACCGGTTGCTGGCGAAAGGTCTGATGCATACGGCGGAAGTGGCGGCGCAACGCGTCCTGCCACGTTTCGGCACCGAGAAACGGGGTGGCCGCGTGATACTCCCGGTTCGCGCGCGCCGTCATCGCATCGAGAAGGTCTTCCTTCTTGCGGAAGTGCCAGTAGATGCTGGTCAGTCCCACGTCGAGGTGTTTTGCCAGCATGGGCATGCTGAACTCGGTGAGGGAGACCTCGTTGGCGAGTTCGAATGCCCCACTGACGATCTCGTCGGGTGTGATCGAGTTTCGAGGCCGTCGTGAACCCGAGGTCGACGACGTGTCGGTCTTCACCATCCATCCCCTCGCATCTGTGGGTCTGCGCCTGGTACGGCGGCGCGGGGCCATGCCCTACCTCGTTCGGCCGACTCTACGTCACGAGATGGCTCCGACATCGTCGCCTCCCACACCGCGTGATGTGTTTTCACTATTCACACACGTGGTGACCCAGGTCACGCTAGTCTGCTCACTGAACGCCATACTGTAATGCTTACAGTTAGGTGCTCCACCAGGTATCGCGGCAGGTCAGACGATGTTCAATGATGCTGTCGCCTCGTCAGTGAGGGTCACATTGAAACAATCAGCATCAGTCATTCGCGCCGCGCGATCCACCGCTGTCATGGCTGCCGTGGGCCTGCTTTCGATGGCCGGGATGACGGCTTGCGCAAGCAGCGACTCGGGATCGAACTCGTCCGGTCCGACGTCGGCGCTCCCGTCCAATGCGGCGACAGGTGAGCCGATCAACATCGGGTTCATCACCGGTGAGGGCGGCGCCATCTCGATTCCCGCACTGCGCGAGGGGGGCCAGGCCGCGGCGGACTATCTGAACAACAACGCAGGTGGAGTCGCCGGGCACAAGGTCAACCTGATCGTCTGTAAGCAGCAGGAGGATCCGGCGTCGGCGACCAAGTGCGCCAACCAACTCGTAGAACAAAAGGTGTCTGCGGTGATGAGCCCGGCGGGCGGGCAGGGAAGCGTGCTGGTCCCGATTATCACCGGCGCCAAGATCCCCTACATTGCGCAGGCGCCGGTGACGCAGGCAGAGATGGCCGCACCGGGTTCGTTCATGCTGACCGGTGGCATCGTGTCGGTCATGGCGGGGCAGGCCGCCGCCGCCGCAAAGGCCGGCATCAAGAGTGTCACCGTGATCGTCGGCGACTCCGGCGATGCCGCCGCATCCATCAAGGCGCTCGGCGCACCGATGTTCCAGCGCGCCGGCGTCGGATTCGACGTGGTCACCGTTCCGGCGAGTACCGCCGACCCGACGGCCCAGATCACGGCGGCGATGGCGAACAAGCCCGGCGCGGTGTCGCTGCTGGCCGACGGCACCCAGTGCATCAGCGCACTCAAGGCGTTGCAGACCGTGGCGCCGACCGTCACCAAATACCTCGTCGCGAGCTGCATCGACAAGGCGGTGGTTCAGGCGGTCGGTAATCAGGCCCTAACCGGCTCGAAGGCATTCACCACCGTCGCACTCAACAACACCGACCCGACGGTGACGCAGTACCGGAGTGTGATGGCCCAGTATGCGCCGGGCACCGATCCCGCCGGACTGGCGTACATCGGGTATCAGGTGGTCATGTCGCTGGCCGGGGTGGGCAAGACGTTGCCTGCCGGGCAGGTGTCGGCCGAACAGATCGCGACCGCGTACGCAACGGCGAAGAACGTGCCGCTCGCTGCCGCGCCTGGCATCACCTTCACCTGCAACGGAAGCGCGTTTCCTCAGCTGACGGCGTTGTGCAGCAAGGCGATTCTCATGAGTGACGTGACCGACACCGCGACACTGACGAACACGACCGTGATCAACGCAGGCTGATCACAACCCGTGACGCAGCATGTGACGTTCCTCTTGCTCGGGCTGGGCAACGGTGCGGTGTACGCCGCGCTGGGCCTGGCGCTGGTGATGACCTTCAAGAGCTCCGGGGTCGTCAACTTCGCCACCGGGGCGGTCGCGCTCTTCGCCGCGTACACCTACGCCTATCTGCGCCAGGGTCAACTGCTGAATCCGATTCCCGGGTTCGACGCAACCGTCGACCTCGGTGGGAATTGGGCTGTGCTGCCGGCCATGGCGTTGTCGGTGATGCTGGCCGCAGTTGTGGGTGTCGTGCTCTATCTGGCGGTGTTCCGGCCGTTGCGCCGGGCACCGGTCTTGGCCAAGGCGGTGGCGGCAATCGGCGTGATGCTGGTACTGCAGGCGCTGATCAGTTTGCGAATCGGCGATCAGAGCCCGACCGTCGGACCGATTTTCGTGACCCGGGCACTACGCATTGGCGGCGGCGCGATCTCCACCGATCGGCTGTGGCTCGCGGTGGCCGTGGCCGGACTGGCGTTGTGCGCCGGACTGGTGTTGCGCTATTCGCGTTTCGGCCTCGCCACCGAGGCCGCGGCCGAGTCCGAGAAGGGGGCGGTGCTGTCGGGACTCTCGCCGGATCGCATCGCGGTGAGCAACTGGGCGCTCTCATCGGCGACCGCAGCGGTGGGTGGGATACTGATCGCGCCGATCGTTCCGCTCAACCCGGTGGCGTACACGATGTTCATCGTGCCCGCGCTGGCGGCCGCACTGGTGGGCAACTTCACGAGCATCGCGGTCACCGTGGTGGCCGGATACGTGATCGGCATGCTCCAGTCAGAGGCGGCGAACCTGCAGTCGACCGTCAACTGGTTTCCGCAAGCCGGTGTGGCCGAAGCGGTTCCGCTGCTGCTCATCGTGGTGTTTCTTCTCGTTCGGGGCCAGCCACTTCCCGGCCGGGGAGCGGTTACCCGGCGGGTGCTCGGCCGCTCCCCGCGGCCACGTCATGTTACGTGGGCGGCGCTTGCGGGCCTCGCGGTCGGTGTCCTGGCCCTACTCGCGACCAGCGGGAGCGTACGCCTCGCGGTGATCATGACCATCATCTTCGCGATCATCGCATTGTCTCAGGTGGTGGTCACCGGATACGCGGGGCAGGTTTCGCTCGCTCAGCTGTCATTGGCCGGCGCCGGCGCCTTCGCGCTCAGCAGGGTGGGTGACGGCCTGGGTGTACCGTTTCCGCTTGCACCGTTGCTGGCGGCCGGTGCCGCGGCGGTCATCGGGATCGTGGTGGGTCTGCCCGCCCTTCGTGTGCGCGGGCTTCCGCTCATGGTGGTGACGCTGGCGCTGGCAGTGTTCCTGGAGGCTTTCTGGTTCCGTAATCCGAGTCTCAACGGCGGACTTCAGGGAGCACCTATCGCGCGACCGACTCTTTTCGGCATCGACTTCGGAATCGGCGCGGGCGAGGGCTATCCGCGGTTCGCCTTCGGCGCTATGTGCGTTGTCATCCTCGTTCTCGTCGGTGTGGGGGTGGCGCTCCTGCGCCGCGGTCGCCTCGGCGCGGCGATGCTGGCGGTCCGTGACAACGAGAGGTCGGCGGCGGCATCGGGGACCAACGTGGGCCGCACGAAAGTCTTCGCGTTCGCGATCGCGTCGTTCATCGCCGGGCTCGGCGGGGCGCTGCTCGCCTATCAGCAGACCGTCGCCACTGCGGGCACGTATTCGGTCTTCGCCGGGATCGGGTTGTTCGCCGTGTTCTACGTGGCCGGTGTCACATCGATATCGGGAGGGCTACTCGCCGGTGTGATGGCGCCGGGTGGCGTGCTGTACTTCCTGAGCGACAGGTACGCAGGCTTCGGCGACTACTACCTGTTGGCCAGCGGTCTGTTGCTGGTCGTCGTGGTGGTGACCAGCCCGGACGGTCTCGTCGGCTACATTCACCGAATCCCGTTGCGGTTGCTGCCGTCCCGCAGGAGTGTGGCGGTAGCGACGCTTTCGGGATCCGATGCGGGTCTGTCGAAGGTACTGGCTCCGGCTGCCGAGGCCTCGACGGACACGGCGTCGCTCACGTTTGACGACATCTCTGTGCGCTACGGATCCGTTCGTGCGGTCGACCATGTGAGTTTCACCGTGAATCCCGGGGAGATCGTGGGCCTTATCGGTCCCAACGGCGCAGGTAAGACCACTCTGGTCGACGCTATCAGCGGATTTGTGCCGTCCCGCGGTCGGGTAATGCTCGGCGACAACGTGATCGACGCCATGTCACCACACCGACGTAGCCGGGCGGGACTCGGGCGGACCTTCCAGGACATCGAACTCTACGACGAGTTATCCGTTCGTGAGAACGTCACTGCCGGTGCGATTCACGCTGGGAGCGATGCCGCGGATGTCGTCGATTCGGTATTACGTCTCTTGGAGATAGAACGTTTTGCCGACGTGGCGGCATCCGATATCTCGCAAGGGCAACGTCAGCTCGTATCGGTGGCACGGATGCTGGCGGGCCGGCCGCGGGTGGCCTTGCTCGACGAACCGGCCGCGGGTCTCGACACGGGTGAGAGCCAGTGGTTGGGTGAGCGTCTCGTCGCAATGCGGTCGTTGGGAATTGCCACGCTGCTGATCGACCATGACATGGATCTGGTTCTCAACTACTGCGACCGGGTGATCGTGCTCGATCTCGGTGCGGTCATCGCCACCGGCACTCCGGCGGAGATCAGACGTGATGCGCAGGTCGTCAGCGCCTACCTCGGCTCAGTTGAGCCTGAAGAGGAGTCGATCTCGTGACCATGCTCGAATGCCGTGGACTTCACGCCGGCCATGGACGGACGAACCCGTGCGTGCGCGACGTCGACCTCGACATCGACGAGGGCGAAGTGGTGACGATTCTCGGTCCCAACGGTGCCGGGAAGACCACCTTGCTCGAAACGATCGCCGGCTTTCTGGCCAGGGTGAGCGGCCGGGTCGCGATCGGGGGTGCCGATCTGAAGTCGGGCGATCCCCGGGCCGCGGTGCGAGCCGGATTCGTACTGGTTCCCGATGATCGCGCACTGTTCCGCAACCTCACGGTGGAGCAGAATCTGCGGCTGGCGGTGCATGCCCGTCGTCGGGGTGCGTCCGCCGCTGCCGTCGATGAGGCAGTGCATCGCTTCCCGGCACTGGGCGATCGCCGAAAGGTGAAGGCCGGAGCGCTTTCCGGCGGAGAACAGCAGATGCTCGCCATCTCGCGAGCGCTCGTCCAGCACCCCAAGGTGCTGGCGATCGACGAACTGAGCATGGGTTTGGCACCGGTGGTGGTCGAATCCATCCTGACCGTGCTGCGGGAGGTGGCCACCGACGCGGGCATGTCGGTGTTGCTGGTGGAACAGCATGTCCGTCTCGCTCTCGAGGTCGCCGACCGTGCACTTGTATTGGTGCACGGAGAGATCCGTATGAGAGCCGATGCCGCCGAACTCGCGGCGGATGTCTCGCGCGTGGAGAACGCCTATCTCGGTGCCTGATGGGCCTGCCCGGCGATCGGGACGGGGCCGAGGATCATCCGGTGCTTGCGCTCAGTTGTCCTCGCGCAAGACATGCGGCATCGGCCCGGTCCACTCCTTGGGCACGATGAAGATGCCCTCGGCCTCCGCGGTGGCCCCGTCGGCGTCCGAGATCGTGCCGCGCACGATCTTCTTGCGGCCGTCGCGCTCGACGATGGAGGCACGGACGTGCAGCTCGCCGAGCGGGGTGGGCCGCAGGTACCGCACCGAGATGGTGCCCGTGTAGCACGGCACGTGATCGAGACTGGCCGCCTCACCCAGGACGTGATCGAGCACCATCGCGCAGACGCCGCCGTGTACGTGGTCGGTCGGGCCCTCGTAGGCGGCCCCGAGGGTGAATGTCGCGCTGGCCTCGCCGTCGGCCTTGACGGTGCGCAGCGGCGGCGCGATCGCGTTGCGCATTCCGATCACCGCGTTGCCCCATGGCATCCCGACGTAGTCGCTGGTGTGGCGGACCCCGTACGGTCCGTCGATCTGCCTGCTGCGCAGCCGATCCACTACTTCCGCGATCACCTCGCGCGCGTCGTGCAGCACCTCGTCGTCCACCTCGGTGCGGATCACCGCGTCGATCAGGTCGCGTACGGAGTCCACCAGTGGTTCGAAGGTGGTGTGGCGCCGAAGGATCTCCTCCTGCGAGATGTCCTCCAGGGTGAACTTCATGGGCCTACTCGCTTTCGGTTGGGATCGGGTCGGGCCGGGCGTCGGCCAGCACCGCGGTGCGGTCGGCGGGCAGGATCATGCCGCGCCCGATCGCGGTATCGGTGGCGGCGACGTACTGGTGGAGATAGTCGTCGGGGTCCGTATAGCGTTGCCGTAGAGCATCTTCGGACATCAGCGTGGTGGAGCCGAACAGGATGCAGATCCGCGGTGCGTCGCCGGTCAACACGCCACTGAGCACCTCGGTGGGCACGTCGACGCACGGTGTCCGCACCCCGCCGCGGACGTTTCCGGCCTCGTCGAGAGCGTAGCCGGGCGGTGTGCGATCGAGGAGCACCGCGAGCGGCTCGGCCGTCGGTGGTGAGACGCCCTCATCGATCCAGCCGCGCAGGTGGTGCAGGGCCGCACGCAGCACGAAGACCTGTTGCCCGCGGTTCACCGGATTGGGGCAGCCGAGCAGATGTTCGTACTCGCCGATCTGGACGATGTCGGCATGGGAGCTACCGGCCACCTCCCACACGCGCAGCACCTCCGAATCGGGTTGACGGGCACGGACGTAGTCGAAGTCGGTGAGCACGTCGGTCTCGGTCTGCACCACGAACACCGGAATGCCGCAGTCCGCGGAGATGGGCACCGGCGCGCCGTGATACGCCGACGAGATGTCCACTGCCGGCGAGTCGGGGTGGGCCGGGAGTGCGCCCACCGGCCGCGAGTGGATCAGGGCGCCGTCGATGGCGCGGTGTACGCGGGTGAACAGGTTGACGTAGGTGGTGAGTGCCATCGCGGATTGCGATTCCCCGGCGGCGATCACGCGTCGTACCGACAGTCCGGACAGCGGATGGCCGAGGGAACCGTTGTCGTGCAACGCCTTGGTCACCGTTCCGAAGATGTCGTAACAGTAGGCATCGCCGGGGTGGGAGAGTTCGCCGTAGCGATCGGGATCCTTGGCGGCCAGGCCCTGCTGGGAGACTCCCGCGGCGCCGGTGCCGGTGGTCTCCAGATCCACCGAATCGGGACCGCCGGCGATCCCGGTGTACTGCGCGGACACCCCGACCCACGCCGAGCCGGCACGGATGATCTCCGGTGCGAGGTAGGTGTACTCCGGTGCCGAGTCGTTGCCGCTGCTCACGTTGAACCACTCGACGACGACGTGACCGTCGAAGGCGGAATCGGCGGCGGGGCGGCGCACCAGGATCCGCGTCACGAAGGGGGCCGTACCCGCTTCTTCGATACCTGTGGCCGTGTCGTCGACGGTCGCGAAACGTCGCGCCACCCCCCGAGCCGAGTATTCGGTCTCGGTGTAGCCGTGACGGGCCAGATCCGGTCCGGGGGTGGCCGACATGATCGAATGACCCTGTCCGCGGGTGAGTTCGGTGAAGGTGATGGCCTGGGACATATCCCGAAGGCTAGCCCCTTCCACTGCGGTGCTTGCCGATCACCTGGCCGAACATCATGTTCATCTTGGTGCCGATCGGCCAGCCCACGTAGTAGCACAGGAACAGTGCGATCTCCTCGAGCTGTTCGGGGGTGAGTTCCTCATTGGTCAGCGCGGCGCCCGCCTGGATCTCGGCGACGTCGACCTGACCCGACGCGGCCAGCGCGCCGAGCAGGATGAGCCGGCGGTCCCGGATGCTCAGCGCGGGCCGCGACCACACCTCGGCGAAGAGCTGGTCGGCGGTGTGCGCGAAGTGCAGACCCGGGCCGTCGGACATCTCCCAGCCGTACACCTTCGACATCATCTCCAGGCCACGGCGACGCTGGTCGGTGGGGGCGGATTCTTCGACGTTGGTCATTTCTCTCCTTCGCGATGCGGAACCCCGAGGCCGGCGGCGAGATCGGCGCGGGCACGGGTGCCCAGCGGCAGGTCCACGCCGAGTTCGGCCCCGAGGTCGAGTGCGAGCGACAGGTCCTTCTCGCCCAAGGCTCGCACGTGGGTGAACACGCCGTACCAGAAATCGTCGGCATCGATGGGCGCCGTGGTGTCGCGGAGCATGATCGCACCGGCCCCGCCGGTGATGGCATCGGTGTGGCGCACCACCTTGCCGAGTTTCGCGATGTCGATGCCTGCGGCCTCGGCCAGCCGCGATGCCTCGGTGGCCGCGGTGAACGAGATGAAGTGCAGCAGGTTGCGCGCCAGCTTCATCTTGGTTCCCGAACCCACCTCGCTGCCCGCGTGCACCAGCATGTCCGCGGCCGCCGAAAAGGGTTCTTTGAGGCGTTCGTAGGCCTCGCGCGGTCCACCGACCATGATCGCGAGCCGGCCCTGCTCCGCACCGGGCGCACCACCGGAGATCGGCGCATCAAGCAGTGTCACCCCGTGTTCGGCGCAGGTCGCGGCCAGTGCGACGGCGGTGGCCGGGCTGATCGTGGAATGCACCGTGATGATGGTGCCCGGGCGTGCCGCCGAGAGCAGTCCACCGTCGCCGGCGACCACCGTGCGCACCTGGTCGTCGTTGACGACGCAGATGCCGATGATGTCGGCGGCGTCGGCGAGCTCGGCCAGGGAGCCGGCCGCGCGGGCGCCCTGGTCGACCAGCCTTTCGACGGCGTCGGGGGCGAGATCGAACACGGTGAGGCCACCGGGCGCCTTGGCGAGGCGGCCCGCCATCGGGCCACCGATGTTGCCCAGGCCCACGTACCCCAGTCGCGGTGGGGCGACGGTCTCGGTCATGAGCGGATGACCTGTCCTCCGTCGACGTTGAAGATCTGCCCGGTGACCCACGACGCCTCGTCGGACAACAGGAACAGGCACATGCCCACCAGGTCCTCGGGGGTGCCGAAACGTTTGAGCGGCAACCGGTTCACGATGTCGTCGACCATCTCCTTGGGCGTGGTGGTACGGGTTGCCTCGGTGTCGATGGGGCCCGGCGCGATGGCGTTGACCCGGATGTTCTGTCCGCCCAGTTCCACGGCCAGCTGTTGGGTCAGGCCGTTGACCCCCACCTTGGCCAGCCCGTAGAAGCCGCTGTAGAGCCATGCGGCGGTGGAGGATTGGTTGACGATGGCGCCGCCCGAGGTCATCTTCGGGTAGACCGCGCGGGTGACGTTGAGTGCGCCGTCGAGATTGACGCTCATGAACTTCTTGTAGTAGTCCCACGGGACGGTGATGAGGAAGTCGAGTTTCATGCCGCCGTAGATGGCCGCGTTGTTGATGAGGCCGTCGACGCGACCGGTGGCTTCGGCGGCGGCCTCGGCCAGTGCGAGTGCCGAGTCCGGGTCGGAGACATCGGTGTGGACGTACCGCCCACCGATGTCGGCGGCGACCTTCTCGCCCGCCTCGTCGTTGAGGTCGGCAACCACCACCGATGCGCCCTCGGCCGCGAGCGCCCTCGCGTAGGCCTCGCCGATCCCACCGGCGGCGCCGGTGACGATGATTGTCTTGTCCCTGAAGCGAAGTGAGTCCATGTGCGATGCCTGCTCTCTGTATGTCGAATGATGTCGGGTGCGAAGGGTGTGGGCGTGATGGGGGTGGACGATCAGGCCGGGGTGGCCACGGCCTTGGTCTCGAGGTACTCCTCGAAACCGGCCACCCCCATCTCGCGCCCGATGCCGGATTGCTTGTAGCCGCCGAACGGCACGTCGGCCGAATACCAGATGCCACCGTTGATCGACATGGTGCCGGTGCGAACGCCGTTGACCACCTTGTCGATCCGATCGGGATCGGTGCCCCACACCGCCCCCGACAATCCGTACGGCGAATCGTTGGCGATGCGGATGGCGTCGTCGTCGCCGTCGTGGCCGATGATCACCAGAACGGGGCCGAAGATCTCCTCTTGCGCCACGCGGCTGGAGTTGTCGACACCAGAGATCAGGGTCGGCGACACGAAGTAGCCCGTGTCCTTGTCGCCGGGACGGGTGCCGCCGATCTCGATGGTGCCGCCCTCGTCGCGCGCGAGTGCGATGTAGGACTCGACGCGGTCGCGCTGCCGGGCCGAGATCAGTGGGCCGCAGATGGTTCCGGAGTCGCTGGGGTCCCCGGCGGCCAGTCCGGCGAGTGAATCGCGGGTGGCGGTGATGGCCTCGTCGAGTCGGTTGCGGGGCACCAGGAGCCGGGTGGTGATGGCGCAGCCCTGCCCGGCATGGGTGACCACCGCGAACGCGGCCATCGAGCAGGCGGCGGCGAGGTCGGCATCGTCGAGCACGATGAACGCCGACTTGCCGCCGAGTTCGAGGAACACCTTCTTGAGTGAGGTTGCGGCCGAAGCCATCACCTTCTTGCCGGTCGCGGTGGATCCGGTGAACGACACGATGTCCACACGCGGGTCCTCGGCGAGCTGTGCTCCGAGCGCGTGATCGCTGGAGGTGACGATGTTGATCACGCCGGGCGGGAAGTCGGTCTCCTCGGCGATCACCGTGCCCACCAGGGCTGCGCACCACGGGGTGTCGGGTGCGGGCTTGAGAACCACCGTGCAGCCCGCGGCCAGCGCCGGCCCGATCTTGGCGAAGTTGATCTGGTGCGGGAAGTTCCACGGTGTGATCGCGCCCACCACACCGGCCGCCTCGGCACGCACCTCGCGACGATTCTTCAGACCCATCGGCTTGGCCTCGCCGAGATCTGTTGTCCATGTGTAACTCTCGGCCAGGTCGGCGAAGTAGCCCAGATCGTCGATGGGGCCCTCGAGCTGGGGTCCGTGGGTGAGGAACACCGGGCACCCGACCTCGGCCACCGTCAGCTCCCGCAGCTCGTCGATGTGGCCGCGTAGCGCGTCGCGCAGTTGCCGCAGACAGCGGGCGCGCAGGGCATGATCACGCGCCCAGTCGGTGGTGTCGAAGGCGCGCCGCGCCGCGCCGATCGCGGCGTCCATGTCGGCGGTGGTGGCGTCGGCCGCCCGCCCGATGACTTCCTCGGTGGCCGGGTTGAGGATCTCGAAGGTCCCGCCGCCACCGGGAACGAGTTTGCCGTCGATGAGTAGATCCGACGCGGATTCAGGTCTGAGGGGCATGTGCTGGAACTCCATCTGGACAGGTGTCTGGACTCCCGTTCGACGCTAGTGTAACGTCCACCACATGTCCAGCCCCGTGTCGCAGGAATCGACCCGCCGACGCCTGACGCAACAGCAGGCCGAAACGGTTGCCCGGCTCACCGACGCCGCGGTGGAAGTGCTGAACACGGACGGTTTCGACGGTTTGACCGTGCGGTCGGTGGCCAAGCGCGCCGGGGTGGCACCGGCCACCGCGTACACGTACTTCTCGTCGAAGAGCCACCTCGTGGCCGAGGTGTTCTGGCGCCGCCTGGCCGACGGGGTTCCCGAATCCGACCCGGCACTGCCCGCCGACGAACGGGTCGCGCAGGTGCTGCGCGACGTGTCGATGGTGGTGGCGGGGGAGGGGCAGCTCGGCGGTGCGGTCACCGTGGCGCTTCTCGGTACCGATCCCGACGTCGAACACCTGCGGTTGCGGATCGGCGGATTCATCCGCCAGCGACTCGCGCATGCCCTGAACGTCGATCCGGTCGACCCCGGGCCGGTGGTCGACGCGATCGAGATGCTCTACGCGGGTGGTCTTGTGCACGCCGGCATGGGACACCTCAGTTACGAACAGACATCGGAGCGGCTCGTTGCCGCGGCGCGCCTCATCCTCAACCGAACCCAGCCCTGATTCAACCCCGGGCCGTGGCCGGCGTCGGGGTGAGTACCAGCAACGGAGGAATATCGATGACCGACACCATTGCGGTAGCGGGAATGCAGCAACGGGTCCCATTCGACCCGTACGCCTACGCATTTCACGAGGACCCGTACCCGACCTACGCTCAGCTGCGCGAGCAGGCGCCGGTCTATTACAACTCCGACCTCGACTTCTGGGCACTCGCCCGGCATGAGGACGTGCGCAACGCGTTTCGCGACAGCGTGAATCTGTCCAACGCGTGGGGTGTGTCGATGGACCCGTCGTCGTACGGGCCGGACGCGCACAAGTCGATGTCGTTCCTCGCGATGGACGATCCCAAGCACATGCGTATCCGCAAGCTGGTGTCCAAGGGATTCACGCCGCGCCGGGTGAACGATCTCGCCGGGCGGATCGCCGAACTGACGCAACAACATTGGAGCAAATGCCTGGACAAGGGCGAGTTCGACTACGTCGCCGACTTCGCCGGGCTGCTCCCGATGGACGTAGTCTCCGAACTCGTCGGAGTGCCGGCATCCGATCGTGCACATCTGCGCCACCAGTCCGATCTGTTGCTGCATCGCGAGGAGGGAGTCCTCGACATTCCCGATGCGGCGGTCTACGCCTACCTCGAGTTGCACAAGTACTACTCGGCCATGATCGCCGAGCGACGCAAGAACCTCGGCGAGGATCTGCTCTCGGCGCTGATCACCGCGGAGATCGACGACGAGGCCGGCGGTACGACGGCGCTGACCGAGGACGAGATCGTCGGGTTCATGGTGCTGATGGTGGTGGCCGGAAACGAGACGACCACCAAACTGCTTGCCAATGCCCTGTATTGGGGGTGGCGCAACCCCGACGAACTGGCCAAGGTGTTCGCCGACCCCGACGCGGTCCCGGGATGGACGGAGGAGACGCTGCGCTACGACAACTCCACCCAGATGGTGTTGCGCAAGGTCGCCGCCGACGTGGAGTACGGCGACCACGTGATCCCCGCCGGTCAACGCGTGCTGCTGCTCGTGGGGTCGGCAAACCGCGACGAAGACGTGTTCGATCACGCGGGCCGGTATCAGATCGGCCGGGATTGCGGGCAGGCACTGATGAGTTTCGGTATGGGAACACACTTCTGCCTCGGCGCGCATCTGGCGCGACTGGAGGCCAACATCGGTCTGGGCGAGGTGATGCGCTCGATCCGCGCCGTGGAGATCGACGCCGACAACGCCGAACGTGTGCACTCGGTGAATGTGCGCGGCTTCGCGTCGCTCCCGGTGAAGGTGACGGTGCGCTGATGGCCTACATTCCTCATCCCGAACGCAGACCCGTCCTGGTTGCCGGTGCATCCTCGGGAATCGGCGCCGCCACCGCCGAATACCTCGCCGCCGCAGGCTATCCGGTGGCGCTCGCGGCACGCCGGGTGGAGAAGCTGCAGGAACTGACCGAGGCGATCACCGCGTCCGGTGGCGAAGCGGTCGCGGTGCCGCTCGACGTCACCGACGAGGTCGCGGTGCGTGACTGCGTCGCCAAGGCCGAAGCCGCGCTCGGTCCGATCGAGATCGCGATCTCCGGTGCCGGCGACCTCGACGTGGGGCTCTCCTACGAGATGAGTGAGGCCGACTTCGCGTCGCAGGTCGACATCCACCTCGTCGGCGCCCACCGGCTGTACCGCACCATCGTGCCGGGCATGATCGAGAGGGGCCGTGGCGATTTCGTGTTCATCGGCTCGGATGTGGCCGTCCACCCACGGCCCTGGTCGTCGGCCTACGTGGCCGCGAAGATGGGTGTCGACGGACTTGTCGCCACGGTGCAACTCGAACTCGAGGGGACCGGCGTGCGCGCCAGCATCGTCCGGCCGGGCCAGACCATCACCGGGATGGGTTTCAACCTCGAACCCGAGGTGATGGAGAAGATGCTCAATTCGTGGATCTCCCACGGATTGGCCCGGCACGGCAATTTTCTTCAGCCCGAACACATTGCACAGGCGATCTCGGCCATCGTCGGCATGCCCCGCGGCGCGCACATGCGTGTCGTCGAAGTCGAGGCCGAAGGCGCGATCAAGCGCGACAAGAACGGCGAAGGAGACAACCAGTGACCACCCTGACCACCCCCAAGCGGGTTTCCGGAGGAGACGGCGAATACGGCCACCTCCACGAGCTCGCGACCGATCCGATCTCTCTGTTCTGGCGCGTCCGTGAAGAGTGCGGCGACGTGGGACAGTTCCAGCTCGCCGACCGCGAGGTGGTGCTGGTGTCCGGCGCGCTGGCCAACGAGGAGTTCTTCCGGGCGCCCGACGAGCTGCTCGATCAGGCCGCGGCGTATCCGTTCATGACGCCGGTGTTCGGCGAGGGGGTGGTATTCGACACCAGTCCCGAGAAGCGCTCCGAGGCGATTCACAATGCGGCCCTCAAGGGTTCGCACATGAAACTGCACGCCGTCACCATCCCCCACGAGGTGGAACGCATGGTGGAGCGGATGGGCGACGAGGGCGAGATCGATCTCCTGGAGTTCTTCGGGGAACTCACCATGTACACCTCCTCGGCCTGCCTGATCGGACGAAAGTTCCGCGAACAGCTCGACAAGCACATCTCCGAGCTCTTCCACGACCTCGAACGCGGCACCGACCCGATGGCCTATGTCGACATGCACGCCGACATCGACAGCTTCCGCCGGCGCGATGCCGCGCGCGCAGAACTGGTGACGTTCATCGAAGGAGTGATGACCGAGCGCATCGCGAATCCTCCGGAGAGCAAGGAGGATCGCGATCTGATGGATGTGCTGGTGTCGGTGGGATTCGATGCCAACACCATCACCGGCATGTTCATCTCCATGATGTTCGCGGGCCACCACACCACGCAGGGCACCTCGGCGTGGACGCTGATCGAGTTGCTGTGCAATCCGGACTACATGCGCGAGGTGTACGAGGAGCTCGACGCGATCTACGGCGATACCCCGGAAGGGGAGCGGCCCGAATACACGTTCGCCCACACCCGGCAGATGCCCAAGCTGGAGAACGCGTTCAAGGAGACACTGCGTCTGCACCCGCCGCTGATCATCCTCATGCGGCTGGTGCAGGAGGACTTTCACATCGAGGACTTCGAGATCAAGGCGGGTCAGACAATCGCGGTGTCGCCCGCGGTGTCCAACCGGTTGCCCGAGGACTTTCCCGAACCGAACAGCTTCGACCCGACGCGGTACGACAAGCCGCGGCAGGAGGATCTGGTGAACCGGTGGACGTGGATCCCCTTCGGCGCCGGTCGACATCGCTGTGTGGGTGCGCAGTTCGCCATCATGCAGCTGAAGGCGATCTTCTCGGTGCTGTTCCAGAACTACGACTTCGAGATGGCTCAGCCGGCCGACACCTACCGCAACGACCATTCGAAGATGGTGGTCCAACTCCAGCAGCCATGCGTGGTGCGGTACCGCAGGCGGGTTCGGTAGGAGCGCCGGTATGCGAATCGAGGTGGATCTCGATATCTGCCAAGGGCACGGGATGTGCGAGCTGGAGGCCCCGGATGTGTTCTCCGCGCAGAAGGATCACGTGGAGATCCTCGATCCCCATCCGGACGAGAGTCAACGCGCCGAGGTGGAAGCGGCAGTGCAGTACTGCCCGACCCAGGCGCTGAGAATCGTCGAGACCATCGACGACGAACACAGGGACGAACAGAGGTAATGCACATGACACAGAACACCGGGCCGTTCGATCGCGCCGAACTCGAGGAGATGAAGCAACGGTGGCTCGCCGCGAACATCGAAGCGGAAAAGGCGGGTGACTGGAAACCGTTGGCGGACTTCTACACCGAGGACGCCACCTACGGCTGGAACTATGGTCCCGAAAAGGATTTCATGGCCGTCGGCCGCGATGAGATCCGCGACATCGCACTCGGGCAGGAGATGGAGGGTCTCGAAGGGTGGACCTATCCGTATCAGCAATGGGTGATCGACGACACGACCGGCGACATGATCGGCTTCTGGAAGCAGGTCTATGACCGGACCCGTGAGGACGGCACCCATTACGCGCTCGAGGGCATCCAGGGCAGCTGGTTCAAGTACGGTGGCAATTTCCAGTTCCGTTGGCAGCGTGACTTCTTCGACTACGGCAACGTGTCGGCGCTGTTCATCGAACTCCTCAAGGACAACGCGATGAGCGACGGCATGCTCAAGCGGATCGAGAAGGCCACCGGGGATCAGCCGGGCTGGTATCCCTTCGGCAAGTCACCTGTCGAATTCTGGTGACCATCGAGATGACGTCACCGGCCCGGACGTACTCCGACCTCACCGAGAATCAACTCGCCACCATCGTCCCGGAACTGCTGTTGTCCGGTCAGCTCATCGACCGCAGCGGCATGGCGCACCTGATCAGTGCCTTCGGTCGGGAGACGATGACCCGGGTCGCCATCGAGGAGTGGATGGCGGCCAGCCCGGTGTATACCGCGCGGATGCGGACCGCCCTCGGTATCGACGGCGACGGTGTCGAGGACATGTTCAAGTGCCTGCAACTCGATATCGGCGCGCCGCCGCAATTCATGGACTTCCGCTATGAGATCACCGACCGCTATCACGGTGCTTTTGTGCTGAATCACTGTGGCGCACTGATGGATGTGGAACCTCTCGGCGACGAGTACGTCACGGCGATGTGCCACGACATCGAGGACCCGACATTCGACGCCACCGCGATCGCCACCAACCGGCGCGCCCGGATCCGGCCCATCCACCGGCCACCGCGACGGCCCGCCGACCGGCATCCGCACTGCGCGTGGACGGTGACCATCGAACCCGACCGCGAGGAGTTGCCGCTGCCGGCCGATGCGGAGGAGATGTTCAGCCGTCACGCCGCGACCGTGGAATTGAGCGACATCGACCCCGGCGCGACCGACGGACACATCGACTACCGCGGCGCGCTGCGCGACGACCTGCAGTTCCGCGAATGGTCGGCGACCGCGCTGGTGCGGATCGCCGAAGAGGTGGCACTGCAACACCAACTGCTCGCGCTGGGATTTCTGGTGTCGCTGCGTCGTCACGCCGCCGACGCCGAACAGGTCACCGCGATCTATCGCAAGCAGCTGACCGGTATCGCCGGGCTGGCCGCAGACCGGCTGCGCGCGGCGCTGCGGCTTCCCCCGGACGCGGCCGGACTGGCCGGCGTGATGTCACTACATCCGGTACTCGGCCCGGTGCAGTACACCGGGGTGACCGCCGAGGCGACGGGTCCGGGTGTCACCGTGCGTATTCCGCACGAATCGCCGGCCCGCGCCGACGGCGGATGGATCACCTTGTTCGACGAGGACCACACCGAGCCGTTGCAGGCCATCGCCACCGCGGTCGATCCGCACTGGGTGGTGGCGTCGGCCGTCGACGACGGCACAGCCCTGGTGGTCACATTCTCGGTGTCGCACGAGTCCCTCGAGGAGTCGGGTGAGGTGGCACTGGTGCGCTTCAGCTCGGGAGCCGACTTCCAATTCGTCGACCGGGGCACGTCGTTGCCGATCACCCCTGTCGGCAGCTCGGTGTGATGACACCCGACATGCCGGTAGACGCGCGGCTCGCCGGCCGGGTGGCCGTCATCTCCGGTGCCACCCGGGGCATCGGCCTGGCCGTGGCCTACGCGTTGTCGGGTCGCGGTGTGTCGTTGGTGATCAACGGGCGCGACAAGACGGCCGTCGACGATACGGTCGCCGAGATCGTCGGCGGCGCAGGATATGCGGTGGGCGTCTGCGGTTCTGCCGGTGACGAGGGTGTCGCCCAGCAGATGGTCGACACCGCACTGGCGCAATTCGGTGCGCTGGACATCGCGATCAACTGTGCGGGCATCGCCGAGCCCGCCGGGTCGACGGTGTTGACGATCGAGCCCGACGAGTTCCGGGCGCAGGTGGACGCGCATCTGATGAGCGCGTTCTTCCTCACCCGGGCCGCCGGTCGCGTGTTCGTCGAGCAGGGGACGGGTTCGATCGTGCTGACCGGCTCGGCGGCGTCGCTGGGAACCTTCGGGGGCAGTGGCTATCCCGCGGCCAAGGGCGGGGTGAACGCGCTCGCGCTGGCCGCGGCGGGCGATCTACGGGGCACAGGTGTACGGGTGAACGTGGTGATGCCGGGCGCCAAGTCGCGCTTGTCGTCGGGCGACGACTACGTCCGCCACATCGAGGACCTGCACAGCAGGGGGATTCTCGACGAGTTCACTCGCGACGCCGCGCTCGACCCGGCACCGCCGGACTATGTGGCCCCCATGTACACGTTTCTGGCCAGTGACGCCGCCGCCGACATCACCGGTCAGATCTTCAGTGTCTCCGGCGGATTCATCGGGCGGTTCGATCCGCAGCAACCCACCTTCATCGCCTACCGCGACCACAAGGAGGCGGCGCCCTACAGCCTCACCGAACTCGCCGGTCTGCTGCGCTGAGCATTCCTGGCTACATGCGTTCCTTGATGCCGGTGCCGATGAGCCACCAGTTGACCGGGTAGGCGGTGGCGAAACCGACCACCATCGCGATCTGCATCATCGCCCAGAACACCGGGGTGTTGACGGCCAGACGTCCGTCGAGCCAGGCGGGCATGATCGCCAACTGCACCACGGCCATGGTCGCGTACATGCCCACCTGCCAGGACGTGATCGACAAGGTGTCGGCTTTGATGGCGGCCTTGAGTCCGTCGGCCACGCCGAGGCCGCGCATCGGCGCGATGGAGAAGTACTGGAAGGCGATGCCGATGATGTAGGCGACGATGTAGGCCAGCACCCATTCGGCGTAGATCGAGTCGGCGAACAGCCAATGCCATCCGCCGAGCACCGCCACCACCGGGACCGCGAACACCGCCCACTCCACGATGAGGTCGGCGAGCGAACAACCGGCACCGCAGTGGCAGGTACCGACGAATGTCGACACCCGCATCGAATGCTCCTTGCCCGACAGGCCGAGAGCCGGTGTCATCGTCATGCCCGGCATGGAGTCCCCGTTGCCCGTGTCCCCGTTGTCGGTGGACTCGTTGCCCATGTCCATGTCGTCCATGTCCATGTCGTCCATGGACTCGTCGGGCTTGTCGTCGGCCGTCGCGGTGCGCGGTTGGGCGCGCGACCACCAGAGGTACGCCGCCGCCCAGGCCACCGAGCCGAACAGGGTGACGATCGGCCACACGAGGTTCATCACCGGCATCGGTTGCGGTCTGCGCACGATGTCGATGGTGACGAGCACGGCGCAACACACTGCCAGCGCGACGCTGATCCACGAGATGGTGACGAGCCACGAGGGGATGTCGGCATTGTGAAGCGTCCTCATGAACGGTCATGATTCCAGAGGTCCAGGGCCCGGCGCGAACACGCGAACCGGCCACCACCGACGTCGGCCCCGGATCCGGCGCAAACCGCCCGGCCGTCAGGCACGCCGGCGAGCTTTGGCGCGCTGCACCCAGAATTGCGCGCCCGCGGCGATGGCGTGGGTGACCGGTTGCGGGTGCCAGCCCAGTTCCCGCTCGGCCTTGGAATGGTCCATCTCCGACATGTAATGCATGAGCCGGACGGTGCCCCACCGCAGCCGCCCGGGGGAACGCGTCAGAGTGGACCGCATCGAACCCAGCGCACCCAGGGCGTAGAGGGTCGGCCGATTGAGCACGGGTCGTGGTGGCTCGCGTCCGGCGGCCGCAGCGGCCACTTTGATCACGTCGCCGAGATCGATGAAGCGCTCGGAGACGATGTAGCGTTCGCCGTTGCGTCCGTGCGCGGCCGCCAGGATCAGCGCGTCGGCGGCGTCGTCGATTCCCACGGATTCACAACGCATCCCCCGAATCCCGAAGGGCAGCTTTCCCAATGCGGCGCCGGCCACGAACGCGCCGTGCGGGGTGGGCGCCAAGTCCCCGGGGCCATAGGTGTTCGAGACGCACATGGCGACCACCGGCACGCCGTGCTTGCGGGCGTATCGCAGGGCCAGGTTCTCCGCGGCCACGCGCGAGCGCACGTAGTCGGTGGCCGCCCTGTTCCAGTTGAACGCCACCGACTCGTCGACGACGCGACCTCGACGACGGCCGATGGTGGCCAGGGTGCTGGTGAACACGAAGCGATGCAACGGAAGCCGTGATGCCACCTCGAGTACGTTCCGCAGCAGTTCGACGTTGGTCTGATAAAGCGGCGCGGGATCGGTGAGCCAGGCCCGGGTGTCGACCGCGCAGTGATAGACGTCGTCGCAACCCAGCATCGCTTCGGTGATGGCCGACGCATCGGACAGTTCCCCCACCACCCGCGTCACGTCGAGATCGTCGATCGCACTCGTGTCACTCGACTCCCGGACCAGGACGCGGACGTCCTCTCCGGTGGCGACCAGGTGCCGGGTGAGTGTGGAACCCAGGAAACCACTCGCCCCGATGACCAGGCTCGTCACCGGAGTGCACCTGGATTAAGGTCGTCGACCGCTGCTGCCGCGCGCTGCAACATGACCCGGAACATCGCGTCACCCCGTTCGGTGGGTTGTGCTGCTGCGCAACCGAACACGATGATGAGGGGAGCCTGGATGAGTGAGGTCACGTAATCCTGCCAGCACTGGTCGAGTCCGTACGCGGAGGAATCCACCCCGAAGTCGGTCAGTGCGCGGTGGTAGTCGGCCACGATGGCGCGTTCGTTGATCCGCCGGTCATCGGTTGTGAGGCTGGTGCTCACGAGAAATGCGATGTCGCGCATCGGATGCCCGGTGGTGATGGTCTGCCAGTCGATCACCGTCACTGCGTCGTCGGGCCCGAAGAGCACGTTGTCCACGCGGAGATCCCCGTGGATCAACGCGAAGTGCTCGATCGGAGCGATCAGCCAGGCGCCGGCATCACGGACCAGCCAGTCGACGGTGGCCGACTCCAGTGCGGTGAGTTCGAAGCGGGACCTGAAGACGTCGGCCATCGGTTCGGTGACCGACTCCATCAGCGCCCGGTCCTCGTCGGTCGGCAGCGGGTAGTCGGCGAGGAGTCCGGCATCGTTCCAGCGCGGTCCGTGCAGACCCGCCGCCGCGATGGCGACGTCGCGAACCCGGGAGGCCGAACATCCCGCGATCTGGTCGCCCTGTGCAGCCTCGGCGATGTCCTCGAGAAGAAGCACGAATTCGGCGCCCGACGCCGAACTCACCGCCGCGTGGCATCGGGGGACCGGAACGCGGATGGTATGCGCGAGCTCACGGTAGAAACGGACTTCGTTTCGGAATGCGCCCGAACCGAATTCGCGCTGTGCCTCCGGTCCGGTGGCCAGTTTGGCGACCATGGTGCCGGGCAGCGGCGTGGGTGCGCAATAGCGGAGGTGGAGGCGATAGGAACTCGCCATCTGGCCGGTACCGATCGGTTCGGCGGTCACGTCGTCGATCTCGACGTCGTGACCGTGCGATCGGAGCAGTTGGGTGATCCAGGCGGGGGTGAGGCCGCGGATGTCGGTGGGGATGTCCGCGGGAACGGGCACATGTGTGGTCATGCCACTGCCTCTCGTGATCGAAGCCGGCCCGGATTGGCCGACAGGTGGTCGCGACCCGCGGGCCGCACCGCCCGATACGCGTCGACGACCGGTGCCAGTTCGGTGGGTGTGGCGCCGTGCAGGATCACCGAGTCGACACCCAGATCAAACTGGTGTGCAACGGTTTCGGCGCACTGCGCCGCCGAGCCGACCGCGCTGTCGGCGACCCAGTGCGGCGGAATCGCGGCTGCGAGTTCCACCAGTTGCTCCGTCGACGCGGTGGCGTCGATGGGGCCGTGTGCTCCGGTGAATGCATCGGTGGCACGCAACCGCTCGAGGTCGTCGGGACTCCACCCATTGGCCCGCATCAGCACGTCGGGGTAGCCCTGAAGGTACGTGGCGAGCCGGCCGTAGAGCCGTCGCAGTCGGTCGTCGTCGGCGAGGTCGTCGCCGACGGTGGCCATCACCGACCATATTCGGATGGAGGCGGGATCGCGCCCTGCTCGTTCGGCGGCGTCGCGCACCACTCGCACCGCCGTCGTGGTGGCCTCATCACCGAGAAAGGTGTGCAGCACCACACCGTCGGCGATCTGGCCGGCCAGCGCCAGTGTGCGCGGGCTCATCGTGACCAGCAGGATTGGTAAAGGTGTCACGGTCACACCGAGATTGAGCAGCGGATAGGTGCCTGCGGGGCCGTCGTGCCCGATGATCATCTCGCCGCGCCACAGTCTTCGGAGTATGTCGGCGATGTCGGCGAGTTGGGCGCCGGTGACCGGATCGAGGCCGAGGATCTGCCACTGCGGAGTGATGCCCCTACCGAGTCCGAGGGCGAACCGGTCGCCGGTGAGTTCGGCGAGGGTGGCGCCCATCGTGGCGGTGATGATCGGGTGTCGCGTGTTGTGGTTGGTCGCGGCCGTTGCCACCCCCATGCGGGAGGTGGCCGCGCCGAGGGCCCCGCTGAGGACGCCTGCGTCCTTGACGTTGAAACGCTCGGACACGAACGCCGCGCCGAGACCGATGCGTTCGGCGAACTGGGCCTCGGCGACGAGCTCCGCCGGTGTGACCGGATGCCGGGAAAGTGCGTAGTAGCCGAGCTCGGGCAGGGTGTTGCTCGTGTGTTCAGACACTATCGGTGGTCCGGTATTCGGTGGTGCGTGCGGGACGGACCCATAACTGATCTCCAGGGGCGGTGCTGATCCCGTCGTTGCGGAGTTGGCGCTTGATGATCTTGTTGGTGGCGGTGGTGGGCAATGCCCGCGAGATCCGCACGAAGGTCGGCCATGCCTTGGGTGACAGATCCGGTTGCGCGCGAAGTGCGTCGGCAAAGCCGCCGGGCGTGAGTTTGGTGTCGTCGTTGAGCACCAGCGCGGCCATTACTGCGTCGCCGACATGCTCGTCGGGAACCGGGTACACGGCGACCTGACTGATCTCCGGAATGCGTTGCAGGATGCGCTCAATGGGGCCCGCGGTCATGTTCTCCCCGTCGACTCTCATCCAGTCGCCGGTCCGGCCGGCGAGGTAGATCCACCCGTCGGCGTCCTTGTAGGCGAGATCGCCCGACCAGTACATTCCGTCGCGTAGCCGTTCCGAGGTGGTACCGGGGTCGTTGTAGTACCCGGTGAACATGCCCGGGCCGCTCGTATTGACAATCTCCCCGATCGCATCGTCGCCGTTGGCGATGGCACCGTTCGCGTCGAATTGGGCCGGCGGACATTCGGTTCCGGTGGCCGGGTTGTACACCGCCACACCGGGAAACCCCTTACCGATCGAACCTGCGGGTGTGCCGGGTTCGCGGGTGATGATGATGGCGAGCTCGGTGGAACCGAAACCGTCCCAGACCTTGCAGTCGAAGCGTCGCGAGAACTGGTCGATGTCGCGGTCGGTGGCCTCGTTGCCGAACGCCGCACGCAGCGGGTTGTCGGCGTCGTCGGGTCGCTCGGGGGTGGCCAGAATGTAGGCGAGGGGTTTGCCGACGTAGTTCATGTAGGTGATCCCGTAGCGGCGAACGTCGTCGAGGAACGACGATGCGGAGAACTGTGCGGGCACCATCGAGGCGCCGGTGGCGGTGGCGACACAGTATCCGCCGAGCAGCGCGGCCGAATGGAACAACGGCATCGACAAATAGCAGACATCGTCGGAGGTGATCTCGAATTTCTCCGCGAGCGGAGGGCCGGCGAACGGAATCAGCATGTGCGCCAGCTGAACCGGCTTGGGGTTGCCGCTGGTGCCGGAAGTGAAGATCAGCATGAAGGGGTCGGTGGCGGTGGGCACCGAGTACGGGGTCAGTTCACCGGCAGCGGCGAGCGCGGCGGCCCAGTCGTCGGATGTGGTGTCGATGACGAGGACCCCGGGCAGGTCGAGGCCGTCGAGCAGGGTGAGGTGCTCGGGGTCGGTGAGCAGTATCTGACAGTCGCCGCGCAGGATGTCGCTCGCGAGCGCCTCGCCGCGCCGGGTGTTGTTGATCCCGACGGTCACGTACCCGCCGAGCGCACCGGCCGCCAGCGCGGTGAGCATCGTGGGAGTGTTGCCCAGCAGCACGCCGATGTGCATGGGCCGGGTGTCGTCGGCTCGCGCGAGTACCGCGGCGGCCGTGTGTCGGGCGTCGTCGATGTGCTCCCGCCAGGTCCATTGCCGGTCGTTGTACCGGACCGCGACGGAGTCGTCGTCGGAGCGTTCGATGAGGAGCTCGGTGACTGTCTGGGCCATGGCCCAAATCTAGAACCTGTTTCACCTAGGAGTGTACAGATCTGGAATATTGTCTACTCCGCTGGTGGGGTCCGCGTTCCGTCGAGCGTGCCCAGATTCGGGTTGAGCGTGCCCAGATCCGGGTCGAGCGTGTCCGGTGGCGGTGGTTTCGACAAGCTCAACCAGCGGCGGGGCGCGCTCAACCAGTTGTTGAGCCGAGGTCCGCATTCCGACTGTGCCGTACTTTGATGTCACCTGGTGACACCGATCTACGGCACAAAGGGGGATAGCGCACACGACGCCGGTCGAGCGTGCCCACTTTCGCGTCGAGCGTGTCCGGTGGGGTGGTTTCGACAAGCTCAACCAGCGGGGAAGCGCGATCAACCGGCGGCGGGGCGAGCTCAGCCAGCGGTTGAGCCGTCGGCGGTCTTACCGACTGTGCCGTACTTTGGTGTCACCTGGTGACACCGATCTACGGCTCAAAGGGGGATAGCGCACACGACGCCGGTCGAGCGTGCCCACTTTCGCGTCGAGCGTGTCCGGTGGCGGTGGTTTCGACAAGCTCAACCAGCGGGGAAGCGGTCACCGATCGATGGTGCCGCTCCCCGGGCTGAGTGTGAAGGTCTGTCCACCGCGACCCACCACGCTGGTGGTGAAGGAGATCTTGCCGGTGCCGGTCCGCAGCGCGGGACTGACCACCGGGGTGGCGCCGCGGCAGGCCGCGAACACCGAAGTGCCTGTACGGCCGGATGATTCGTTGCGCCAGGTGATGCCGATCCGTGCTCCTGACAGGCTGGTCAGACATGCGTTGCCGGGCATGGGTTCCACCCAGACGCGTGTTGCGTCCGCGCCGGACGACGCCGCGGCGAGTGGTGCCACGAACGCGCCGGTGGGCAGGTTGTTCTTGATGGCGATGCCGACATTCGGCGTCTGCGTGATCGACAGTTTCGCGATGTCGGTTGTGGTCGGGGGCGTCGGCGCGGCCGAAGCGTTTGCGGTCCCCATCAGAGCTGCCGTCGTGGCGGCGGCAGCGACGATCAACGAAACGCCGCCGCGAGCCAGAGTTCGTCCCATCAGTATCACCAGTCCCTTTCGTCACACAAGGTACCAGCGACCAAGAGGGGCCGCGAATCGCTTGATAGGACTGTGACATGACCGATCGCGCCCGCTCTGCCGCACGATTCGACGTCGGGTGGCCCGCCGATCCGATGGCGGTGTTCCACGTTGGCAACCTCGAGGTGGAGGGCAACCGGGCCCGGTGTGAGCAGCAACTCTGTGCCGAGTTCGCCGACCACCGCGGCCGCATCGACCTGCCCGCCTTCGCGGTGCTCTTTGACCACCTTTGCGGAATCCCGTATTACCGGACCGTCGGCCCCTGTATGCAGGCCCGACTCAACATCTCCGCGATCGGCTACGTCGCGGTGGATGACCGACTCACCGCGACAGCAGAACTCCAGTTGCACGACGACGTGACCGGTGTCGGCGCCGTGCGAATCGCATCGGATACCGGCCTCGCCTGTTGCGTCGGCACCGCGCGCAATGTGGCGGTGAGCCGGGCGTCGGCGACAGACGAGCTGGAGATGATGGTGCCGATCCCCGATTGTGCTCGAGCACAAGGCATTCGGCTTCCCGAACCCATCCCCACCGCCCTCAGTGGAGCACGGATCGTCGAAGAGATCGCGGCTGGTGTGCGGCCCGCCGGCCCCATCGTGGATCTGCTGCGTGGCCGGGTCGATGTGCCATACCTTGCCGGCGACACCCTACGGTTCATCGTCGAGACGCACCCGTGGATGGCGAACACGTTCGACACCATGCACGGTGGCGTGATCGGCGCCATTGTGGGACAGGCGTTCTCGCTTGCAGGGCAGGCGCACACGGCGCCCGGCGCCGACTACCGGCTCGCCGACATGTCGGTCGGCTTCTTCCGCTCGCCCTCGGTACACGGCGCCGAAGTGATCGTCGACGTCGAGGCCGTCAAGGTGGGCAGGCGCGTGGCGTCTTTCACGGGCCGGATGATCGCGCACGACGGCACGCTGCTCGCCGAAGGCGTCGCGGACGTGCACTACGGATAAGGGACCGGTACAAATTGCCGGAGGCAAAAACAATCACGAGTGATTGCTTTCTGGGGAGCGTTGTGTGACGCTGGTCTCATGTCGATCGTCACCGAACTCGTCGCCGATCTCACCGCTGCGAACGCCGAGCTCGACGACCTCGTTGCCCCGCTCGACGACGCGGACTGGGCGACGCCGACCCCGGCCGCCGGCTGGACGATCGCTCACCAGATCGCGCATCTGAGCTGGACCGATCGGATCGCAGCCATGGCGGCGACCGACCCGGGGGCGTTCGCGGAGGTGCTTGCCGAGGCCGCGCAGAACCCGGCCGGATACGTGGACCTGGCCGCCGAGGAGGGCGCCGCTCACGAGCCGGCGCGGATCCTCGACGACTGGCGCGTCGCCCGCGACGACCTGGCTCTCGCCCTTGTCGACGTCCCCGACGGTGCGAAGATCCCATGGTTCGGGCCGCCGATGTCGGCGGCGTCGATGGCCACCGCGCGACTCATGGAGGTCTGGGCCCACGGCCTCGACATCGTCGACACCCTCGGCGTGCGGCTACCGGTGACCGACCGCATCAAGGCGGTGGTGCACATCGGGGTCCGCACCCGCGACTACGCGTACGCGGTCAACGGCCGCACCCCGCCCGAACGCCCCTTCCGTTACGAGATCGTCGCTCCGTCGGGCGCGGTGTGGACCTGGGGACCCGACGATCCTGACGCCGTCGACGGAACCGTTCGCGGCCCGGCGCTGGACTTCTGCAAACTGGTCACCCAGCGCCGCGCTCTCGACGACCTCGACCTCCAGCTATCCGGTCAGCACGCCCACGAATGGGCTGCCATCGCACAGTGTTTCGCCGGACTGCCGGGTGCCGGTCGCGCGCCCGTCGCCCGCACACACCACGACCACGCTTCGCAACAGGAGGAGGCCCGATGACTCACCCCGATCCCGCCGACACCGGCCGGCCCGTTCGCATCGGCAACGCGTCCGGCTTCTACGGCGACCGGTTCAGTGCCATGCGCGAAATGCTCGACGGCGGCGACCTCGACTACCTCACCGGCGACTACCTCGCCGAACTGACGATGCTCATCCTCGGCCGCGACCGACTCAAGGACCCGAAACTGGGCTACGCCAAGACATTCCTGCGGCAGATGGAAGAGTGCCTGGGCCTTGCCCTGGACAAGGGTGTCAAGATCGTCACCAATGCCGGTGGCCTCAACCCGCACGGTCTGGCCGTCGCGCTACGCGAACTCGCCGACACCGTCGGTGTGCAGGCCGCAGTCTCCTTCATCGACGGTGACGACCTGCTCGACCGCGCCGACGATCTCGGGCTCGGTACCCCGCTGACCGCGAACGCCTACCTCGGTGCCTTCGGCATCAAGGCGGCGCTTGACTCGGGCGCCGACATCGTGGTCACCGGTCGCGTGACCGACGCTTCTCTCACTGTGGGTCCCGCCGCGAGCGCCTTCGACTGGGAATACAGCGATCTCGACGCATTGGCCGGGGCGGTGGTCGCCGGACACGTCATCGAATGCGGTGCCCAGGCGACCGGAGGAAACTACTCGTTCTTCACCGAGCTCCCGCGGATGGGACACCTCGGATTCCCCATCGCCGAGGTGGCCGCCGACGGGACGTCGGTGATCACGAAACATCCCGGCACCGGGGGAGCAGTGACCGTGGGAACCGTGACCGCTCAACTGCTCTACGAGATCGGCGGTCCGCGCTACCTCGGACCCGACGTCACCACCCGACTCGACACCATCTCCCTGGCGCAGGCCGGCGACGACCGCGTCTCGATCACCGGGGTGCGTGGCGAAGCGCCGCCGGCGACCACCAAGGTGTCGTTGAATCACCTTGCCGGCGTGCGCAATGAGATCACGCTGGTGCTCACCGGACTCGACATCGACGCGAAGGCCGAACTCTTCCGCGATCAGTTCCGCGCCGCACTGCCCACCGAGCCTCAACAGATGACCTGGGAGCTCTCCCGGCTCGACCGGGCCGACGCGAACACCGAGGAACAGGCCAGCGCGTTGCTGCGTTGCGTGGCCCGCGATACCGATCCGAAGAAGGTCGGCCGCGGTTTCAGCAGCACCGCCGTGGAGCTCGCACTGGCCAGCTATCCCGGGTTCACCATGACCGCGCCGCCCGGAAACGGTTCGCCGTATGGGGTTTTCGAGCCCGGGTACGTCGACGCCGAACTGATCGAGCATCGTGTGGCGTTCGCCGACGGGGTCACCGAGCGTGTCGAACCGAGCCCGCTGCGCGCCACGGTCACCACCGACGAACCGGATAATCGTGGCGCCGACGCCACCGATCGTGGACCCACCGCCGCGGCGCCGCTCGGCACCATCGCCGGCGCCCGCAGCGGCGACAAGGGCGGCAGCGCGAACGTCGGTGTGTGGGTGCCCAATCGGGATCATTTCGATTGGCTCGACGAGACCCTCGACGTCGATCTCATCAAGAAACTGCTCCCCGAGGTCGCCGACCTCGAGGTGTCGCGGTACCGGCTGTCCAACTTGTGTGCGGTCAACTTCGTCATCGAGGGAGTGCTCGGTCGCGGCGTCGCCGACAATGTGCGATTCGACCCGCAGGCCAAAGGCCTGGGCGAATGGCTGCGTTCCCGGCCGGTGCCGATTCCACTGAGCTTCCTCGACGATCGGAGATCGTGACCGTGCCCATTCCGGACCCCTTGTGGGATACCCCCGAACGCCTCGCGCTACGTGAGACCGTCCGCGCATTCACCACCCGCCACGTGCTGCCCGCCCAGGACGAGTGGGAACGCGACGGGCTGATCCAGCGCGACATCCATCTCGAGGCGGCGAAACTCGGACTGTTCGGACTCGGCATTGCCGAGAATGTAGGCGGCAGCGGCGGCGATCTCGTCGACGCCTCGATCCTCGCCGAGGAACTGCACTACTGCGGTGCCGCAGGCGGCGTGTTCGCCTCCCTGTTCACCCACGGCATCGCGTTGCCCCATCTCATCGCCGCAGGCGATCCCGACCAGATCGACCGCTGGGTGCGACCGACTCTCGCCGGGGAGAAGATCGGCAGCCTCGCCATCACCGAGCCGGGCGGGGGCAGCGACGTCGGACATCTGCGCACCCGCGCGGTGCGCGACGGCGACGATTACCTCGTCAACGGGGCCAAGACCTACATCACCTCCGGTGTCCGCGCGGACTTCGTGGTCACCGCGGTGCAGACCGGTGGCCCGGGCGCCTCCGGTGTGTCGTTGCTCGTCATCGACAAGGACACACCAGGTTTCACCGTGACCCGCGCACTCGACAAGATGGGGTGGCGATGCTCGGACACCGCAGAACTCTCCTTCGTCGACGTCCGGGTGCCCGCGAGCAATCTCGTGGGCGCGGAGAACACAGGGTTCGCCCAGATCGCAGCCGCATTCGTCACCGAACGGGCGGCGCTCGCGGTGCAGGCCTACGCGAGTGCCCAGCGTTGCCTCGATCTCACGCTGGACTGGGCGCGTGAGCGTGAGACATTCGGCAAGCCGATCATCGCGCGGCAGGCCGTTCAGGACACGCTCACCGAGATGGCCCGCCGGATCGACGTGGCCCGCACGTACGTGCGCGCGGTGATCAACCGGCGGGTGACCTCGAACGATGACCTGATCGCCGAAGTGTGCTTCGCCAAGAACACCGCCGTGGAAACCGGCGAATGGGTGGTCGACAAGGCCGTGCAGCTCTTCGGCGGCCTCGGCTACATGACCGGCACCGAAGTCGAACGCCAGTACCGCGACATGCGCATCCTCGGCATCGGCGGTGGCACCACCGAGATCCTGACCGGTCTCGCCGCCAAACGACTCGGGTATCAGCCCACAGCACAGGAGAATTCACGATGACAGTGTTGCGGTCCACCATCGACCCGGCCGACGAGGATTTCGCGGCCGCGCGCACGGCGATGCTCGACAAACTCGACGAACTGCAGGTCGAGTTCGACAAGGCGGTCGCCGGGGGCGGCGAGAAGTACGTTGCGCGACATCGCAAACGCGGCAAGATGCTCGCCCGTGAGCGCATCGAGATGCTCATCGACGAGGACTCGGCCTTCCTGGAACTCTGCCCGCTGGCAGCTTATGGATCCGCCTTCCATGTCGGCGCATCGGTGGTGATGGGCATCGGCGTGGTGGAAGGCACCGAATGCCTCATCGTGGCGAGCGACCCCACCGTCAAGGGTGGGACCTCCAACCCGTGGACGCTGCGCAAGACGCTGCGCGCCAATGACATCGCGCTGCAGAACCGGCTCCCGGTGATCTCACTGGTGGAGTCGGGCGGCGCGGACCTGCCCACCCAGAAAGAGGTCTTCATCCCCGGCGGCCGGATGTTCCGCGACCTCACCCGGCTCTCGGCGGCGGGTATCCCCACCATCGCGCTTGTGTTCGGCAACTCCACTGCGGGAGGAGCCTATGTGCCGGGCATGAGCGACCACGTGGTGATGATTGCCGAGCAGTCGAAGGTGTTCCTCGGTGGTCCGCCGCTGGTGAAGATGGCCACCGGTGAGGAGAGCGACGACGAGTCACTGGGCGGGGCGCAGATGCACGCACGCCAGTCCGGCCTCGCCGACTATTTCGCCGCCGACGAACAGGACGCCATCCGCATCGGACGTCGGATCGTCGCGCGGCTGAACTGGCGCAAGGCGGGACCCGACCCGCGCACCCCCGTACTCGAACCGCGTTACGACGCAGACGATCTGCTCGGCATCGTGCCACCCGATCTCAAGATCCCGTTCAATCCGCGCGACGTGATCGCCCGCATCGTTGACGACAGCGACTTCGACGAGTTCAAACCCGAGTACGGCAACTCGCTGTGCACCGGATGGGCCGACATCCACGGCTACCCGGTGGGCATCCTCGCCAACGCCCAGGGTGTGCTGTTCAGTCAGGAGGCCCAGAAGGCCACCCAGTTCATCGAGCTCGCCAACCGGGCCAACACGCCACTGCTGTTCCTGCACAACACCACCGGCTACATGGTGGGCAAGGAGTACGAACAGAACGGCATCATCAAACACGGCTCCATGATGATCAACGCCGTGTCGAACTCGACGGTCCCGCACATCTCACTGCTCGTCGGCGCCAGCTACGGTGCCGGGCACTACGGGATGTGCGGTCGGGCCTACGATCCGCGGTTCCTGTTCGCCTGGCCCAGCGCGAAATCGGCGGTGATGGGCGCCGCGCAGCTCGCCGGTGTGATCTCGATCGTGTCGCGGGCTGCCACCGAGGCGCGGGGCGGCACCGTGGACGAGGACGCCGACGCCGCCATGCGGCAGATGATCGAAGCGCAGATCGAGGCGCAGTCGGTGCCGGCATTTCTGTCCGGGATGCTCTACGACGACGGCGTGATCGATCCACGTGACACCAGAACCGTTCTCGGACTGTGTTTGTCGGCGATCCACAACGGTCCGGTGGAGGGGACGTCGAACTTCGGCGTCTTCCGGATGTGAGAGGCCAGCGATGATCACCAGAGTCCTCGTCGCCAACCGTGGCGAGATCGCATGTCGAGTGTTCGCGACCTGCCGCACCATGGGCATGTCAACCGTCGCCGTGTTCTCCGACCCGGATTCCGACGCCCCGCACGTGCGGGGCGCCGACCTCGCGGTGCGGCTACCGGGATCGACGTCGGCGCAGACCTATCTGCGCGGTGACGCGATCATCGCCGCGGCACGCGCAGCCGGCGCCGATGCCATCCATCCCGGCTACGGATTCCTCTCGGAGAACGCTGAATTCGCGCAGTCGGTGATCGATGCCGGTCTGGTGTGGATCGGGCCGCCCCCAGCGGCCATCACGGCCATGGGATCGAAGGTCAACGCCAAGAAGCTGATGGCCGACGCGGGGGTGCCGGTGCTCGGTGACCTCGACCCCGCCGCGGTCACTGAGGCGGACCTGCCGCTGCTGATCAAGGCCTCCGCCGGAGGTGGTGGCCGGGGGATGCGCATCGTGCGAGATCTCGCCGACCTGCCCGACCAGCTGGCTGCCGCCGCCCGCGAGGCCCAGTCGGCGTTCGGCGATCCCACCGTGTTCTGCGAGCCGTACGTCGAACGCGGGCACCACATCGAGGTGCAGGTGCTCGCCGACACCCACGGCGGTGTGTGGGCGGTGGGCGAACGTGAATGCTCCATCCAGCGTCGGCACCAGAAGGTGATCGAGGAGGCGCCGGCACCCTTGGTCGAACGGCTCGGTGCAGACCTGCGGGAGCGACTGTTCACCGCCGCCCGCCATGCGGTGCAGGCCATCGGTTACACCGGTGCGGGCACCGTCGAGTTCCTTGCTGACGAGACGGGGCGCTTCTACTTCCTGGAAACCAACACCCGTCTGCAGGTGGAGCATCCGGTCACCGAACTGACCACGGGCACCGACCTCGTCGCGTGGCAGTTGCGGGTGGCGATGGGTGATCGGCTCGACCCGAATCCGCCCTCCACTCGGGGTCATGCGATCGAGGTGCGCCTCTATGCCGAGGACCCGGCCGCGGATTGGCAGCCGCAGTCGGGCATGGTGCACGAACTGCACATCGATGACGATGCGCGTTTTGGTGAGCTCCCCGGGGAGGGCCCCGGGATCCGGGTGGACGCGGGCATCGAATCAGGGTCGGAGATCTCGACGTTCTACGATCCGATGCTCGCCAAGGTGATCTCGTGGGCACCCACCCGCGGCGGCGCCGCGTCGATCCTGGCTCGGACGTTGTCGCAGGCCCGGATTCACGGCCCGGTGACCAACCGTGATCTGCTGGTGAACATTCTGCGCGAACGGCGCTTCCTGGCGGGCGACACCGACACCGGGTATCTGGACGAGATCGGGCTCGACGTGTTGTCACGGCCGCTGGCCGACGACCGGACGTGCACGGCCGCCGCGGTGGCGGCCGCCCTTGCCGACGTGGCCGATAACCGCGCATCGGCGACGGTGCAGCGCAGTCTCGGCAGCGGTTGGCGCAACCTGGTGTCGGGCTACCAGCAGAAGACCTTCGCGGGCGCCGACGACAGCGAATTCACCGTGCGCTACCGATTCACCCGCGGTGGCGTGGAGCTGCCGGATGTGCCGGGGCTGGAGGTGGTTTCGACAAGCTCAACCAGCGGGCGGGGCGGCTCTACCGGCGGAGGGGGTGGCTCAACCAGCGGGTGGGGCGGCTCAACCAGCGGAGGGGGTGGCTCTACCGGCGGGCGGGGCGGCTCTACCGGCGGGCGGGGCGGCCCCGCCATCGAGGTCGTGCTCGCCGACGACGGTGTGCAGCGGCGGTTCCGGGTGTCGCGGTACGGCGACGAGGTTTACGTCGACGCTGCCGGAGCGTCGGTCCATCTGCGGCGCCTGCCGCGGTTCGTCGATCCGACGGCGGTCACCCGCCCGGGATCGCTGCTCGCCCCGATGCCCGGATCGGTGATCCGGGTGGCCGTCGCCGAGGGCGACCGCGTCTCCGCCGGACAGCCGCTGATCTGGCTGGAGGCGATGAAAATGGAACACACCGTCCACGCTCCGGCCGACGGGGTGGTCACCACGCTCGCCGTCGCACCGGGCCGCCAACTCGCCGTTGGCGACGTCCTCGCCGTCATCGGTGCGGATTCGAGTGAACCCGATCCAGCAGCACAGGAGACTCACGCATGAACTTCGTCGAGACACCCGAACGCACCGAACTGCGCGCAGCCGTCGCCGCACTCGCCGGCAAGTACGGGCAGGAATACTTCCGTGAATGCGCCAGAGAAGGCCGCAAGACCGACGAATTATGGTCGGAGGCAGGAAAACTCGGGTTCATCGGGGTCAACCTGCCCGAGGAATATGGCGGGGGCGGGGCGGGCATGTACGAACTGTCCATCGTCATGGAGGAACTCGCCGCGGCGGGTGCCGGCCTGCTGATGCTGGTGGTCTCACCGGCCATCTGCGGCAACGTGATAGCGCGTTTCGGCACCGACGCCCAGAAGGACCGGTGGCTTCCCGGCCTGGCCGACGGTTCGATCACCATGGCCTTCGGCATCACCGAACCCGACGCGGGGTCCAACTCCCACAACATCGCCACCACGGCGGCCCGGGACGGCTCCGACTGGATTCTCAACGGGCGCAAGATCTATATCTCCGGGGTCGATCAGGCCCAGGCCGTGCTGATCGTCGCACGCACCGAGGACGCGAAGACCGGCCGGCTCAAACCGACGCTGTTCATCGTGCCCACCGATACGCCCGGCTTCGAGTACCGCCAGATCGAGATGGAACTGCAGAACCCGGAGAAGCAGTTTCTGCTCTTCTTTGACGACGTCCGGCTTCCCGCCGACGCCCTCGTGGGCTCCGAGGACGCCGCGATCAGTCAACTCTTCGCGGGCTTGAATCCGGAGCGGATCATGGGGGCGGCGTCGGCGATCGGCATGGGACGCTTCGCGCTGGGCAAGGCGGTGGACTACGTCAAGGACCGCACGGTGTGGAAGACACCGATCGGCGCGCACCAGGCGATCGCACATCCGTTGGCGCAGGGCAAGATCGAGCTCGAGATGGCCAAGTTGATGATGCAGAAGGCGGCGACGCTCTACGACGCCGGTGACGACTGGGCCGCCGCCGAGCCGGCGAACATGGCCAAGTACGCCGCTGCCGAGGCGTGCGTGAAGATCGTCGATCAGGCTGTCCATTCGCTCGGCGGCAACGGCCTCACCAGCGAGTACGGACTGGCACCCATGCTGAGTCTCGCCCGAATCGCCCGCATCGCGCCGGTGAGTCGTGAGATGATCTTGAACTTCGTCGCACAGACGAGCCTCGGGCTGCCGAAGTCCTACTAGAAAGGTGACGACGATGGGCACACCAACGGGAGTCTCCGCAGCCGATGTGAGCTCTACCGAGGTGGTGCACGTGAGGATCGAGCGCGGTGTAATGACGCTGACGCTGGACTCGCCGAACAACCGGAACGCACTCGGCGTCGCATTGGTCGAACAACTCCTGGCCGGATTGAGAGCGGCCGGCGACGATCCGGACGTACGCGCGGTGGTGCTCACCCACACAGGGGGAACATTCTGTGCCGGAGCCGATCTCGGTGAGGCACTGAGTCGCGGCGCATCCGTCGAAGAGGCGTCGGCGGCCGGTACGCAGTCGATGGTCGACCTCATGCGGACGATGCTGGAACTGCCCACTCCGGTGATCGCCCGGATCAACGGCCATGTCCGGGCCGGCGGATTCGGCCTGGTGGGCGCCGCCGACATCGCGCTCGCCGGACCCGATTGCACCTTCGCGCTGACCGAGTCACGCCTGGGTCTGGCGCCCTCGGTGATCTCGCTGGTGCTGCTGCCCAAGATGACCGCGCGCTCGGCGGGCCGCTACTTCCTGTCCGGGGAGACCTTCGATGCCACGGCCGCGGAGCGGTGCGGCGTCGTCACGGCGGCGCTCGACAGTGCCGAGGCACTCGACGACACCCTGGCAACCGTGCTCGACGGCGTTCGGCGCGCGTCGCCGACCGGACTCGCCGCGTCCAAGGCGCTCACCACCGACGCGATCCTGCGCGGCTTCAGCGCCGACGCCCGACGTCGGGCCGCGCAGTCGGCCGAGCTTTTCGCCGGTGACGACGCACGCGAAGGGATGACCGCGTTCTTCTCGAAACGGCGGCCGTCCTGGGATCTCACCGATCGCGACAACTCGTGACCACCGACACGAGCGCCGTCCCGCAGGACCGGCAACCGCAGGACCGGCAACCGCAGGACCGGCACCCTCAGGGCAGGCAATCACCCGGCCGGCAACCGCAGCAGCAGCGATCCCGCCAGACACGGGAACGGTTGCTGCGCTCCACGATTCAGGTCCTCGCGCATGAAGGGTGGGCAACGGCCACGGTTGCCGCGGTGGCGCAGCGCGCAGGCGTGTCACGCGGTGCCGCGCAACACCACTTCCCGACCCGTGAGGCGCTGATCACCGCGACCCTCGAGCAGATCTTCGACGACCTCACGCTCGATGCCGAGACCATGGTCGTGCCCGATTGCGAGACGCCCGATCGCATCCGGATCGCCGTCGACCGCGCCGTTGCCACCTATACCGGCACTGAGTTCAAGGCGGCGCTGCAGGTGTGGGCGGCTGCCGCCTCCGACAACGCACTACGCGAACTCATCCTGCCGATGGAGGCCCGATTTGCCCGTGCCGCACACCATGTGACGGTGTCGATCCTCGATCCCACCGGAACCGATCCGCACGCGCACCGGGTGGCGCAGGTGACCCTCGATCTCGCTCGCGGCCTCGGACTCGCCGACACACTGTCGGACGATTCCCGGCGTCGTGCACAGGTGGTCGACACCTGGGTGGACATGATCACACGCTCGATCGACGGGTGAGACCGCCGGGACGCACTAATCTCGAGCGATGTCCCCGGTCACCGTTCGCGAGCGCCTCACCGTGCTGGCGCACCGGGCGGACCCCGGCCTGATCCGATTCCGCAAGGCCACCGCGTGCGCGGCGGCGGTCGCAGTGGCCGTCGCCGCGGTGGCGTTGCTGCGCATCTGGTGGCATGTGCCCGCATCCGCCGAGATCCCCCGGATTCCTGGCCCTGTTCGGCGTCGCCCGGGTGAAAGACGGCACCCATCGCGAGCGCGTCACCACCACGCTCTGGCTGCCGGTACCGGGCATTATGGCGAGAACACTGGTCGCCGTGTTGCATCCGTGGCCGATCGCCCGCGCCATCGCATTCGTCCTGATCTGCGGACTGGCGTCCTGGCTGGGCCGATACGGGGTGCGCGGCGTGGCGCTCGGCTTCTACGCCTTCTTCTCCTATTTCTGCGGGGTGCTGCTCGGCATCGACGTGCATGACCTGCCCGTGATGTACGCGGTGATCCTCATCGCGGTCGTGGTGGCGCTGGGTGGTGATCCTGCTCGACCTCGTGGGCCACGAGGAGTTGCGCGTCCTCGGCACCCGCATCACCGAGACGGCCGCGGGAGTGGTGGTCGGCGTGGTCGTCGTTTATCTGGTCATGTCCCGGCCGGCAAGTCCGGAACTGCGACATCGGCTGGCGGCGTACTTCGATTCGTTGACCGCCCTGGTGACCCGGTCGGCCGGGGAGTTGCGCCATCCGGCCAGCGGTGACGACAACTGCGGCCGGGCCCAGATCCTGGCCGATGCCAGAGCACTCGACGCGGCGCAGGCCGCAATCCTCGGCGATGCGGCGGCAAACGTCGCCGCGCTGAGCCCGCTGCATCGGGCGATGCTGCGTGAGATGCGGCCGCGGGTGCACCTGGCGACATTGCTCGGGCGGTCGATGGCGTGGGCGGCGACCGAACCATTGCTGACCTCGGCACGGTCGGCCGCAGCGCGCGACCCCCGACTCCGGCGTCTCGACACCGCCGTCGACGGCCTCGGTGACATGGTCACCCGGGTACTCGACCGGATCGACGGCGACAACCCCGGGAGCACCACGGCGACGCCCGAACCGGCGGTGGTCGCGATGGTGACCGGTGACCCGGTGCGCGACGCCGAGACGTTGGTGTCGCAGACGCGGAGTATGGGCGACGCCATCACCCTGATCCGGGCCCGGCACCGCGAGAGAAGAGTGCGCCGTCAGCCGAGATCGACGTCGTCGAGATAGGCACGGATCCGTTCGCGGTGCGTGCGGACCCACCACATCGCAAAACGCTGCGAGAAGTACCACATGGCAGCGGTCATCGCGACAGCCAACAGCGCGCAGGCCGCGAACTCGGCGTCGGACAGAGTCGAACCCCAGCCGACCCGCCGGACGAGTTTCCACAGCGCCACCGGAATGAGCACGATCATCCCGAATGCGACGGGGTACACGGCGTAGGGGATCACCAGCAGGATCGACCAGCGCACGATCACGTGCCAGAACCGGTGTCGATTCTCCCAGCGCCAGCGCAGCGAACGCTGATGGTACGGAAACATCAGGCCCACCAGGCTGCTCACCGCCAGCGCGCCGAACGGCACCACCGCCACCGACAGGATCACCTCCACCACGAAACGCCAGTGCGCGTGGGTGGTCAGTGCTATCGCGACGGCGACCACGGTGCAGGCGGGCCCGATCAGCAACCACAATGCGATCGCCTTGGCCCGGAGCAGTCGCGCGAACGCGTCGGGATCGTCGAGGGTCGACAGCGCACGGTCTCGGTCGGGGGCGAGCACATTGGTGGCGCACACGTCGGCATACATCCACCCGGCCAGCGCATAGGGCAGGCCCTCGGGGCCGGTGAACGTGAAGAACCACGACCGCGGCAAGGTGTACCAGAGCACCAGGACGAGCACGGCATTGAACGCCAACAGGGCAAGAGTGTCCTGGGGGTGCCGCCAGATGCGTCGGAGTTCGATGCGCAGGGCCGGATCGGGCTCGGTGGGCGCCAACCGCATGATCGCGAGAATAGTCGCCGGGGCGGGCGGTCATGGGGGTGGGGAGTGCGGCAACCGACCCGACGTCTCGCGTTCACCTTCGCCACGTGGACCGGCGACCGGTGCGCTTCTATCCTCGCTGGATGACCGCCACGATCGTCGAAGAACGACGCACACGTCTTGACCGACTCCGCGGCAGGCTCACGGAGCTCCGCGACGAGGCACTCGCCGCGGAGAAGGCGCTGGCCGCCGAGATCGCGTCGGTGGACCCGAGCCATCGGGAGAGCGCCGCGAATGTGGTGCATTACTGCGCCTTGCGCGCCCACGACCTACGCGAACTGCAGACCCAACTCTCCGACGAAGGGCTCTCCTCGCTGGGTCGGATGGAATCGGGAGTGCTGCGTAACCTCGACGCCGTGATCCGCATCGTCGACGATGCGCTCGGCAACGACGAACCCGTGGTCGATCAGGCGGAATGGAACTCCGGTCGCGACATCCTCACCGCCAGCACGCTCGCCCTGCTGGGACCCAAACCGTCGGGGCGCAACACCCGCGTGATGGTGACCATGCCGAGTCAGGCAGCCGTCGACGGCGAACTGGTGGCGCGGTGCGCCGCGGCCGGCATGGATCTGGCCCGTATCAACTGTGCGCACGACGACCCGACGGCGTGGCGGGCGATGGCTGCGCACGTGCGGGCGGTGCGACCCGAGACGAAGATCGCGATGGATCTGGCCGGTCCCAAACTGCGTACCGGCCCGATCGCCCCGGGACCCGAAGTGCTCAAGGTCCGGCCGACGCGCAGTGCGCTCGGCGAGGTACTGGTGCCCGCCCGGTTCTGGGCCGGTCGCGCGCCGCTGCGTTCGGACGTCCTCGACGCGGTCGGGGTGGTCGACGAGGGCTGGCTCGCCGGGCTCGGCCTCGGCGACACCGTCGGACTCGTCGACGCACGCGGACGCCGGCGCATTCTCACCGTGCTGCAGATCGCGTCGGCGGCCGTGCTGCTGGGCACCGACCGCACCATGTATCTGACCCCCGGTCTCACGCTGCGCGCCGACGGCGGGTCGAGCACCCGGATCGGGCCGATGCCGCCGCTTCCGCAGGCGCTGCGGGTGTTTCGCGGCGACTCGATCGTGCTGACCACCGACCTCACACCGGCCGAACCCACCGACGACGGCCATCACCGGCTCGGCTGCAGTCTCCCCGAGGCGCTGGCCGCGATGCGCGAGGGTCACCGCGTCTTCTTCGACGACGGCAAGATCGAGGGCGTGGTGTCCTCGGTGGCCGAGGACTCCTCGCAGGCCCGGGTGGAAGTGGTCCGTGCCGCGTTGAACGGAACCAAGCTGCGTGCGGAGAAGGGGATCAACCTGCCCGACACGTACCTGCCGCTGCCCGCACTCACCGACGACGACGTCACCGACCTGGACAGCGTGGTGGAGATCGCCGATCTGGTGAACGTGTCGTTCGTGCGCAGCAGGGACGACGTGGCGCACGCGCAGCGTGAACTCGCCGCCCGCAACGCGGCCGAGCTCGGGTTGGTGGTCAAGATCGAGACCGTCGCCGCGGTGGACGCGCTGCCGGAGATCCTGCTGCAACTGATGCGGAACCGGCGGGTGGGCGTGATGATCGCGCGCGGCGATCTGGCCGTCGAAGCAGGGTTCGAGCGTCTCGCGGAGGTGCAGGAGGAGATCCTGTGGCTGTGCGAGGCGGCGCATGTCCCGGTGATCTGGGCGACCGAGGTGCTCGATTCGCTCGCCGACCGCGGACTGCCCACACGCGCGGAGATCACCGACGCCGCGGCGGGTAACCGCGCGGAATGCGTGATGCTGAACAAGGGTCCGCACATCGTGGAGGCAATCGAGGCGCTGGTGGTGATCCTGACGCGGATGCGTCGGCACATCGAGAAGAAGCGGCCGTTGCTGCGTCGTATGTCGGCCTGGGACCTCGAGGAGTAAACGCCCTCTACAGTGGAACGATGAGTGCGTCCGCGGATCGGCAGGAACGGGTGTTCCGGCCGCCGTGCGGGCCCGTCGTGGGGGTGGTCGACGGAGCGGTGGTCCGCTCGCGGGCCATCCCCTACGCGCAAGCGGACCGCTTCGCCGTCCCGCACGCGATCGAGCCCTGGTCGGTGCCGCATCGCAGCGATGAACCCGCCCCGGCATGCCCCCAGGTGCCCAGCGAACTGCTCGACGACCTGCTCGGCGGGCCGGGTACCAAACTGCCCACCGACGAGAAATGTCAGCGTCTCACGGTGACCACCCCGACCGAACCGGGCGCCGCCGCACTGCCGGTGATGGTGTGGATTCACGGGGGCGCCTACGTTCTCGGCGCCGGCGACGAACCCCATCACGAGCCCGCGCCACTGGTGATCGAGCAAGGCGTGATCATCGTCGCGGTGACGTTCCGCCTCGGAGTGCTGGGTTTCCTCGGCGACGGCAGCGACGCCCGTCCCGCCAATCTCGGCCTGCTCGACCTGATGCTGGCGCTCGGCTGGGTGCGCGACAACATCGCCGCCTTCGGCGGTGACCCCCGGCAGGTGACGGTCGCGGGGCAATCGGCCGGTGGCGACGCGGTGGCCCACCTCATGGCCGTACCCGAGGCGGCGCGATGCTTTCGCCGCGCGATCGTGCAGAGTGCGCCGTTGGGCATCCGGAAACACCGGCGCGCCATGGCGCATCACATGTTCGCCCGCACAAGGCATTTCGATTCCAGGTCGAGCATCACCGACATCCTCGGCGTGCAACAACGGCTGATCGCCGCCGGAATCCGGCACGGACTGGTGGGCGGTATGCCGTTCGGTGTGCAGTACGGTTTCGCGCCGCTGCCGCCGCAGCACGAGGTGGAGCGGGCCTGGGAGACATCGGCCGCCGATATCGACCTGCTCATCGGGCACACCCGCGACGAGATGGCCATGTTCGTGCCCGCGTTTCCGGCCGCCGAGCGGATGAGCCGGGTCCCGGTGCTCGGTCGGCCCGTGACGACCGCCGTCACCGACACCCTGACGCACGTCATCTACTCCGAGCCGGCCACCCGCCTGGCCCGACGACATGTCCGGGCCGGCGGATCAGCGGTGGAGTACCGCCTGCACTGGAATGCCCCCGACAGCGGACTCGGGGCCACCCACTGCATCGACCTGCCCCTGCTGTTCGGCGTCGAAGAGCAGTGGACCCGAGCAGGGATACTGGCGGGGGCGTCGTGGCCACAGGTGGCTGCGGCCGGGCGTGAGATGCGCGCGGTGTGGGGGCGGTTCATCCGCGGCGAGGATCTCGGTGAGCGCGAACCCGATTCCGCCGCAGGGGTACTCACCTATTGGGCAGTCCGGCGGGGCGACTCCGGAGGGCGCGTGGCCCGGAAGAGGGCCGTCAGCGCGAACTGATCCCAGCGCGGATCGAGTCCTCGACGATGCGCACGAACGCCTCGGGGTTGTCGTGGTGCACGAGGTGGCCGGATCCCGGGGCCACGTGCACCAACATGTCCGGGCGTTCGGTTGCCACCCGCTGTGCCAACCCGTGCAGCCACGGCAGGCTGTCGGAGCCGAGCACCCACGTCATCGGCAGGTCGAGCCCGGCGACCGCACCGGCGTCGACGTGTTCCATCATGATGCCGTACGGGTGCGGATCCCATTCGGCCAGAATGTTGTCGGCATACTGCACGAGTGCCTCACGGTGCTCGTCGTCGAGTAAGTCGTAGGAGTTGGAGCCCTGCCGCAGCCGCGAGGCCCACCGCAGGAAGTTCTCTGCCGCCGCGGTCCGTCTGCCCCGCAACTGGGAGTACTTGATCCGGCACGCCGCGGCGAGCACCGACCTGTCGGCGTGCCGGAGTCCGTGGAACGGTGCTTCGACGATGCACAGCGTCGCGATGGAGTCGGGGTGGGCCACGGCTTGCCCGAGCGCGATGTTGCCGCCGGCGCTCCACCCCACGACGTGCGCCGGTTCGCCGACCATGCCGAGGATCGCGGCGAGGTCGCGGGTGTGCACGCGATGATCGCGCACCGGCGGCGACGCCGACCGGCCATAACCTCTGCGGTCGTAGGTGATCACCCGATGCCGCGCCGACAGCATGTCGATCACCGGTTCCCACGTGGTGGAATCCGTGGCCGAACCATGTACCAGGACCAGGGGAGCGCCGTAGCCGTGGACGGTGTAGCTCAGCGACGCCCGGTCCCGCAGTTGCAGTGTCGGCATCGGCTCACCTCTGCTCTCTTCATGATCTGGTCATCTGTTTCGTCGTGTGTTGGAACGGCCCGGGTGTGGCGGGGACGACCACCACACCCGGGCCGGGTTCGGTTGGCCCGCAAGCACACCTGCCCGATGGTCGGGTAGGTGTGCGCGGGATCGCTCAGGCGTCGTGGATGATGACGCCGCGAATGTTCTTGCCGTCGCGCAGATCCTGGTAACCCTGGTTGACGTCCTCCAGGGTGTAGGTCTGGGTGACGAGCTCGTCGAGTTTGAGCTGTCCGGCATCATAGAGGCGGAGCAACCGGACGATGTCGTACTGCGGGTTGGCCGAGCCGAACAGCGAACCCTTGATCGACTTCTCGTTGAGCGTGAGGTCGATGCCGGGCCAGTGGACGGTGAACTTCTCCGGATTCGCCAGACCGGTGATGATGGCCGATCCGCCCTTGCCGATGGCACCGATCGCGGCGGACACCACGTCCTCGTCGACCGTTCCGACGGTCACGATCGCGCAGTCGGCGCCCTGGCCCCAGCTGAGTTCGGTGATCTTCTCCTGAGCCTCAGCCGCCGTCGCAAAGGCATGCGTGGCACCGAATTTGACTGCGGTATCGCGTTTGAAGGCGATCGGATCCACCACCACGACGTACTTCGCGCCGGCGTGCACGGCGCCCTGCACCGAGTTGATGCCGATGCCGCCGATGCCGTAGATCACCACGATGTCACCGGCGCGCACGTTGCCGGTGTACACCGCCGATCCCCAACCGGTGGGGACGCCGCAGCCGACGAGGACGGCTTTGTCGAGTGGAAGCCAGTCATCGACCTTGACCACCGAGTGCTGGCTGATGGTGGCGCGTTCGGAGAAGGTGCCGAGCATGCACATGCCGCCGAAATCCTGTCCGTCACGGTGGAAACGGAAGGTTCCGTCGGGCAGCATGCCCTCGAGAATGGTGGCACCCATGTCGCACAGGGACTGTCGTCCGGTGGAACAGTATCGGCACGTGCCGCAGTTGGGGATGAAGCTGCACACCACGTGGTCGCCGGGCTTCACCTTCGTGACTCCGGGGCCCACCTCCTCGATGATGCCCGAACCCTCATGGCCGCCGACCATCGGGAAGCGCGGCGGCAGATCGCCGTCGGTGAGGTGCAGATCGGAGTGGCACAGCCCCGCGGCGGAGAACTTGATCAGTACCTCCCCCTCCTTGGGTCCGTCGAGATCGAGCTCGACGATCTCGAACGGCTTGTGCGCCTCGAACAGGACGGCGGCTTTGGTCTTCATGAGTTCTGTCTCCCTTGTTCTTGTGTTGGTGTGCTTCGCTTTTCAGCAGTAGACCGATTTGAGGTTCTGGTAGGCGGCCAGGCCTTCGGGGCCGAGCTCGCGTCCCATGCCGCTGTGTTTGACCCCGCCGAACGGGGCCACCGGATCGGGGATGTAGCGATTGATCCCGATGGTGCCGGTCTGCACGCGGGCGGCGACGTCGCGCGCACGGTCGTCGTCGGTGCTCCAGATCGTTCCGCCGAGACCGAAATCGGAATCGTTCGCGATGGCCACCGCATCCGCGTCGTCGTCGTAACCGATGACGGTGAGCACGGGACCGAAGATCTCCTCGCGAGCGATGACGGCGTTGTTGTCGAGCCCGGCGAACACCGTCGGCTGCACGAACCATCCGCTGTCCATACCGTCGGGACGTCCGCCGCCGGTGGTGATCCGGCCACCTTCGGCCTTGCCCTTCGCGATGTAGCCCTCCACCCGTTCGCGATGCCGACTGCTGGCCATCGGGCCGATCTGGGTGGTGGCTTCGCGGGAATCGCCGATGTTCATCGACGAGGCGAACGCGGTCAGCACGTCGACCACCTCGTCATAGCGGGAGCGTGGCGCCAGCACCCGGGTACCCAGGAAGCAGGTCTGCCCGTTGTTGGCGAGTGTCGCGACGAACAACTCGTTGCCGATGGTGGCCAGGTCGAGTTCGGCGTCGTCGAGGACGATCGTCGCCGACTTGCCGCCGAGTTCGAGGGTGACCGGGCGCAGCAGCCGACCGCACGTCTCGGCGATGGACTTGCCCGCGGCGGTGGAGCCGGTGAACGCCACCTTGTCGATGCCGGGATGCTCCACCAGGTGAGCTCCGGTTTCGCGGCCACCGGGAACGAAATTGATCACGCCCGCGGGTAGTTCGGCAGCCTGGGCGGCTTCGGCCAGCAGGTACGAATCGAGCACGGTTTCCGGCGACGGCTTGATCACCAGCGTGCAGCCCGCGGCGAGAGCGGGCGCGTACTTGAAGGCGGCCAGCGTCTGCGGGAAGTTCCACGGCACGATCGCGCCGACCACGCCGACCGGTTCGCGGCGGACCTCGATGTGCCCGCCGAACATCCCCTCCCGGATGTCGGGCGCTGCGGCTTCGATGAGGCCTGCGTAGTAGCGGAGCAGGGTGGCCGGGTACACCGCCTCCAGCTGCCCGGCCACGCCGATCGGCATCCCGTTCTGCGAGGACACCAGGGTGGCGAAATCGTCCTTCCGGGCATCGATCTCGTCGGCGAAGCGGCGCAGGTGGGCGGCGCGCTCGGCGGCGGGCAGGCCCGACCAGGTGGCGGGGTTGTCGAAGGCGATACGCGCCGCGCGGACCGCGTTGTCGATGTCGGCGCCGGTGCCGTCGGGCACTTCACCGATCGGTTCACCGGTGTTGGGTGAGACGACGGTGATGTGCCCGGTCCCCTGTGGGTCGATCCACTCGCCACCGATGAACAACTTGTCGAGCCGAGCCGTTCCGGTGGGCACCGCTCCGGGCGAGATAGCGGTACTCATATGTCAACGAACCTCCATGACAGTGATTGGAGTCACCAAGTGATGCTCTGGTGGCCATCCTCACACTGAAGTGGGGTGGTTAACTGTCCGGAATCCGGACACCGGTGGAGTCGCCACACGGCGACGCCCGATTCGGCGATGCGGATCAGGTGTCGATGCCGAGGGCGCGAATGCGCGCGTAGAGCGTGCTTCGGCTGATTCCGAGTCGTCGTGCGGCGTGCACCTTGTTGTTGCGACATTCGGCCAGCGCGTCGATGATCCCTTGGCGCTCCACGCGTTCGTGCATACTCAGCCGTGCTGCCCTGCCCGCCTCGCGGAGGTGTGCCGGCAGATCCTCGACGTCGATCGTGTGGCTGCGACCCTGATTGCGCGCCTGGGAAGCCGCGTCGGCGATGACGTGGCCGAGTTCGGTGTAGTTCGCCGGCCACACGTGGGCGGCGAGTGCATCGATCACTCGGGGACGTATGTGCGTGCCGGGGGCGTGGCGGTCCACGAAGAATGCTGCGGCAGCCGCGATGTGTTGTGTCCGGTGCCGGAGAGGAGCCAGGTCGGTGCGTTCATCACACAGCGCGCACAGCGCGGCAACCGCCCCGGACACGGAATCGCCCGCACCGGCCACGATCACGATCGGTGGATCTTTGTCGATGAGCAGGCGACGCAGCGTGGTCGTATCGGTGGCTGACAGGAGGTCGACGTCGTCGACGACGAGCACCGCTCCGGTGTGCCGTGCGCGTTGCGCGGCTCCGGCGATGTCGACGGGAGAGCCGGTGGCGACCGCTCGCGCGACGTCCACCAACTCGACCGTGCAGCCCTCGGTGGCCGAGCGGGCGAGGACGGATCGTCCGGTACCGGGTTCACCGGTGATCGCCAGCGACCGTCCCGCCGCGGCGACGAAACGGCTCGTGGTGAACACGTGCGTGGCCGACGGCTCCTCGTGCACGGTTCGCCGCGGTATCGACGGCCGGTGCGCGGTCTCCGGGGTCAGTGCGAACACCGCGGAGCCCGGGCCGGCAACCCGCTCGACCGCGACGTCCACCGTGGCGCCGGAACTCAGCGTCAACGTGGGCGGGATGGTCTCGGTCGAGTCGGCGAATGACCGCAACACCGCGAGATCGATCGGATCGAGCAGTGCGCCGGCGGTGTTGTTGGTCAGCAGCAGGTCGTCACCGATGGCGACCGCCGCGATGCTGCGTTTACCGATGCGATGAAAAGCGTCGAGGAGTAGCTGGTGGGAGCTGCGTGCGTGGTCGAGCAGACTGCTCTGGATGTCGGTGGCGATGCGGTGGACGAAGGGCGCGAACAGGGGGTGGATCGTGTCACTGACCGAGGTCATGCACAGGATGCCCTCGAGTCTGTTGGTGCCCGGATGCAGGATGGGGTATCCGTAGCAACTGAGGTGTTTGAAGCGCTCGAGGTAGTGTTCGTCGCCGTTGACCGCGATGGGTTTGCGGATCTCCACCGGTGTGCCGAGGCCGGTGGTGCCCACCGCGTCCTCGTTCATGAACGAGCCGTGTACGGCGCCGAGTCGATCGATGTGCCGTTCGACCGTGGTGCCACCGAAAACTCTTGAAATGAGCCGGGATTCGCTGTCGGTCAGAAGCAGGGCAACGCCGGTGTCGGTCAATTGGTCGCCGGCGTGATCGAGGATGGGGCGAGCCACCCGCAACAATCGGTCGCAGTTGCCCAGGTCCTCGTCGACCACCATATCCGGGGTTGCGTCCGGCGCCAGTCCGCTACCCGCCGACCGGCGCCACGACGTGACGATCTCGGTACGCAGCGCAGGAGTGGTGGAACTGCGCATGCGCACTCCTCTCGGTCGGTGATGAGTCCGATCGCGGTCACTCGCGGTGGGACAGATCCTCCCAGAATTCCTGGGCCGGTTGATGCCATTCGGCGTGCTTGGTGTGGAAGAGTTGCGCTGCCCGCCGCCCCGGCCACGCGTGGTCGAGCAATTCGCGCGGCAGGTCGGGATCGAGGAAGGGGAATCGTCGCCAATCCTGGACGAGGCGGACCTGTGCGGTGAACGCCGCAGACCCGGTGTCGGCCGTCATCGTGTCGTAGGTGTCGATGAAGTCGAGGTAGGAGCTCTCGACCTCGTCCAGCGACCAGGCGTCGGCGATGAGGCGTTGCGGTGAGCCGATCGAGGACAGCGGTCCGATCCACGCGTAGGCGCGATCGTCGAGACCCAGTTCGTCGACGACCCGGCGCACCTCGGTCTCGTGGGTGGTGTCGGGGGTGATCCAGATACCCGGACTCGGTGAACCCAGGCCGGCCCAGGTGAGGCGGGTGCGCAGTTTGTGGCGCAGTTGCCGCTGGGTCTCGGGGATGGCGGTGGACAGGACGAGCCACCGCCCGTCCCAGGACTGGTCGTCGGTCAAGAAGGAGTAGATCCGCCGGGTTCCCTCATCGAGGAGAAGTCGGCCGGGGTCGGTGATGGTCCAGCGGACGCGCCGGCCGGCGCGGTGCGATTCGAGCAGTCCCTCGTTGGCCGAACGCGCGATCGCCTGGCGGGCCGACTTCTCCTCGATGCCGAGTGCGCCCAGCGCTCCGGTGAAGGTTGACGTCCACACCGCGTCGCCGCGTGGATACACGAACTCGCCGAGGATGGTGAGCAGCAGCGCGCGGGCGCTCGCGGCGGACACCTGCCTGCGTCGTGACCCCACCGCACCCAGCGCGTCGAGGTGATCTGTGGTGACCGTCATGGTTGCGTCTCGCTCGATATCCGGGCCGTCGGCGTCAGGGGAGTGCACGATTCCACAACGTACTGGGCTGCACAGAAGAAGTACTGGGCCGCACGGGAGAAACCGAGACGAGGCATGTGTGACACGATACTATTGATTCTACCTGATTATGTAGAATATGGTGTATGTGCAGCACACGCGGGGTGACGGTTGGGATCAACCCTCTGACCGCCGCGAGTGTGCGATTCTCGCGTATGCCTCCAGTGCGCGGCGACGGTGATCCTTGGGACTCTCGCCGTACTCGGAGCGAAACATCTGGCTGAAGTGCGACGCGTTGAGAATTCCGTTACGTGCGGCGATCTCGCTCACCGACCGGGTTGCCTGCAACGGGTCGACGAGATCTCGCCGGCACTGTTCGAGGCGCAGATGCCGGATCCACCGCGCGGTGGTCATCTGTTCGCCTTCGAAGAGCCGGTGCAGGTAGCGCACCGACACGTAGTGCGCCGCCGCGATCGACTCGACCGAGAGCTCGGGGTCGTAGAGGTGGTCTTCGATGTAGGCCTTGACTCGTATCAGCAGTGTGCGTGCCGCCGCGTCGGAGTGCGCGGTCTCCGACTCCATCCGGTCGCTGTAGACCGCGGAGACCAGATCGAGGAAGGTCGACGCGACACGGTTGGCCGACAATCCCTGATATGCCTCGGGGTCGCGCGAGAGCTGGCCCAGCATCGAGCGCACGAGTGCGGGGGTGCCGGCGGCGCCCGACACCGGTGTCGACGTCACACGGGAGACCTCGTCGGGTCTCAATTCCAGCGACGACCGGTCGAACATCGCCACGATCGTGCGGTGGCGTCCGTTCCACTGCACGTCGAACGGACGGGTGCAGTCGTAGATGGTGAAATCGCCCGGTGTGATCTCCACGTCGCGCCCGTCCTGCCGGAACCGGCACGATCCCCGGATCTGCAGCGCGATGAGGTAGTGGTCGTTGTCGTCGGACGCGGCGAGTCTCGGTGTGCGAACGACGAGTTCGGGATCGGCGTCGGCCCGTGTCACCTGTAGTGACCCGATGAATCCGGTGTGTAGCCGCCAGCTGAATCGGGACGATTCCGCCGCGTCCACGCGTAACGGGAAGAACGTCTCGTTGACAGCTTCCTTCCAGGCGTCGAGTTGTTCGCGGTGCAGACGGGTGCAGCGGAATCGACGACCTCGGAAACGGTCGGGATAGTCGATTGATCGTGGTGGCCGCGTAGGTCCATCGTCATGTGGGTCGGCGTCATCGCTGTGGGTCCAACTGGGCTGGGGGTCAAACCGGGCTGGGGGTCAAACCGGGCTGGGGGTCAAACCGGGCTGGGGGTCAGGCGCCGGCGTGTCGGGTCCTCGTCACGCCGGAGTGTGATGGACGTTACACCCACGGCCGGGTGCGGCTGTCGAATCCGTGCACGGCCACTATCGGCATCGTGCCGCGCGACGGGTGCCCATCCGCCGCTGTGCTCCCCCGTCGTGGGTATTGGCGCGGCGTCGGACCCCTCAAGTCGTGCGCGGAAGTGACAATCGGGCGGCGCTGGGGTGACAGCATGAACGACCGCGGAGAACTTCAATGAGTGCCATGTCGTCAATCACATAACCAGTCCGGATGTGATCCGCGGCATACATCGGCTCGTGGCCGATGCATCGTCCAGTACGCCAACCGAGGAGTCATCATGGCCACTCTCCGTTCCGAGATCACGATCGAACAGCCCGCCGACGCGGTATGGCGGGCCGTCGTCGACGATCCGATCGAGAACTGGTTCCCGCTCATCGAGAACTCCGTCGTGGAGGGGTCGAGCCGCACCATCGTGCTGCAGGACGGCACCAAGGTCGAGGAGGCGATCGTGACGCGGGATCCGGCGCTGCGCCGTTTCCAGTACAAGGTGGTCGGTGGCGATCTCCCGGTGGAACATCATCTGGGCACAGTCGATGTGATTGTCCTCGAAGACAATTCGAGCCTGGTGGTGTACAGCACAGAGATCGAACCGGCAGCCATCGGAGAGGTGATGGGACCGGCGATCGCCGATTCGCTGACCGGACTGCGACAGCGTCTCTCCTGAGATCTTCTGCACGGCAACACATCACCTCGTTCACCGTTGCCCCGACACCACACCCTCCGACACCGAAAGGTGAATCCCTCATGACCGCATCCACATCCGTCGATCCGAGAATCCAGTACGGCACCGACATCGATCTGTTCAGCGAAGAGTCCCTCCTGGATCCCTACGACGACTACAGGGCCCTGCACGACATCGGCGAGATCGCCTACCTGACCAAGTACGACATGTGGGCGGTGACCCGATATGACGGTGTGAAACGAGTGCTCGGCAATCCGGACATTTTCAAGTCCGGCGACGGCATCGGCATGAACGACATCCTCAACACCGCCTGGGCGCCGTTCGCCCCGTGCCTCGACGGCGCAGACCATGCGCCACTGCGCCGGGTCATGATGCAGACCATCGGCCCCAAGGCCGCGTCGCAGTACAAGGACACGATCGAGGCCGCCGCCAACCAGCTGGTCGACGAGGTGTTGGCCAAGGGTGAGTTCGACGCGGTGACCGATTTCGCACAGCAACTGCCCACCCGGGTGATCCTCGACCTCATCGGTCTGAACCCCGGCTCCGAGATGCGCATCAACCTTCTGCACTGGGCCACCGACTCCTACAACTGCTGCGGCCCGGACGGCACCTTCGACGACACACTGCCCAGCATGGAGAAGCTCTACGGCTTCGTGCTGGAGAACATGGGCGAGGAGGGTTTCCGGCCCGGCAGTATCGGTGCGCAGACCTGGGAGGCCGCGCACAAGGGCATGATCACCCCGGAGCAGGCGTTCGGCATCCTCGGCGGGTACGCGACCGCCGGGCTGGACACCACGGCCAGTGCCATCGGCAGCCTGATGATGCTGTTCGCGAAACACCCCGACCAATGGGAGATCGTGCGCGATGATCCGTCCCTGATCCCGTCGGCGGTGCTCGAGGGTGTCCGCGTGGAATCGCCCGCGCAATGGTTCACCCGGGTGACCACGCAAGACGTCGAGTTCGGCGAGGTGACCGTGCCCGAACACTCCCGGATGTACCACTCCTACGGTGCGGCGAACCGCGACGAGCGCAAATATCCCGACCCGGCTCGCTTCGATGTCCGGCGCAACCCCGCCGACAGCCTGGCCTTCGGCTTCGGCGTGCATACGTGCATGGGCAAATCGCTGTCCAACCTGGAGATCTTCTCCCTGATGACCGCGCTTACCGCCAAGGTGGACCGGATCGAACCGACCGGAGAGCCGGTTCGCCACGTCAACAACCTGATTCGCAGCCTCGAGTCACAGCCGGTCCGAATCCACCCGCGCTGACCGCTCCGGCGCACCCGAGCTCATCTCACCCCAGACCGAGGGACCAGCCCATGCCCAAGATCATCTATCGCTCTGCCGACGGCTCCGAAGACTATGTGGACACCACCGCGGGAACCACCGTGATGCAGGCCGCGGTGTCGGCCGGTCTCGACGGGATCGTCGCCGAATGCGGCGGGAACGCCATGTGTGCGACCTGCCACGTTTTCGTCGATCCCGGACGCCTCGAAGAGTTTTCGGCCATGGCCGCCGATGAGGACGAGATGCTCGACTGCGCCGTCACCGAGCGGCGCGACAACAGCCGGCTCTCGTGTCAGCTGGTGGTGTCCGACGACCACGACGGTCTCGTCGTCGAACTGCCCGAGGAGCAGTGATGGTCAACGGGCGGGTCGTGATCGTCGGCGGTGGGCAGGCCGGTTTCCAGGCCGCTGTGTCGTTGCGGCAGAACGACTTCGGTGGTGACATCACGATTGTCGAGGCCGGAGGTGACATGCCGTATCAACGCCCACCGCTGTCCAAGGCGTATCTGGATCTCGCCAAGGACGCCGGTGACGCCTCTCTGCCGTTCCGTCCCGAGTCGTTCTACGAGCGGCACGAGATCGACCTGCGCACGGGGTGTGCGGTGGACGTCATCGAACGGCCCGATTCGCGGGTCCGGCTGAGCACGGGTGAGGCGGTCGAGTACGACGCACTGGTTCTGGCACTCGGTTCGCGTCCTCGGGGGCTCGCGCTCTCCGGTGTCCGGGCATCGGGTGTGCACACTCTGCACACTGTTGCCGATGCACGTGCTGTGCGGGCCGCGCTGGGATCGGCACAGCGAGTGGTGGTGGTCGGCGGCGGCTTCATCGGTCTGGAGGTGGCCGCCGCCGCCATCACCGCCGGATGCCGGGTGACGGTTGTGGAGGCCGCCGACCGGGTGATGGGCCGGGTGGTCTCCCCGGAGTTGTCGGCCTTCGTCACCGGCATGCACGAGATGCGTGGCACGACAGTGTTGGTCGACACCGCCGTCGCCGGATTGCGCACCGACGACGGGCACGTGCGCGGCGTCGAACTGGTCGACGGATCTGTACTGCCGGCCGACCTGGTGGTGATCGGTGTCGGCGTCGTGCCGAATACGGAACTCGCGCGATCCGCGGGACTCGCGGTGGAGAACGGGATCGTCGTCGACGAGACTCTGAGCACCGTCGATTCGAAGATCAGCGCCATCGGCGACTGCGCGGCCTACCCGAGCGTGCACACCGCCGGCATGGTGCGGCTGGAGTCCGTGCAGAATGCCACCGATCACGCGCGGTGCGTCGCCGCGCGGATCGCGCACGGGAGCACCGACCGCTACGCGGCATTGCCCTGGTTCTGGACCCATCAATTCGATCTCAACGTGCAGATCGCCGGGATCGGCAGGCCTGACGACGAGATCGTCGCAACAGGGGACAGTGCAGTAAGGAGCAGTGCAGTAAGGAGCAGTGCAACAGGGGGCAGTGCAGTGGGGAAGTTCTCGGTCCTGCGATTCCGCGACGGGCGGCTCGCTTGCGTGGAATCGGTCAATTCCCCTGCCGACCACATGGCGGCGCGAAAGATTCTGGGCGCCGGCGTGGAACTCACCCCGGCGGAGGCTGCGGCGTCCGACTTCACTCTCAAGGAGTTCGCCCGGCGCGCCGCACCGGGTCGGGTGGGCGCTCACTTGTAATTCTACTTATATATACAGAAACGACAGACACACGTAGCATATTGCCATGATGAACGCCCACCCGTTGATCGATGCACACGTGCACGCGCCGGTCCTCGGCACACTCTCGCCGGCATGGCGCCAGTGGGCCGACGACTTCGCCCGGGGGTACCGGTGGCAGCGTGGGTACCACCGGGACGGCCGCCCGGATCCCGCAGGCCTCGACGAACTGTTCGCCGAGGAAGGGGTCGACCACGCGCTGCTGTTCTGCGAGTACAGCCCCAAGGCCACGGGCATGCAGCGGATCGAGGACGTGCTACCGATCGTCGAGGCGAATCCGCACCGATTCTCGTTGGTGGCCAACATCAATCCCCACCTGCACTACCCGCCGGTCGACGAGTTGCAGCGGCAACTCGACCTCGGCGCCGTGGCGCTCAAACTGCACCCGGTGCACGGCGGATTCGACCCGAGCGACCGAGACCTCTACCCCGTGTACGCCAGATGTGCCGACCTCGGTATCCCGGTGATCCTGCACTCGGGCACCTCCACGTTCCCCGGGTCCAAGACGAGTATGGGAAACCCCGAACTGCTGCTGGAACCCGTCGACTACTTCGGTGACCTCCAGTTCGTCTTCGCGCACGGCGGGCGTGGGTGGTGGTACGACGTCGCGGCGTTCATGGCGCAGGCCAAACCCAACGTGTGGCTCGACCTGGCCGGGTTGCCACCCCGCAAACTCCCCGAGTACTACGCCCGATTCGACCTCAACCGATTGGCTCGCAAGATGATCTTCGGTACTGACTGGCCCGGCGTGCCGGGCGTCGCCCGGAACGCGGAATCCGTTGCGGCCCTTGGCCTGGACGACGACGTACTCGCCGGCGTGCTCGGTGGGAACGCGCTGCGGGTGTTCGGTCGCATCGCCACGAAACTGCGGCCCGCCCCGCCGACCACTACTGCTGCGCGGTCGGCAACGGCGCAGGGGATGGCGGTATGAGCGCGGACCGCGGGAACGTCGGCGTGGTCGGGGGCGGCACGATGGGCGTCGGTATCGCCTACGTCTTCGCTGCGGCCGGCCGTGGTGTCACCGTCGTGGAGCCCGACGCCGGCCGCGCCGACGCCGTGGTGGCGACCATCGCCGGACGGACCGACAAACTCGTGGCGGCCGGAAGGATGGAGAGCGTTGAGGCGTCCGCCGTGGTGGAACGTGTCGCCGTGGCCGAGAAGGCCGCCGACCTCGCGCCGGGCCTGGATGTGGTGATCGAGGCGGTGCCCGAGATCCCGGACCTCAAAGCGGCGGTGTTGCGCGACATCGAGACCCGTGAGCCGCGCGTGATCGGCACCAACACCAGCTCGATCGCCATCGGTCGGCTCGCCCGGGCGCTGAGTACTCCCGAACTGCTCATCGGCATGCACTTCTTCAACCCGGTCTGGTCGATGCCGCTGCTGGAGCTGATCCGATCGGAGTCCACCTCGCCGCAGACCGTCGACACCGCACTGCGGATCGGCGCGGAGATCGGCAAGGAGACGATCCTGGTCAACGACGTGCCCGGATTCGCGACCAGCCGCCTCGGCGTCGCGATCGGGCTGGAGGCCATCCGCATGCTCGAGGACGGGGTTGCCTCGGCCGCCGACATCGACCGGGCCATGGAGCTGGGTTACCGCCATCCGATGGGACCGCTGCGGCTCTCCGACCTGGTGGGCCTCGACGTCCGACTCGGCATCGCCGAGTATCTCAGCCGCGAGTTCGGCCCCCGGTTCGAGCCGCCGCAACTGTTGCGCGACATGGTCGCTCGCGGTGACCTCGGCAAGAAGACCGGCCGCGGCTTCTTCGACTGGAGCGACGCGTGAACACGCTGGAGGTCGATCTCGACGGCGACGTCGCCCACATCAGGCTGGCCCGCCCCGACCAGCGCAACGCGATCGACACCGCCATGATCGGCGAACTGCACGAGGTCTGTGAACGACTGGAGCGCGCGCCGCGCGTCGCCGTCATCACCGGCGGCACCGACGGCTTCTTCGCCGCCGGCGCCGACATCGCCGCACTGCGCGAGCGCGGTCGCGACGACGCGCTGGCCGGTATCAACCTGCGGCTGTTCGAACGCGTACGCGCACTGCCGATGCCGACCATCGCGGCGATCGACGGGCACGCGCTGGGTGGTGGCGCCGAACTGACCTATGCATGCGACATCCGGATCGGCACGCCCAGAACGCGTATCGGCCAGCCCGAGCCGGGTCTGGGGATCATCGCCGGTGCGGGTGCGTGCTACCGGCTCACCCGGCTCGTCGGGGAGAGCGTGGCCAAACAGATCCTGATCGGCGGACGAATCCTCGACGCCGAACGGGCCCATGCGGTGGGACTACTCGATTCGATCGTCGAACCGGACGAACTGCTCGGTGCCGCAACATCTCTGGCGAAGCGGATCGGCCGCAGTTCGCCCATCGCCATGCGCATGACCAAACTCGCCGTCGACGCAGCCCCCGACGCCCATCCCCAACTCGACCTCGCGATCCAGGCGATGCTGTTCGCCGATCCGGACAAACACGACCGGATGACCGCCTTCCTCGAACGACGCCGTTGACGGCGCTCGCGAAACCCACAGGAGCATTCATGACCGAGATCCTTCCCAGCTACATCCGCGGGGCGTGGTACCAGCCCGACGACGAAGGCCGCGAACTGCTCGACCCGTCGACGGGCAGCCCCGTCGCACGCGCCACCGTGCGCGCCCTCGACTATCCCGCGATCCTCGACCACGCCCGCGACGTCGGCGGCCCGGCGCTACGCGAGCTCACCTTCGCGCAGCGCGCGCACATCCTCAAGGACCTCGCCAAGCACCTGAGCGCACACGTCCCCGCCTTCACCGACCTCTCCCTGCACACCGGGGCCACCCGCCGTGATTCGGCCGTCGACATCGACGGCGGCATCGGAGTGCTGTTCGTGTACGCCAAACTCGGTGCGACACTGCCCGACGGGCCCCTGCTCGCCGACGGCGACATCGATCCGGTCGGCCGGGGCGGCACCTTCGGGGTACGCCACGTCTGGGCGCCGCGGCGAGGAGTTGCCGTGCAGATCAACGCCTACAACTTCCCGGTGTGGGGCATGCTCGAGAAACTCGCTCCCGCCTTCCTCGCGGGCGTGCCGAGTGTGGTCAAACCGGCCACGCAGACCTCGTTCCTCACGCGCGCCGTCGTCGCCGAGATCGTGGCGTCCGGGCTGCTGCCCGACGGGGCACTGCAACTGGTCTGCGCCCGACCCGACGGTCTCGTCGACGCACTCGGCGAACAGGATTCGCTGGCCGTCACCGGCTCCGCCGACACCGCCGCGGCCCTGCGCGTGCACCCTGGGGTCGCCGCGCGCGCCGTCCGGTTCACCGCCGAGGCCGATTCGCTCAACGTCAGCATCCTCGGTCCCGACGTCACACCCGACGACCCCGAATTCGCACTGTTCGTCAAGGGGATCGCCACCGAGATGACCCAGAAGGCGGGACAGAAGTGCACCGCCATCCGACGCGCCCTGATTCCGCGCAATCGCATCGACGAGGTGGTGTCGGCGCTGTGCGAACGGCTGGCCACGGTCACCGTCGGCGACCCGGCCGACGAGTCCGTGCGGATGGGTCCGCTGGTGAGCACCGCCCAGCGCGATGACGTCCGCGACGCGGTCGCACGGCTGCAGAAGTCCGCGACAACGGTTTTCGGGAACCCGTCCACGCAGCCGGAAGTCTTCGCCGCGCGCTCGGATTTCGCCTCGGGCGCCTTTATGTCGCCGGTGCTGTTGCGGGCCGACGATCCCGCCGCCGACGATCTGCACGACGTCGAGGCGTTCGGTCCCGTCAGCACGGTGATGCCGTACGACACGCTCGACGACGCCGTCACGCTCGCCGCCCGGGGCCGCGGCAGCCTCGCCGGATCGGTGGTGACCGCCGACGACACCGTGGCCACGACCCTGGTGGCCGGGCTCGCGCCGTGGCACGGCAGGCTTCTGGTCCTCAACCGGGCCGACGCGGGCGAATCGACCGGGCACGGCGCCGCCATTCCGCATGCGGTGCACGGTGGCCCCGGCCGGGCCGGCGGCGGCGAGGAACTCGGTGGAATCCGCGGCATGCATCACCACCTCGCGCGCACCGCGGTGCAGGGCACCCCCGACTTCCTCGGCGGACTCGCGTGAACACTCCCGAACCGGCGAGTTCGGGCGTCGGCCGGGCTGTCGGACTCCCGAGTGCGCTGGTCATCGGCGGTGGCGGCGGCATCGGTGCCGCGATCAGCCGCCGGCTCGCGCACAGCCATGCGGTCGCGGTCGGGTACCGCGACAATGCCGCCCGCGCCGAAGCCGTCGCCGCGTCGATCGTGCAGGGAGGCGGTCGGGCGCAAGCGGTGGGCGCCGACGTGTCGACGGATGCGGGCGTCGCGGAGGCATTCGCGGCGGCGACCGGACTGGGCGCACTACGGACCGTGGTGCACACCGCGGGTGCGTGGGATTTCACCAAGGTCGGCGAGCTCACCGCCGAGATCGTCGAGCGTGACTTCGCGACCAACCTGGAATCGGCGCTGCTGACCCTGGCAGGGTGCGCACACCACGTCGCCGACGACGGTCGTGTGGTGCTGTTGTCCAGTGCCGCAGCGTTTCTGGCTCCGGCACGCCAGGCGTCCTATGCCGCGATGAAGGCGGGTCTGGAGGCGGCGGCGCGGGTTGCCGCCAAGGAACTCGGCCGACGGCGGATCACGGTGAACGTCGTACGGCCGGGTGCCACGGACACCGATCGCCTGCGGACATCCACCGCGGCGCGGGCAATCGACGCGATGTCGACGTCGAACGTGTTGCAGCGCTTGGGCACCGCCGATGACATCGCCGCCGTGGTGACGTGGCTCGCGGGGCCCGAATCGGGTTGGGTCACCGGGTCCGTCGTCGATGCGAACGGCGGACTCCTCTGAGGAGTGCACGAAATCGACCGTCTTAGTTCTACAAAACACTAGACGTATCGCAATATTTACGTAGAATGTGGAGAGGCAGCCAGTCCATGAGAGGAAACCCTGTGACCGTGGAAGATCGCACCGGTGCGGCACCCGCACCGACCGGACCGCTGAGTCCTATCGACTACTCCGAACGCATCCCGAACAATGTCAATCTCGCCGAGGACCGCAGACTCCAGCGGGCGCTCGAGCGTTGGCAGCCAAAGTTTCTCGACTGGTGGAAGACCCTCGGGCCCACCCTGCCGACCAAGGATGTCTATCTGCGCACCGCCATCGCGGTCGGCCGTGACGGGTGGGCGCATTTCGACCACGTGCCGATGGAGGACTACCGGTGGGGCATCTTCCTCGCCGACCGCAACCCGGAGCGCATCATCCCCTTCGGCAAGCACAAGGGTCAGCCTGCGTGGCAGGAGGTTCCGGGGGAGTACCGCGCCGAACTGATGCGTCTGATCACCGTGCAAGGCGACACCGAACCGGCATCGGTGGAACAGCAACGCATCCTCGGCAACACCGCACCGAGCATCTACGACCTGCGAAACCTGTTCCAGGTCAACGTCGAAGAGGGCAGGCACCTGTGGGCCATGGTCTACCTGCTGCAGGCGTACTTCGGTCGCGAAGGTCGTGAGGAGGCCGAGCAGCTCCTCAAGCGCAACTCCGGGGATCTCGACTCGCCCCGCATTCTCGGCGCCTTCAACGAGGAGACCACCGACTGGCTGCAGTTCTTCATGTTCACCTACTTCACCGACCGGGACGGCAAGTATCAGCTCGGCACCCTCAAGGAATCGGCCTTCGACCCGCTGGCCCGCACCTGCGAATTCATGCTGAAAGAAGAAGCCCACCACATGTTCGTCGGCACCACCGGGGTGCAGCGAACCGTGGAACGCACCGCGGAACTGATGGTGCAACATGGCATCTCAGGCGCCGACGACGAGGCGATCTTCGACCACGGCGGTATCCCGCTCTCGGTGGTGCAGAAGTACCTCAACTTCCAGTTCTCGGTGTCGATGGACCTGTTCGGCTCCGAGCAGTCCACCAACGCCGCCGCCTACTTCACCGGCGGGCTCAAGGGACGGTGGCAGGAGACCCGCCGCAAGGACGATCACGTGCTCGCCGACATGACCTATCCGATGCGGACCGTGCAGGACGGCGAGATCGTCGAGATTCGCGTGCCCTACCTGACGGCACTGAACCTCGACCTGCGCGACGAGTACATGGCCGACTGCGAGAACGGCGTCCGTCGCTGGAACCAGGCACTCGAGGACGCCGGCCTGCCCGATCGGTTGACGTTGCCGCACGAGGGATTCCACCGCAAAGTCGGCACCTTCGCCGAGCACTTCATCTCACCCGACGGACGGGTGATCAGCGAGAAGGAGTGGGACGAGAACGTGGCCCGATGGCTGCCGCTGGCCCACGACCGGGCGCGGGTGGCCGCGCTGATGATCCCGCACTACGAGTACGGCGAATTCGCCGGCTGGATCGCGCCACCCAAGACCGGGATCAACGATCAGCCGGTGGAATTCGATTACGTCCATCTGCGCGAAGAGGCCCTTCTCTGAGCGTGTCCCTGCCGGTCGGGAACCCGCGCCCGCGATCGCGGGTTCCCGATCCCCGTCCCCACACCCTCACCGTCCAGCCCCCAAGAGGTGAATTCTCCATGACCGCCACCACAGCTTCTCCCGTCGGCGAGATCGTCCCCGACGCCAACGACCCGCACCAGCCCGACGTACCCCCCGCCGTTGTACCGTCGGTCGACTTCGACACCGACCCGTCCCGGTACCGGCACTGGCGACTCGACATCGACGGACCTGTCGCGACACTCACCCTCGCCGTGGATCCGCAGGGCGGACTCGTCCCGGGTTACGAACTGAAGATGAACTCCTACGACCTCGGCGTCGACATCGAACTCTACGACGCGGTGCAGCGCCTGCGTTTCGAGCATCCGGAGGTCAAGGCCGTCGTGGTCACCGGCGGCCTCGAGCGGATGTTCTGCGCCGGCGCCAACATCCGGATGCTCGCCGGGTCGCCACACTCGTGGAAGGTGAACTTCTGCAAGTTCACCAACGAGACGCGCAACGGCATCGAGGACGCCACCGCGAACTCCGGCCAGACCTACATCGCCGCGGTGAACGGCACCGCGGCCGGTGGCGGCTACGAACTGGCCGCCGCCTGCGAACAGATCGTGCTCGTCGACGACGGATCATCGGCCGTGTCGCTGCCCGAGGTGCCGCTGCTCGGAGTGCTGCCCGGTACCGGCGGACTCACCCGTGTCGTCGACAAGCGCAAGGTGCGCAAGGACCGCGCCGACGTGTTCGCCACCCGCGCCGAGGGCGTCCGCGGCACCACGGCGGTGAGCTGGGGCCTGGTCGACGAGACCGTCGCCCGATCGGACTTCGACGCGGCCGTTGCCCGTCGCGCGCAGGCGGCGGTGGACGGCTCATCGCGTCCCTCCGGTGTCCCGGGCGTGGCGCTGACACCGTTGGGGCGCACCGAGACCGACACGCAACTGGAGTACACGTACGTGAGCGCGCTCCTCGACGCCGACGCACGCCGCGTCGACCTCACCATCGCGGTCCCGGATGCGCCACCACCACCGGATGCCGACGGTGTGCGGGAACAGGGTGCCGCCTACTTCCCGCTGCAACTGGCCCGCGAACTCGACGATGCCATCCTCCGGCTGCGTACCAACCACAATGACCTGGGCACCTGGGTGTTTCGCGTCACCGGGGACATCGAGGTGGCCACCGCCTACGATGCGCAGCTCGAGGAACTTGCCGGCGACTGGCTCGTCAACGAGATCCGGCACTACCTCAAGCGGACGTTCAAACGTCTCGACGTGACCAGCCGCAGCCTCATCAGCGTCATCGAACCGGGCAGCGCGTTTGCCGGCTTCCTCGCCGAGATCGCCTACGCCGGCGATCGCCAGTACATGCTCGAAGGCGTGTACGAGGATATCGACCCCGATGCCGACCCGGCCGTCATCCGGCTGACCGCGGCGAACTTCGGCAGCTACCCGATGGGCAACGGACTCACCCGGCTCGAGTCGCGCTTCTACGGGCACGAGAGCGACCTCGCCGCGGTGCGCGAGTCGGCCGGGATACTGCTCGACGCACCCGCCGCCGACGAACTCGGGCTGCTGACCTCGGCGCTCGACGACATCGACTTCGCCGACGAACTGCGGATCGTGCTCGAGGAGCGGGCATCGTTGTCGCCCGACGCGCTGACCGGGATGGAGGCCAATCACCGCTTCGTCGGTCCGGAGACGATGGAAACCAAGATCTTCGGGCGTCTGACCGCATGGCAGAACTGGATCTTCATCCGGCCCAACGCGGCCGGACCCGACGGTGCGCTGCGGCGCTACGGCACCGGCCATCGCGCCGAGTTCGACGTGAAGCGGGTGTAGCGGGATGGTCGCAACGGTCCCGGCGGGATTCAACGCCGCCGAGTATCTGGTACATGCGCGGGTCGCCGAGGGATTGGGCGACAAGACCGCCCTCATCGGCACGCGAACGGTCACCTATGCGGAGCTGTCCGACGAGGTCGCGCGCGTCGCGTCCGGGCTGCGCGCCATCGGTCTGCATGCCGACGACCGGGTGATGCTGGTGATGAGCGACGACGTCGAGATGGCGGTGACCATCCTGGCGGCGTTCCACGCCGGGCTGGTGGCCGTCCCCGTCTCGACCATGCTCAACGGCGCCGAGTTGCACAAGCTCGTCGTCGACTCCGGCGCGCGGGCACTGGTGGCGACCCCCGAGTTCGCCGACACGGTGGCCGCCGCGGTGGTCGACGCACCCGATCTCGCACATCTCGTGACGGTGCGCGACGGGGCGGTGCGCGATGTGACGGTGGGCGAGGTGACGGGGGGCGACGTGACAGAAACATCGCCTGCGGGAGTGACACGCCACGACTGGCGAGAGCTGTTGAACCGCAGCCCGATTGAGATCGCCTCCACCATGACCGACTCGTGGGCACTGTGGCTCTACACCTCGGGCACCACCGGGAGCCCCAAGGCCGCGATGCACCGGCACGAGAACATCAAATGGGTCTACGAGACCTACGGGCGGCAGACGCTGGGGATCGGCCCCGACGACGTGTGCTTCTCCGTGGCGAAACTGTTCTTCGCCTACGGGATCGGCAACAGTCTGTTCTTCCCGCTCGCGGCCGGTGCGACCGCACTGCTGATGCCGTTGCGGCCGACGGTGGAGTCGGTGGGCGACCGCCTCGCCCAGGGACAACCGACACTGTTCTTCGGCGTGCCCACCTTCTACGCGACCATCGTCAACTCGGCGTTGCCCGACGACGCCTTCGCGTCGGTGCGGTGGGGAGTGTCGGCGGGCGAGGCGTTGCCACCCGCGCTGCAGGAGAACTTCCGGCGGCGATTCGGCGTCGACATCCTCGACGGCATCGGCTCCACCGAGGCACTGCACATCTTCCTGTCCAACCAACCCGGTGACATCAAGCCGGGCACCACCGGAAAGGCCGTGCCCGGTTACGAACTCGAGATCCGCGACGCCGACGGCAACCTGGTGTCAGCGGGCACACCGGGACGGCTCTTCGTCCGCGGCGAATCGATCGCCCTCGGGTACTGGCATCGCACCGAGGCCACCCGCAGCGTGTTCGAGGGATCGTGGCTGTCCACCGGCGACACGTACCTGCGCGACGAGGACGGCTACTACCAATGCCTCGGACGCTCCAACGACCTGCTCAAGGCCGGTGGGATCTGGGTGTCACCGTCGGAGGTGGAGTCACGGCTGCTCGCGCACCCCGCGGTTGCCGAAGCGGCGGTGGTCGGGCTGCCCGATTCGGCCGGCCTCGACAAACCCATCGCCGCGGTGGTGCTCACCGACGACGCCAGGGGAACGGTCACAGCCGACGACCTGATCGATTGGTGCAGAGAGGAATTGGCGTCGTTCAAACGGCCGCGGGACGTGATCTCCGTCGACACACTGCCCAAGACCGCCACCGGTAAGCTGCAACGATTCCGTGTCCGGCAGCAGATGCTGCCGACCGTGACAGGAGCATGACGATGACACCGACCGCCATCGTCGACCGCCGCACCGACCTCGTCATCGTCGGCGCGGGACCGGTCGGGCTGTACGGGGCCTACTACGCGGGGGTGCGCGGACTGTCGACGGTGGTGGTGGATTCGCTGTCGCAGATCGGCGGGCAGGTCACCGCGATGTATCCGGAGAAGCTGATCTTCGACGTGGCCGGATTTCCGGCGATCAAGGGCCGCGACCTGATCGCCGGGCTCGAACAGCAAGCCGCGCAGTACGATCCGCTCTTCCTTCTCGGCCGTGAGGTGCAGACGTGTACCACCGGGTCCGATGGCAGGCACCTGGTGACCACCTCCGCGGGCGACCGGATCGACTGCGGTGCGGTGGTGATCACCGGCGGGATCGGGACCTTCACCCCGCGCGCGCTGCCCGCCGGCGAGGACTTCCTCGGCCGGGGACTGGACTACTTCGTCCCCGACGCGGCGCCGTACACCGGCGCCGACGTACTCGTGGTAGGTGGGGGAGACTCGGCCCTGGACTGGGCGCTGATGCTCGAGCCGATCGCCCGATCGGTGACGGTCGTGCACCGGCGCAAGGCTTTTCGGGCACACCACGGCACCGTCGAGCAGGTCATGGCGTCGTCGGTCGAAGTCATCACCGATGCCGAGGTCAGCTCGCTCACCGGTGACGCCGCGTTGCAGGCCGCCAGTATCACGCTCAAGGCCGACGGCACCACCCGCGATGTCGGGTGTCAGCGTGTCGTGGCAGCCCTCGGATTCATGGCCAACCTCGGGCCGCTGCGTGACTGGGAACTCGAACTGCACGACAACCGGCACATCGTCGTCGATCCGGCGATGCGCACCACACGGCCCGGCATCTACGCCGCCGGCGACATCGCCGACCACGACGGCAAGGTGCGGCTCATCGCCGTCGGGTTCGGCGAGGTGGCGACGGCCGTGAACAACGCCGCGGTGTACATCGACCCTGCGGCGCAACTGTTTCCCGGACATTCGACCGACGCCCAGCCCGCGCCGGTCCCGGCATGAGGAGGTACCGATGCCCTATGTGATCGCCAGTCCGTGCATCGACGTGATGGACAAGTCGTGCACCGAGGAGTGTCCGGTCGACTGCATCTACGAGGGTGAACGCAAGCTCTACATCAACCCGAAGGAATGCATCGACTGCGGGGCCTGCGAACCCGTCTGCCCGGTGGAGGCCATCAGCCAGGATCGCCGGGTGGCACCCGAGGACGAGGAGTTCGTGGAGGACGCACGCCGATTCTTCACCGAGTTGCTTCCCGGGCGTGCGCAACCGCTCGGTGCGCCCGGCGGCTCACACAAGACGGGACCGATCGGCGTCGACACCCCGATGGTGGCGGAGAAATGAGCACCGACTTCGGCGTCGTCGCCGACACCGCGCCGCGCATGGTGGGACGTCCCGTCGAGGAACTGTCGGATACCGAACTCGAAGTGCAGGGCAAGCGGGCGCACGACACCCGCAACTGGGTGTTCTTGCACGGCACCGCCGAACAGTTCGCCACCCACACCCGGCGCATGCTGGCCCTCGAGCAGGAGTACCTTCGCCGTCACCCCAAACGGACGTGGCAGGGCCGCGCGGGCGATGCGGCGCCACCGCGCAGCGACGACCCGGTACGGGCGCTGCTGATGATGATCGACACCGCCGGTGGACGGATGCACAAGCTCGAATTGCATCAGGCCGCGCGTGAATGCGGCGTCACGCGCGAGACGCTCGCCTCCCTCTACGGCACCGGCGGCTATCTCGCGGCCGACCGCGCCGACCGCGTGCTCACCGAAGCGGGACGCATGGTGGCCCGCGGGGGTGAGGCCGACGGCCCGTCCGGATCGGTGGCGCTGTCGTGGATTCACGAGCAGTCGCCCACCTGGGACACCGACCGCGAACGCATCATCGGGCATGCACCCGAAGGCGTCTTCGATCTCGCGTCGCGTCCCGGCGACCGGATGACAGGCGAGTGGTGGCGTGCCGAGGACGCCGACGGCGTGGTCGGGTACGGCTGGATGGACAGCGCCTGGGGCGACGCCGAGATACTGCTCGCCGTGGAAACCCACCGGCAGTCTCACGGCGCGGGAACGTTCATCCTCGATCACCTCGAGAGCGAGGCGGCCGCACGCGGCGTGAACTACGTGTACAACACCGTCCGCGGCGACCGGGCCCATCGGGCGCGGGTGCGGGGATGGCTCGCAGGACGCGGCTACGCTGCCGACCCGGGAGGGGAGATCCTGCGAAAGCGGGTGGGCGGACGGATCATCCGTGACCCGGCGCACCCGCTCTACGCGCCGGTGTTCGACCGCTCGTCCGACCGTGGTCCCGGCGGTGAGGAGGCCGGCGGCTACGTCGACCCCGAGTTCCAGCAGTACTGATCGGCCAGGCATCGACCGGTCGGGGTTGCTCAGCGGTCGGGGTTGCTCAGTGGTCGGGGTTGCTCAGTGGTCGGGGTTGCTCAGTTGGGTGCCGCACGCCGCGCAGGTATCGACGCGAGAGCGGCGAGGACCGCGGCACCGGCGGCCCCGATGATGACCCACAGACCGGGGCCGACGGCGCTGGCCGGCAACCACTCCGAGAACGGCGCGAGGTCGGGGTCCGCGGCCGCAACGGCCGCCCACGGATCGTGGATCGCGCGCGCGGCGAGCACCGCCCCCACCGCGCCGCCGGCGAGGGCGATGATCGTTCCCACCACCCACACCGAGCGGATGGCCATGAGCGCCCCGGCGACGACGAGAAGCACTCCGCCGATCAGTGTGAACGCTCCCGGTGAGGAGTAATCGGCGTCGGCCAGCGTGTCACCGGGAGCGGCGCTGTCCTTCAGCGACACCGATCCCAGACCGGTCACCGAGTATGTTCGAAGCCCCACGTCGTCGGTGAAAGCCACCCGGGCCCACTCGATCGCGCTGCCCACGACCATTGCGATACCCGCGAGCGCCACGATCGCCGCACACATGAGAACCGCCGCGCCGGTGCGTGATCGTGTTCTTCGGGCAGGCGCATCGCCGGTAGGCGGCCCCGCGGCCCGAGGCGACGGGTGCGGTCCGATGTCGGACGTCGCGGGTGTCATGTCGGCGGAACCCGGTGCCGGTGCGCTGTAGGCCTGCGGCGCCGCATGCTCGGTGACCGGAAACGAACCGGGTTGGCCGTGGGTGCCGGAGTTCTGGGGACCGGTGACCGGGTGTGTGCGCGACGGTCCCGACACATACAGCGGCGTGGTGGCAACCGGGTGGGACACGGTGGCCGGTTCGTCTCGGCGCGGATTCACCGACTGACGTCCACGAACCGACAACTCGTACGCGAGCGACCGGCAGTCGGGATAGCGGTGACCCGGGTCCTTGGCAAGCGCGACAGCGAAAACCGGGTCGAGCGCGGCGAGTTCGGGGCGCGACCGGCTGATCCGCGGCGCCGGCCGACGCAAATGGGCCAGCATGAGCGCCGGAATGGCGTCAGCCGTGAATGGTGGTGCGCCGGTGAGAAGTTGATATGCCGTGCAGGCCAGTGAGTACTGGTCGGATCGTGCTCCGGCCGGTGCGCCCTCGATGATCTCGGGTGCGCAGTACGACAGGGTCCCGACCAGGGCGTTGGACGCGGTCAGTGACGTGCCCGGTGCGTTGGCCAGTTTCGCGATGCCGAAGTCGAGAACCACGACGCGATCGACCGAACCGCAGTCGGCGCGGGTGACCATGATGTTGGCCGGCTTGACGTCACGATGGATCACGTCGTGGGAGTGCGCGTAGTCGAGGGCGTCGGCGACTCGTGCGACCACGTCGAACACCTCGTGCGGCGCGAGGCGAGCGGCGGTGAGATCTTCGCCGTCGATGTAGCTCATGGTGAACCATGGGGTGTCCTCGGCCATACCGAAATCGTGGATGGTGATGATCCCGGGGTGCTCGAGGGTGGCCGTCGTTCTGGCCTCGTTGGTGAACCGTCGGGCGAACTCGGCATTGCCCACGCCGGCAACCGAGATCACCTTGAGGGCCTGCCTGCGCAGGAGATGCGGGTGCTCGACGAGGTAGACCTGGCCCATCCCGCCGGCACCGAGAGTGCCGATGACGGTGTATCCGGCGAATGAGGAGCCGGGTTGCAGTGTCATGGCCACGCCCCTGTGATCGGTGATGGCGGCGTCGTGGCGCAACCATGACACACCGGCGCTCGGGGCCGCCAGGGGTCGTCATTCGAACGAACCATGTGCCGCACCGGACTGCAGGGCCGCCGGGCCCGCAGGTCCGCTCCTGCGACGACTACGGTGAAACACATGCGCGTGGCCACCTGGAATGTGAACTCGGTGAAGCAGCGGATTCCGCGTCTGCTGCCGTGGCTCGACGAGCGCGCCCCCGATGTGGTGTGCCTGCAGGAGACCAAGCTCTCCGACGACGCGTTCTACACGGTACTCGGACCCGAATTCGCCGACCGCGGTTATGAGTTCGCGCACGTCGGCCAGGGACAGTGGAACGGGGTGGCAATCCTCTCGCGCGTGGGACTCGCCGATGTGCGACGCGGATTCGACGACGCCCCCGGCTATCCCGATCCGGCGTCGGAACCGGAGGCGCGTGCGGTGTCGGCGGTGTGTGGCGGGGTGCGCGTCTATTCGCTGTATGTCCCCAATGGCCGCGAGCCCGACTCCGATCACTACCGCTACAAACTCGACTGGCTCGACCGGCTGCGCGACGCGGTGGCACCGGAAGCGCCGACCAGCATGCTGTGTGGCGACATCAACATCGCGCCGGCCGACGCCGACGTATTCGATCCCGCGGCCTACATCGGTCACACCCACGTCACGGTTGCCGAACGCGGCGCACTCGAGGACATCGAGGGACTCGGCCTGCGCGACGTGGTTCGTGATCGCTGGCCGGACGAACGCGTGTTCAGCTACTGGGACTACCGTGCCGGAATGTTCCACAAGGATCTGGGAATGCGCATTGATCTGATCCTCGCCGGGGCTGATGTGGCCCCGCGTGTGCAGGCGGCGTGGGTGGATCGCGCCGCGCGCAAGGGCACCAAACCCAGCGACCACGCGCCGGTCGTCGTCGACCTCGACTCCGCACCCGACGGGGACATCGGGCCGATGGTGCCGCCGCCGTCGAATCCGGCTCGCAGAGGTGGCGCAAGGGTCGTTCTACCACAGCAGAAATAGCACCGACGACTAAAATCAAAGGTGTCTCTCAGGTTGTCTGGAGACCCCCGATCACATCGTGTGACCGTCGAATCCTGTTGTCTCGAAAGGCAGGGATCATGAAGCACATGTCCCGGCTCCTGGTGCTGATCGCCGCGATCACCGTGGCCGCACTGGTCGCCGGATTCACCTATTCACCCGCGCGCGCCACTCCGGCGTACGCGACGCCCACCTACGTCGCGCAGCTCGCGCCCGGTGGGTCCGTGGTCACCGCGCACCTCACCGGAGCCAGGTTCGCTCCGACCCCGGTCGGTGGCCAGGTCGCCATCCTGGACCGCGCCGGCGGCGTACTCGAGCAGGTCGCTCTCGTGACCGAACTGAACGGGGTCGCGGTGCCGCTGCGGGTCTCGGTGGGTGCCGACCGCTCGACCGCAACCTTCACCCCATTGCTCTCCGACGCCATGCTGGCGAGCATCCGGCAGAGCGCGCACCCGGTGTCGGCGAAGAAGGACAAGGCCTACATGAACATGATGTGGCACCTCAACAACGGCTGGAACCGCGGTAACGCCGCGGTGACCACCGCCGTCGGTGCTCTCATCGGCTTCGCGGTCGGGTTCTTGCTGATCGGCGGCTGGCTCATCACCACGCCCATCGGTGCCGCGATCGGTGCCGCGGTCGGCATCAACGCCGGCGACCCGAAGGCCGGCCAGTCGGTGCTCGACTGGATCAACACCCCGTAGCGCCGAGCCGCTCGCTGATCGGCCCCGCCGACCGCCTGATCGCGGTCGGCGGGGCCATCGACGTTCACCTGATCGGACGAATCCGGCGCAACCGACGGGGTTTCGCGCTGCCCGCTGTCGGTCCCCGCCGCTAGCATTCAGCTGCCTCTCAGGTTCGGGCCGTCGGCTTCGATCCGAGGCGTTGTCTGTTGTCGAACAAGATCGGGGAACCATGAGAAACCTTCACCGCGTCGTATGCGCGATCGCCGCGCTCACCGCAGCGCTGCTGATCATTCCGCTCACCAACGGATCTGCCAATGCGGCACCGCCCGCGCCGTACTTGTCTGCCGCGTTCGCCCCGGGCGGCACAAGTGTGTCGGCGTCCCTTCGTGACGGTGTCTTCCGTCCGAACGCGGCGAACACCGAACTGCAGGTGGTCGACCGCGGCGGCCGGGTGCTCGACGCCCTGCCCCTGGTCGGGGAGATCAACGGTGTGCAGGTACCGGTGCGCTACACCCTCGGCGGTGGCGGGTCGAGCGTGACGATCACGCCGGAGCTGACCGAGCAGCGGCGCACCGACATCCTCGCCGTCGCCACGGACGTCGCCGAGAAGAAGCCGGCCAAGCCTGCTCCCAAGCCCAAGCGACTCACCAAGCAGCAGCGCTACGACATCATGATGAAGGAGCTGCAGAAGGGCTGGAAGGACTTCACCCCGATCTCCACCCTCATCGGTGGTCTCATCGGATTCATCGTGTTCGGCTGGATCGGAGCCGCAGTGGGTGCCGCGATCGGCGCCTACGTCGGGTACCAGACCACCAACCCGAAGGCGTGGCCCGCCGTCGTGGCGTGGTGGAACACGCCCTAGCGCACGGATATCGCCGCGCTCGCATCCAATGCGGCCGTCATCCACCTGTGGGCCGGGTCCGGTTTCGAGCAACGGACCCGGCCCACAGATGTGTCAGCATTCGAGGGTGACAGATCGCATGCCATCCGGTCGCCGGGACACGGGCGCCGTCGCCGGGTGGCGCGGCATTCTGACCGAACGTCGGGGTGGTCCGCTGCCGCCACGCCGCGCCGCATCGCGGCTCTCGGCCTATGTGTACGGCAACATCCTGGTGCTCGCGGCCGTCGTCGCCGTCTCTCCCCACGACCTCGAGAGTGGGCACGCGTTCTGGATCGTGATCGGCACCGGAGCAACGACCTACGTCGCCCACGTCTTCGCCGACCTCGTCGCACAGGGCAGCATTCCCGAGGCGCACGGCGGATCGCACGACTCCGCACCCACCAACGCCGACCGTGACCACGTTCTCGGCGAATTGCGCGACGCAGTGCCCATCGTGTCGTCCGCCGCCGCCGTGGTGGCCCTGAAGGTGGCCTTCGGTCACTGACGACCTCGGCAGCGGGCCGCACGGGTGGTGATCTGCGCCGTGGCCGGCCTGATGTCGGGAAGAAACGTGATTCGCGGGGCGTTCCACACCACGTAGTGGTCACCGCGCGTTCACCGTCTCGTGGACCATCGGTGAGCAGGTGGTTCCGTTTTTTGACCTCTAGAAACCGGATCGGTAGAGTAGATCGTCGGTGCCCGGCACAGTCGGGCGGAGTCCGCATGCCCTCGACGGGTCGGAGAACACCGACTGGTCGTCCCTCAACCGGGGGAGTAGGCATACAGACTGCCACGCGAATCCGCCGTCGGAACGATGACACGCCCGACCTCGGGGTAGCAATAATTACACTGACCAGCACGTATGTGCCGGTGGGGCGAGTTGTGGAAGCAACCAGATTTCGGCGAAACCGCTGAACTGCGCGCTTGCCCGGAGCACAAACCACGACACGACGACAACAAGAGGAAAGAAACTCACCAGTGCCAACAATCAATCAGCTGGTCCGCAAGGGCCGCCACGACAAGGCCGCGAAGAAGAAGACGGCCGCCCTCAAGGGAAGCCCGCAGCGTCGCGGCGTGTGCACCCGCGTGTACACCACCACCCCGAAGAAGCCGAACTCCGCGCTCCGGAAGGTCGCCCGTGTGCGTCTGACCAGCGCCGTCGAGGTCACCGCTTACATCCCGGGTGAGGGCCACAACCTGCAGGAGCACTCGATGGTGCTCGTGCGCGGTGGTCGTGTGAAGGACCTTCCCGGCGTTCGTTACCGCATCATCCGCGGCTCGCTCGACACCCAGGGTGTCAAGGACCGCAAGCAGGCCCGCAGCCGCTACGGCGCCAAGAAGGGGAACTGATAAGTCATGCCACGTAAAGGACCCGCACCCAAGCGCCCCCTCGTCAACGATCCGGTCTACGGTTCGACCCTGGTCACCCAGCTGGTGAACAAGATCCTGCTCGACGGCAAGAAGTCGACCGCCGAGCGCATCGTCTACCAGGCCCTCGAACAGGCCCGCGAGAAGACCGGCACCGACCCGGTGATCACCCTCAAGCGTGCGCTCGACAACGTCAAGCCCACCCTCGAGGTCAAGAGCCGCCGCGTCGGCGGTGCCACCTACCAGGTGCCCGTCGAGGTCAAGCCCGGCCGTGCGAACACTCTCGCGCTGCGCTGGCTGGTGACCTTCAGCCGTCAGCGTCGTGAGAAGACCATGGTCGAGCGTCTGGCCAACGAGCTGCTCGACGCATCCAACGGTCTCGGCGCGTCGGTCAAGCGACGCGAGGACACCCACAAGATGGCCGAGGCCAACCGGGCGTTCGCGCACTACCGCTGGTGAGAACGTGCCGCGCGTGAGGCATCGTGCCTCACGCGCGGCCCCAGCGGTGTCGGCCCCGGCCGTGTTGACCACGCAGTGTTGACCCCAGCCCGTTCACCCCAAGCCCCGTTCACCCCAGCCCCGTTCAACAGCTATTCCCGAAGGGAAACCACGTGGCACAGGAAGTGCTCAGCGACCTGAACAAGGTCCGCAACATCGGCATCATGGCGCACATCGATGCCGGCAAGACCACCGCGACCGAGCGAATCCTCTACTACACCGGTGTCAACTACAAGATCGGTGAAACCCACGACGGTGCCTCGACCACCGACTGGATGGAGCAGGAGAAGGAGCGGGGTATCACCATCACCTCCGCTGCGGTGACCTGCTTCTGGAACAAGAACCAGATCAACATCATCGACACCCCCGGCCACGTCGACTTCACCGTCGAGGTGGAGCGCAGCCTGCGTGTGCTCGACGGCGCGGTCGCGGTGTTCGATGGCAAGGAAGGCGTCGAGCCGCAGTCCGAGCAGGTGTGGCGTCAGGCCGAGAAGTACGACGTGCCGCGTATCTGCTTCGTCAACAAGATGGACAAGCTCGGTGCGGACTTCTTCTTCACCGTGCGCACCATCGAGGAGCGCCTCGGGGCCAAGCCGCTGGTGCTGCAGCTGCCGATCGGCGCCGAGGACGACTTCGACGGCGTCGTCGACCTGATCGAACAGCGGGCCATCACCTGGCGGGGCACCGTCGAGATCGGTGCCGAACCGACCATCGAGGAGATTCCCGCCGACCTCGCCGACCAGGCCGCCGAGTACCGCGAAAAGCTGCTCGAGACCGTTGCCGAGAGCGACGAGGCGCTGCTGGAGAAGTACTTCGGCGGCGAGGAGCTCTCCACCGACGAGATCAAGGGCGCGATCCGCAAGCTGACGATCGCCCGCGAGTACTACCCGGTGATCTGCGGCTCGGCCTTCAAGAACAAGGGCGTGCAGCCGATGCTGGACGCGATCATCGACTACCTCCCGTCCCCGCTGGACGTGCCGAGCGTCGAGGGCCATGCGGTGGGCAACGAGGAGGAGATCCTCTCCCGCAAGCCCAGTGCCGACGAGCCGTTCTCGGCTCTCGCGTTCAAGATCGCCGCGCACCCGTTCTTCGGCAAGCTGACCTTCGTGCGTGTGTACTCCGGCCACATCACCGCCGGTACCCAGGTGCTCAACGCCACCAAGGGCAAGAAGGAGCGCATCGGCAAGCTCTTCCAGATGCACGCCAACAAGGAGAACCCGGTCGAGGATGCCCGCGCCGGCCACATCTACGCGATGATCGGCCTCAAGGACACCACCACCGGTGACACCCTGTGCGACCCGAACGCGCCGATCGTGCTCGAGTCGATGAGCTTCCCCGACCCGGTCATCAACGTCTCCATCGAGCCGAAGACCAAGTCCGACCAGGAGAAGCTCGGCACCGCGATCCAGAAGCTCGCCGAAGAGGACCCCACCTTCTCGGTGCACCTCGACGACGAGACCGGCCAGACCGTCATCGGCGGTATGGGCGAGCTGCACCTCGACATCCTCGTCGACCGTATGCGTCGCGAGTTCAAGGTCGAGGCCAACGTCGGCAAGCCGCAGGTGGCCTACCGCGAGACGATTCGTCGCACCGTCGACAAGCACGAGTACACCCACAAGAAGCAGACGGGTGGCTCGGGTCAGTTCGCGAAGGTCATCGTCAAGCTCGAGCCGCTGGTGGACGCCGAGGACGGCGCCACCTACGAATTCGAGAACGCCGTGACCGGTGGTCGCGTGCCGCGTGAGTACATCCCCTCGGTGGATGCCGGTGCGCAGGACGCGATGCAGTACGGTGTGCTCGCCGGTTACCCGCTGGTCAATCTGAAGGTCACCCTGCTCGACGGTCAGTACCACGACGTCGACTCGTCGGAAATGGCCTTCAAGATCGCTGGAGCGCAGGCCCTCAAGGAGGCTGCGAAGATGGCGAACCCGGTCATCCTGGAGCCGATCATGGCCGTCGAGGTCACGACTCCGGAGGACTACATGGGTGACGTGATCGGCGACCTGAACTCCCGCCGTGGCCAGATCCAGGCCATGGAGGAGCGCAGCGGTGCCCGTGTCGTCAAGGCGCAGGTTCCGCTGTCGGAGATGTTCGGCTACATCGGCGACCTGCGGTCGCGGACCCAGGGCCGGGCAAACTACTCCATGGTGTTCGACTCGTACGCCGAGGTTCCGGCGAACGTGTCGAAGGAAATCATCGCGAAGGCGACCGGCGAGTAATCCACTCGCACGCGAGCTTTCACGACGCGCCGCACGGCGCGGCAACAACGTAAGAAAGAAAACCCCTGCTGGGATCCGCCCAGTAGAGCGACACAGTCCAGGAGGACAAACAAGTGGCGAAGGCGAAGTTCGAGCGGACCAAGCCGCACGTGAACATCGGCACCATCGGTCACGTCGACCACGGCAAGACCACCCTGACCGCGGCGATCACCAAGGTGCTGCACGACAAGTACCCGGAGCTGAACAAGGCCTCGGCGTTCGATGAGATCGACAAGGCTCCCGAAGAGAAGGCTCGTGGTATCACGATCAACATCTCGCACGTGGAGTACGAGACCGAGAAGCGTCACTACGCACACGTCGACGCCCCCGGTCACGCCGACTACATCAAGAACATGATCACCGGTGCTGCCCAGATGGACGGCGCGATCCTCGTGGTCGCCGCCACCGACGGCCCGATGCCGCAGACCCGCGAGCACGTGCTGCTGGCCCGCCAGGTGGGCGTGCCCTACATCCTGGTCGCCCTGAACAAGGCCGACATGGTCGACGACGAAGAGATCATCGAGCTCGTCGAGATGGAGGTCCGCGAACTGCTGGCCGCCCAGGAGTTCGACGAGGAGGCCCCGGTCGTCAAGGTGTCGGCGCTCAAGGCCCTCGAGGGCGACCCCGAGTGGGTCAAGTCCGTCGAGGAGCTCATGGACGCTGTCGACGAGTCGATCCCGGATCCGGTCCGCGAGACCGACAAGCCGTTCCTGATGCCCGTCGAGGACGTCTTCACCATCACCGGCCGCGGCACCGTGGTCACCGGTCGTGTGGAGCGCGGCGAGGTCAACGTGAACGAGGAAGTCGAGATCGTCGGCATCCGCGAGAAGTCGCAGAAGACCACCGTCACCGGTATCGAGATGTTCCACAAGCTCCTCGATTCGGCTCAGGCCGGCGACAACGCCGGTCTGCTGCTCCGCGGCCTCAAGCGTGAGGACGTCGAGCGCGGCCAGGTCATCGTGAAGCCGGGCACCACGACCCCGCACACCGAGTTCGAGGGTCAGGCCTACATCCTGTCCAAGGACGAGGGCGGCCGTCACACCCCGTTCTTCAACAACTACCGTCCGCAGTTCTACTTCCGTACCACCGACGTGACCGGCGTCGTGACCCTCCCCGAGGGCACCGAAATGGTCATGCCGGGCGACAACACCGAGATGAGCGTCAAGCTGATCCAGCCGGTCGCCATGGACGAGGGCCTGCGTTTCGCCATCCGTGAGGGTGGCCGCACCGTGGGTGCGGGTCGAGTCACGAAGATCATCAAGTGACGCACTGAACGAACAGCAAAGGCGCCCGGTCACGACAGTGGCCGGGCGCCTTTGTGTTGGCGTGGCTTCCCGCGCACCCATTTCCTTGCCGCGCATGTAATCCCCGACGCGGGAAGGAAATGGATCCGCGGGAACGGCTCCGACTCGAGTCAGGCCGCGACTACTTGTACCGCCACCCGTAGATCATGTCCATCAGGCCGGTCCCGCGGCCGGGGAGATTGCGGGTGCTGTTGAGCAGATACCAGGTGTTGGGCTGACCGGCGTAGACGACACCGATCGACTGGTAGTCCATGACCTCCTTGCCGGGTAACACCTGGTCGAGTTGCGCGAACAGGTTGGGCATCGTGCCGCGGTACTTCACCACGCGGAACTGTCGGGTGCCGCCGCTGAAATGAGGGTTGATGCGCAGCTTGTAGTTCGTCGACATCCAGTTGTTGAGGTTCGTCGGCATGTTCGGGATGGCCCGCAAGTCGGCGAGGGTGTCCGGATACACCTGCGCGAGATGGATGTGCAGTTGGTCCTGACCGCGTGTGTCGGCGGAGTTCACGCCGAGCGCGAAGGGTTTGGCCGGGTTCACCGCGACGTAGTTGGGGATCTGGAACCACGCGGCGCTCCACAGGTTGAGCTGGGAGCCGTTCTCCAGATACGGGCACTCGATGCCCTTGATGCGGTTGGTGGGTAGCAGCAGGAAGTCGTCCTTGAAGCCTTTGCTGTCGCCACCCTTGCGGATCGCGTAGTACTTGGGGTCCAACGGGTTCGGCTGGTACTGCGGTCCCGGTTGCACTACCGCCAGGTTGCTGCCCGGAGCCCATGGTTTGGTGCCCTTGACCTGTCCCCACAGGTATCCGCGGCCGGTGGTCTTGTCGCTGTAGTGACCGCAGGCATCGGGCGGTGCAGCCGACGCGACGCCGGGGACGCCCCCGCCCAACAGGGTTGTGATGGCGATGCCGGCGCCGAGGACGAGTGCGGCGAACCTGCTGCGGCGGGCGTTTCGACTCTGATGACCGATGTGATTCATGCCGGGCCTTTCGCCTCGGAGCGCCGGTGACGTGCGCCTCTGATGCGAGAGTGTGCCACCGCCACACCCGGCCGGGTTGGGAACGGCGACATTGTCTGTTTTCGTTCCCACGGAGTTCGCGGAGCAGCGACGGCCAAGTAACTCTAATTAACAACTTTCACATCTGCCACTTTGGTAACTGACGGGTCTCAATGTCGGAGACCTGTGGTCACGAGGCCTGGATCGACGGTGTGAGCGGCCCTTAATGTTCGTCCGTGCTTTCCTGTCTCCCGGGGCCGCGGGTGTCCGCGCGTCCGATCCGCGCCCGTCGAACCGTTGTCCTCGTGGTGCTGCTGAGCACCGTCCTGGCGGCGGGCTGGATCAATGCGGGTAGCGCGCATGCCGCCTGGTTCGGCCGGTTCTACGTCGGCGGCTGCGGAATGCCCGCCACCCCCGTCGACATGTGGACCCGCGCGGACAACTACAAGACCGTGATCGCGCTCGACGGTCTGCGCGCGACGAGCGACATGAGCGGGTGGCGACACGAGACCCGGATCCAGCGCATGGCCGATTCGGGCGTCAACGTCGTCGAACCCGTGGGTGGTCTGGCCAGCTTCTACTCCGACTGGAACACCGCGAGCCCGGGCAACAAGATCACCTACCGCTACCGCTGGACGTGCCGGCTGGACCGCATCATCTCCGAACTCGATGCCCGCGGACTGGCCGTGGGCCCCCGGCACAAGTACGCGATGATGGGAATCTCCATGGGCGGCAACGCCGCCATGATCTACGGGGCCTATCACCGCAACCGAATCTCGCACGTGTTCTCCATGTCGGGGTACCTGAATCTCTCCGCCCCCACCATGCGTGAGGCGATCCGGCTCGCGCTGATCGACGCCGGCGTCGAGGCCGGGGTGGGTCCGTTCAGTGCCGACGCGATGTGGGGGCCACCGTGGAGTAAACGGTGGGAAGGCAACGACGCCCTGGTGCAGTTGCCGCGGATGCGGGGAATGAAGATCAGGGTTGGGTCCGGGTCGGCCACCTGGGGCCGCTACAACACGAACGCGGTGGACTCGGTCAAGGGCACGCCCCTGGAGGTCGCGGCACTCGCGCAGACGCGATCGTTCGAGGTTGCCGCCGCCCTGCAGGGCATTCCGATCACCACCGACTTCCCGAATGTCGGCACCCACACGTGGGGGTACTGGGAAGACATGGTGTGGCGCGCGAAGAACAGCAGGTGGTTCCACGACCACTGACGCCGATGCGCGCGTTGTTGGGGATGCGACGCGCGGAATCGAGACCGGCACCAGGCCGGTCGACGCCGATGTCACGCCCGTGACCGAGGATGGGAAGCGGTTGCCTGTCGCCAGCGCGGCCGCGGGCGTGACATCGACGGTGCACGACCAGTGTTTGACTATCGTTGAGCCAATGCGCATCCTGCACCGTCCCGTCTCCGGTTCCGGCGATCTCGCCTTGGCCGTCCGGATGTCGGGGCCCACCGACGCGGGTCCCACGGGTCCCAGGCTTACCGACGCGGTGGCGTCGGATACGGGGGTGCCGGTGTTGTTGGTGCACGGCATGGCCGGTGACCACAGCACCTGGCGGCGATTCGCCCGGGCTCTGCGCAGCGCGGGGCGGTCGGTGATCTCGCTCGATCTGCGCGGCCACGGCGGCAGCGCGCACGCCGACCGTTACGACCTCGACGACTTCCGCGACGACGTGCGATTCGTGCTCGACGAGGCACGGCTCGATCACGTCGACGTGGTGGGACATTCCCTGGGCGCCCACACCGCCCTGCGGGTGGCGATGGCAGAACCCGAGCGGGTGCGCAACCTCGTCCTCGAGGAGGTGCCCCCGATGCCCCGGGACCAGCAAGACCTCGACGAGGAGATCACCACCGGCGCGGGCTTCGGTGAACGACTGCGCGGTCTGCGTGCATTGGTGGCCGATCCGCGCCCGGTGTTGCGCTTCGACCGCGGCGTCGCCGATCAGGTGGGCGCACAGTTCCGGCGGGCGGAGCCGCACTGGTGGGAACAGCTGTCGGTGGTGAACGGCCGCACCCTGGTGATCTCGGGCGGACCCCGCAGCTTCCTGCCGCCGCAGCATCTGCGCCGCCTCAGTGAGTCGATCCCGCGGGCCGGTTTCGAGATCATCGACGCCGGGCATTCGGTGCACCGTGATCGTCGGCAGCAGTTCGAGTCGACCGTCGGCGACTTCTTGGCCGGGTGAGGCGGTGACCCGCACGCCACCGCCGGTGGCCGAACTGCTCGAATCCGCCGCTGTGGTGGCACTACCGCTGCGGAACCGCTTCCGCGGCATCCTGATTCGTGAGGTGATGGTGTTTCGCGGCCCGGCCGGCTGGGGCGAATTCGCGCCGTTCACCGAGTACGACGACGCCGAGTCGGCGGCATGGCTCGCCGCCGGCATCGAGGCGGCCTACCTCGGACCACCCGCCCCGGTGCGTGAGCGGGTTGCGGTCAATGCCACCGTCCCGGCCGTCCCCGCCGGTGAGGTGGCCGCGATCCTGGCCCGGTACCCGGGTGCGAGAACCGCGAAGGTCAAGGTCGCCGAACCCGGGCAGGATCTCGACGACGACGTCGCCCGGGTCGCGGCCGCTCGCGCGGTGGTTGACCGGGTGCGCGTCGACGCCAACGGGCACTGGTCGGTGCCCGAGGCCATCGCCGCGATCCGCGCGATCGGCGATGTGGAGTACGTCGAACAGCCCTGTGCCACAGTCGAAGAGCTCGCCGCAGTGCGTCGCGCGGTGGACGTGCCGATCGCCGCGGATGAGTCGATCCGCAAGGCCGCCGACCCGATGCGGGTGGTGGCCGCCGACGCCGCCGATGTCGCCGTGCTCAAGGTGGCGCCCCTCGGTGGGATGCGGTCGGTGCTGCGGCTGGCCGAGCAGATCGGGCTTCCGGTGGTGATCTCCAGTGCGCTCGACAGTGCGGTCGGCATGGCTGCCGGAGTCGCTGCCGCCGCGGCGCTACCGACTCTCGACCACGCCTGCGGGCTGGGCACGGGAACACTGTTCACCGTCGATGTGGGCGCGGGGTTCGTTCCCGAATCCGGGGCCGTGGTCCCGCGATGGTTCGACTCCGACGACCACGTCGCGGCGACGACGCCGCGGGTGAATCCCGATCGGGAACTCTGGTGGCGCGAACGACTGATCCGCTGCCACCGGCTGTTGGCGTCAGCGGGGTAGGACCACCACCGGCACCGGCGAATGCCGGACGATCTTGCTCGCGCGCGACCCGATGAACACCTGCGCGAGCAGGCCCTCGCGGGTACTCCCGAGGAACAGCACCTCGCCCTCGATCCACTCGGCCGAATCGAACGCCTCACGCCATCCGCGGCCCGACGCCACCAGACATGGCGTGTCGGGGTCGATCACCCCCTCGTCGCGCAGCCGCTGCTGTGCCTGTCCGGACTGGTCCTGCCATTGCGCCAGCACCACGTCCTCGCTCACCAGACCCACCAGCGGCGGATACATCGCGCCGCCGCGCACCGCAAAGGTGATCACCCGCAGCGGCACACTCATCCGGTCGGCCAGTTCGCGGGCGCGGGCCACCACGGCGATGGCGTCGGGTCCGCCGTCGGCCAGGGCGACGGTGACCCGTTTGAGCTGACCGTCCTTGGGGGAGCGGTAGCCGCGGGGGCTGATGCCGATGGGGACCTTCGATCGATGCAGCAGCGAGTCGGCCGTTGCGCCCGGCTGGATCTGCCCCAACTGGCTGTCGCCGGTCGAACTGATCACCAGCGCAGCGGCGTTCACCTCTTCGGCGAAGGCCATCAACGCCGACGACGCGGTGCGGTGATCGAGTCGCTGAAACCTCCACTGGAGATCGGGCGGATAGATCTCCATGTACTCGGTGACCTCGTCGCGGGCGCGCTCAACCACCTGATCGGTCCATTCGATGAACTCGGCATCGACCTTCGCCGGCGACGGCGTGACCCACGGCTTGGGCACCACGGTCGCGACGATGAGTTCGGTCTTCATGGCCTCGGCGAGCATCGCGCCGAGTTGGACACCGCCGAGGCCCCCCTCGCCCTGCACGTACCCGACGACGATACTCACCGGATCACCCCTACTTCTTCGCGATGGAGATGACGCACTGCTCGTCCCCGAGGTGCATCTCGGCGGTCATCGGCGTTTGCGTCGGCGAGGTCTTCGAGTCACCGAGGTCCTCCTGGAGGCTGAACCTCGCCGAGTAGTTGTCGCCACCGGTCGCCTTCGGCAGATCCTCGAGGCCGACGCTCTCCGGGTCGTAGGTGACCCCATCGAGGAAGCTGCCGCTGCCGGCCTTGAGCGCGTCGACGTTCTGCCGCGCCGGGCTGCCCGCACACGAGAGATCTTCGGCAGTGCCCCAGTCCTTGTCGTTGACCGCCTTGATGTAGTCGGTGAGCAGGGCGCTGCCGTCCTTGAGGGGTGCGCTGGCGGCGGTGTGATCCTGATGGTTGTAGATGGCCGCGAAGATGAACCCGACCACTCCGATCACCACGACGATGCCGGTCCATGTCTTGAACCGCTGGCTGAGCGGTTTGCCCCCGCCGGCGACGAGTTCCTCGGCACTCAGTTCGTTGAGGCGACTGTGTTTGCGCCCCCAGAGGAGATAGAACGCAACGAACACCAGGACCCACAGTGCGAAGGCCAGATACGTCACCAGATGCAGACCGGACAGGATCCACAGGCAGGCCGCGATCGAGAGCAGCGGGGTGATCGGATAACCGGGAACCTTGAAGCTGCGGGGCAGATCGGGCAGCTTGTTGCGCAGGATGAGCACACCGGCCGACACCACACTGAATGCCACGAGGGTGCCGATCGACACCATGTCGATGAGCTTGCCGATGGGGAGCAACCCGGCCAGCACGCCGACGACGACGGACACGACCACGGTGTTCCACACCGGAGTCATCGTCTTGGGATTGACGTGTGAGAACTGCTTGGGTAGCAATCCGTCCCGACCCATGGCGAACAGGATGCGGGTTTGGCCGTAGATCACCACCAGGGTCACCGAGAAGATCGAGATCACCGCGCCCGCCGCGAGCACGGTGCCCGGCCAGGTGGATCCGGTCACGTTCTCCACGATCACCGCCAGTCCGGCGTCGGCCTGTTCGGGACTGGCGAACTTCGGCCAGGCCTGCGCGCCGATACCCGAGACCGCCACCAGCAGGTACACGGTGATCACCACGATCAGTGCGCCGATGATGGCTCGCGGCATCGCCTTCTGTGGATTGCGCACCTCGTCGCCGGCAGTGGACACCGCGTCGAGGCCGATGAAGGAGAAGAAGATCGCACCGGCTGCGGCCGTGATGCCGGCGGCGCCGAAGGGGGCGAAGTTGGCGAAGTGGTCGGCCTGGAAGGCGGTGAAGCCGATCGCGGAGAAGAGGACCAGCACGAACAGCTTGATGCACACCATGATCGTGTTGGTGCGCGCCGACTCGCTGGCCCCACGCACCAGCAGCAGGCAGCAGAGGGTCACCAGGATGGCGGCGGGAAGGTTGAACACGCCCGCGGGCACGTCGCCGTCGGGCCACGGTGACTGGGAGAGCGCGGTGGGGAACTGGAAGCCGAAGAGATTGTCGAGCAGTTTGTTCAGATAGCCACTCCACCCGACGGCGGTGGCCGCCGCCGACACACCGTATTCGAGGAGCAGACAGGCGCCGACCGCCACCGCGATGATCTCGCCCAGCGTCGCATAGGAATACGAGTAGCTCGACCCCGACACGGGGACCGACGACGCCATCTCGGCGTAGCAGATCGCGGCCAGGCCGGCCGCGAAGCCCGCGAGGAGAAAGGAGATGATGACGGCCGGTCCGGCGTCGGGGACGGCTTCGGGGAGAACGAAGAAGATACCGGTGCCCACCGTGGCGCCGACGCCGAACAGGGTGAGCTGGAAGGTGCCGATACTCCGTTTGAGGTGCTCCTCGCCCTCGCCGGATCCCGGAGCGCCCTCACCTTCGACGGGTTTGCGCCGGAAGAAGGTCGTGCTCAGCGACTGGGCTTGCCGACTCTCTGTCATCGAGGGCCTCCTTAGAGAACGATGAGTAAATTGTGCACACACCACCCACCGCACGCACCACGAAACGCAAATTGCACATCTTCACCAAGGAGGGCAATGCCGACGACGACGTCGCCAGAGCCTGACCCGATCGTGCGCGACCGTGAAGCGCGCCGAGCGTTCCAGCGGGCCGTCGACGATCTGACCGACGCGCGGGGCCGCGCCGGACTCGGCCGGCGAGTGCCCGGTGCCTGGTGGGCGGTGCTGGTGCTCGCCGCGATCGCGTCGCTCGCGGCGGCGGTGGTGGGGATCGTGTCGTGGGTGTCGGTGACCGGCGCCCATTCCGACGCCGACTACCAGCGCGCGGCGGCCGCGGAGATGTCGCTGCTGCTGGGACCCAACAGCACCGATCCCGGACAGGTACAGCGCATTCTCGACGGTGCCACCGGCACCTTTCACGACGAGTTCGCCCAATCCGCGCAGGCCTACACCGAATTCGTCGAGCGCACCGGCACCGTCGCACGTGCCACGGTCACCGGGACCGGTGTGGCGGCCCGATCGGGCGACGCGGTGACCGTGCTCGTCGCGGCCACGGTCATCTATCGCCCATCATCGGCGGGTCAGGCGTCGCCGCCGCGGGATTTCCGGTTGCGGGTACTGGTCACGCCGGAGGATGGCCGGCTCAAGGTGGCGGCGGTGCAGTACCTGCCATGACGACATCGAGCGAGGGCGGAGGTGTCCACACCGGCGGTGGCGCGATCATCGAACTGCGCCGGGGCCTCGTGCTGGGTGTGGTGTCGGTGCTCGTCGTCGCCGCGCTGCTGGCCGGGGTGGGGATGTTGGGTCGCGCAGTGGCGCAGAACCGTACCGTCGAGGCCAACCGCGCCGAACTGCGTACCCAGGCGGGTGCGATCGTGCAGGCGGTGTTCAGCGTCGACGTCGCCCGGTGGCAAGCCGACCGCCGGCACGCGCGGCAACTGGTCACCGGCGATTTCGCCGACGTGCACGCCCCGCAGCTGCAACAGCCGCCGCCCGACGGAATCGCCTCGGTCACTTGGCATGTCGACGACGTGGCACTGATCGATGTGGGCGTCGGCGATGCCACCGCGCTGATCCGCACCCGGATCGCCACCACGCCGAAGGCGGGCTCGGTCACCGAGGAGGACCGGACACTGCGCACCGGGTACGTCGAGAATGGCGGCCGGTGGCGTCTGGCCGAGGCCGAGGTGCTCGAGTGACCGATACCGATGTGCAGCAGGCACAGGCGCGGGTGGATGAGGCCACCCGCAGCGCCAGACTCGCGCGGGTCGCGGCGGCCGCCGACCTGCGCGCCCGCGGACGACGGCGGTCGCGGATCTTCCGGTGGGTACTCGGCGGCCTCGCAGCGATCGCGATATCCGCCCTTGTCGCGCTCGTGGTGCTCGCGGTGGTCGACGCCCGGCAGGACCGCCGGGCGCAGACCGCCGCCGACGTCCTCGCCTCGGCGCGGGCCGCGGTGACCACGATGCTCACCTCGTCGCCCGCCGACGCGCAGCGCTACCCCGACCGCGTGCTCGCGGTGACCACCGGGGACCAGCACCGCAAGCTCGAACGGTCACGCGACGCGCTGGTCGCGGCGATCGCGGCCGAACCGGCGGCCACCACCGGACAGGTGATCTCGGCCGGATTGACCTCCGATCCCAGCGGCGCCGGCGAAGGATCGCATGCCCGGGTGTTGCTCGTCGCGCAGGCTTCCGATCCGCAACTCGTCGGGGGCGACCCCGCAGCCAACCGCATCACACTGTCACTGGAGATGATCCATACCGGCGGCACCTGGAAGATCGCCGAGGTCGAGGGGATATGAGCCGACGGTCGACGGTGTGCGCCCGGGCGCGTGCGGTGTGGTGCCCCACCCCTCCGGCGCGGCCGCTGGTGACCCATCACCGGTTCACCCGCGCCGACCGGCGCAGGATCGCCGCGCTGCTCACCGTGATCGGCGTTGCGGCGCTGGTGGCGGTCGGCGCATGGGCGGGCGCGCGTGCCGCACGGCCCACCCCAGATGACGCCACCCGGACGGCGGTGCTGCGCGCCGCCGACGCCGGGATCGCGGCGCTCATGACCTTCGGTCCGGCCGACCCCGTCGCGCATCGGGAGGCGGTGAGCGCGCATCTCACCGCCCCGCTGAGCGTCCGCTACGCCGCGGACGGCAACGACGCCGTGCTCCCCGGATCCGTCGGATCGCAGGTGTCGATGTCGGTGCGGGTGCTCGCATCCGGGGTGGAGCGGTATTCGCCGGACACCGCGCGCGTGCTCATGTTCATCGACCAGCGGGTCAGCGCACCGAACGGTACGCCCGCACCGGAACCGGCGACACGCGCCGGTGAGCCGGGGGGAAGCGAGGTCGTCGATCGGGCCCCTGTCGCGCGCCGTGTTTCGATGCGTAATGTCGACGGAACATGGTTGGTGGCCGACGTCACACCGGTTGCCCCGGGTCGCTGAGCGACCCGTCGACGCATGAGGGAGACAGATGACCGAATCATCCGCAGGCGTGGTGGTGGTGGGCGCGGGACTGGGCGCCGCCCGGTTGGCCGAGTCGCTGCGCACGCATGGATACGCCGGGCCGATCACCGTGATCGGGGCCGAAGCGCATCCTCCGTATGACCGTCCGCCGCTGTCGAAGTCGGTGTTGCTCGGCAAGGACGAACGCGTCGACCTCAAGCCCGACGATTTCTATACCTCCGCGACGATCACACTGCGCCTCGGGCAGCGCGTGGTCTCGGTGTCGCCCGGACACAAGACCGTCACCGTCGAACACACCGACGACCCGTCGCGGGTCGAGACCGTCGCGTACGACCACCTCGTCCTCGCCACCGGACTGCTGCCGCGGCAGTTGCCGAATCTGCCGGCCGGCACCACCGGGGTGCACGTCCTGCGTACCTTCGACGATGCCGTCGCCGTGCGCGCCGAAATCGACGCGGCGCGGGTCGCGGTGGTCATCGGTGCCGGATTCATCGGGTGTGAGGTGGCGGCGAGCCTGCGCTCCCGTGGACTCGACGTCACCCTGGTCGAACCCGCACCCACCCCGCTGGCCGCCGCGTTGGGCACCGGGATCGGGGCTCTGGTCACGCGCATGCACGAAGCGCATGGCGTGCACGTGCGTACCGGAGTCGGTGTCAGCGACATCCGTGTCGGCGACGACGGCGCGGTGTCCGGCGTGCGGCTCGACGACGGCACCGATCTGCCCGCCGACCTCGTCGTCGTGGGGATCGGTTCGGTGCCCGTGGTGGACTACCTCGACAGTTCGGGAATCGAGCTCGCCGAGCGGGAGGCGGGCGGCGGCATCGCCTGCGACTCGACTGGACACACCAGCGCCGACGACGTGTACGCGCTCGGCGACGTCGCGAACTGGACGGGTGCGGAAGAGGCAGGCGCCGGGGGAACGCCGCGTCGTGTCGAACACTGGAACCACACCGTCGAGCAGGCCGCGATCGTGGCCGGCCAGATCGCCGGTGCCGACCCGGTCACCGCCTCGGTGCCCTACTTCTGGAGCGATCAGTTCGATCTGAAGATCCAGCTGATCGGCGATCCGCGTCCCGACGACGACGTGCACATCGTGGACGATGACGGCACCAAGTTCCTCGCCTATTACAGCCGCGACGGTGTGCTCACCGCGGTGATCGGTGCGGGCAAGGCCGGTGCGGTGATGAAGTCGCGCGCCAAAGTGCAGGCACGGACCCCGATCTCCGACCTGGTGTAGCGGCGGTGGCCCGGCGTCCGTCGGCACACGACGTGTGCGCTGCCATCGAAGTGCTCGCCGATCCCGACCGTGCCGCCGACTCGGCTCGCTTCTTCCAGGCCTTCCCCGGCGGTTACGGCGAGGGTGACGAGTTCCTGGGGGTCACGGTGCCCCGGTTGCGGGCCGCGGCCAAGGGTTTTCGCGGTATCGGCCGGGATGCCGTGACCGAGCTGCTGGGTTCGCGTTTCCACGAAATCCGGCTCACGGCACTGTTTCTCATGCGCGCCGAGTTCGACCGCGCCGACGAGGCCGCTGCGCAGGCCTGGGTCGGTGATTACGTGGCCGCCGTCCACGCCGGGCAGGTGAACAACTGGGACCTCGTCGACTCCTCGGCCGATCCGATCCTCGGGGAGTGGCAGTACCGCAGCGCCGATGTGGGGCCGCTGCGAGAGTTCGCGAAGACGCCCGCACTGTGGCATCGCCGGGTTGGGGTGATCGGCACGTTCGCGTTCATCAAACACGGTGACGCCGACGCGCTGCTGTCGGTGGCGCCGCTGGTGATCGCCGACCACCGGCCACTGATCCAGAAGGCGTTCGGCTGGATGTTGCGGGAGATGGGCAAACGCATCGACGAGGGGTTGCTGACCGGGTACCTCGACAACCACGCAGCGCAGATGGGCCGTACCGCACTGGGTTACGCCGTCGAGCGATTGGACCCGGAGCAGCGCAAGCATTTTCGGTCCCTGCGCTGATCCGTCGGGGAGGGGGTGGGGTGGGGCAGGGGGCGGTCAGGCGAGTTGATCCGACCGCAGCATGCGTTCGCGCAGACTGTCGTAGATCGGCGCCGAACGCATCAGGGTGGCCACGATCACCGCCGCGGCGCCGGCCACCAGCATCGGAATGGTGACCTCGGTGACCGTCGTCATCTCGATCACCAGCACCACACCGGTGAAGGGTGCCCGGACCGCGGCCGCAAAGAGGCTGGACATGCCGACCAGGACGAGCGGGATCATGAGCTCCCGGCCGAAACCCGGCGACGCGAATTCCATGATCCGGCCGGCAAGCAGGCCGGTGAGCGCGCCGAGCGCCAGCAGCGGCGCGAAGAGGCCGCCCGGTGTGCCTGCCGAATAGGACAGCGGACCGGCGATGAAGCGCACCGCCAACAGCACCACGATGGCGAAGAACGCGTAGTGGTATCCGTCGAGCGCGCGCTGCGACACCGAATCGCCGCCGCCGGTCATCTCGGGGGCGAAAAGCAGCACCGCGCCGATCAGCGCGCCGATGCAGGCCGACTTGACCGGCGCCGAAACCCGGGTGACCGCGTCGAACAAGGCCAGACTCTTCATGACGAGCCAGTTGTACGCGACACCCATCAGACCGAGGATCGCACCGAAGACCACGAACAGCGGCACCAGCCACAGCGAGGGTGTGGTCACCGATTGCACACCGAAATCGGGATGATCGCCCAGGATCAGTCTGCTGCAGCCCACGCCGATGGCCACCGCGGCCAGCGTCCACACGATGGTGCGGACTCGAACCTCCTTGGCGATCTCCTCGAACACGAAGAACGCGGCACCGATGGGTGCGTTGAAGGCGACCCCGAGGCCCGTGCCCGCCAGGACTGTCTGCAGGTGACGTATCTCGGTGTTTCCGGCGCGTGCGAGACGTCCTGCGGCCGTGCCGATCGCGGCCGCCATGTGGACGGTGGGTCCCTCCCGGCCGAGTACCATGCCGGCGACGCCGACCGACAGCAGGCCGCCGACGAAGCGCGCGGGTATCACCCACAGGTCGGGCGGCTCGGCCTCACCTCGCTCCACCGCCTCGACGTGCTGGATGCCGCTGCCCCCGGCGCGGGGTACCCACACCACGATCTGTGTGGCGGCCGCTGCCGCGGCCGCCGAGATGAGGACCGGAACGGCCAGCCCCCAGGGCTGATGATGCACAGACCAGTCCACGATGTCGCCGCGCCACTCGTCGGCACGCATCAGCATCCAGCGAAACGCGCCGCCGACGAAGCCCGCGACGGCACCGGCCGCCGCAGCGATCAGGGTCAGCCAGATCAGCGAGCGCGCGTCGAGGTCTTCCGAGTCGGGGCGATGCAGACTCCGGTGTCTTGTGAGGTCGGTCTCCTCGGTCCCCTCGGAATCGGGTGTCGTCCCCTCGGAATCGGGTGTTGTCCCCTCGGAATCTGGTGTCGTCACAGCAGTGTGGATCCGGACGGGCACCCACGATCGGCCGTCAGCCGCGCCATATCCGGATGGCCGCGGCGATCATCGGGATCTGGAGTGGCAGACGACCGATGGCGATCGCACGGTAGGGCGCGGGCTTGCGTCGCCACATCCGCGCCATGTTGACGTTCGCGGGGAACACCGCGACGAACAGCGCTGCCGCCGCGGCACCGGAGAGACGGCGAGTGCGCGAGCCGAGCAATCCGGCGCCGATGGCGACCTCGGCCGCACCCGAGGCATAGGTGAGGCTGCGGGCGGATGTGCCGGTGGCATCGGTGATCTCGCGCGGGACGATCGAGTCGAACGGTGTGGGCGCCACGAAGTGCAGGGTTCCGGTGGTCAGCAGAAACGCCGACATCACATGTGCGAGGCGCTGCGGGGAAAGGTTGGAAAGCATTCAGAACTCCACGTGAAGTCGCTCGGAGGTGGGATGTGCCTGACAGCCGAGAATGTAACCGTCCTCGATGTCTGCTGGATCGAGCGCGCCGGGATTGTCCATCTCGACGCTACCCTCGGTCAATGTGCATGCGCACGAACCACATTCGCCTTCCTGGCAGGAGTACGGGGCATCGAGACCCGCGGCGAGCATGATGTCGATGAGCGTTCTGCTGCGCGGCCAGCTCAACTCGTGGGACGCGCCGTCGAGCTCGACGACCACCGTGGCGGCCTGCGCCTGCTCGGCCTCGGACACCTCGCCGAGCTCCACGTCGGCGAACGGGTCGCCGGTGAGCGAGTTGTACACCTCGGAGTGCACGTCGTGGTGGGGAAAGCCCGCCGCATCGAGTGCCGCATGGACGCCATGCATGAACGGAGCGGGCCCGCACATGTAGGCCGCGTAGCCGGTGAATGGTCGGAACAGAGTTGTCAGGAGTCGCTCGGTGGGCAGTCCCTGCAGCGTCTCCAGCCAATGGACGACGGTCAGGCGCTCGGCGTGGGTCTGCTGGAGTCCACGCAGTTCCTCGGCGAAGATCACGTCGTCGGGACCACGATTGGCGTAGAAGAACACGACCGGCGCGTCGCCGGAGGCGAGTGCGGACTTCAGGATCGACATCACCGGGGTGACGCCGCTGCCCGCAGCGATGAGTAGCAGGGGTTCGTCGAGCCGGCGTGGGGTGAACACCCCCGACGGTGGGAGAACCTCGACCGTGTCCCCGGCAGCGAGGTTGTCACAGACCCAGTTCGAGCCGTATCCGTCGACGGTGCGCTTGACGGTGACCTTGGGGAGGTCGTCGACAGAAGGGGCCGACGCCAGCGAATAGCAGCGCGCCACCGAGCCGGTTTGGTCGCTCGGAATGCGCAGCGTGAGGAACTGGCCTGGTTTGTACTCGGTGAACGCAGCTTTCGCGATGTCGGGGATCTCGAACACGATCGACCGCGCATCGGCGGTCTCGTCGATCACCCGCGCCACTGTCAGGATCACGCTCCGAGAGCCGTGAGGGGTCAGTTCGGCCATGTCACAAACACTCCACACCTCGAAACTAGAACACGTTCTACCTGTAATGCCAATTCCCCCCGAGTCATGCCTGCGGGAGATCGAGCCACCACGGGATCAGGGTAGTCGGTCACGATCGGCTCAGTGCAGCGCCCGTAGGCCGTCGGACAACGTGGTGCAACCGTCGACGATCAGCGCGGTCAGGTCGGCGTCGGCGTCGGCGAGCCACTGTTCGTAGGCCGCAAGTGCGGTACCGAGGCAGAGCCATCCGATCGTCTGCGGGATGTGGTGGCCTTCTGCCAGGCCGAGTCGTGCGGCGCAGAACTCTGCGACCACTTGACGCCACTCCGCGTACATCAGCATCGAATGTGCCTGCAGTGCGGGAACTCCCAGGAGCAACGACATCCGGCGGCGATGACTGCCCGTCTGGTCGGCCGGAACCCGATTGAAGCTCACCAGCGCCTCGGTGAGGGCGTCGGCTATCGGAAGCTCGGCCGGGATGGCGGTCAGCAGCGCGCGCATGTCGTCGAGGTGGGCATCGAAATCACCCCAGGGAATGGCGTTCTTCGACGGGTGGTAGCGGAACAGCGTGCGGCGCGCGATGCCCACCGCGTCGGCGATGTCGTCGACACTGGTCTCGTCGAATCCGCGCTGCGTGAACAGGTCGATCGCGACCGCGCTGATCTGGGCCCGCGTCGTGATCGGCCGTCGACCGGGCGCCGCCCGTGCGTACGTGGCAGGGGCGGTCGTGGCGGACTTCGATGGGCTCATCAGTTACCTGTCCACCCGGATAGTTCTCGACTGGGGACTGTTTTATGCACCGGGTGCCATTATAGTGTGCAGTGATCCACTTCACTTGATGATCAACAGGAGGTCCAGATCATGGCAGATCACACAACCACGCCGGCGCAGGACGCGACGGTCCCGGCCGACGTCGACGCGGAACTCGTCACCGAGTCGCTGGTCGAAGAGGTTTCGATCGACGGGATGTGCGGGGTCTACTGATGTCCGCACCGACATCGAATCCGACGGCCGGTGGCAGCACTGTCGCCGGCCGCCGGCCCGTCGATTCGCCTGATGTCGCAGGGTTCGACGTCACCGCCGCGTGGCGGCTCAATCCGAAGGTGGCGTTGCGGCCCGAACCCTTCGGCGCGCTGCTCTACCATTTCGGCACCCGCAAGCTCTCGTTCCTCAAGAACCTGACGGTGGTCGGCATCGTGGCGTCCCTCGCCGATCACGACAGCGCGCAGGATGCGCTCGTCGCGGCCGGCGTGAGTGCGCCCCCCGACCGTGCGCTCTACCTCCAGGCGCTGAGCGCGCTTGCCGCTTCCGGCATGATCACGCCCCGCCCCGCCTGACGGTGTGGCGCCCGACTGTCGATCCGCCCGAACCCGTCCATTCCCGACGCCGCGTGCCCGCGCATGTCCGTCGGTCGAACGCACTCCCCGAGTCCAAGGAGTCACAGCCCATGACCACACTTGAGTTACCTTCCAGCGCAACCGGACTCGCCGCCGCGGTGCCGGCCGCGCCACCGGCGGCCGGTCGGCTCGTCGACCAGTTCGAGCGCGGCCTCGACGCTCCGATCTGCCTCACCTGGGAACTCACCTATGCGTGCAATCTGGCGTGCGTGCACTGCCTGTCGTCGTCGGGAAAGCGTGATCCGCGCGAACTGTCCACCGATCAGTGCAAGGCGATCATCGACGAGTTGCAGCGGATGCAGGTCTTCTATGTGAACATCGGTGGCGGCGAGCCCACCGTACGCCCCGATTTCTGGGAACTGGTGGACTACGCGACCGACCATCAGGTGGGAGTCAAGTTCTCCACCAACGGTTTGCGGATCGACAAGAAGGTCGCGGCGAGGCTGGCCGCCTCCGACTATGTCGACGTCCAGATCTCGCTGGACGGCGCCACCGCGGAGGTCAACGACGCGGTACGCGGTCCCGGTTCGTTCGACATGGCGGTGCGGGCACTCGAGAACCTGGCCGAGGCCGGTTTCGCCGACGCGAAGATCAGCGTGGTGATGACCCGGCAGAACGTGGCCCAACTCGACGAGTTCAAGGCCCTCGCCGATCGTTACGGTGCAACCCTGCGCATCACCCGTCTGCGTCCCTCGGGTCGCGGCGCCGACGTGTGGGATGACCTGCACCCGTTGCCCGAACAGCAACGCGACCTCTACGAATGGCTGGTGGCCAACGGTGAGAACGTGCTCACCGGGGACTCGTTCTTCCATCTGTCGGCCTTCGGCGGTGCCGGCGGCGGGCTTCCCGGCCTGAACCTGTGCGGCGCGGGCCGGGTGGTCTGTCTCATCGACCCGGTCGGTGACGTCTACGCGTGTCCGTTCGCGATCCACGAGAACTTCCTTGCCGGAAACATCTTGTCGGACGGCGGATTCCGGGCAGTGTGGCAGAACTCCGAGTTGTTCGCCGAACTGCGCGAACCCCAGAACGCCGGTGCCTGCACCAAGTGTGCGCACTTCGATGCCTGCCGCGGTGGGTGTATGGCCGCGAAGTTCTTCACCGGACTGCCGCTGGCCGGGCCGGACCCGGAATGCGTGCAGGGCTACGGCGAAGCGCTGCTCGCCGGTGAACGCACGAAACCCACGGCCAACAAGGATCATTCGCGAGGCGTGCCGCTGACGCTGATGACCCGTCCGCCGTCGAAGAGCTGCGACGAGAATCCCTTGGCGGGCTTCGCCCCGCAGACGATCTAGAAGAAGCAGAGAGCAGGAAGAGCAATGGTCACCAATCCCTGGGCGCGAAATCCCTGGTTCGAAAGCGTCACCGAGGCACAGCGTCGGGCGCGTAAGCGGCTGCCGAAGTCCGTGTACTCGTCGCTCATCGCCGGCACCCAGGCGGGCGTCACGGTGAACGACAACGTCGATGCCTTCTCCGAACTCGGCTTCGCACCCCACGTGGTGGGTGTGCAGCCCGACCGCGAGATGACCACCACCGTGATGGGACAAGAACTCTCGTTCCCGGTGATGATCTCGCCGACCGGCGTGCAGGCCGTGGATCCGGATGGCGAGGTGGCGGTGGCGCGCGCCGCGGCGGCCCGCGGAACCGCGATGGGGTTGTCGAGCTTCGCCTCGCACCCGATCGAGGAGGTGACCGCGGTGAACGACAAGATCTTCTTCCAGATCTACTGGCTCGGTTCCCGCGACGACATCCTGGCCCGGGTGGAACGCGCGAAGGCGGCCGGGGCCAAGGGACTGATCGTCACCACGGACTGGGTGTTCAACACCGGTCGCGACTGGGGTAGCCCGGAGATCCCGGAGAAGGTCGACTTCGCCGCGCTGCTGAAGCTGGCGCCGGAGATCGCGGTCAAGCCGCGCTACGCGCTCGACTGGATTCGCGGTGGCAAGGTGATCATCCCGGATCTCACTGCGCCCAACCTGCCCGCCGACGCCGGTACCCCTGGACCGACATTCTTCGGCGCCTACTACGAGTGGATGAACACTCCGCCGCCCACCTGGGAGGATCTCGCCTGGCTGCGCGAGCAGTGGGGCGGTCCGTTCATGGTGAAGGGCATCACGCGTCTCGACGACGCCCGGCGTGCGGTCGACATCGGCGCGTCGGCCATCTCGGTGTCCAATCACGGGGGTAACAACCTCGACGGCACTCCGGCCACGATCCGCGTGCTCGGACCCATCGCCGACGCCGTCGGCAACGAGGTCGACGTGTTGCTGGACGGGGGTATTCGCCGCGGCAGCGACGTCGCCAAGGCGTTGGCGCTCGGTGCCCGCGCGGTGATGATCGGTCGGGCCTACCTGTGGGGCCTCGCCGCCAACGGGCAGGCCGGGGTGGAGAATGTGCTCGACCTCATGCGCATGGGTCTGGACGGAGTGCTGATGGGGCTGGGCCGCAAGAGCATTCACGAACTCACCCGCGACGACCTGATCATTCCCGATGGATTCGAGCGGTCCTACGGGAACTGAGACGAGCGGGGTCGGCGGGCCGCTCTGAGGCGGGGGTCAGACTTTCGAGTTGCCCATGTCGATCTCGAACTGGGTACCGGTGATCGCGCGGGCGTGCGGCGAGGTCAAGAACAGGACTGCGTCGGAGACGTCGTCGAGCGAGGCCACCGGGAAGTGGTCCATCATCGAGATGAAATACCTTGTGTATTCGCTCATCTCGAAGATCTTGAGGGCCGACGAGTCGGCCACGCCCATCGGTGTGTCGACGGCGTAGGGGTGGATCGAGTTGACCCGGATTCGTCGCGGGGCGAGTTCTTTCGCCACGGTCTGGGCCAGGCCGGTCAGCGCGAACTTCGACGCGGAGTACGACGCCTGCACCGGCATGGCCTTGAGGCCGGCCACCGAGCTGACCACCACGATCGACCGCCCGGTGGTGTCGCCGTCGAGAAGGGCGGGGATGGTGGCTCGCAACGTCTTCCAGGTGCCGTTGACGTTGACATCGATGACGTCGGTGAACTGATTCTCCGACAGTTCCCAGCTCAGTCCCCACGTCAGGATGCCCGCGTTGGCCACCACGTGGTCGAGGTGACCGAACTGGGCGACACCGTCGGCGACGAGTTGTTCCTGGAAGGCGAGGTCGCGGATATCACCTTGGCGTGCAAGGATTTTGCCGCCGGCCTCCTCCACCAGGCGTACCGTCTCGGCCAGATCGGCCGCCGTGGTGGGCGGGTAGGTGGCGTGGTCGGTGACCGGGGCGGCGATATCGAGACCGATGACCGCCGCGCCCTCGCGCGCATACCGGATGGCGTGATTGCGTCCCTGCCCGCGTGCGATCCCGGTGATGTAAACCACCTGGCCGTCGTACTGTCCCATGCGCAGAACTGTAACACGTTCTAGTTGGCCGACACGGCGGGTCGAGCGTGCCCGGATCCGCGTTGAGCGTGCCCGGATCCGCGTCGAGCGTGCCCGGTGGGGTGGTTTCGACAAGCTCAACCAGCGGGGGAAGTGCTCAACCAGCGGGGGCGGCGGGTCGAGCGTGCCCGGATCTGCGTCGAGCGTGCCCGGATCTGCGTTGAGCGTGCCCGGTGGGTGGTTTCGACAAGCTCAACCAGCGGGGGCGGCGGGTCGAGCGTGCCCGGTGGGTGGTTTCGACAAGCTCAACCAGCGGGGAAGTGCTCAACCAGCGGGGGCGGCGGGTCGAGCGTGCCCGGATCTGCGTTGAGCGTGCCCGGTGGGGTGGTTTCGACAAGCTCAACCAGCGGGGGGTGCTCAACCAGCGGGGGAAGTGCTCAACCAGCGGGGGCGGCGGGTTGAGCGTGCCCGGATCTGCGTTGAGCGTGCCCGGTGAGTGGTTTCGACAAGCTCAACCAGCGGGGGCGGCGGGTCGAGCGTGTCCGGTGGGGTGGTTTCGACAAGCTCAACCAGCGGGGGAAGTGCTCAACCAGCGGGTGTTTCGCTGGTTGAGCCTGTCGAAACCACCCGAGCGGGGAAGTGCTCAACCGTTCGACGTCAGTCGGTCCAGATGGTCGACGGATCGGTGGCTTCGCGGACCGGTCCGTGCGGGGTGGACGGCGACGTGCGCGAGAACCTCGGCGCCACCTGCGCCTGCATCACGCCGTCGATCTCGACGAGGTTGGCCCGCGCCGACATGTGCGGGTCGTCGGGCGCCTCGTTGAAGGCCAGGACGGGGGAGACGCAGGCGTCGGTACCGTCGAAGACCTTGGTCCATTCGTCACGGGTGCGGGACGCGAACGCCTCGGTGAACGCCTCCCGCAGCCGTGGCCACCCCGCCACGTCGTCCTGCGCCGGCAGGTCGGCGTCGGCGAGTCCCAACCCTTCGAGCATTTGGGCGTAGAACTGCGGTTCGAGGGCGCCGACGGCCATGTAACCGCCGTCGGAGGTTTCGTAGACCTCGTAGTACGGCGCACCGGTGTCGAGCATGTTGGAACCGCGCTGATCGCTCCACAACCCGGTGCCGCGGAATGCCCAGATCATCTGTCCCAGTACCGAAGCGCCGTCGACCATGGCGGCGTCGATCACCTGGCCGCGCCCCGACGATCCGCGCTCGACGAGCGCCGCGAGCACACCCATCACGAGGAACATCGACCCGCCACCGAAGTCACCGACGAGATTCAGCGGAGGAACCGGTCGGTCGTCGCGTCTGCCGATGGCATGCAACATTCCGGTGAGCGAGATGTAGTTGATGTCGTGACCCGCGACGTGCGCGCGGGGGCCGTCCTGACCCCACCCCGTCATGCGACCGTAGACGAGTCCTGGGTTGACGGACTCGACGTCGTCGGGACCGAAACCGAGGCGTTCCATCACGCCGGGCCGGAACCCCTCGATGAGCACGTCGGCCCGGCCGAGCAGTCCCAGAATGGTCTCGCGGTCGGCGGGGTCCTTGAGATTCGCCTCCACCACCCGGCGTCCGCGCAGCAGCGCGTCGGCGTCGCGTCCGGGCTTCGGCAGCGAACCCGGGCGCTGGACCCGGATGACGTCGGCGCCGAGGTCGGCGAGCATCATCGCGGCGTGGGGTCCGGGACCGATCCCGGCGAACTCGACAACCCGTATCCCGTGCAGCGGTCCGCCCGTGCCTGCCTGTTCCGGTGCGGTCATGTGAGAGCTCTCCATCCGTGATTACCGAGGTGTGTCGCCTGTCACGTCGACCGCACCAGCATGACACAGGCCGATCGTTCGCTCGGTGGGAGGTCGGGTCGTGTGTTCGTGCGAGAAAACAGCCCGGTGCGGTTACTTCCGGCCGTCGGCGTCGCTACAGTTGGACGGATGACAGGTCCGGTATTGGGTCGGCACACGTGGCCGGAAATAGCGGACTCCCCGGTCACCCTGCTCGTCGCCCTCGGCTCCCTCGAACAGCACGGACCTCACCTGCCGCTCGACACCGACACCCGTATCGCCACGGCGGTCGCGGCCGGTGCGCGTGCCCGGATGGCCGATCCGTCGGTGCTACTGGCACCCGAACTCAACTACGGCGCCAGTGGCGAGCATGAGGGGTTTCCCGGGACCATCTCGATCGGGCACGAGGCCTTGCGCAGCGTGCTCGTCGAGTTCGGGCGCAGCGCGTGCCGGTGGGCCGATCGCATCGTCTTCGTCAACGGTCACGGCGGCAATGCCGCCACGGCTGCTGCTGCCGTGTCGCTGTTGCGCTACGAGGGCCGCGACGTGGCGTGGTTCCCGTGTGCCTTCGCTTCCTCCGACGTCGCCGCCGACGCGCACGCTGGCCACACCGAAACGTCAGTGCTGCTTCACCTTTCGCCGGAATTGGTGAATCTGGAGCGGGCCGCGGCGGGCAATGTGGCGCCGATCGCCACGCTGCTGCCGACGATGCGTGCCGGTGGTGTGGCGGCGGTGAGCGAGTCCGGCGTGCTCGGTGACCCGCGAGGCGCCTCGGCCGTCGACGGCGACGCACTTGTCGACGGCCTGACCGCACGACTGGCCGACGCCGTGACCCGGTGGGCCGTCGCCGACGACGGGCGCCTCTCGTGATCGCCGCGTCGAAGGTGCGCGACGTGACCGCCGCAGAAGGCGGCCTGCCCGACGGATTCCAGGTGCAGATCGACCTGCGCTGTGCCCGAAACGGCGATCTGCGCTACCTGGTGGGTGGCTCTCCGGCGCGGATGCTGCGGATGTCGGACGCGGCACTGGGTATGACATCGGCCGACGGGCGCATCCAGGTCTGCAACGAGTCGACGCGGGTCCTCGCCCGTACCCTGCTGGAAGCGGGCATCGCGAATCCCCGGCCGATGTCGGGGCCCTCCACGGACGAGGTCACGGTGGTTGTTCCGGTGCGCGACAACCAATCCGGAGTCGATCGGCTGCTGCGTGCGGTGGCCGGACTGCGCGTGATCGTGGTGGACGACGGCTCTGCGGTGCCCATCGTCGTCAGCGGTGAGAAGGTGACCGTGATCCGCCTCGAGGAGAATCGGGGGCCTGCCGTCGCGCGCAACGTCGGAGCGACGGCCGCGACCACCCAATTCGTCGCCTTCCTTGATTCCGATGTGGTGCCGGATCCGGATTGGCTGGTGATGTTGCTGCCGCACTTCTCCGACCCGATGGTAGGCCTCGTCGCGCCGCGGATCACGGGTCTGAGCGGCCGACGAACCGGCGACGGCCGGCACCGCCGGCTGTCGCTGGCCGAGCGGTACGAGAACGGCTACTCGTCCCTCGACATGGGGCCGGCAGAGGCGGCAGTGGTGCCCTCGACTCCCGTGTCATACGTACCCAGTGCCGCAATGGTGTTGCGGTGCAGCGCATTCGATGGTTTCGACGAGTCGCTGCGGGTGGCTGAGGACGTCGATCTGTGCTGGCGGATGCACGCGGCGGGGTGGCGTGTCCGTTACGACCCGGTGGCCACGGTGGCCCACGATCACCGCACCGGGATGCGGACAGTCCTCGACCGACGGCGCTTTTACGGAACGGGCGCGTCGTTTCTGGCGGACCGGCACGGGACGCAGGCGGCACCGATGGTGATGTCGATCTCGATGGCGGCCGCAGTCGCCGCACTGCTCACCCGCACCCGTATCGGGCTGGCGATCGCGGTGATCGTGCTCGGGCGGGTCATGCTCAAATTGCGTGGCCGCCTCGGGGAACTTCCCCACGCACCGCTCGTGTCGGCGCAGATGACCGCCCGGGCAACGTTCTTCGGGCTGCTGCAGGCGGCCGGAGCGATCTGTCGCCACTACTGGCCGGTGGCCGTGCTGGTCGCACTGGTGTCCGCGAGGTTTCGGCGGTTGTTGATCGAACTGGCCGTCACGGAGGGTCTGGTGCAATGGGTGCGGACGGTGGCCGCCAATCCCGGTGTCGCGCCGGAACTGGGGCCGCTCACCTATCTGTGGGTGCGTCGCCTCGACGATCTGGCCTACGGCGCCGGACTCTGGCAGGGCGTCATCACCCACCGTGATCTGACCGCGTTGCGTCCGGTCATCACACCCTGACGCCGGGCGACGGCGATGAGCGATTTCGTCCGGTCCGGTGACGCGATTCCGGCCACCGCCGACGTGGTGATCGTCGGGGCCGGCAGCGCCGGATGTGTGTTGGCCGACAAGCTGTCCCGCGACGCGGCACGCTCGGTGCTGCTGCTCGAGCAGGGCCCGGTGACCTGGCCCGGCGACGACGTGCTCGATCTCCGTCGGCTGCCGATCGGGGAGGGCGAACCCTACGTCACCCACCACCTCGCCGACCCGTCGGTGACGGTGGTCCGCGGGCGCGGACTCGGCGGATCGTCGGTGGTGAACGGCGGGTACTTCCTGCGCTGGCACGCCGACGATTTCGCCGGCTGGCTCACCGGTTGGGACCTCACGGATGTGGACGCGGCCTATCGGGAGCTCGACGACCCCGACGGCACCATGAGGGTGCGGCCGTTCGCCGACTCCGAGCTCGCCGACACGGCGATCGCTTTCGAGAGGTACTGGGCCGAGCGCCTTCCGGTTCGGCCGCCGGCTGACCGATGGCCGATCGTCGGGGTCAACCGGGTGCTCTCCAACAGCACCGGAGGTCGGTCCAACGGTACGGGGAGTCGACGCCGAACGGCCGCCGAGGCCTACCTGCGCCCCGCGGTGCGCCGGTCCTCCCTCACCGTGTGCGCGCAGGCCCCGGTAGAGCAGATCATCACCAGCGGGCGCGACATCGTGGGTGTGGCGGTGGCCGGAACCACCGTGCGCTGCGACGAGGTGATCCTGTGCGCCGGCACGCTCGGCACCGCCGGACTGCTGCTGCGATCGGGTCTCGAGGCGATGGCCGCCGACCCGCGGATACGGGTGTACGAACACCGGGAACTCCTCGTCGGCTATCGCCGGCGCGATCGAACACCGGCCGGGCCCCTGCTGCCGTCGGTGGTGCACACCTCCGATGATCTGGAAATCCGTTGCTATAACGACGATTTCGCGAGCTATGTGACCGGTTTGCCGCCGCAGGGGCAGGCGATCGGGATCTGCGCCATGCGCCCCGGGGGTACGGGCGAGGTGCGCCTGGCCGACGGGCGTATACGACTCGACCTCGACCCGGTGGACACCGACACACAGCGGCGGATGGCGGCCGCGGCGGCCGACGTGGAGTCGATGCTGGGTTCGCCCGAGTTCGCGGATCTGGTTGTCGAGGGTTCGGTTCACGTCGATCCGGTGATCCGCACGTCACAACATGCGTGGGGGTCGGCGGCAATGGGCCGGCGCACCGACTGGCTCGGCGGTGTGTACGGGATGCGCGGACTGCGGATCGTGGACGGGTCGATCCTGCCGACCGCGGGCCGCAGTGGTCCCCACGCCACCACGATGATGCTCGCCTGCCGCATCGGGGATGTGCTGGCCGCTGCCTGATCACCGGCGGGCGTGAAGTGGTGCAGGTCGGCCGCCGAAGCCTCTCCGACATCGGGTCGTAGACTGGCTGGGACGTCGTGCAACCGGCGGGCGAGGAGGATGTGATGACCGCCGCTGACAGTACCGGCACCCATGGTGGCGGCGCCAAGGCGCAGACGGCCGAGGGCCCGGACACCGCAGCCCCCGCACCGGCCACCGGCGGCAGCCGATTTCCGGCGACACGACTGCTGGTCGCGTCGTTCGCCGTGTCGCTCGTCGCGGTGCTGATCTACGCCCTGGCCGCGGGCACGTCCCGGCACGTGGAGAGCGGAGACCCGTTCCCCGGCACCGTCACCGCCACCGCAGACGTGGTGGGCTACTTCCTCGGCCTGGTCGGGGCCGCGCTGGTCATCGGCGGTCTGGTGTTCATCCTCACCAACGCCCGGCCCGACGGCCACGGCATCATCGACGTCTCCGTCTACCGTGCGCATCTCGGACTTCGTCGGCTCGCCCTGGGCTGGGCCGTTCTGGCGTGGCTGATGGTTCCGGTGACCGCCGCCGACGCGTCGGGAACGACGCCGTGGCGCCTTCTGCGTGAGGGCTATCTGGGCGACGCGCTCGGGGTCAGTGAGCTGGCCGTGGCCTGGATCGTGGTGGCGGTGTGCGCCACCCTGATCGCTCTGCTGACCCGCATCTGGCTGAGCTGGACCGTGCATGTGATCGCGATGGTGCCGGCGGGGATCGCCATGTGTGCGTTGCTGATGGCGGGTAACGCCGGTCAGGGCCCCAACCACGACTACACCACCGGTTTCGGCGTCCTCTTCGCGCTCGCGCTCGGGATCTCCCTCGGGTTCCGCTGCTCCTGGATGTTCGCGCCCGCGACCCCGGATGCCGGCGAGCGTGCCGTCATCGCACACCGCAATGCGATCCTGCTGGTGATCAGCGACGCGGTCACCCTCATCACCGCCGTGGCGCTGGTCGCGTTTCTGCTGCCCGCTCGCTACGTGTTCTCCACCGCGTTCGGTATCGCGTCGCTGCACCTGCTCGGGCTGTTGATCGCCGTGCTCGGCCTGAGCATCGCGTCCGTCCGGCAGACCGCGGCGGTACGCCGGGGCGAGCGGGACCAGGCCAATCCTCTGCTCGTGCCGCTGGGTGCCGTCGCGCTGATGGTGGTCGCCGCGTGCTGGACGATCATGGACACGCGCGTTGCGCCCGGTCTGCTGGCCCACAAGTTCACCGGGTGGGACGTGTTCCTCGGGTACGAGTTGCCCGGTCCGCCGACGGTCTGGAACCTGGCCACCTTCTGGCGGTTCGACGTCGTCTTCGGTGTCGCCGGCGTGCTGGCCGCGATTCTCTATGGTGTCGGCGTATACCGGCTGCGACGACGCGGCGACACCTGGCCGGTGGGGCGAACGGTGTCGTGGATACTGGGATGCCTGACGCTGGTGGTGGTCACCGGGTCGGGTATCCGGGCCTACGGGTCGGCGCAGTTCAGCATCCACATGGCCGAACACATGGCGCTCAACATGTTTGCGCCGGTATTGCTGGTGCTGGGGGCGCCGGTGACGCTGGCGCTGCGGGTGCTGCCCGCGTCACATGCCGACGCGCCGCCCGGTCCGCGGGAATGGTTGCTGCGCTTCGTGCACACCAAGGTGACGGCGTTGTTCGCCAATCCGGTGTTCGCGCTGATGTTCTTCGTGATCTCGCTCTACGCGGTGTACTTCACGCCGATTTTCGGCACGTTCACCCGATATCACTGGGGTCACATACTGCTCACGCTGCACTTCCTGATCACGGGATACCTCTTCTACTGGGTGATCATCGGACTCGATCCCGGGCCGCGTCGTATCCCGTTTCTGGCGCGAATCGGGTTGCTGTTCGCGGTGATGCCGTTCCATGCGTTCTTCGGCATCGCGCTGATGACCATGTCGACCGTGGTCGGCGACAGTTTCTACAGCCAGCTGACGCTGCCGTGGGTGACCGACCGGCTGCACGATCAATGGCTCGGCGGCGCGATCGCGTGGGGTGCCAGCGAGATCCCGGTGGTGCTGGTGGTGATCGCCATCGTGGCTCAGTGGGCCAAGTCCGATCGGCGCGAGGCCAAACGCGGCGACCGGCACGCAGACACCTACGAGGACACCGAACTCGACGCCTACAACGCGATGCTGGAGGAACTGGCCAAGTCGCGGCGATGAGGCGCCGCAGCGCCGCCCGTCGAGCGTGCCCGGATCACCGTTGAGCGTGCCCAGTTCGACGTCGAGCGTGCCCAGTTCGAGGTCGAGCGTGCCCAGATCGCCGTCGAGCGTGCCCGGATCACCGTCGAGCGTGCCCAGTTCGAGGTCGAGCGTGCCCAGTTCGAGGTCGAGCGTGCCCGGAATCGGGTCGGGTCGAGATCACACCCCGCCGGCAACCACGAAGTTCCCACTCGCGGTGATGGCTGCGGCGACGGTGTCGCGGCCCAGCGAGACATCGGACTCCACTGTCACCCTCGACACCCCGTGAGTGTCGAGATCCACCCGAACGCTGTCCACACCGTCGAGCCCGGACACTGCGGTCGTGATTGTCTGCACGCAGCCGCCACAATGTAGTCCCGTCACACCGAGAATCATCTGCGACAACTCTGCCTCCTCTGCGCCGGACGGCGCGATCAGATATGTGACGGGAACGGGTTCGGCGTCGTCGACGCGTGCGACACCCTGGGCCGAATCGGCCACGGCGACACCAGCATCGGCACCGTCGTCGGGCACTGCGTTGTGACGTGAACGCCGGCCGGCGACAAGTGCGATCACGAGCAGCACGATCGCTCCGAGGCCCACCACACCGTGTGCCACCGGATACCAGGCGGGTGGCGACCCGGTGAAATACCCCGCACACATCACCACTGCGGCCACGCCGAACGCCACCGCGGCAGCTGCCATCGCCGTGGAGGCTCCGGACGCTTTCGTGTCCGCCTCGCTCCGCGGTGCGGGTGAGGTTCTGGATGCCTCGATGATCGCGGTGCTCAGATCCGGTGCGAGGTCGGCGGCGCCGAAGCTGAGTCCCTGCACCGAGCGGTACCAACCCGCACACCCGGGACACTGTCGTAGATGTTCGTCGACGCGAGCAGTGGGCACGGATTCGCGTTCACCGTCCATCCGCGCCGACAGCGATTCGCGCGCGACCTCACACCGCATGAATCCATTCTCCCCAGCCGGTCAAGTCTTCGCGTCGGTGGTGCTTGTCCGACGCTGATCTGGGCACGCTCGACGCTGATCTGGGCACGCTCGACGCCGATCTGGGCACGCTCGACGGGGTGATCAGGAGCGACGGTCGCCGAAGTGTTGCAGCCGCAGACTGTTGGACACCACGAACAGCGACGACAACGCCATGGCCGCGCCCGCGATCAGCGGGTTGAGCACGCCGAGCGCGGCGATCGGGATCGCCGCGACGTTGTAACCGAACGCCCAGATCAGGTTGGTGCGGATGGTGCGCTGCGTGGCCCGGGCCAGGCTTAGCGCGGCCGGGACCGCCCGCAGGTCGTCGCGCACCAGGATCACGTCGGCTGCGCCGATGGCGACGTCGGTTCCCGCGCCGATGGCCAGACCAAGGTCGGCGGTGGCCAGTGCGGGGCCGTCGTTGATCCCGTCGCCGACCATGGCCACCGATCGACCCGCCTCCTGCAGCGAACGGATGGCGTCGACCTTCGCCTCGGGCAGCACGTCGGCGATGACGTCGGTGATACCCACCTCGTCGGCCACCGCCCGGGCGGCCCCCGCGTTGTCGCCGGTGAGCAGCACGGTTCGCATACCGGCTGCCTGTAGTCCCGCAACAGCTTGCGCAGCACTGGGTTTCACAGTGTCGGCCACGGCGATCACGCCGCAGGGCCGACCGTCGACCGCCACGTAGACCGCGGTCTGTCCCGCGTCCTCGGCGTCACGGCGGCATCGCGCCGCATCGGCCGGAACCACCACCGACTGTGCCACCCAGCGCGGCGAACCGACCCGCACCTCGTGGCCGTCGACGATCCCGGACACGCCGCGTCCCACCTCGGCGCGGAATTCGGTGACCTCCTGCAAATCCGCCGCGGCCACCGCCGCGACGATGGCGGTACCCACGGCGTGTTCGGAGGCGTTCTCCACCGCCGCGGCCAAGGCCAGGATCTCGGCGTCCGTGTGGTGCTCGTCGCTCCAGACCCGTGTCACCGACAGCGCGCCCTCGGTGACGGTTCCGGTCTTGTCGAACACCACGGTGTCGATGTAGCGGGACGTGTCGAGCGCCTGATACCCCTTCAGGAAGATGCCGAGTTGTGCACCGCGGCCGGTGGCCACCATCACCGCGATCGGGGTGGCCAAACCGAGTGCGCACGGGCATGCGATCACCAGCACGGCAAGTCCGGCGGCCACCGCACGATCGACCGAACCGTCGATGAGCAGCCAGGCCACGACGGTGAGCACGGCAAGTGCGATGACCACCGGCACGAACACACCCGCCACGCGATCGGCGAGGCGTTGCGCCTGGGCCTTTCCGGTCTGCGCTTCCTCGACGAGGCGCATCATGCCGGCGAAACGGGTGTCGGCGCCCACCGCGGCGGCCTCGACCACCAGTCGGCCACCGAGCACCGTCGTGCCACCGATCACCGCCTCGCCCGGTTCGGTGGACACCGGTCGGGATTCGCCGGTCATCGCGCTCATGTCGACGTCGGCGTTGCCCTCGACCACCAGACCGTCGGTGCCGATGATCTCGCCCGGACGTACGACGAAGCGTTGTTGTTCCTTGAGTTCGGCGGTGGGAATCCGCATCTCGCTGCCGTCGGGCAGCAGCACGCAGACGTCCTTGGCGCCGAGCGCCGCCAGTGCCCGCAGCGCGCCGCCCGCGCGGGACCGTGCCCGTGCCTCGAAGTAGCGTCCGGCCAGCACCAGCACGGTGACGCCGGTGGCCACCTCCAGATAGATGGAATCGGCACCCCAGATGGCCGACCACACACCCGTCCCTGCCTCGGTGGCCGTGCCGGCGGAATCGGATGCGAAGAACATCGAATACAGCGACCATCCGGTGGCCGAGAGCACCCCGAGGGTCACCAGCGTCTCCATGCTGGCGTTGCCGGCGCGCAGATTCTTGGCGGCGACGCGGTAGAACGGCCATGCGCACCAGGTGAGGATCGGTGTGGCCAGCGCCAGCAGCAGCCACTGCCAGCCGACGAATCGGGTGCTGGGCACCACGGCGAATACGATCGAGAGGTCGGCGAGCGGGATGAAGAGGATCAACGCGACGGCCAGTCGGCGGAACAGTCGCTTGGCCTCGTCCCCGTCGGTGTCGGGGATCGGTTGTGGCGTGTCGGCGCGTACGTGGGCGCCGTAACCGGTCTGATCGACCACCTCGCACAGCGCGTCGGCGCTCACATCCGCGCGGGCGTCGATCGTGGCGATGCGGGTCGCGTAGTTGACCGATGCCTTGACGCCGTCGACCTTGTTGAGCTTGCGTTCCACCCGGGCGGCGCAGGCGCCGCACGTCATGCCCGACACGTCGAGCTGGATGCGCGTGTCGGTGGCCTCTGACCGTCCGGGTAGAGCGTCGACGGATGTCTCCAGCGTGGTCACATGGTCCTCGATCTCTTCGTCGGGCCCCGACCGGGACCCGGACGACACTTGCGCAGGGTTCTCTACCAGTATGTCGCCGGAACGTCCCGGAAAGTTCCCGGCCATGCGGTTGCGATTGCGATCGGCTGTCAGATCAGGGTGGACCAGTAATCCCAGAACTGCACACCGATCGCGACGATGACGATCGCGTACCAGACCGGCAGCAACACCCAGAGCCAGCCGCGGATCTCACGCGAGCGATCACCGCTCGGCAGCACCCGATTGATGCTCAGGATCAGGATGATCGGCACCACCGTCCACACCACCATGCAGTAGAGGCACAGGGCATTGATGCGGTACAGCGCCGAGTAGGCGAGGAAGTTGACGAACACGAAACCGGCGAGCGTGCCGATCGCCTGGCCCAGCCAGTACCAGCGGGGCAGCGCGATGCCCGCGGTGGCCAGCACGCCGGTGACGATGATCACCGAGAACGCGGCGATCCCGATCAGCGGATTGGGGAATCCGAACAGTCCGGCCTGCCAGCTCTTCATCACCGAACCGCACGAGATCACCGGATTCAGCGAGCAACTCGGTGTGTACGACGGGTCGGTGAGCAGGTGGTACTTGTCGATCGCCAGCGTGGACGAGGCGACGAAGCCGATCGCACCGAGGATCAACACCACCAGCCCGGTACCCCGGCCGACCGGCACCAACGCGGCCAGACCGCTCCCCGTCGACAGCCCCGGATCGTTGCGTGACGGCTCTGGTGCCGGGTTGCTCGGCGTGTCGGACCTGTCGGCACCGGTTTCGGCGTCGGGGACCTCGTCGGTGGGTGTGGTGCTCATGATGTGCCTCGTACTCGGTTCTGGTGCCGGGATTCTCGCCGGTGTGCTTACTTGTTCGCCGCTGCGTCGACGGCCGCGAGCAGCGCCTCAGGCGACGAGAGCTGGACCTGCTGACCGTTGATCTGGATCGTCGGGGTGGCGTTGACCCCGGAATCGAGGACCTTCTGGGTGTTGTTCTTCACCCATCCGCCGAACTGGTTGTCGTCGATGCACTGCTTGACGTTCGTGGCGCCCGACTGCTTCGCGATGGAGTTGAGTTCATCGTTGGTGAGGCCCGAACCGCCCTCTTCGGGCTGCTGGGCGTAGAGCGCGTTGTGGAACTTCAGCCAGGTGCTGAAGTTGTCGTCACCGCCGGTCGACTCGGCCACACACGCCGATGCGTTGGCGGCGCGGGAGGAGTAGTTGGTGGTGGACATGCGGTCGAGGATCGCGATCGGCTTGTAATCCACCGCGACCTTCGGGTTCGCGCGGATCTGCTCCATCACCGCACCGAACTGCGTCTCGAACTGCCGGCACACCGGGCACTGGAAGTCTTCGATCACCGTGACCACCACGGGAGGCGTGGTGCCCTTGGGTGCGGTGGTGACGCGGAACGCGCCATCGGTGGCGACGCTGACGGTGTCCGACGACCCGGTGGACGACTCGTGCGAGACGACGATCCAGACACCGATGCCGACGGCGAGGGCGACGAGGACGACTGCTGCGCCGATCTTCATCAGAAGCGAGCGACGCTTCTCCGCCGCTCGCGGGTCAACGATCGGCTTGCGGCGTTTGTCGGCCACGGGTCCCTCACACTTCCTTCACGTCGGATGTCACGGCGAGGAGTCCCGCGTCGGGTGCCGTCTGATCGGCCGATCCGACAAGGACGTGCCCGTCGCCGCCATTCAGGGTACTGAACGTGGGGCGCCGACCGTCATGAGCCTTAGGTCCTGCCGCTGGACCCGTTTCGTCGCATCGGACTCGCCGAAGCCGCGTCGACCAGCGATTCACGTGCGCGAGCAACCCGCGAACGGACGGTGCCGATCGGGCATCCGGTGACCTGCGCCGCCTCCGCGTAGGACAGTCCCAGCACCTGGGTCAGCACGAGTGCCTCGCGGCGTTCGGCGGGCAGCGTCTCCAGCAGCAGATTCAGTTCGACGACGTCCTCCCAGCGGCCGGGTCGCTGGGCCGACGTCGCGGCGTCGGCCGCATCCACCCAGTTCACGCTGCCGGCGATGCGGGGGCGGCTCATCGCGCGGCGGACCTCGTCGGCACAGACCCGCCGCGCGATGGACAGCAGCCAGGTGCGGGCGGTGGAACCGGCCCGGAAACGGGGAAGAGATTTGATCGCCCGCAGAAAGGTCTCCTGCGTGAGGTCGTCGGCCGAACCCGGGTGCCCCAGGTGGGCGACGAATCGCCAGACGTCACGCTGGGTGGCACGGATAAAGGCCTCGAGTGCGCTGCCATCCCCGCGTGCGGCCGCCAGCGCGAGCGCGGTGACCTGGGCGTCGTCGTTGCCGGGGGCGGTCATGGCGATGAGCCTATCGCGTCGGCCCGGTGGTGTCGGCGGGTGGCGTGTTCACCGGTCGAGCCCGGACATACCGCGGTACTCCTTGGCCGGTGGTGGCGCGAACTCGCCCGACGCGGTGCCGGTGTGCAGATGCATCGCGGCCATCGCCGAGAGCATTCCCACCCCGGCGGCCACCCCGTCGATGACCGGGGCGCCGATCTCCTCGCTCATTTCCACGGCGAGGTCGGCCATACCCGCGCAGCCGAGCAGGATCGCGTCCGACGAGTCGGCGAGCAGTGCCTCGCGGCACGACTTGGCCAAAATCGCGGCGGTCTGCGGATTGGTCTCGAGTTCGAGCACCGGTATCTCGCACGCGTGCACGCCCAGGCACTGGCGGCCGAATCCGTAGTGGCTCACCAGATCACGCGCACGACCGACGGTCCGCCCCAGGGTGGTGACGACGGAGAACCCCCGGCCCAGCGGTGCGGCCAGGTGCATACCCGCCTCGGCGATCCCCAACACGGGAGCATCGGCCACTTCGCGGGCGGCGTCGAGTCCCGGATCGCCGAAGCAGGCGATCAGGTAGCCGTCGGCGCCGGGGTGTTCGTCGATCGCGCGGAGCAACCCGGGCACCGACATCGCCTCGTCGTAATGGCTCTCGATCGAGGCGGGCCCCATGGCGGAGGTGACCGCGATGATCTCGGCGTCGGGCCACGCGACACTGCGCGCGGCCGCCTCGATTACCGCGGTCATCTCCGCCGTGGTGTTGGGGTTGATGACGCAGATCCTCATGACCGGCAGGATCTCACGGATCGTGCTGTCACTCCGACGTCGCGGCCTTCTCGGTCACGGTGGCCGCCGTCGGCGACCCGGGCAGCACGGTGCCGTCGCCCGCCACCTCCATGTCGGCGGTGATCGTGGACACCTCGGGCACGTTGGTGCCGTGCAGGAACGAGTCCGGCGCGTACCGCATGCCCAGGTAGTAGAAGACGAATCCGGCACCGGCGCCCATGAACCAGGTGAAACTGGCCTCGTACGGCGTGCCGAACAGGACGAAGCCGATCGGGATGACGGAGGCGAGGATCACCGAGACCACCGCCACCGGATTCCAGCCGTTGCGGAACCAGTAGGAGCCCTCCGGCTTCATCGTGAACAGGTCGTCGACCACGATCTTCTGCTTCTTGATCAGATAGAAGTCGGCGATCAGGATGCCGAACAGCGGGCCGATGACCGCACCCAACGTGTCCATCGTGTAGTGGATCGCACTCGCGTTGTTGAACAGATTCCACGGCGTGATCAGCACCGAGCCGACAGCGGCGATCATGCCGCCGGTACGCCAGGAGATCTTGGTGGGCGCGACGTTGGAGAAGTCGAATGCGGGAGACACGAAGTTCGCGACGATGTTGATGCCGATGGTGGCGATCGCGAACGTCAGCACGCCGAGGACGGCGGCGGTGGTGTTGTCGATCTTGTCGACGATGACGACGGGGTCGGTGATGATCTTCCCGGTCTTGGGGTCGCGTCCGATGACGGTGGCGCCGGCGGACACGGTGCACACCACCAGGATCGAGAAGAACAGGAAGTTGACCGGCAGACCCCAGAAGTTGCCCTTCTTCACCTCGCCGAACGTCTTGCCGTAGCGGGAGAAGTCGCCGAAGTTGAGCATCGGACCCGAGAAGTACGACACGACCAGGGCGAAGGCGCTGATCATGGCGGTGATCGACGCCCAGCCGTGCATGCCCGAGCCTTCTGCCAGGTTGAAGCTGACGTTGCTCCAGCCCGCCTTCGCGATGAGGTAGGCGGCCAACGCGATCATCACCACGTAGACGGCCGGACCGCAGAAATCGATGAACTTGCGGATGGTGTCCATGCCGTTCCAGAACACCAGTGCCTGCAGCACCCACATCAGGGCGAAGCCGACCCATCCCAGTAGGGACAGTCCGAGAATGAAGTGGGATCCGTCGTCGCCGTAATCCTTCAGCGACGGAAAGAACTTCAGCGCCAGCAGGACGAAGGCCGACGACGCCAGGTAGGTCTGGATGCCGTACCAGACCACCGCGATGCAGCCGCGGATGATGGCCGGAATGTTGGCACCCTTGACGCCGAACGCGATTCGGGTGGTCACCGGGTAGGGCACACCCGCCTGCTGGGAGGGCTTGGCCACCAGGTTGCACAGGAGATTCACCGCGATGATCCCCACCACCAAGGCGACAAGCACCTGCCACGACGAGATACCCAGTGCGAAAAGGCTTCCCGCGAAGACGTAGCCGCCGACGCTGTGCACGTCGGACATCCAGAACGCGAAGATGTTGTACCAGGTCCAGGTCTGCTCCTTGAGGGGAGCGAGGTCTTCATTTGTCAGGCGCTGGTCGTAGCCGACCTTGATGACGCTTTCGCCTGCGGCGCTGTGATGATGCGACTCGGTCGCAGTGTCAGTGGATGGGGACATTCGGGACTCCTCGGGAGACAAGGGGTAGGCGCTCGGTGCGAGCGGGCCTGAAAATAAGGTAAGAACCTTTTGTTACCCGGGAATTAACCGGCAGATATATTCGAAGCCTTTCCGCCCGGAACCAAGCGCCGCCGGGTGAATGTGGCCCGATTTGTCGGAGTCTGAGATTGATGAACGAGCTCGACGACGCGAACGAAACGCGGCGGCACGCCGTGGAACGCGTTCTGCGTACCGTCAATCAGGAGGGGCCGGTTTGACACCCAACGATTCGGCCGTTTCGATGATCGCCGACTCCAAGCGGTCGTGATGGGTACGGGCCACCTCGAGCACCGCGGTCGTGTCGCGGTCGGCGAACGCCGCGAGCAGGTTGGCATGGTCGACGTTGAGCTTGTCCTGGGTCTCGGCATTGACCACGCGCATCACCTGGAACGGTTCGGTGAGATTCCAGGTGGCATCGAACATGTTGAGCAGTCGGGGCATTGCGCACGGAGTGGTCAGCGCCGCATGGAACTGTCGCGACACTGTGTGAAATGCCTTGCCGTCCTTATACTTGGTGGCGGTGACCAGCTCCTGGTGAAAAACTGCGGCCCCGGCCAGGTCTGTGTCGGTGATGTTGTCCACGGCGCGGCCCAGCGCGGCCTGCTCGAGCACGCCCCGGACGAAGTAGATCTCCTTGAGTTCGGCCAGCGAGAGCTGGCTGACGTGGTAGCCGGAGTTGCGCTGATGGACCACCAATCCTTCGCCGACAAGGGTTTTGAGAGCCTCACGCACCGGTATCGGACTCAGTGCGAAGACGTCGGCCACCTCGCCGGGCATGATCTGTGCTCCTGGTGGTGCCCCGCCGGAGAGGATCAGTCTGCGCAGTTCTTCGACCACGTTTGCACGGTCGTTTCCCGAGCGGGTCTCGGCCAGTTGGGCGACGAGTCGACCGGTCACGCGCCTGGTCATGCCTGCGCCCCCTCTCGGTGCGAGTGCGACACCTCGCGGTGTGCCCCGCGCGCCGACGGGTGCCGGCCGATCCAGTCGGCGACGGCCTCGGTGAGGCGTTGCTGGTTGTGCCGCTTGACGATCTCGTGTCCCTCGTCGGGAAACATCAGGAGTTCGGCGACGCTGCCGCGTGCCCGCAACTCGTCGACGATCTGCTGCGACTCGCTCACCGGGACATTGGTGTCGTGGGCCCCATGCACCACAAGCAACGGCGCGCGGATGTCATCGATCCGACGGATCGGTGAGAGATCCTGCAGCAGTTCACGATCGGACTCAGGATGGCCGTACTTGGTGTACGCGGCGACGGCGATCCACGGCTCGGTGTTACGGAAGAACGATTCGAGGTCGCTCATCCCGCAGATCGCGATGCCGGCAGCGAACAGCTCGGGGTGAAACGTCAGCGCGGCGAAGGTGAGGTAGCCGCCGTAGGAACGCCCGGACACATAGAGGCGGTCCGGGTGGGCAAAACCCTTGTCACACAGATGGGTTGCGCAATCGGCGACGTCGTCGATGCCCGCGTAGCGGCCATAACGGTCGTCGGCGTGGGAGAACAGTCGCCCGTAGCCAGACGATCCGCGCACATTCGGTGCGAAGACGGTGATGCCCGCGTCGACGAGCGGACCGAACAGGAACTGGTAGTCGGGCCGGCTCTGCGCCTCCGGCCCGCCGTGGAAGTACAGCAGACACGGCGGCGGACCGGCCTCGGCATCGGACGTGTGGGCCCGATAGAGCCAGCCCGACAACGGCATTCCGTCGCGAGCGGAGAACTCGAGATACTCCGGGCGCAGCGCGCTCGAGGGTCCGCTGCCGACCACCATGTCGTCGCGGATCGCGGTGACCGTCTCGGTCGGCGTGTGCACCAGATGCACGAGCGGTGAATGTTGCGGACTCGACACCGTCAGCGCCACCAGGGTGCCCGCCGCGCTGATCGACAGATCCGAGGCGACCTCCCCCGGCAACGGGACCGGGGCATGCAGCGTCTGATCGGGCAGTGTCATGATCTGAAGTTCGCTGCGGCCGGACACATTCCACAGCATGGCGATGGTCGACTGGTTGTTGCTCACCGCGAACTCGTCGATGCCCGCTCCGGCCCGTTCGGCCAGGACCCGGAACCGCGTGCCCGCACGCCCGACCTCCACACCGAGCAGGCGCGGGAACTTGGCGTCGAAGTCGCTGACCACCACCGCCTGCACGCTGTCGAGGTCGCGCTCGGCATCCTGGGGTGGACCCACGAAGATCGCCGACGCGTGGTCGAAACCCTGGTCGAGGATGTAGCCGTGGTCGGTCACCGCGCCGGGGTCGTTGGGCAGCAGCGTCGACATCTTGACGTCGTCACCGGTGTCGCCCGCCGGACTCGGGGGTCGGTTGCCGCGGTCGAACTGTCGTCGCAGCAACAGCATGTCGCGATAGCCGCGGGGCCCTGCGCGCAGCAGGGTGGCGCCCTTCCAGGAGTCGATGAGTGCCCCGCCGACGCGCACGTCGAGGGTCTGGGTGAAACCGGTGGCCGGATGCACCCGCAGTGAATGCGCGGTGCCGTCGGGGGTGGTCGCGGTGATCAGCACCCAGTCGGTGTCCCAACCCACCAGCGAGACCGTGCCGAAGGAGCCGGCGCCGGTGGAGGGGTAGCGGGCGCCGTAGTCGGTGTCGGGCAGCGACGCGGCGATCCGGTGGGCCGTGTCATCGGCGGGATCGGTGGTGACCACCCACACCTGGTGGTGCTCACCGCCGCTGGGCGCCAGTTCCACCGCCAGCCAGTTGCTGTCGGTGGAGTGGACGAGCTTGCGGACGGGTCCGGTGGCGGGCACCCGCACCCAGCGCAGTTCGCCGACGCCGTCCTCGGACAGAACACGTTGGGCCGCACGCGGATACCCCGACCCGTCGTCGACGATGTAGGCGAACGCGGAGCCGTCCGGAGACACCGAGGGCCCGTAGGTGTGCCAGCCCCGCTCATCGAACCGCAGCGCCGACGACGAGTCCGGCTCGGTGTCGGCGGGGCCGGTGGGTGTGGGGGTGCTCACTGTGCGGCGACGGCTTCCATTGTCTGCAACCACATCTCGAGCAACGCGACCTGCCACAGTTCGTTGGAGTCGAGAGTGGTGCGGATGCCGTTGGGATCGGCGAAGAGCCGGTCGAGCGCCTCCGGCCGATACAGCGCACGATCCTTCGCCGACTGTGCTCCCAGCGTGTCGGTGACGAGGTCGAGCACCCCGCCCTCGAGGTGACGGATTCCCGGTACCGGGAAGTAGCCCTTGGTGCGATCGATCACCGCGGCGGGCAGCAGCGACCGCGAGGCCTCCTTGAGCACGCCTTTACCGCCGTGCGCCAGCTTCAGGTCGGGCGGGCAGGTGGCGGCGAGTTCGACGAACTCGTGGTCGAGGAACGGCACGCGCGCCTCCAGCCCCCACGCCATTGTCATGGTGTCCACACGCTTCACCGGGTCGTCGACCAGCATGATGGTGGTGTCCAGGCGCAGTGCCGCGTCGACGGCGGTCTGCGCGCCCGGCGCCGATTGATGGGCCAGCGCGAACTCCCAGCTGGGGTCGTAATCGCTGTCGCCCAGGTGATACGGATCGTTGAGCAGGGCCCCGATCGCGGCGTGCGAGCGGTCGAAGAAGACGCTCTGGTACGCCTTGGTGGTGTCCCCGCGGGGGGTGTGCAGCAGCGGCGGATACCAGGAGTAGCCGCCGAGGATCTCGTCGGCGCCCTGCCCCGACTGCACCACCTTGATCGACTTGCTCACCTCTTCGGACAGCAGGTAGAAGGCGACGCAGTCGTGGCTGACCATCGGTTCGCTCATCGCGGCGATGGTGTCGGGGACTGCGGGCAGCAAACGGTCGGTGCCGATGTGGATCTTGTGGTGATCGGTGGCGAAGGTGTCGGCGATCAGATCCGAGTAGGCGTACTCGTCGCCGGATTCGCCACCGGCGGAATCGAATCCGATGCTGAAGGTGGCCAGGTCGGTCTGCCCCTGCTCGGCCAGCAGTGCCACCACCAGTGAGGAGTCGATACCGCCGGAGAGCAGCACGCCGACGGGCACGTCGGCCACCATGCGGCGGCGCACCGAGGTGCGCAGCGAATCCATCAGTTCGTGCTGCCAGCGCGCCTCGTCCCAGTCGGCGCGGTCCGGGTCGGGGGCAAATGTCGGTGTCCAGTAACGGCGTTCGCTGCCGCGGCCGTCGGGGGTGATGATCCGCACGGTGGCCGGCGGCAGTTTGCGGATGCCGTTGTAGATGGTGTGCGGGGCGGGTACCACCGCGTGGAAACTGAAGTAGTGGTGCAGTGCCACCCGGTCGAGTGAGGTGTCGACGTCGCCGGCACGCAGCAACGCCTGTAGCGACGACGCAAAGCGCAGCCGCCCCGGCGTTTCGGCGAGGTAGAGCGGCTTGATGCCGAGGCGGTCACGGGCGAGGGTCACCACGCCGGTGTCGGTGTCGGTCACCGCGAACGCGAACATGCCGATGAGGTGGTCGACGCATTCGCTGCCCCAGGCGTGGAAGGCCTTGAGGATCACCTCGCTGTCGGCGTGCGAGAAGAAGCGATATCCCATGTCCTCGAGTTCGGCGCGCAGCTCCTGATAGTTGTAGATGCAGCCGTTGAAGACCATTGCCAGGCCGAGTTCGGAGTCGACCATCGGCTGACTGCCCCGCTCGGACAGGTCGATGATCTTGAGCCTGCGGTGACCCAGCGCCACCGAACCCTTGATGTAGAGCCCCGATCCGTCGGGGCCGCGACGGGCCATGGCGCAGGTCATCTTGTCCACCGCGACCGCGTCGGGAGATGTCCCGTCGAACCGGATCTCGCCACAGATGCCACACATACTGGTCAGTCCTCTCCCTGGTTTCTCTCTACCCCGGCGCCTTGTACCCCGTCGACCTGCGGAGCAGGGTCGGCGCCTTGAACCCACGTGTCCTTGCCGCCGCCGCCGCGCGACGAGTTGACGATCAGCGATCCGGCGGGTGCCACCCTGGTGAGTGCCGCCGGCGCCACGTGCGCGCTGATGGCGTCGGACCCGTGTGCGCGCAGGTGGACGAATACCCGCAGATCGACGTGGTGGGCGTAGAAGCCGTTACCGTCGAACGTGGGGTGCGTCGACAGGGGCACCACCTCCTGCGCGATGAAACGTTCGGGCTGCGTGAGCAATTCGACGCGCCGATCCGCCAATTGCTTCTCCGTGCACTCCGGCCCGATGGTGATCCCGGAGCCACCGAGCCCGTCGATGGGTTTCACGACGAGTTGGTCGAGGTTCTCCAGCACGTGGTCGCGCTGATGACGTTCGGCGCACAGCCAGGTGGGGACCTGCGCGATCAGGGGTTCCTCGCCGAGGAAGTAGCGGATCATCTCCGGGACGTAGGCGTAGATGGCCTTGTCGTCGCCGATCCCGTTGCCCAGCGCGTTGGCGATGGCGAAACGACCGCGCTGTAACCCGGCCAGGATGCCGTGCCGGAGGGCCTGGTCGTCGACGCCGTGCGAGGAGAGCAGCATGTCCTCGTCCATCCGCACGTACGCGGTGTTCACCGGGACCGTGGACTTGCCGTGGTGGAAGTAGACGCGCCCGGCATCGGGGCCGTCGGCGTCGGCCACCGAGAGCATCTCCGGGGTGGCCAGACCCAGGCCGGCGCCCTCGGCGATCAGGGTGTGCTCGAACCAGGCCGAATCCTTCCATCCGGAGCTGAGCATGATGTCGATGCCGTCGGGATGGGCGTCCGGCGGGCAGGCCGCGGCAATGGTTTCGCCGATCATCGCGGGCACGCCGTCGACCGGAAGGGTGGTCGCCGGCATCGGGATCTCCGGCAGGAATTGCGTCATCAGCCGACGGTTGCTCATCGCGTACGCGACGCCCGAGGGCACCCGCAGATTGTCCTCGAGGACCACGAATTCGCCCGGTCGCGGCGACACCAGGTCGGTACCGCAGATGTGCGTACGAACCCGTTGCCAGGCGGGCACGGCGCCGGTCTGGCGGTAGCCGGGGGCGCGGTCGAGCGCCTCGAGCGGGATCACACCGTCGCGCACCGCGTTCTGCTCGCCGTAGACGTCGAGCAGAAAAGCGTTGAGCGCCAACGCACGTTGCTTGAGGCCCGCACCCACCCGCGTCCAGTCGTCGGCACCGATGTAGCGCGGCACCACGTCGAGGGGGAACAGCTGGGCGCGCGACTGCCCGGTCACCCGGAACGTCACGCCGTCGATACTCTGTTCGCGTTCGATCTGGTACTGCCGCTTGCGCAGTTCCATCGCACCGAGATCGGCCTCGGCGGTCAGGATGTCGGCGTAGCCGGGACGAGGCTGCTGCTGCGGGCCGACGGCCTCGTCGTAGGCCTCGGCGTTGTCGTCGGCGTCATGAACGGCCGTGTGATCGCCGGCCGTGTGATCGCTGTAGCCGAGCAGCAGCGTGCCCTCGGGATCGGCCGGGATCTCCACTGTCTCCAGAGTTCCGGCGGTCTCCGCGGCCAGCCGTTCCACCACGGCGGTCAGCCGACCCCGGCGCCGCAACACCCGACGTTGCCGCGACGACGAACTGCCCGCGACCAGTGCGCGTTCGGTCAGTTCGGTCACCGTGTCCCAATCGCCGGTCTGCTCGAGTTCGGCACGCAAGGAGTTGGTCAGATCGCGGACCACGTCGACCGCCGGGCGCGGTGTGGCGCGTGCGATGTCGATGAGGTCGCCCTCCAGTCCGGACCGGGCGGCCTGCCAGATCGCGGCCCGATACAGGGTGGCGAAGGGGAGATCGGGTGTGGGTGGCTGGTCGAGGCGGGCGGCCTCCCGGATCACCAGGGCGCGGAACAGTCCTGCGATCAACGCGATGGTGTCCACCGAGGGGCAGGAATCGCAGACACGCAGTTCCAGGGTGCTGACCCGCGCCGATGGCCGGACGTCGAAGTACACCATGCCCGGATCGGTGATCACCCCGCTGGAGATGAGGCGATCGATCTCGTCGTCGTATTCGGCGGCGTTGCGGACGTCGGGGAACGGCCCGGTGGTGGGCCAGCGCTGCCACACCAGGGTGCGGGCGCTGGCATAGCCGGTGTCGGTGCCGTCGGCCCAGAACGGCGAGCTCGCCGACAACGCGAGCAGGGTGGGGATGTAGGGGGTCAGGCGCACCGCGATGGCCACCGCCTCGTCGCGGTTGGCCACGTCGACGTGGACCTGGGTGCCGCAGATCAGCTGTTCGCGGGCCAGCAGCTGGTAGTCGGCGAGCATCCGCCGGTACCGGGGGGTCTCGGTGACACGCATCTCGGTGGGCACCGAGAGGGGTACCGATCCGGCGGCGACCACACCCATGCCGAGGGTGGCGGCGGTTTCGACCAGGGTGCGCCGATTGGCGCTCAGATCGTCGCGCAACTCGCTCAAGCGCTCGTGCACCCCGCTGTTCGACTCGATCACGCAGCGTTGCAGCTCTTCGACGTAGGGGCTGTCGTCGGGCAGGATGTCGAGCAGTTCCGGTGCCCGCGCCGTCAGTCGCCACGTGCGCAGATCCACCAGGTGGAACTCTTCCTCGACCCCCACGCGGCGAGTGGTCCCGGGGCACTCGGTCGCGCGCTGTCGGGGATGGTCGGGAAGCGACGTCATCAACTAAGACTAGGAGCTTCGTCCCGGTGTGGCAGGGCGAGTCGGCCGGTCTGTCTCACCGCGGCGTGACCCATGTCGTGATCTCGCAGTGCACCACCTCGGTACCCGCCTTGTCGGTGATGCGGATGGAGACCACCACGTCCCGACCCTCGGTAGTGGCGCCGAAGTCGATCGGTTCGGCGAGAGCGGCCTCGGCGGTGAGGCTCGTGGTGGCCTTGGCGAGGTACTCGGCGGTCATGCCCTTCGGAATCCAGCGGTGGGTTGCGGGGGTGGTGGCCTCCATCAGCATGCCCATCGCCACCTCGGCGAGATTGCACGCGGCGATTGCGTGGAAGGTGCCGAGGTGGTTGTAGACGCCGAACCATTTGGGTGCGGTGACGCGGCAATACCCGGGCCGCATCTCGCGGACCATCGGCACGACCGTGCCGAAGTAGGGGACGCGGGCGACCATCCCGATGGAGAACACGAGCGCTCCGAGCCGGTTGTCGGGGAGTCGGCGCCGAAGCGCGTAGGTCGGGCTGACGGTCGTGCTGACGGGGGCCGGGCTCGAGTCCATGGCGGCGATGCTACGCAGCGCCCGGGCGGGGGTGAGGTCCGTCCCCGTTGAGCGTGCCCGGATCGGCGTTGAGCGTGCCCGGATCGGCGTTGAGCGTGCCCGGATCGGCGTCGAGCGTGCCCGGATCCCCGTCGAGCGTGCCCGGATCGGCGTCGAGCGTGCCCGGATCCGCGTCGAGCGTGCCCGGTTTCGGGAACCGACAGGTCACGGATGGGTGAATTGATCTTGGTAGCCGGTCGGGGACGCGTGGTTGGGGTGACGATCAAGATATGACGCACGCTCCCGAGCACGATGCGGCGACAGGTGGCGATACGCACGGCCCGCGGATGAACCCGCTGTGGTGGCGGGCGGGCATCCCGCTGATCGTCGGACTGATAATCTTCTTCATCCCGGCCCCCGACGGGGTCGACGCCAACGGCATGCGCATGCTCGGCATCTTCGTCGCCACCATCCTGGGGCTGATCCTGCAGCCGCTGCCCACCGGGTCGGTAGCCCTGGTCGGGCTGGCGCTCGCCATGATCACCAAGACGATGACGCCGAGTGAGGCGCTGGCGGGGTTTTCGAACACCACGATCTGGCTGATCGTGGCGTCGTTCTTCATCGCCGAGGGATTCATCGTCACCGGACTCGGCAAACGGGTGGCCCTGATCCTGGTGCGGTCCATCGGGAAGTCGAGTCTTGGGCTGGCCTACGGCATGGCGATCACCGATCTGGTCCTCGCGCCCGCCACGCCGTCGAACACCGCCCGGGCCGGCGGAGTGGTGTACCCGATCATCAGATCGCTGGCGGTGCTCGAGGATTCGACGCCCGACTCCGATGCGTCGCGTCGTCGGCTGGGTTCGTATCTGCTACTGACCGCGTTGCAGGTGAATGTCGTGACGTCGGCGATGTTCATCACCGCGATGGCGGGTAACCCGATCGCGGTGGACGCCGCCGCCGAGAAGGGAATCGACATCACGTGGGGCAAGTGGGCGCTGGCGGCGCTCGTGCCGGGTCTGGTGAGTCTGGTGGTGGTGCCCTGGGTGATGCAGAAGCTGTATCCGCCGACGCTGAAGAAGACCCCGGAGGCGCCGGACATGGCCCGGCAGCAGTTGCGCGAGGCGGGCACGATGTCGGTGCACGAGTGGATCATGGCTGCCACCTTCGTGTTGCTGCTGGTGCTGTGGTGCCTGGGCAAGCAAATCAATGTCGACGCCACCACCACCGCATTCGTCGGCATCGCGATCCTGCTGGTCACCGGCGTGCTCACCTGGAAGAACCTCGTCACCGACACCGGCGCATGGCAGACTCTGATCTTCTTCGGCGTGCTCGTGGCGATGGCCGACGAGTTGCGCAAACTGAAGGTGATCGACTGGGTGGGCGACCGGGTTGCCTCCGGGGTGAGCGGCCTACCCTGGCTGGCGGCGTTCGCGGTGCTCACGCTGGTGTACTTCTACGTGCACTACCTGTTCGCCTCGAACACCGCACAGATCGTCGCAATGTACGCGGTGTTCCTCGGCGCGGCCGTCAGCGCGGGCGCGCCTGCCCTGTTCTCCGCGCTGGTGTTCGGCTTCATCGGCAGCCTGTTCGGCGGGCTAGCACACTATTCGTCGGGTCCGGCGGGCGTCATGTACGGGTCCGGCTACATCAAGACCAGCGAATGGTTCCGGGTCGGTTTCCTGATGTCGGTGGTGATCATCCTCATCTGGACGGTGGTCGGAGGCGCGTGGATGAAGCTCATCGGCATTTGGTGACCCTCGACCCGGGTCTCCCGCTGGTTGAGCTTGTCTTTCGCTGGTTGAGCTTGTCGAAACCACCACCCGCGGGCACGCTCGACCGGGTCCTTCCGCTGGTTGAGCTTGTCTTTCGCTGGTTGAGCTTGTCGAAACCACCGCCCGCGGGCACGCTCGTCGGGTCCTTCCGCTGGTTGAGCTTGTCTTTCGCTGGTTGAGCTTGTCGAAACCACCACCCGCGGGCACGCTCGACCCGAATCTGGGCACGCTCGACCCGGGTCTCCCGCTGGTTGAGCTTGTCTTTCGCTGGTTGAGCTTGTCGAAACCACCACCCGCGGGCACGCTCGACCCGAATCTGGGCACGCTCGACCGGGATCTGGGCACGCTCGACTGGGATCTGGGCACGCTCGACGTCAGTCGGGTTTGCGACGGAACCCGAAGCGCAGAGCCTCGCGGTTCACCCCGGCAATCGCGTCGAGTGGTATGCCTGCCGGGCAGACCGTGGCGCACTCGCCGAAGGTGGAACACGGGCCGAAGTCCTGCTCCATCTGACCGGTGATCGCCCGCGCCCGCCGACCTCGCTCCTGCCGACCCTGGGTGAGTGCGGCCAGGTGGAGCAGTTTGGCCCCGGCGAACAGGTGCGCGGAGCCGTTCGGGCAGGCGGCCACGCAGGCCCCGCACCCGATGCACGCGGCATAGTCGAGCGCCTTCTCGCTCTCGTCGTGGGGGAGGGGCTGTGTGTCGGCGTCGGGCGCCTGACCCGCCGCGACGGCAACGTGGCCACCCGCCTCGATCACCCGGTCCAACGCCGACCGGTCGACCACCAGATCGCGAACCACGGGAAAACTCTTGGCCCGCAACGGTTCCAGTTTGAGGTGGGTGGCGCCGTCGAAGTGACGCAGATGCTGTCGACACGACGGGGTGTTCGCGGTCGGCCCGTGTGGCCGGCCGTTGACCATCATCCCGCACGAGCCGCACACCCCCTCGCGGCAGTCAGAGTCGAAGGCGATCGGTTCACGGCCCGCGTCGACGAGGTGATCGTTGAGGCGATCGAGCACGTCGAGCAGCGACATTTCCGGTGTCGCATCATCGATCTCGTAGGTCTCGAACTGGCCGGCGTCGTCGACCCCGGTTTGCCGCCAGGCCTCGATGGTGAGTTTCATATCCGGTTCCCCATTTACTCAGCCTCACTTGTAGTTTCGCGTCTGCAGCGGCACGGCCCGGAAATCCAGCGGTTCGCGGTGGCGAATCTGCTTGTCGTCGGGAGTGGTCTCCCACGCCGACACGAAACACCACTGGGCGTCGTCGCGCATCGCCTCGCCCTGCTCGGTCTGATGATCGACGCGGAAGTGCGCGCCGCACGATTCGTCGCGGTCGAGCGCGTCGATGCACATCAACTCGGCGAGTTCGAGGAAATCCGCCACCCGCCCGGCGCGTTCGAGCTCTTGGTTGAACGCGGCCCCGCTCCCGACCACGCGGACGTCGTTCCAGAACTCCTCGCTCAGTTCGCGGACCTCGGCGATCGCCGCGGTGAGCGATTCGACGCTGCGCGACACCCCGCATCCGCGGTAGAGGACCTCGCCGAGACGACGATGGAACCGGTCGGGACCTGTTGTTCCGTCGACCGCGATCAGCCGCGACACCCGATCGCGCACACCGCTCGCCGCCTGCCGCACCGCGTCGTGGTCGAGCGGCAGCAGGTCCTCGCCGAGCAGCGGGGCGAGATAGTTGGGCACCGAGTACGGCAGTGTGAACCACCCGTCGACGCACGCCGACAGTAGCGAATTGGCACCCAGCCGGTTGGCGCCGTGATAGCCCCAGCCCACCTCGCCGCCGACGAAAAGCCCTGGGATCGAGGTCATCTGGTCGAAATCCGACCACAATCCGCCCATCGTGAAATGCGCGGCCGGCGCGATGCGCATCGGCACCTCGTAGGGGTCCTCACCGGTGGCGTCGTGATACATCGAGAACAGGTTGCCGTAGCGTTCGGCGATCGTGGCCTTGCCGAGTCGCGCCAGCGCGTCGGAGAAGTCGAGATACACGCTGTTGTGCAGCGGCCCCACTCCGTGCCCGCTCTCGATCTGTTCCCGCGCGGCGCGTGAGGCCACGTCGCGCGGGGTGAGATTGCCGTACGCGGGATACTTGCGTTCCAGGTAGTAGTCGCGTTCGGCCTCGGGTATGTCGCCGGGCGCGCGGTCGTCGTGCTCCTTGCGCGGCACCCAGATACGCCCGTCGTTGCGCAGCGATTCACTCATCAGCGTCGTCTTCGACTGCCATTCCGCGCTCACCGGCAGTGCGGTGGGATGGAACTGGATGAACGACGGCGAGGCCAGTAGTGCGCCGCGCCGATGCGCCCGCCACGACGCGGTGGCGTTGCAGTTGCGCGCCAGCGTCGACTGGAAGTACACGGTGCCGTACCCACCGGTGGCCAGCACCACGGCGTGCGCGGTCTGCGCGGTGATCTCCCCGGTCACCAGATCGCGGACGATCACCCCCTGTGCGCGGCCGTCGGCCACGATCAGGTCGAGCATCTCCTGGCGAGTGTGCAGCGTGACCGTGCCCGCCGCGACCTGCCGCAACAGCGCCTGCGACGCCGCGACCTGCAACTGCTGGCCGGTCTGGCCGCGGGTGTAGTAGGTGCGCGACACCTGGACGCCGCCGAAGCTGCGGGTGGCCAGCGACCCGCCGTACTCCCGGGCGAACGGTGCGCCGATCGCATTGAGATGGTCGATGACGCGGACGGATTCCTCGGCCAGGCGGAAGGCGTCGGCCTCGCGGGCACGAAAATCGCCGCCCTTGACCGTGTCGACCACGAAGCGATGCAACGAATCGTTGTCGACCTTACGCGCCCGCGCCGCGTTGATACCGCCCTGCGCGGCGACGCTGTGCGCACGTCGCGGGGCGTCGTGGAAGGTGAACGAGTGCACGTTGTAGCCGAGTTCGCCCAGTGCGGCGGCGCAGCCGGAACCGGCCAGCCCGGTGCCGACCACGATCACCGTGAACTTGCGCCGGTTGAGCGGACCGACGAGCTTGTAGGAGTCCCGGCGGCGCTGCCACGCGGTGGCCGGGTCACCGTCGGGCACACCGGACGCCATGTCGCCGCCGAGGCTGCGCAGGTCGTCGATGGCGACGGAGTCGGAGTGCGGTGCGGTGTGTGTCATGTCAGCCCACCACCCCGGTCAGCACGGCCAGCGGGATGGTGATGTTGCCGATCATCACGGCGGCCGCGACCAGCGCCCCGACACCCGCCCAGATCTGCCGCAGCCGCTTTCCGGTGCCACCGAGATCGTTGACGACGCTCCACAGGCCGTGGACGAGATGGATGCCGAGAAGCACCATCACCAGGATGTAGAAGGCGGCCATCGGCCAGCGGTGGAAACTGTCGATCACGTTGTTGTAGGCATACGACCGGTCGCGGGTGGCCGCCTCGTAGCCGTCCGACGCGATGGGGCGGGTACCGGTGGTCAGATCCAGGATGTGGATGACGATGAACACCAGCAGCACCAGGCCGGTATAGGGCATCAGGGTTGCCGGCAGGCGCTTCCAGCTCATGCCTTTGCGTCGGAAGCGTCCCTTGGCCTTGTGTGAGCGGCCGATCAGGATGAACGACGACACCACGTGCAGTACCAGGCAGGCCAGCAGCACGACGCGGAAGATCCACAGCGCGCCCTCGTAGGGGAGGAGCGGTTCGAGCAAGGTGCGCAGCCAGTGGGCATAGTCGTCGAAGTGGGTGGCGCCGGTGTAGATCTTGAGATTGCCGATCATGTGTACCAGCACGAACAGGGCGAACACGGTGCCGGTGAGCGCCATCGTCACCTTGAGGGTCACGTTGGACGGCCGCGGACGCGCGGCGGTGGGCATCGGCGTGGCGACCCGTGGGGTGGGAATCGGAACCGGGTGGTCGGCGTCGTCGACCACCATGCCGTCCGGTCCGCGGTCGGTGGGCGGGATGAGCGTGCTCATGCAAGGCCTTCCGGAGTCGGCTCGGGGCTGGCGAACCGGGTGTCGGGGTCCCGTGTTCCACGCTAGGGCTTTGATCTCCGGTGTGCCCGGGGATAAGGCACAAATGACACGAAGCAGTTATCTGCGTCGCGCGGAGTTCACGCGTCGTCGACCTCGGCTGTGCCGGCAGTAGGGGCACGCTCGACGTGGATGTGGGCACGCTCGACGTGGATGTGGGCACGCTCGACGCGGATGTGGGCACGCTCGACGTGGATTTGAATTGCTCCCCCGACCTGGTGCATACTTGTCGGGTTGCCTTGACCGGCGGACGTGGGAATTCTCGCGGCCCCGACAAGGTGAATGACTCCCAGGCCTCCGAAACGGGGACTGGGCGTGTAACTCATGCCCCGGATCAGGGGTAATGGCACGACACGCCCGACCGCGGGTGCCGGAGCACAACGGCTCACCACCAGTGGTGAGCCAACGTACAACGACAGATGAACAGCGTCGATCCCGCCCATCTCACGAGCGGATCAATGTGCCACCGGTAATTGGCGCCGGCCAAGGTCACGCGGTGTTTGTCTGTCGAGAACAACTGACGGAAGAGGACACAAGCGTGGCGGGACAAAAGATCCGCATCAGGCTCAAGGCCTATGACCACGAGGCGATCGATGCTTCGGCGCGCAAGATCGTGGAGACCGTGACCCGTACGGGTGCACGCGTCGTCGGCCCGGTGCCGTTGCCCACCGAAAAGAACGTGTACTGCGTCATCCGCTCGCCGCATAAGTACAAGGACAGCCGCGAGCACTTCGAGATGCGCACTCACAAGCGACTCATCGACATCCTCGACCCGACGCCGAAGACGGTCGACGCGCTGATGCGCATCGACCTTCCGGCCAGCGTCGACGTCAACATCCAGTAGGCGGGGGACGAGAATTATGAGCAATCAGAGCGCAAGCAAAGGCATCCTGGGCACCAAGCTCGGCATGACCCAAGTATTCGACGAGAACAACCGTGTCGTTCCGGTCACCGTCATCCAGGCGGGCCCGAACGTCATCACCCAGCTGCGCACCGACGAGCGCGACGGCTACACCGCCGTGCAGCTCGCCTACGGCGCCATCGATCCGCGCAAGGTGACCAAGCCGGTCGCCGGTCAGTTCGCGAAGGCAGGGGTCACCCCGCGTCGCCACCTGGCCGAGATCCGCGTCGCCGACACCGCCGAGTTCGAGATCGGTCAGGAACTGACCGCCGAGATCTTTGACGACGGCGCGCTGGTCGACGTCACCGGCACCTCCAAGGGCAAGGGCTTTGCCGGCGCGATGAAGCGCCACGGCTTCTCCGGCCTGGGTGCCAGCCACGGTGCGCACCGCGTGCACCGCGCCCCCGGTTCGATCGGTGGCTGTGCCACCCCGGGCCGTGTGTTCAAGGGCATGCGGATGGCCGGGCGGATGGGTAACGACACCGTGACCACGCAGAACCTCACCGTCCACAAGGTGGACGCCGAGGCCGGCCTGCTGTTGATCAAGGGCGCCATCCCGGGCCGCAAGGGCGGCATCGTGGTGGTCCGTGACGCCGTGAAGGGTGGTGCGAACAAATGAGCACCGAAACGACAGAAACCAACTTGACGCTGGACGTCAAGACCGCCGACGGCGCGACCAACGGAACCGTTGACCTGCCCGCCGAGATCTTCGACGCACCTGCCAACCTCGCGCTGATGCACCAGGTCGTGGTGGCCCAGCAGGCCGCCGCCCGCCAGGGCACGCACGCCACCAAGACCCGCGGTGACGTCCGCGGCGGTGGCGCCAAGCCGTACCGCCAGAAGGGCACCGGCCGCGCCCGCCAGGGTTCGACCCGCGCCCCGCAGTTCACCGGCGGTGGCACCGTGCACGGCCCGCAGCCGCGCGACTACAGCCAGCGCACCCCGAAGAAGATGAAGGCGGCCGCCCTGCGCGGTGCGCTGAGCGATCGCGCCCGCAACGAGCGCATCCACGTGATCACCGAGCTGGTCTCCGGGCAGGTCCCGTCGACCAAGTCGGCACGTCAGTTCCTGGAGACCCTCAGCGACCGGCGCAAGTTCCTGGTGGTGCTGGGCCGCGAGGACCTGACCGCATGGAAGAGCGTCGCGAACCTCGGCAACGTGTTGCCGATCGCACCCGATCAGCTCAACACCTACGACGTCCTCTACGCGGACGACGTGGTGTTCAGCGTCGAGACGCTCAACGCGTTCATCGCACAAGCCAAGAAGGAGGCGTGAGCATGGCTACGCAGGCAAACCCGCGTGACATCATCCTGGCGCCGGTGATCTCGGAGAAGTCCTACGGACTCATCGAGGACAACGTGTACACCTTCCTGGTGCACCCGGAGTCCAACAAGACGCAGATCAAGATCGCCGTCGAGCAGATCTTCGATGTGACCGTCGCCAGCGTCAACACCGCCAACCGGCAGGGCAAGCGCAAGCGGACTCGCTTCGGCTACGGCCAGCGCCGCTCCACCAAGCGCGCGCTGGTGACGCTGACCGCCGACAGCAAGCCCATCGAGATCTTCGGAGGCTCGGTCAGCTGACCGGGACTCTACGGAACAGAGGGACTTTCAACTCATGGCTATTCGTAAGTACAAGCCGACGACCCCGGGTCGCCGCGGATCGAGTGGCTCGGATTTCGCCGAGATCACCCGCGATCACCCGGAGAAGTCGCTGGTTCGTCCGCTGCATGGTCGCGGCGGTCGTAACGCACACGGTCGTATCACCACCCGGCACAAGGGTGGCGGTCACAAGCGCGCCTACCGTCTGATCGACTTCCGTCGAAACGACAAGGACGGCGTCGACGCCAAGGTCGCACACATCGAGTACGACCCCAACCGCACCGCGCGCATCGCGCTGCTGCACTTCGTCGACGGCGAGAAGCGCTACATCATCGCGCCCAAGGGCCTGTCCCAGGGCGACGTGGTGGAGACCGGCCCAACCGCCGACATCAAGCCGGGCAACAACCTGCCGCTGCGCAACATCCCGACCGGTACCCAGGTGCACGCCGTGGAGCTGCGCCCGGGCGGCGGCGCCAAGATGGCCCGCAGCGCCGGCGCATCGATCCAGTTGCTCGGTAAGGAGGGCACGTACGCCACGCTGCGTATGCCCTCCGGTGAGATCCGTCGCGTCGACGTGCGCTGCCGCGCCACCGTCGGCGAGGTGGGCAACGCCGAGCAGAGCAACATCAACTGGGGCAAGGCCGGCCGCATGCGCTGGAAGGGCAAGCGCCCCACCGTCCGCGGTGTCGTGATGAACCCGGTCGACCACCCGCACGGTGGCGGCGAGGGCAAGACCTCCGGTGGTCGCCACCCGGTCAGCCCGTGGGGTCAGCCTGAGGGCCGCACCCGTAAGAACAAGGCCAGCGACAAGCTGATCGTCCGGCGTCGTCGCACCGGCAAGAACAAGCGATAAGCACAGGAGGGAGTTAGAGAATGCCACGCAGCCTCAAGAAGGGCCCGTTCGTCGACGACCACCTGCTTGCCAAGGTGGACGCGCAGAACGAGAAGGGCACCAAGCAGGTCATCAAGACCTGGTCGCGCCGTTCGACCATCATCCCCGATTTCATCGGACACACCTTCGCCGTCCACGACGGACGCAAGCACGTGCCGGTGTTCATCTCGGACAACATGGTCGGGCACAAGCTGGGCGAGTTCGCCCCCACCCGTACCTTCAAGGGTCACATCAAGGATGACCGGAAAGCGAAGCGCCGGTAATCATGACTACGAAGACTGAAAACCCGACAGCCCAGGCGACCGCGCGCTTCGTGCGTGTGACGCCGATGAAGGCACGTCGCGTGATCGACCTGATCCGCGGCAAGAACGTCGACGAGGCCCTCGACATCCTGCGGTTTGCCCCGCAGTCGGCATCCGAGCCGGTGTACAAGGTCCTCGCCAGCGCCGTCGCCAACGCGGAGAACAACCAGGATCTGGATCGCCGGACCCTGGTGGTGTCCACCGCGTTCGCCGACGAGGGCCCCACGCTCAAGCGGTTCCAGCCGCGTGCGCAGGGTCGTGCGTTCCGTATCCGCAAGCGCACCAGCCACATCACCGTGGTCGTGGAGAGCTTGCCGGAGAAGGCCGGAGCGTCGCGCGGCCGGTCGCGTCAGCCGAAGAAGAAGGGAGCCTGACAGTGGGCCAGAAAATCAACCCGCACGGCTTCCGTCTGGGCATCACCACCGACTGGAACAGCCGGTGGTACGCCGACAAGCAGTATGCGGAGTACGTGAAAGAAGATGTCGCCATCCGCAAGCTCCTGTCCACCGGACTCGAGCGCGCCGGCATCTCCAAGGTGGAGATCGAAAGGACTCGCGACAGAGTTCGAGTTGATATCCACACCGCCCGTCCGGGCATCGTCATCGGCCGCCGCGGCGCCGAGGCCGACCGGATTCGTGGCGACCTGGAGAAGCTGACCGGTAAGCAGGTTCAGCTCAACATCCTCGAGGTCAAGAACCCCGAGTCCGACGCCCAGCTGGTGGCGCAGGGTGTGGCCGAGCAGCTGAGCAACCGTGTGGCGTTCCGTCGCGCGATGCGCAAGGCCATCCAGTCGGCGATGCGACAGCCGAACGTGAAGGGCATCCGGGTCCAGTGCTCGGGTCGCCTCGGCGGCGCAGAGATGAGCCGCAGTGAGTTCTACCGCGAGGGACGCGTGCCGCTGCACACGCTGCGCGCCGACATCGACTACGGACTCTACGAAGCCAAGACGACCTTCGGCCGGATCGGCGTGAAGGTCTGGATTTACAAGGGTGACATCGTCGGTGGCAAGCGTGAGCTGTCCGCAGCCGCGCCGGCCGCCGAGGATCGTCGTCCGCGCCGTCCCAGCCGTCCCCGCCGCAGCGGTGCCTCGGGCACCACGGCCACCAGCACCGACGCAGGTCGGGCAGCTGAGGCTCCGGCAGACGCGACGGTCGGCGCCGGAGCAGAGAAGCAGGAGGGCTGAGGCATGTTGATCCCCCGTCGGGTCAAGCACCGCAAGCAGCATCACCCCAGCCTGAAGGGTCAGGCCAAGGGCGGCACCAAGGTGACGTTCGGTGATTTCGGCATCCAGGCACTGGAGAGCGCGTACATCACCAACCGTCAGATCGAGTCCGCTCGTATCGCGATCAACCGGCACATCAAGCGTGGCGGCAAGGTGTGGATCAACATCTTCCCCGACCGTCCGCTGACCAAGAAGCCCGCCGAGACCCGTATGGGTTCGGGTAAGGGTTCGCCGGAGTGGTGGGTGGCCCCGGTCAAGCCGGGCCGCGTGCTGTTCGAGATGACCTACCCCAATGAGGAGATCGCTCGCGAGGCCCTGCGTCGCGCGCAGCACAAGCTCCCCATCAAGACCCGGATCGTGACCAGAGAGGAGCAGTTCTGATGGCACTCGGAGTGGCAGCAGCCGAGCTGCGCGATCTCACCGACGCTGATCTGGTCGACCGGCTCAAAGAGTCGAAGGAAGAGTTGTTCAACCTTCGGTTCCAGATGGCCACCGGCCAGCTCGACAACAACCGTCGTCTGCGGACCGTGCGTCGCGAGATCGCGCGGATCTACACCGTGATGCGTGAGCGTGAGCTGGGACTGGCGTCGGGACCGGACGGTGATGACGCATGAGTGAGGACCAGAAGGTGACCGAAACCCCCACCGTTGAGCGCAACCGCCGCAAGGAGCGGATCGGTTACGTCGTCAGCGACAAGATGCAGAAGACCATCGTGGTCGAGCTGGAAGATCGTAAGAGCCACCCGCTCTACGGCAAGATCATCCGGACCACGAGCAAGGTCAAGGCACACGACGAGAACGGCGATGCCGGCGTCGGTGACCGCGTGCGGATCATGGAGACCCGCCCGCTGTCGGCGACCAAGCACTGGCGTCTGGTCGAGGTGCTGGAGAAGGCCAAGTAGCCACAAAGGCTCAGGAGCTTTCTGCACAACAGCAGTCACGAGCGGCCCGTCTCATCCGTGGGGCGGGCCGCTCGCGTGTATGGGCAACCTCGTCGTGCAAGTCCGTGCCCGAACGGTGCTGTGTGTGTCGTGCCACGACCGACGAGCCGCAGCCGTTGCCGGGGTGTTGTTGAATAGCGGAGATGAGCGCGGAAGGGGAACTCGATTCGCTGGCCGACTCGGCCGATCAACTGCGTCGGCTGGCGGCGTCGGCGGAGTGGGACGTCGCCGACGCACGTCGCCGACTCGTCGACGCGGCCGGTGAGATGATCGCCGACGCGGTCGCCGACGCGCAGGGGGTGGGTGCCGCCGCGGCCTCCGACTACTGGGCCGAGCGTGCCCGACGACTCACCGCGGATCTCGCCGCGACCCCGGCACCCGCACTCGGACCGATCGCCGATGCCGACGTGGTGGTGGCGACGGCGGTGGCGCGCGCGGCCATTGCGCAGGCCGCGCTCACCGCGGACCGGGCGACCGTATCCGACGAGGAGACGACCGGCGCCGCCGAGAGTCGTCAGCTCATCGGCGGTGTGCGCCGTGCTGCGCGTGCCGTGGGCACCGAGACCCGACACGAACTCGATCACGTGGTGGTCGGACGACCCCACTCCGTGCTGATCCGCCTCATGATCGCGCTCGGGGTGTCGATCGGGGTTGCGGTGGTGTACCGCGTCACCGGTTTCTCCGACAAATATGATTCGTACAGCGCGCTGGCGCTCTTCCTGCTGTCGGTCGGCGTGGGCAGCAGCATTTGCACCGACGCCCTGTGCGTCGACTCCTTCCACGTCCGCGACGAGCTCGGTGGCGGCGACCCGCTGTGGCGGATTCTGATCGGCAAGAACCTGGCCATGCTGATCAGCACTCTGGTCGTCGGGTCGATCGTCATCGGGGTGCTGGCCCTCGTCGACGATGACCTCGGCCTGGCGTCGATGTTCGATCAGTTGGTCACCATGACATTCATCTGGCTCGGGGTGGGAAACGTGCTGTCGGTGGTGTACCCGCTGCGCGCCGAACCGCTGCCGGCGCGCTTCAAAGACGCCTCCTGGAAGGCCTACCTGCAGGGATTCGCCGTCTCGTATGTCGTCGGCCTGGCCGTCAACCTGATGATCTACTGGCGACTGTGGGCCAAGGACACGGCGTCGGACAAGCTACCCGCCGGGCAGTGGGGCGCGCTGGCGGCGGTGCTGACCAGTTCGGTGGGGGTGTGGCTGCTGCTCAGCGTGCTTGCGGTCGTGTGTGCGCAGTACCCGCCGATCCGCCGGGCGCTCTCACGCGAGATCGCCGCGGGGGCCTGACCAGGGTTCGGGTTAGGCTGCCTCCCATGTCCACACATCGGCGAGATGCGCGGTCGCGGTGACCACCGTGCAGCCCGTTGAGACCACCGACGGACACGAGGATTCGGAGGGCACCGATCTCGAGCGTGTGCAGCGCATCGGCGCGCGGTTTCTCGGGGCCGGCTTCGTCGCGTATCTGCTCGTCTCAACCGGGGAGATCCGCGCGCAGTCGGTGCTGACCGACCCCTGGTGGCCGCCACTGAGCGTGCTGGCGGCCATCGGCCCTGCAGTGGTTCTCATCGTCGCCAGCTTCCGGCCGGGGACAAAGTGGCTGAGTCCGTTGTCGATGATGTTGTCGGCGGGGTACCTGGTCGCGACGGCCACCTGGTTCCTCGCGTGGACAGGCGACACCCTGGGTGACACCGGCCGAGGTGCGGTGTGGTTGATCGGCTTTCCCGCCCTGCCCGCGATGGTGCTCATGCTGGTCCACCCGCGGTGGAGTCTGATCCACACGGCGGTCGCGACGGTCGGGATCAACATCGCCCAGCAGTGCGGACGGTTCGGGCACCCCACCCCGGAACTCGGGCTCGAACTGCTGTGGGCCTGCAGCTTCAGCGGTGTGTTCCTGGCCATCGCGTTCACCGCGGTGCGCACCGCTCGGCTGCTCGACCGCACCCGCACCGAGGCGTACGCCGGTGCGGCCGCGACGGCTGCCGTTGCCGCGGCCGAAGCCGAACAATCCCGGTTCGACGCACTGATCCACGATCGGGTGATCGCGACGTTGCTCGCCGTCACCCCCGGTCGGTCCGACGATCGTCTCGCCCTGCAGGCATCCTCGGCGCTGACCGAACTCGATCGGCTCTCCCACGGGTCCGGTCCCGTCGTCGGGGTCGATGACACCGTGCCCACCACCGTTGCGCTGCAACGTATCCGCGTCGCCGTGGCGGATGTCCGGGAGAGTGCGGAGATCGACATCGTCAACGGGGCCCTCGCCGGGGCGACGCTTCCGGCGCAGGTCGTCTCGGCGTTGGTGGAGGCGACGCAGGAGGCGCTGCGAAACGTCGCGCGCCACGCGGGGCCCGACGCCAGTTGCGCGGTGATCTGCCGGACAGGCGACGACGCGATCACCATCGCCATCGTCGATGACGGCGTGGGATTCGACCCGGACGCGGTGCCCGCCGGGCGGCTGGGGATCGCGGCCGGAATCAGCCGGCGGATGAAGCGGATTCACGGTGGATCGGCCACGGTCCGCAGCGAACCGGGTCGCGGAACCACCGTGGGCCTGCGATGGGAGCAGCCGTGAACTCCAGTGGCGGACAGACGGGCGCGGTCATCGACACGTTCGGTATCCGCTCGCGCGCGATGCTGGTGGCGCTCACCTCCTTCGTGACCGCGTGCCTCGCGATCGTTGTCCGAACCGCCTGGGGCACCACGCTGCAGACGTGGTGCGGCCTTCTGCTTGCCGGTGCGATCTACCTGGTCGTCCTGGTGGTGCTGGTGCGCCTGCCCGGCGATCCGATGTCGCGCGGCGCGGCGTGGGGTATCGCGGTGAGCGTACTCGTCGCCGCCGCGATCACGCTGTGGGCGTTGCCGCAGCCGCCCACGACGGTGATGCAGACCGGGCCGGTGACCGGTGCGTCGATCATCGTCCTCGCGTTGGTCGCCGTGCGCGGCCGGGTGTTGATCGCCTGGGTGGCCAACGTGATGCTGACGATTGAGGTCGGGCTGTGGTCATTGGGTGCGGGCCACGGCTTCGGTGATGGTGCGGCACTGACCCTCGCCAACTACGCGGTGATGATCATGGGGTCGTTGTTCGCGCTGATGGTGCGGCCCATGTCTGCGCAGATCTACGCCCTGCGTGCGGCGCAGTCACGGCGGGCCGCCGACGAGGCGTCCGCCGACGCCGCTGCGATGGTCCGACGCAACCAGGTGGAGGTGCTCGACGAGCGCGCCCGACCGCTGCTGCAGGCCATCGCGGCCCGCGAGGAGTTCACTGCGGACGAGGTCGCCCGCGCGCGGCGGGTGGAGGCCGGACTGCGTGACGGTATCCGCGGACGCGGTCTCGACACCTCCGACGTACGGGCGGCGGTGTGGCGGGCCCGCGGTCGTGGCGTCACGGTGCTCCTCCTCGATGACGGCATGCGTGCCGGCGAGCGGGTGCACGCGACACCGGACATTCTCACCGAACTGGAGTCGGTGCTGGTCGACGCGCTCGATTCGGTGGACGACGGTCGGGTCACCGCCCGCATCCTGCCGCCCGGCCGTGACGTCGCGGCCACCATCACCGTCGACACGGGAACGCGGCACCAACGGATCGAGTTCGAGCGATCGGGGCGCCGGACGACCATGGAACTCGGGGGCGAGGACCCCCCGGACACGACTCGGCCCGCCCGACTTCACAGTCGGACGGGCCGGTGATCGGTGCCGTTGCCCCGCCCGGAGAGGTGGCCGGCGGGCAACTCGACCGTCGTGGTGAGCGGTCGTCCACCCCCGCTCACAACTCTTAGATTACGAGCCAGAAAGGCTCCAGAACAGGGACTTTGGGCCTTTCGTGCGGCGTAAGAAAGACCCCTGTTAGGTGGTCACGCTCGACAGCCAGTTGATCACTTCGGGGGTCACCGGAGCGGTCGCGTCGGCGTATTCGGTGTGCTTCTTGAGGAACGCGGCCACCATCGGGCAGACGCCGATGATGGTCTTGCCCTGCGCGCGGGTGTCGTCGAGCGCCTCGGTGACCAGGATGGTGGCCAGTCCGCGGCCGCCGAACTCTTCGGGCACCTCGGTGTGATAGAACACGCGTTCGGATACGCCGTCGTGGTCTCGGTCGCGGTAGGCGGCGAGCCCGGCAACCTGCTCGTCGACACTGATCTCATAGCGTTGTGCGGCGGGGATCTCGGACACGCTGGTCTGCGCCCCGGTCTTGTCGGTGGTCATGCTTCCGACGGTAGCGTGACCACACGGTCATGGCGACGTCCTGGCACTGCGCGCGGAGCTCAGCGGGACGTCGCCGCTCGGCGGTATCCGCGTAGCGCGGGAACGATGCAGACGGCGACTATCGCGACCGACCAGATGGCCACCTTGATGAAGTTGTGCGCCACCGGTCCACCGTCGGCGAGCGAGCGCATGACCTCGATGGTTGGTGTCATCGGTTGATTCTCGACGATCGGCTGCAGCCACCCCGGGTAGGCGTCGACGGGGGAGAACCCGGAATTGAAGAACATCAGCACGCTCGACAGCAGGGAGAGCAGCGGCACAAGCGGTGCACTCGGTGCCGCGCTCACGGCAAGCGCGAGCACGAGCGTGGCGTAGGCGATCCCGAACAGCAGGGTGACGGCGAAGATCCCGGCCACCGCACCCACGCCGCCGGTGATCGTGAAACCGATCGCCGAACCGAGCGCGAGAAGTAGGCCGGTGACCACCACGATGCGGATCACTTCGCTGCCGAGCCGCGAGGTGAGGTCGGCGGCGCGGTGAATCGGCAACACGTAGAGCCGGGTGAGCAGGCCGGTGCCGCGTTCGGAGTTGAGGCGCACCCCGGCGGCCACCGAACCGAACATGGCGCTCACGAGGATGACCAGCGGCACCGTGGAATACGAGCTGTCCTGACCGGTGGCACCGCCGATGGCGTCGCCGAGCACCACCTTGAACATGAGGAGCGTGAGCACCGGGACCAGCACCAACTGCACGATCGTGCCGGTGTCGCCGACCATGACCGACACCTGCCGCCAGGTGAGGGCACCACTCTGCGTGGCCCAGGCGCGCAGCGAGCGTTCGGGGGGCGGGGCCGCCACCGGCATCTGTGTGGTCATCGAGCGGTCTTCCTGGCGGCGAGCGCGCCCAGCGCCACCGCCGCCGCGGCCAGTCCCGCACACCACCAGAAGGTGGGTGTGAGGATCTCCCGGGTGGCCGTACCGTCGCCGAGCGCGCGCATCGCCGTCGCGAACTGCGAGATGGGCTGGTTGCGGACGAACGGCGCAATCCACTCCGGGAACTGATCCTCCGGGACGAATCCGGTGGACATCATGCCGAGGATCAGGATCGGCAGCGACAACGCCTGACTGGTGGCCTCCGGACTGTTCGACAACAGCCCGACGCCGTCGGATACCGCGGCGATGAGAATCCCCACGACGAGGGCCACCGCGAACAGCCCGACGGTGTCGAGCGCGGTGCCCTCCGGACGCCAGCCCATCACCAGGCTGGTGACCGCGGCGCAGACCAAGGAGAGCACCAGCAGCACCGTGTTGGTGCACAGCCGGGCGGTGGCGGGCACCCAGGTGCGCATCGGAAGGGTCCGGAACCGGGTGTTGACACCTCGGGTGGCGTCGTTGGCGGCGCGCATCGCGGCCGACGAGGCGACGAACCCCACCGACTGCAGGGCGATGATGGGCATCAGGAACTGTGCGTAGTCCATGCCGGGGTCGGCATCCATGATGGAACGCAACGGCAGATAGAAGCACACCGCGAGCAGCACCGGGGCGACGAACGCGAAGACGAACTCGCCGTTGCGGACGATGCCGGCCACCCCGCGGCCGGTGAGCACCCAGAGCTGAGTGGTCGCGCGGGCGTGCGGCTCCGCCTCGTCGTCGCGGCCGGCGACGGTGACGATACCGTTCACGGTGGTCTCGGTCATGCGCTCGCGCTTCGCTTTCCCGGGGCGTCACCCGAGATATCCTCGCGCGCAACGGTGTCCGACCCGGTGAGCGTCAGGAACACCTCGTCCAGAGTGGGGCGCCGTAATGTGATGTCGGACAGCCTGATTCCGGCGAGCGTGGTGCGCCGCACGATCTCCACGAGGGTGTCGGCGCCCTCGGGTGCCGGTACGGATGCGGCCACCACATTCAGCTCGCCGACGTCGGTGTCGTCGTCGGCGAGCATCGCCGTACCGGCGCGGGTGGCGGCGAGATCACCCAGACAGGCCAGCAGGGCCTCGAGTTCGTCCGGCACGGCGGGTGTCACCTGGTAATGGGAGGCGCCGGTTGCCGCCTTGAGTTCGGTCGCGGTTCCCGACGCGATCACGCGCCCGTTGTCGATCACCACGATGTGATCGGACAGGGTGTCGGCTTCCTCCAGGTACTGGGTGGTCAACAGGATGGTGACCCCCTGGTCGCGCAGCGCGGCCACCAGGCGCCACACCTCTTGTCTGCTGCGCGGATCGAGCCCGGTGGTCGGTTCGTCGAGAAACACCACGTCCGGGCGGGTGACGAGTCCGCACGCGATGTCGATTCGGCGGCGCATACCGCCGGAATACTTGCCCACCCGGCGGTCGGCGGCGTCGCCGAGGCCGAATTCGGTGAGCAACTCGTCGGCCCGGGCGCGCGCGGCACGCTTGCCCAGGCCCATCAGCCTGCCGAAGAGGATCAGATTCGCCCGGCCGCTCAGCGATTCGTCGAGGGCGGCGAACTGCCCGGTCAGCATGATCGACCGACGCACCCCGGGGGCGTCGGCCACCACGTCGTGGCCGGCCACCGTCGCGGTGCCCCCATCGGGTTTGAGCAGGGTGCACAGCATGTTGACGGTGGTGGTCTTTCCCGCCCCGTTGGGGCCGAGGAGCGCGAGAATGGTCCCCTTCTCGACGGTGAACGAGACGTCGGCGACCGCGGTGTGATCACCGAACTGCTTGCGCAGCCCGTCGGCGACGATGGCGGCCTCGGGTTCGGCGCGGTGTCGGGCTCGGGTGGTGGCGCCGGCAGGGACCGCCGATCGGCGGAACGGGTGTGCCATGCGGCACTCCTCTCGCCTCGGATGGCGTGTCTGGTCAGGAACAACGTGGCTTGCGCACCACGTCGGGCCGGGCCGTCGGTCGGTCCGGATTTCGGGTTCGGTGCGCAGATTACCCGTCGCTGTCCGAGATCATCGCATTTTCGGTCAACGAAATAACAATTCCGCTGGGCGGTTTAGCCCGTTCGACGGACACTGTAACGACTCGGCGTGCCTGAGCGATGAGTTCCCAGGAGAGGATTTCCTGTGTGTATTGCGGGTAATTACTTCTCCTGACTACTTCCATTGATCGAATAATCAGGCGATTGCTTCCGCCGAAATTGAAGTTGGGTGAGACTGAGTCCGGTAGACATGGAATCCATTCGAGGGCAGGTCGGCCGCATTCCATCGGCGGGGGTCGTTGGGAGTCCGGCCGAGTCGGGGCGACCCGGGAGTGAGGATATGCGGCAACAGCAGACGGCCGACGAGGACTGCGACACGGCGGTGACGCTTCTCGAACTGACGGCGGCGCAGCGTGGTATGTGGTTCGCGGAGAGCCTTTCTCCGGACTATTCGGTCACCGTCGCGCAGTACATCGACATCAAGGATCGTGACCGGCCGCTCGACGAACACCTGCTCGCGCGGGTGATCGTCGAGGTCGGGCGGGAGACCGAGATGGCGTTCACCCGCATCGTCGAGGTCGATGGCGTGCCGATGCAGGTCGTCGATCAGGAGCTGGACAACGACGTTGAGCTCATCGACTTCCGCGGTGAGGTCAATCCTGTTGTGGCAGCACGGGAATGGATGAATGCGGATTACCGGTCCAGCATGGACCTGCTGGCCGATCGCCTCGTTGTCTCCGCATTGTTGCGGGTGGCCGATGACCGCGTTTTCTGGTACGTCCGTGCGCATCACATTGCGCTCGACGGATATGCAGCGCTGACCATCGTCGTTGATATTCTAAATCGTTACAATGCCTCACTAAATGGTGCTGATTATTCCCCCAAGCCGGCGGCGAAACTGGCCGAACTGGTGGCTGACGACCGCAAATACGCGGACGGGACGCGCCGGCAGGCCGACCGCGATTACTGGGCGGAACGGGTGCGTGACCTGCCCGAGCGGGTCACCCTGGCGCGGCAATCGGCCGCGGTGCCGCTGTCTCCCGTCAACGTGGTTGCCGGCGCCGAACTCGATCCCGCCCGGCAGGCCACGCTGGACCGATTCGCTGCGTCGCTGAACACATCGCCGGCGGTGCTGCTCAGCGCGGGATTCGCGGCCTTCCTCTCGCGCATGGCGGGCACCGACGACGTGGTGCTCAGCCTGCCGGTGACCGGTCGCGCCACCGCCCGGATCAAGCGGGCCGCGGGCATGCTCTCCAACATGCTGCCGGTGCGATTCCGGGACACCTCGCGGTTGTCGCTGCGGGCTCTTGTCGATCAGGCGCAACTCGAGCTGACCGGGGTGCTGCGGCATCAGCGCTACCGTTTCGAGGACATCCGCCTCGACGCGGGTCTGCAGGACGCCAACACGGCGTCGTTCGGGCCGATCGTCAACATGATGTTCTTCGACAAGCCGATGGAGCTCGAGGGCGCCACCATCGACTACCAGATCCTCTCCTCGGGCATCCTCGAGGATCTGCGGCTCAACCTCTATCAGGCCAGTCCCGGCGCGCGGATCGTCGTCGACCTGCACGGCAACCCCCATCTCTACGACGAGGACGACCTACGCGGGCACCTGGATCGATTTCTCGTCTTCCTCGAGCGGATCTTCTCCGCATTGGACACCCCGATCGGCGACGTCGACCTGCTGCTCGACTCCGAGCGCGACGAGTTGCTCGGTCTCGGAGTCGGTCCGGTGCGCCCGCTGCCGGAGCCGTCGGAGCACCTGCTGCACGGTTTCGAGAAGATGGTCGGTGAGCGGCCGTCGGCGGTGGCGGTGGAGTTCGAGACCCGCTCGTGGACCTACCGCGAACTCGACGACCTCCGCCGTCGGCTCGCCCACAGCCTCAGGGCGTCGGGTGTCGGGGACGGCGATCACGTGGTGGTCGCACTCGACCGCGGTGTGGCGCAGGTGGCGGCGATCTATGCGGTACTCAGCGTGGGCGCCGCGTATGTGCCGGTGGATCCCGGGCAGCCCGAACAGCGGCGGCAGCTGATCGCCGATACCGTCGACGCCCGCGTGGTGCTCGATTCCGAGCACCTCTCCTCGATCGGCTTCGCCGTGGACATCGAGTCCGTGGACATCGAATCCGTGGACATCCGATCCGGCGGGCCCGCGACCGACGAATCGTTCCCGCCGGTCGGTGGCGGTGCCGGCGCGGCATATGTGATCTTCACGTCGGGCTCGACCGGGGTCCCCAAGGGAGTCCGGGTGAGCCACGAGGCGGTACTCAACCGACTCGCCTGGATGCAGGACAACTACGCACTGACCCCCGGCGACGTGGTGCTCTACAAGACGCCGTTCACGTTCGACGTGTCGGTGTGGGAGTTGCTCTGGCCGTTGGCGCGCGGCGCGCGGATGGTGATCGCCGCACCCGGTGGCCATCGCGATCCCGCCTATCTGCGTGAGCTGATCGAGCGCCGCGGCGTCAGTGTGCTGCACTTCGTTCCGTCGATGCTCGACGTCTACACCGAGGTGCTCGCCAACGAGGGATACGACACCTTGCTCCCGCCGTCGGTGCGGTATCTCTTCACCTCCGGCGAGGCATTGCCCCGACACCTGGCCGACCGGGTGATCGAGACCTCGAGCGCGGAGGTGGTCAACCTCTACGGCCCCACCGAAGCCGCCGTCGACGTGACCGAGTGCCGTGTGGTGGGCGACGACGGTCCGGTCCCGATCGGCCGGCCGGTGGCCAACACGCGCGTCCACGTGCTCGACGAGGCGCTGGCCCCGGTGCCGGTCGGCGTGGCGGGTGAACTGTACCTGGCCGGAATCCAGCTCGCCGACGGCTACGTCGGTCGCCCCGCGTTGACCTCCGAGCGGTTCGTCGCCGATCCGTTCGGTCCCACCGGCACCCGGATGTACCGCACCGGCGACCTGGTGCGCTGGGCCGACGACGGCACTCTGCACTACCTCGGCCGCACCGATTTCCAGATCAAGATCCGCGGACAGCGGGTCGAGCCGGGCGAGATCGAGTCCGTGCTCGATGCGCTGCCCGGCGTCGAGGCCAGCGCGGTGATACCGCGCACCGACCTGGCGTCGGCACCCGTCCTCGTGGCCTACCTGCGTGCGGAATCGGACGAGGTGACCGAGGGCACGGCGCTGGCGTGGTGCCGCAGGCATCTCCCGTCGCACATGGTCCCGGTGGCGGCGATGCTGCTCGATCAGTTCCCGCTCAACCCGTCGGGCAAACTCGATCGCAAGCGATTGCCCGCGCCGGAGCTGACGCGGTCGGTGGAGTACGTGGCACCACGTACCCCCGTCGAGCTCGCGCTGGCCGGACTGCTCACCGAACTTCTCGGAGTGGAGCGGATCGGGTTGCGCGACAACATATTCGCCCTGGGTGGGGATTCGTTGCTGGCAGCTCGCCTGGTGTCACGGGCGCGCAACGAACGCAACCTGCGGGTGGATCTGACCACCGTGTTCGCCGCGGTGGACGTCGGCGAGATCGCGGCGCGCTCGGAGTTGGGCGGCCAGGACGACCGGCCCGAGTTGCGCCGGGTCGAGCGGCCGGCCGTCGTGCCGTTGTCGCACGCGCAGACCAGGCTGTGGTTCGTCAACCGCATGGACCCGGGGGCGGCCACCTACAACATGCCCGGGGCGGTCCGGCTGGGCCACGACGTGGACGTGGACGCGCTGCGGGATTCGATCGAGTCGCTGGTCGAACGGCACGAGACATTGCGCACCCGCTTCGGCTCGCATCTGGGAGAACCCGTACAGGAGATCCTGCCCGCGGCCGAGGCGATGGGGTTGCTCGACACGGAGGTGTTCGACGCCGAGGGCCGGCTCGAGGAATTGATCGCCGCGGATGCCGCGCGGGGATTCGACCTGGTGCACGAGATCCCGTTCCGCATCCGAATCCTGCATGACGCCGACGGCTACGCGGTGGTCACCGTGCTGCACCACATCGCCGGGGACGGCTTCTCGCTGCAACCGCTGATCCGTGACCTCATGGTCGGCTACACGCGCCGGCGCGACGGCGCGACACCGGACCTCGAGCCGCTGGCCGTGCAGTATGCCGACTTCGCGATCTGGCAGCGCGAACTGCTGGGTTCGCTGGACTCGCCGACCGATCGGGCGGCCGCCGGATTGTCGTTCTGGGAGCAGGAACTCGCCGGCATGCCCGATCTGCTGATGCTTCCCACCGATCGCCCACGCCCACACGTGGCCACCGGGAACGGCGCCTACGTCGACGCGAGCCTCGATGCCGATCTGGCGATGGCGGTCCGTGGCCTGGCGCGTGACCACGGGGTCACCGCCTTCACCGTGGTGCACTCGGCCCTGGCCGTCCTGCTCGCACGCTGGGCGGAGGTCGACGAGGTGGCCATCGGCACCGCCGTCGCCGGTCGTGACGAACCGGCCACCAGCGAACTCGTCGGAATGTTCGTCAACACCGTGGTGCTGCGGACCGCGGTGTCCTCCGGCGACACCGTCGGCGACCTGCTCGATCGTGCGCACGCCTGTCGGACGCGTGCGGTGCGGCACGCCGACATCCCGTTCGAATGGGTCGTCGACGTCCTCGCCCCGGAACGGTCGGCCTCCCACACACCGCTCTTCCAGGTGGCCATGACGATGCATCCGGGCCACGCCACCACCCTGCAGCAATTCGACTCGTCGGCCCGTCAGGTCGATGCGCGGGTGCCTGCCGCCAAATTCGACCTGTCGATCACGCTCACCGATCAGCCCGACACGGGTGGCTACGACGTCGAACTCTCTTATGCGGCAGACGTGTTCGAACGGCGTACCGCCGAACGCGTTGCCGCGCAACTGGAACTTGTCTTGCGGGCCATGGTCGAGTCGCCCGGACGACGGGTCGGCACCATCGACGTCACCACCGACGACGACCGCACCGAACTCGTCTCGGTGGCCGAACCGGTGGCGCCCGCCGCATTGTTGCGTGATCTGCTCCACGGGGGAGCGCTCAAGGCCGATCCGGATTCGGTGGCCATCAGCGGGACGTCGGAGATCACCTGGTCGGTCCTCACCGCTCGATCCAATCAGCTTGCCCGCGAACTCATCTCGCTCGGAGTTGGGCCCGGCGACATCGTGGCGATCTGCATCCCCCGATCCCATCACTCGGTGATTGCGTTGCTCGCGGTGGCCGCCACCGGGGCCGGCTTCGTCAGCATCGACCCGGCCCTGCCCGCCGGGCGGATCGAGGAGATCCTCGCCGACAGCGGCGCGGTCACCGGCCTGTGCGTGGCCGAGGCGACCGACCGGGTTCCCGACACGCTGTCGTGGCTGGTGATCGGTCAGCCGGCAGCCGAATTCAGGCTGGCCGGCCACAGCGGCGCACCCCTGGGCGCCGACGAACTCGTCCGTACGCCACGGCTCGACGATCTGGCCTACCTGATCTATACCTCAGGGTCGACGGGACGTCCCAAGGCGGCCGCGGTCAGTCACCGTGGACTGGCGAACGTGGTGGCCAACCAGCGCACGATCCTGCGACTGACCAAGGATTCACGCGTCCTGCATGTCGCGTCACCGAGCTTCGACGCATCGGTTTTCGAGATCCTCATGGGACTCGGCGAAGGGGCGCGGCTGGTGATCAGCCCGAACGGCGTGTTCGGCGGGGACGAACTGGCCACCCTGATCCGCGAGCAGGGCGTGACACATGCGGTGATGACGCCGTCGGCGCTGAGCACGATCGAGCCGGCGGCCGTTCCCAGGCTGCGCCGGGTGATCAGCGTCGGCGAGGCGTGCCCACCGGACCTGATGCGCAAGTGGGCCAAGGCGGGTCGGCGCTTCCACAACCTCTACGGTCCGACCGAGGTCACCATCTGGGCCACCGCGGCCGGGCCCATGTCCGAGCACGACGAGGTCACCATCGGCGCCCCGATCCCGGGGGTCGGGGCGGTGGTGCTCGATCGCGGCCTGCGCCCGGTGCCCACCGGGGTGCCCGGGGAACTGTATCTGCGCGGCGTGCAACTGGCCCGCGGATACCATCGCCGCAGCGCGCTGACCGCAACCCGGTTCGTGGCCGACCCGTACGACTCCGGCGCGCGGATGTACCGCACCGGTGACCGCGTGATCCGCACCGTCCGTGGCGATCTGCGCTACATCGGCCGCACCGACTTCCAGCTCAAGATCCGCGGCCTGCGGATCGAACCGGGCGAGGTGGAAGCGGCGATCGTCGATCATCCGCTCGTCGCCGACGCGGTGTGCCTGGGTGTGCCCGCGCCCAACGGCGAGGACGTCCTGGTGGCCTATGCGACGCTGGTCGCCGGTGCCGCCACCGAGCCCGCCCACATCCTCGAGCATGCTGCCACCCGGCTGGCCGGGTACATGGTGCCCCACACCCTGGTGGTGGTGGACCGGTTCCGGCTCACCACGTCGGGCAAGATCGACCGCGCATCGCTTCCGGCCGTCGACTTCACCGAGACGGCACCCTACCGGCCGCCCGCCTCGCAACTGGAGATGGTGGTGGCCGGGGTGTTCGGGCAGGTCCTGGGCCTCGACCGGGTTTCTGCCGACGCCGACTTCTTCCACCTCGGCGGCAGTTCGCTGTCGGCGACCAAGGTCACCGCGCGACTGTCGGCGCTGTTGGACCGGCAGGTGCAGGTCAAGCTTCTCTTCGAACGTCCCACGGTGTCCGCGCTCGCGGCCGCCCTGACGTCGGGACCCACCGGGCACGGCATTCCCGCACTGCATGCGCGCAGCCGCACGGAACTGGTGCATGTCTCCGGCATGCAGCGGGGGCTGTGGCTGATCAACCGGGCCGAACCCGGTTCCGCCGCCTACAACGTCGCGATGGCGTTGCGGCTGTCGGGACATCTCGATGTGGCCGCGCTGACCCAGGCGACGGTGGATCTCAGCCGGCGCCACGAGGCGCTGCGCACCGTCTACCCGATGATCAACGGTGAACCGGTGCAGGTGATCATGCCCGCCGACGCACTCGACAACGACGTGGTCCTCGAGGTCCGCGACGCCGGGCCGTCGCCGGTGGCGCAGATCGCCGAGATCACCGGTGAGGGCTTCGACATCACCGTTGCGCCCCCGGTGCGCGCGGTGCTGCTGCGGATCTCCGCGCATGAACACGTCCTGGTGTTCGTGATCCACCACATCAGCGCCGACGGTGCCTCGATGATGCCGCTGGCGCGAGATCTGATGGCGGCCTACGCGGCCCGTCACGGGGGCGCCGAGCCGGCGTGGAAGCCACTGCCGGTGCAGTACGCGGATTTCAGCATGTGGCTCTCCGAGCGGCTCGCGGTGGTCGACGACGGTGTCTCCGAGCAGGAACGGCAGCTGCGTTACTGGGAGGACCGGCTGGCCGGACTCCCCGAGATCCTGGAACTGCCCGCCGATCGCCCGCGCCCGAGGACTCCGAGTTACCGCGGCGCCGCAGTCGATTTCGAGATCCCCGCAGCCGTGGTGTCGACCCTCGAAGACATGTCCCGCAAGTACCACACCACCCAGTTCATGGTGACGCACGCCGTGTTCGCGGTGCTGCTCGCGCGGCTGTCGGGACGTGACGACATCGTGATCGGCACCCCGTTCGCGGGCCGCGGTGAACCGCTGCTCGAGGACGTCGTCGGCATGTTCGTCAACACGCTGGCCCTGCGCACGCGAGTCGACAAGTCGGAGAGTTTCCTCGATCTGCTCGGTCGGGTCCGCGGTGACGATCTCGCCGACATGTCGCATGCGGACGTCGCGTTCGACGAGATCGTGTCCCGACTGATGTCCCGGCCGCCGACCGCCCACAATCCGGTGTTCCAGGTGATGCTCGCGTTCCAGAACGTCGACTTCCCGGTGCTGCGACTCGACGGACTGACCGTGGAACCCGAGCACGAGGAACTGACGTCGGCCAAGGTCGACCTCGCGCTCACCTTCTTCCCCAACGACCCCGACCGGGAGGCCCGCGGAGGCGCGTTGCGTGCTCAGTTCATCTACGCCACCGACCTTTTCGACGAAGAGACGGTCGCCAGGATTGCGGACCGGTACGTGCACCTGCTCACCGAACTCGCCGACGATCCCGAGCGGGCGGTGGGCGACGCCCGTATCGCCGAGGACCAACCGGCCACCGCGACCGAGGAGGTTGCGACCGCGCCGTTACACGGCCTGGTCACCGCGGCGGCCGCCGCTGACCCCGAGGCACCGATCCTGCACGGGGCCGAGGTCAGTTTCGGTGCATTGCAAGCCCACATGTCCGCGTTGAGCGCCATTGTGCCCGAGCCTGATTCGGCTCTGACGATGGCGCTGATGACCCTGGTTCCGGGCCTCGCGGCCGCCGACGCCACCGAACTCGACGACACCCTGCGCGTACTGCGTGATCGCGCCCACGGCGTTGCGGCCCGCGACAACTCCACTCCAGCCGATCCCATCTAGCCGGAAGGTTCCACAAACACCGTGACGGGAATCGATGCGAACGCAGTAGAAACATGCTCGGGGTGGGGTGCACGTCCCGGCACCCGGGACCTGATCGCGACCGCGGCACGGGTCGAGCCGGACGCCATCGCGCTGTCGGCGGCGGGCGGGGTGATCACCTTCGGTGACCTCGATGCGCGGGTGGCGCCGATGGCGACCGTGTTCGCCGGTCGGGGCATCGACGCCGACGCGGCCGTGGGGGCCGTCATCGCGCCGCTGGTGAGCACGCCCGGAGCCGATCCTGCCGCGCTGGCCGCACTCACCCAGGAACTCGTGGTGGGGGTCCGGAACGCCGCCGAGACTGTACTGGGCGGCGCCGACTGGCAGTCACTGCCCGGTCTGTTCCGGCGAGCGGTCCGTCGTTTCCCCGAGCGCGTGGCACTCACCGACACCACCGGGGCCGCACTGACCTACGGTGAACTCGACGCGCGGTCCGACGCGGTTGCACTCGGGCTCATTGCGTCCGGCGTCACCGATGGCACGGTGGTCGGCCTGGCCACCGACCGGACCGTCGACGTGATGGTGGCGATCCTCGGTGTGCTCAAAGCCGGCGCCACCTACCTGCCGCTGGACACCTCCCACCCCGCGGACCGGTTGGCGATGATCGTCGATGACGCCGCTCCGGCGCTCGTCATCACCGGACCGGACGGCCACCACACCCTCGATCTGCTCCCGGTGGACCGATTCACCACCGCCGGCCTGGAATACCGTGCATCGAAGGCCACGCGGGCACTTCCGGCCCGGGTCGATCCACGCCTGGCGGCCTACGCGATCTTCACGTCCGGCTCCACCGGGCGGCCCAAGGGCGTCGTGGTGGAACACCGGTCGGTGGTGGCGTTGATGGCTGCCGCGCAACAGCACTACGGATTCACCGAATACGACGTCTGGACGATGTTCCACTCCTACGCCTTCGACGTCTCGGTGTTCGAGATGTGGGGTCCGCTGCTGTTCGGTGGCCGACTGCTGGTGGTCGACTACCTCACCACCCGCAGTCCCGCAGAATTCGCCGCACTGCTGGGCGACGAATCGGTGACGGTGGTGTCGCAGACCCCGTCGGCCTTCTACCAGCTCGCTGCCGCGGTCCGTCCGCGCGCCGTCAGCGGTGGCACCGACACCGGCATGCCTGCCTCCGTGCGCTACATGGTGTTCGCCGGGGAGGCTTTGGACTTCGCCCAGGTGGGCCGCTGGTACGACGACCGCATCGCCGCCGAGGGCCGGCCGGGGCCGGTGCTGGTGAACATGTACGGCATCACCGAGACCACCGTGCATTCCACATTCCGTGCCCTCGACCCCGAATTCGTGTCCACCGCCAAGGGATCGGATGTGGGCAACGGTCTGCCCGGGTTGACGATCCACGTCCTCGACGAGCGGCTGCGCCCGGTGCCCGACGGCACTCCCGGCGAGATCTACGTCAGCGGCACCCAGGTGACGCGCGGGTACCTGGGTCGGCCCGAACTCACCGGCGTGCGTTTCGTCGCCGATCCCTTCGCCGGTGACGGTCGGCGCATGTACCGCAGCGGCGACATCGCGATCCCGCACGGCGACACGCTGGAATACCTGGGTCGCTCCGACGCGCAGATCAAGTTGCGCGGCTTCCGGATCGAACTCGGTGACGTCGAGGCGGCCATGCTGGCCACACCCGGTGTCGATGCGGTCGCGGTGGCGGTCATCCGACGCGACAACGGGATCGAGCAGCTCGTCGGGTACGCCGTTCTCGACGGCGCGCACCCGGTGTCGCCGGCGCAGATCCGGGCCAACGCCGCAGCCGTGCTGCCGGACTACATGGTGCCCGACGTGGTGATGCTGCTCGACGAGTTGCCGCTCACGGTGAACGGCAAACTCGACCGTCGGGCACTGCCCGAGCCGCAGATCGTGGTGGACACCGAGTACGTGGCGCCCGGCACCGAAACCGAGAAGATGCTGGCCGAGATCGTCGCCGACGTGCTCGACCTGGATCGGGTCAGCGTGGCCGACTCGCTGTTCGACCTCGGTGGCAACTCGCTGGCGGCTGCACGCATCGTCGGGCGTGCCGCGGAAGCGCTCGGCGTCGACCTCGCGGTCCGTGACGTGTTCGACGCCCCGACCGTGCGCGGGCTGGCCGAACTGTCGGCACAGCGCGCCACCGGCCTGCCCACCGTGGTTGCTTCCGCTCGGCCGGAACGGATTCCGCTGTCGTTCGCCCAGAGCCGGATGTGGTTCATCAACCAGTTCGACACCTCACTGCCGACCTACAACATTCCGGCACTGCTGCAGCTACGCGGTGACCTCGACGTCAACGCATTGCGGGCGGCGCTGGTCGATGTGATCGCCCGGCACGAGGTGCTGCGCACCGTATTCCCGCTCGTGGACGGCACACCGGTACAGGTGATCTCCGAGACGGGGGAGGTCGATGTCCGGCTCGACTGGCGCGAGGTGGATTCGGCGCAGGCCCTGCAGGCGGTCGCGATGGAAGGCTTCGACGTGACCACCGGATGGCCGGTGCGCGCCGCGCTGTGGCCGCAGTCCCCGGGGTGCTGGGTGTTCGCGTTGGTGATGCATCACATCGCGTCCGACGGGGAGTCGCTGCGACCCCTGGTCACCGACCTCGTCACCGCATATGCGGCCCGAACCGCCGGAGTGGCACCGGAATTCGTGCCATTGGAGATCCAGTTCGCCGACTACGCGATCTGGCAGCACGACGTGCTCGGCTCTGCCGACGATCCGGATTCGATCATCGGTGGCCAGCTCGGGTACTGGACCCGGCAACTGCGCGGACTGCCCGACGTACTGGATCTGCCGAGCGACCGGCCGCGTCCGGTGGTGGCATCGATGCGTGGTGCGCGCACCACCTTCACGGTGCCGGCCGAGGTGACCGCCGCGGTGACCGAACTGGCCCGAACCGGTGGTGTTACCCCGTTCATGGTGGTACACGCCGCGTTGAGCGTCCTGCTGGCGAAGCTGTCGGGCACCGACGACATCGCCATCGCCACTCCCATCGCCGGGCGCGGACAGCGGGTCCTCGATCCGTTGGTCGGCATGTTCGTCAACACCCTGGTCCTGCGCGTCGGGGTGGATCCGACGCTGACGTTCACCGACCTGCTCGATCGGGTGCGTGGTGTCGACCTGGAAGGGTTCGCACACGCCGACCTGCCGTTCGAGTCGGTGGTGGAGGCGCTCGACCCGCCGCGGTCGGAATCCTATGCGCCACTGAGCCAGGTGATGCTGACGTTCGACCAGTCGGCGATGCCCGAGCTGGCCATGCGTGGCCTCGGCGCCGCGCAGCTGCCGGATCTGCAGGTGGAGCCCGTCGAGGTGGACGACATCCCGGCCAAGGTCGATCTGGCATTCGGTATCGGCGAGACCGCCGACGGATGGTCCGGTGAACTCGTCTATGCCACCGACATCTTCGATGCGGCGACGGCCGAGACCATCGGCAGGCGTTTCACGAAGGTGCTGACCGAGTTGGTCGGCGCGCCGACCAGTCCGGTCGGTCATGCCGCGATAGTCGATGCGGACGAGCATGCCGAATTGACCACGGTGTCCGGTGGCCCTGCCGCCGCGCCGCGGTTGCTGGCCGATGTGCTCGCCGATGCCGCCGCGACTCACGCCGACGCGGTCGCGGTCACCGACTCGTCCGGCGCCGTGCTGACCTACGCGGAGTTGGACGCGCGTTCCAATCAGTTCGCGCGGTGGTTGATCGCTCACGGCGTCGGGACCGAATCACTGGTGGCACTGGCTATTCCGCGGTCAGCTGATCTGTTGACGGCGATGTGGGCGGTGACCAAGGCCGGTGCGGGCTACGTACCGGTCGATCCCGGCTATCCGGCCGACCGCATCGCCTACATGCTGGCCGACTCGGCCGTGGCCCTCGGGGTGACCACATCGGCGTTGCGTGACACGTTGCCCGCGTCGGTGCGGTGGACATCGGTCACCGAGGTCCTCGCCGACGACCGGCACGCCACCGACGCCCTGCGGCACGACGAACTGCTGCGTCCGCGCCACCTCGATGCGCTCGCCTACGTGATCTACACCTCGGGATCCACCGGGCAGCCCAAGGGCGTTGCGGTCACCAACCGCGGAATCGTCAACTATGCCAACGACCTCGCCCGCTACCGCGCAGGCGAGAACGCCGTGGTGATGGGCTACGCGTCACCGAGTTTCGACGCGTCGGTGCTGGAGTGGCTGATGGCCTCGACGAGTGGTGCGGCACTCGCGTACCGGCCGGACAGCGCGATCGGTGGCGACCTGCTCGAGAAGTTCATCCGCGACAACCGGGTGACCCACGTCTTTCTGACACCGACCGTGGCGGCCACGATCGACCCCGATGCGGTTCCCGGGGTACGGGTGATGGCGTCGGGAGGTGAGGCGGTATCCCAACGGCTGCTCGACCTCTGGGCCTCCCGATTGGCCTTCTTCAACGCCTACGGTCCCACCGAGACGTCCGTGGCGGTGGCGAACAAGGCGTGCGAGGCCGGTGTCGCGGTGCGCATCGGCAGCCCGATTCCGGGCGTCGGACTGGTGGTGCTCGACGAGGCGCTGCAACCGGTCCCCGTCGACGTGACCGGTGAACTCTACGTGCGCGGCGTCGCGTTGGCCCGCGGCTACCTGCACCGTCCGGGTCTGACCGCGGCACGGTTCGTCGCCGACCCGTTCGGCACCGGTGGGGAGCGGCTCTACCGGACCGGCGACGTGGTGCGCTGGCGCCGGTCGCCGAGCGGTGGGCTGGAACTCGAATATGCCGGACGCAGCGACGACCAGGTGAAACTGCGCGGCCTGCGCATCGAACTCGGCGAGATCGAGGCCGCGTTGGCCGACCATCACGAGATCTCGGATGCGGTGGTGATCGGCGTCGGCGGTTCGGTGGCGACGGCGCTGGCCGCCTACGTGGTGGCCGATCCCGGACTCGACGTGGCCGCGGTGCGTGACCACCTCGAACTCCGGCTGCCCTCGCACATGGTGCCGGCCACGATCACCGTCCTCGATGCCCTGCCACTCACGCCGGTGGGCAAACTCGACAAGCGGGCGCTACCCGCCCCGGAGACGCCCGGCGGCGAGCGCTACATCGCACCCGAGTCGACGGCCGAGCAGCGACTCGCCGCGGTGGTGGCGGGCATTCTCGGCGTCGAACGCGTCGGTGTCACGGACTCGTTCTTCGCTCTCGGCGGCGACTCCATCATGTCGATCCGGCTGGCGTCGGCGGCGCGTGCCGCCGGTCTGCCTCTGACACCGCGAGACATCTTCGAGCACAAGACGGTTCGCGCTATGGCGCGGGCCTGCGGCGACGACCGGGCGATGGCGCCGCTGCTCGCCGAACCCGCCGGCGGCGGTGTCGGAGCCCTGGCGTTGAGCCCGGTGGCGCAGTGGTTGCTCGACACCGCACCTCTACCCGCGCAGTTCCGCGACTTCTCCCAATCGCTCGTGCTGATGGCGCCCGACGAACTCGACGTACAGACCCTGACGCGCGTGCTCGACACGGTGATCGCGGCCCACCCGATGCTCGGTGCGCGACTGCGACACACCGAGGCGGGATGGAGTCTGTTCGCGGGCGATCCCGATGCATCGGTCGCGGTGACCGTCGCCCACGGCGAGATGGACTGCGAATCAGCGGCATTCGCCGAACTGGTGCGCGCCGAACATGCCGCCGCGCTCGGCCGTCTCGATCCCGAGACGGGCCGGATGGTGCACGCGGTGCTGGTGTCCGGGTCGAACGGAGCGCGCGTCGTGCTCGCCATCCACCACCTGTGCGTCGACGCGGTGTCGTGGCCGATCATCGTGGAGGACCTCATCACGGTCTGGGGTGCGCTCCTCGCCGACGCCCCGGTCTCGGTTCGCCCCGAGGTCACCTCCGCACGCGCCTGGCAGGACGCCCTCTCCACTCGCGAGGTGGACACCGACGAGATCGACTACTGGCTCGAACGCGTCGGACACCGCACCCCGGGCTTCGTCGACTCGGGCATCACACGAGGTGTGGCGGCGCCGGTGCCGGTGACCGCGCGCGTGAACACCGCCGTCACCGAGGCCGTCCTCGGTGACGTGCCCGCGGCGTTCGGTGCCACCACCGCCGACGTGCTGATCGCCGCGCTGGCCCGTGCGGTCCGGGCCTGGCAAGACGGGCGAGGTGTCGCTGCGAGCGGCCCGGTGTCGATGCTGACCGAGGGGCACGGCCGCTACGAGGACGCGTTGCTGCACGATGTTCCCGCGCAGCGCGCCGATCTGTCCCGGACGGTGGGCTGGTTCACCACGATCGCGCCGATCGTCGTCGATCCGGGTGTCGATGCGATCCACGCGGTGAAGGCGGCCAAGGAAGAACGCCTGGGCCGGCCCGAGCACGGACTCGGTTTCGGCCTGCTGCGCGCCGACGAGCGAACACCTCTGTGGGGGTGCGCGCTCCCCGCGATCGGTGTGAACTATCTCGGAACTGCCGGACAGGGCGCCACCGACGACGGTGCGATGGTGCCGTTCGGCGTCGACGACGCGGCGCCGGCGCTGCCGCCGAGCGTTTCGGGACTGCTGCCCGCGATGAACACCCTCACCGTCAACATCGTCGCCCGGCCGGGCGAGCACGGCCGGCAACTTTCGGCCGAATTCCTCTATGCACAAGACGAATTGACCGAACAGGACGTCACCGACCTGGCCGCGGCCTGGACGGCCGAACTCGATGTGATCGTCGCCGAGATCGCCCGGGTCGGTGATCCGGGGCCGTCGCCGTCGGACGTACCGGGCAGTGCCCTCACCCAGGACGACCTCGACGCGCTCACCGCGGCGCACCCGGGCAGCCGGATCTGGCCCCTGACGCCACTGCAACAGGGCTTCGCCCTCCAGTCCGCGCTCGCCGGCGCGGGCGGCGATGACGCCGTCGACGTCTACGTCGGGCAGGCGGTGCTGCGCCTGGCCGACCCCGTCGACCCCGACCGCCTGCGCGGGGCGGTCGACGGCCTGTTCACCCATCACCCCGCACTGCGCTCGGCCTTCGTGCAGACCGCCGACGGCGCCACGGCGGCGATCGTGCCGCCGCGGGTGGACGTGCCCTGGCGCACCGTCGAACTCGGCGCGGTCGACGAGGCGACACGGCGCAGCGCGGTCGACGAGGTGGTGGCCACCGAGCGGATCACGCCGTTCGACCTCGCCGCGCCACCGCTGCTGCGGGTGGTGACGGTCCGTGACGCCGACGGCGTCACCGTCGTCATCACCAACCACCACATCCTGTTCGACGGATGGTCGGGCCCGCTCGTCCTCGCCGACCTCCTTGCGCTGTATGCGACCGGGACCACCTACACCGGCCAGCAGGATTCGCCGACAGCCGATTTCGGTGACTTCGCCCGACGTATCGCCGGTGCCGATCACGTCGCGGGGCGCGCCGCGTGGCGTGAGGTGCTCGCGGCCATCGACGGGCCCACACTCGTCGCGCCCGGAGCGGTCGCCACGGCCGACGCCCTGCCCCGCAACCTCGCGGTGCACCTCGACGCCGACCTGGTGCGCGGACTCGACGCGGTGGCCCGCGGGCAGGGCTCGACGGTGGCCACCGTCCTCCAATTCGCCTGGGCCGTACTGCTGTCACGGCTCACCGGCAACCGCGTGGTCACCTTCGGTGAAACCGTCTCGGGCCGTCCCGCCGACCTCGACGGCGCGTCGTCGACGGTGGGATTGTTCATCAACACCCTGCCCGCCGTGGTGGACGTCGACCCGGCCGCGAGTATCACCGATGTGATTGCGGCGCTGCAGCAGTCGAAGGTGGCGGTGCTCGATCACCAGCACCTCGGACTGCCCGAACTGACCGCGTTGAGCGGGGTGACGGGCGCCCTGTTCGACACGCTGACCGTGCACGAATCGTATCCGGTGGACACCGCGTCGATCTCGACCGCCGAATCGTCGGTGACCGGATTGGCCATCACCGAGGTCGAGGTGAGCGACTCGACCCACTTCCCCCTCAACCTGGTCACCTCGCCCGCCGCCGACGGTGGGCTGTCGATCACACTCAAGTATTTGCCGACCGCATTCGCCGACGAACAGATCCGCGTCTTCGCCGATGCGCTCGACGAGATCCTGCGCACCGTGGCCGATACGCCGGAGTCCCTCGTCGCCGACATCGCACTTCTCGGTGCGGGCGAGCGGGCAATGATCGGCGAGTGGTCGACGGGGCCGGTCGTCGGGATGCCGTCGGGAACCGTGGCCGATGCTGTTGCGGCGCAGGTGGTGCGGTCGCCGGGTGCGCCGGCGTTGTGGTTCGAGGGTCGGGTGGTGTCGTATGCGGAGTTCGGTGCGCGGGTCGCGGTGTTGGCGCGTGAGTTGATTGCTGTCGGGGTGGGTCCCGAGGTGGCGGTGGGGGTGTCGCTGGAGCGGTCGGTGGAGTTCGTGGTGGCCATTCATGCGGTGGTAGCCGCCGGTGGCCAGTACGTGCCGTTGGACACCACGGCGCCGCGCGAGCGGATCGAGTACATGGTGCAGACCGCCGGGGTGTCGGTGGTGCTGGTCGCGACCGCACAGACGCCCGACGCCATCGCCGGACTCGGCGAGCGAGTACGGATCGTGGAGGTGGATGCCTCGGGGCCGGTGGATGAGTCGGCGGCTCCGGTGGCCGATGGGGAGCGGTTGTCGGTGTTGCGTCCGGATGCGGCGTTGTACACGTTGTTCACGTCGGGGTCGACGGGCCGCCCGAAGGGTGTGACCGTCTCGCACCGGTCGGTCCTCAACCGTCTCTGGTGGGGTCTGGGTGAGTACCCGTGGACCGCGGGTGATCGGGTGGTGCTCAAGACGCCGGTGACGTTCGATGTGTCGGTGCCGGAGTTGTTCGCGCCGTTGATGTCGGGTGCGCAGGTGGTGGTTGCGCGTGCGGGTGGGCATGCCGATCCGGGGTATCTGGCGGAGTTGATCGGTCAGACGCGGGCGACGTCGGTGCATTTCGTGCCGTCGATGTTGTCGGTCTTCCTCGATGTGGTTCCGGCCGAACGGATTCGGGCGCTGGACTCGCTGCGCTGGCTCTTCTGCTCGGGTGAGGCGCTGCCGCCGGCGACGGTGGCCACCGCCCATGCCCTGCTGCCGCAGGTGTCCATTCACAACCTCTTCGGCCCCACCGAGGCGGCCGTCGAGGTCGGGTACGTCGACGTGACAACCCGGGATCGACTGGTGCCCATCGGGATTCCGGTGGCGAACACCACAATGTACGTGTTGGATGCGCGGTTGGGTGTGGTGCCGCCGGGGGTGCCGGGGGAGTTGTATCTGGGTGGTGTGCAGGTGGCGCGGGGGTATGCGTCGCG
>NZ_JBSFQI010000004.1:0-312939 GCF_053588635.1 Gordonia sp. NPDC003425 | reverse complement strand
TTCGCAACATCCAGATTTCCGGAGACCAGGGGCGCCTTACGTCACCGACACGCCGGTCCGCTGACCAGGCATTGCCCGCTCAACCTTGAAGAGCCGGTTTACGCCCACCGCTCGAAGATTGCGCACGGGATGGTGGACACGAAGCCTGCGTTTGTATACGACGGCCAGCACTGGAGCAGTGCAGAGATCGCCCCGTTTCTTCTCCGCGCTTTGCTAAAGAGCCGACTGATTTCGTCGCCTGAGTGGACTAAGAAGAATATCGAAGGACGGATCATCGCCGCGCTCGCGGCGTACGGGTTGTCCGGGGCGGATTAGGGCCGCAGCTGATGACGGCATGATTAGCCGGCGATCAGCGCTGCGATGGCGCCGGCTGCAGCACCGAGGACTGTGGACGCAGAGACGACCAGAACCTCGAACTGACTGATGCGCCCTGACTCGAGCGTTCCCGCGACTTCCTGTGCCATCGACAACTGATCCACGTATGTCTCGTCGGCTTCCGCCTGGCACTTAGCGTCGAGTTCCGGCAGATCTACCCGCGTCCCCGCGGGGGCGTTCCGAGACTCAACGAGATGGGCGCTGGTTCGGGACCGCTCTTCTACATCGAGTTGTTTTGCAGTGATCGCCGCCAAGAGCAACTCTCGCGCCATCTGACCCGACCGAAAATTCTTGGCAAACCACCCCCGCAGGCCCGATGCGCGGTGTACCACCATCAAGTCATCGGTCAGCTCTGCTACGATCGTTGATCGCAAGTAACGCCTGTGGCTGGCGCGGACCTGGAAGTAGTACTCGGAGAAGTTCGCGGAGAGTAGGGAAACCGCTTTGCCATGTGCCTGTCCGCTTTCGGCTAAGTCTGCGTTGTAGAGAATTGCAATGTCGTCGTACCCACGACGGTTCGTTTTCCAGTCTACTGCTAGGTCACTGGTGATGTCGGACGACGGTGAGAGAGTGAAACTACCCCAGAAGGGACTCGGCCCGATGGCCTTGACCGCCAGTGTTGAGCCGAGTTTCTTTAACTCGCGTTTTAGGAACTCCCGAACCAAAATCACGTAAGAAGAGGGCGAGGGATCCGGTGTGTCAACGTTTCGTATGAATGTGACCGGTCCGCTGCCCGCATATACGGTTATGAACTTGAAGCGCTCTCCACTTAGCTCATATCCCGGCGGGTATGTTTCGGATTGTATTCGCTTTGGAATGGTAATTGTGAATCCGATAAACGATCCCTCGGCTGGTCCAAAATCATAGTCTATGTCATACTCGTCGAGATATTCGTTCAGAATATCTGCGCCGCTGGGAATCATTCCGACGTTTCCCGAGATATCGACCCTTAAGTCGGTGATTGAGGTAAGCCTTCCGAGCTCGGATTCGATTTGCTCTTTCCACCAGTTCGGATTGCTGACTTTGGCCATATCGCGGACCTCAGCGCCATGCTCATCTATCGAGACGAATGTAAGGCACCCAATCCCCATCGCGGTATGTGCGTGCTGCTCTTCCACCATGGCTTCACACAGTAGAGGCATGCCTGGCCTAGATGCGAAGGCTCGCTCGACTTTGAGTCCGAAGGTCCTACCTGCATACCTACGCGAGCGGGGCGGTGATGGTGAACGAACCCGGCACACTGCCAGACCGGATCGCCGCCAGGGCCGCACCGCGCCCGTCCTGGTCGTCGGCGGGGAGATGTAGGGCGGCGTCAACGTCGGCCTGGGTCGCCGATCCGTTCATGTAGACGTGGTTGGCCAGCATGGTGATCGACGCCCAGCAGCTCGTGATCAGGCGGGGTACGCCCTGGCACGCCCTGGGTCGGCCTCGCCGACGAATGCACCCGCCTCGCCGACGCCGCCGGCGAGCGAGAACTGGCCGGCGTAGGTGAACGGCAGCCAGTGGCGTCGCCGGTCGCCCTTCTCGTCCTGGCTGTAGGTCGGTTCCGGTGCTACTGGCCGCTCCCGGCGCGGGCGAGGTGTCCGGTGATTGCCATGATGGGTCTCCTAATTATGTTGTGCAGTAATGGCTTTGGGTGACTGACTGAGGACAGCTCGCGCCCGGCCGAGGTCCAGGTCGAGGACGTGGCGGCAGACCTGGGCCAAGCCGTTGAGGTCGAGGTGCCCGTCGGCGAAGGCTTGGCTGGTCGCGGCACCGAGGGCATGGAAGGCGTCAACGTCGATGGCGGTGTTCGTCGGTGCGGACATGACGACTCAGCCTACGAGGGCGTTGTGCCGAGCGGCCCATTGCCGCGCTGTGAGGTCGCCCGGGGCCGGGGCCGGGGTCTGCGCGTCGGCGGTGGCTGCGGTCATGGGACCCATCATGCACCGAGCCGAGCAGCTCCGCAACGACGACACTCGGCTAATTCGACTGGGCCGCAGTATAATTCACCGACACTGTTAGGCTTTGTCCCCTACTCGTCGAGGGGTTCAGGGAGGGAAGATGGACCGCCGAGCGGAAAGTCAGTCGGACGTTGCTCCTCAGGAAGGGTCTCGAAGTATTCCGTCTGAGGGACGATTCGCAACTGGCGCATCGTGGGCACGGTCCAACCAGGCTGCCCGGGAGCTGGCCCCCAATCGTCGAGCCACCACCGCAAGAGGCCGAGGACCTCGTAGATGGTCTCGTCGTCCGACCAGCTCGCGAACTCGCCGCCGAACTTGCGCAGCGCGAAGATGCTGTCGTTGACGCACTTTAGCCCTGCCAGCACCTCACGGGCCTGAGGCTCTGTGATCGTCACCGTCTTGCGGCGGTGCATCGCCCAGCCGCTGTCGACACGCATCTCGTCAGGCTCTCTATATGGCACCCGGCGGATGGTCACCGACTGGTTGGGTGTCTCGCCAGAAATGTCAGTGAAGTGCAGCATGTGGCCGAGGTCGTCGCGCATTGACTTAGCGCGCTTGCACTCATCGGTCCAGATGGTGTCGCTAGGCAGGCGCAGGTTCAGCTTTGCAGCGATTCGGCGTAGATCGCGAGCCACATTCTCGCCGTCTGGATAGACGAACGGCGGCTTGGTCGGCGGCTCTTCCTTCAGAGCGTAGTGGAAGAACCGGACCTCCTCGATCACGGTTTCCCACGCGCCGCACACCTGCCACAAGAGTCGCTCGATGATCGGAGAGGGCCAGAACAGTCGGGCAGCGGCATGTTCGTTCGCCTGGACGTGCCGCCAGATCGCATCGGGCTGCTCGCTGAGCGGCAGTGATGAGATCGTCGGTTCGGCATCGGAACTCATGGCCGCAACCATATCGGCCACACCGCCACAAGCGCGTCTGGATTCACATCGCTCGGACTAGTAGCGATTAGTTGCACTTTGTCAGACCCTCGTAGATCAGCGTGACTTCGTCGGTCTCGGTGCGTTGAGTAGCGCTGTCGCGGAATTGCGCTCGAATCGTCAGGCTGTTGTATCCGCAGCTGAGGAGCGCAGGATTTCGTAGCGTGACAGGAAACACGATAAGTGCGTTCGAACCGGGTGTGTAACTGCCGATAGCTGCCGAGAATCCGGTGTTCGTTGGGGCAACACTTGAATCGTCGAGGACGGCGCCGCCGGGGTTGTTTGCATTCAGAATCTTGACATCTGTGGTTACGACTGCCAGGTCTCCAGGGATCGTTACCGATACCTGAACCCCCGATGCGGTGCTCGCAGCAGTGTTCCGATAAACGATTCGCACGGCAACCGTGCCATTGTGCTCGACGCGGAGTTCGGTTGCAAACCGCTTGTCTGCCGCGTCGAGCATCCGTGCGCCGATAGATCTGACGGCTTGATCGCCGGCCCCTGAAGGTTGACACGCATGCGCAGCCCAACCAATCACCGGCACAGCTACGACGACTAGGCTAACAAGGGCAGAGATTCGAGCCAGCGGCGCATCGACGTAGTCACGGAACGATCTCCAGAATCGGGGCCAGTTCGTGACGCACCACGTGCGGATTTGAGTCCAGCGGGCCACCGTCCACGCCACGATCGAGTCATGGGCCAAGACAATTCCAGATCGCTGAAATCCTGGCGATGGCTGCGAGGAAAAATGAGGTCTCCGCTGCGCTGTGATCGGGGTCGTCGGCTTCGAGGGTGGCGGTGATCGCCTTGCCCGGGTGCTGTCGAGGACCCGGCGCACCGCGTTGGCGTGCCAGGTGGCCGCGCCGCTGCCGGTCAGCATGCCGTCGTGTTCGAGGGAGGCGGCGATGGCGCGCAACGACTCACCGCCATACGCGGCCCGGCAGACGCGCTCGACCGTGGCGTCGGTGAGCTTCGAGGGTGTGCCGAGCTGGACGCCCTCTCGGCCAGCGCCTCGCGGGTCCGCTGGCTGATCATGTCGCGCTCGAACTCGGAGAACACCCGCAGCATGTTCATCGACGCCCGGCCTGCCGGGGTGGTGGTGTCGACCATCTGGTCAGCGGTGGTGATCCGCCACCCCTGCTTGGCTGCGGTGCGGTCGAGGTCCACGGCGTCGGCCAGCGACCTGCTGATCCGGTCGAGCTTCGCCGCCAGCAGGGTCTCGGCCTGCCGGTCGGCCAACGCGACCAGGGCATCGAACTTGTCGGCGGTCGCCACGGCGACCTGGTGCTGATGGCGCTCGGGCGCGTGCAGGCCGTAGAGCTTCGCGATCTCGTTGTCCTGTGCGTTGATCGTCCGCAGCAGCGAGGAGGCCGCCGACCAGTCGCCCGCAGCCACAGCCCGCGCCAGCGCCTTCGAGGCGACGCCGGTGGCTACGCGCTTGCGCTCCATAATCTCGGCGAGCACGGTGTCGCCGTCGGGGACGGGGTTTCGCTCCACGTACGCTTGTAGGCGCGCTGTGCGCCGCCCACCGAGGTGTAGCCGGTCTCGTCGCGGATGGCCGACCATGACAGCCCGGCGACGGCGCGGAGGTAGTAGACGCGCTCGGCCCGGGCACGGGCGTCGCGCAAAGGCATGACGCGGGGCATACCGCATACATACCGCACAGTTGTGCATCGACAACAGTGCCAAAGATCGGTGTTATGCGTTGGGGAACGGTCGGATTCGGTTCCACAGCTCCCCACAGCCTCAGGCCCATCGAGGGGATCAGCCGTCCGCCGATCAGCACCACCGTGGCCCTCGTCGTGCCCGTCGGACGGCACGGTCGACCACGCCCCGAGGAGGGTGTCGCTCGAAGGTGACAAAGGTGGCGGAGCGTGGCGAGGGTGGCGACGGCAGCTTCGCAGGTCAAGGGGTAAGTGGCGACGGTGGCAGTCCATTCACGCGTTCGTCGTCTCTCAATATTGAATCTCTATGACGCGAAACGACCTTTTCGCTGATTTCTCAATAATGGCTGGGGTCGAATGTGGCCACCGCTTGCCACCTTCGCCACCATTGCCACCTACCCCGTGACCTGTCGGGTATGTGAGTGACGAGCCTGCCACCCTCGCCGCTTTCCGCACCTCCGGCCACGGCGACTCACAGCTCCCGGTCGCTGAAGGGTGTGGGCCTCGATGGTGGCGACGGCGCTGTGGAGCTGTGTGTCGGTCTCGGCCTCGGTGACCACAAAGGTGTCGGGCGGCTGTGTGTCGGTCACGACCTCGGCCACAGGGGTGCCTATCTAGTGCCTATCTTCGGGGTAGGTACCCACAACGCCGACAAGGACGGAATTATCATGAGCCGCAAGGCTATCCGGTTGCGTCTGGTGCTGGCCTAAACCGTCCGCATCCTGTAACGTGATCGGCAACGGGTCTCCCGCGCCACAGGGTCCACCCTCCGGATTGGAACGAGGGAGAGGAAAGACCCGTGGCACCCACCACACCCGCAGGCGAGCAGTGGGAGAGCATTCCGCAGGCCGCCAAGCGCACCGGATTCTCGCAGTGGATGATTCGCGAGCACATCGCCGAGGGCCGTTTGCTGGCCTACCGAGTGAGCAATAAGCCGAAGTCCCACATCAGGCTCAAGGTCGCCGACGTGGACGCGATGTTCACTGCGCTGATCCCCGCCGAGAGTTACGGCTCCCAGTCCGCTGGCGCGTAATCGCTTCTGCCCGCTCGCGAATACCCACAACCCGGCCCCGAGCGCCCAGTCAGCGAAAACAGCGAAGCGGCGCAGTACCCACTCTGCGCCGCTCCAACAATCAGGATGGAACCGAGGAATTGACCCCCATTCATAGTACCACGATTGCCGCCGCAGAATCACCCTTGAATGACCCCGAAGGGGCACGCGTGCGCGAGAACCGTTCCGTGGTGGCCGAATCGCGCCGCGACGGCAGAGCGCTATCGACAACGAGCAGGAATGTGTGTCTGCGGCCCGCGACGCCGAGGCCCGGCTGCGCAGGATTTCCCTGCAGGCGTCCGACCTGTTCTGCTCCAGCTCCCAGCTCGCCCACGTCGCAGCGTTCGCCGATGCCCGGCGGGTAGGGCGGTGGGCGGCCCTCAACGGGGTGCTGATGCGGGTGGTGCTCGCTCTGCCGCACAACGTCGTACTTCCGGCGATCATCGGCGGCGAGGTCTCGATCAACACGTTCTTGGCGCTCATCGGTGTCTCCGGTGGCGGTAAGGGATCGGCGGACAAGGTTGCCGCCGAAGTGTTCCGGCTGTGTGTCGGTGACTTCGATCACCCGTTGCCCCGGCATCCGATTCTGCCCCTCGGCACCGGCGAGGGGATCAACCGGACCTATGCCAAGTTCGGTACCGACCCGGTTACGGGCCGGTACCGTCCGGACTTTCACGAGCGGGCGGGACTGTTCGGGGTACGCGACATCGCCACGCTGAGCGCGCTCACCGGGCGAACCGGAACCACCCTCGTGCCCGAACTCCTCAAGGCGTCAATGGGGGAGGAACTGGGCTTCGCTAACGCCGACAAGGAGCGGCGGGTGATCCTGCCGATGGACTCATACCGCTCTGCCTCACCGCTGGCGTTCAGCCCGACAACGGCTCGATCCTCCTCAACGACCAGGTCACGATTGACGGGCTGCCGCAGCGGTTCCTGTGGGCACCGGTACGCGACGGAGTGGCGCGCAGTGAGCGAGCCGGGACAGACCCGCAGTCGCTGATTCTGCCCGACTTCGGGGTCGACCCGTTCGCGGTGCCGGACGACGGCGGCGACAACTTAGACGTGCCGCTGGTGGCGATGGACGTAGGCCAGACCATCGCCGATGCGGTCATCGCGGTGGACGCGGCCAAGGATGCCGACATGTTCGGCAGGTCCGAGGACCCGCTCGCCGGTCACCGGCTTCTTGGGCAGCTCAAGGTAGCTGCCGCGTTCGCGGTGATCCACGGACGGACCTACATCGGCATCGAGGACTGGCACCGCGCTGAGCGCCTCCTCGGAGTGTCAACCGCCGCAATGGAATGTGTCGCCGCAGCATCGGTGGCCACCGCCGAGCGCGAGTCCGTGAGCCGTGGGCGGCTCGACGGTGTGCGCCAGGCTGCTGCCGACGATGTGCGCACCGAACGTCAGGTGCGCAAGGTTGCCGACCGGATTCGCGAGATGCTCCCCGCCGACGGGGACTGGATGTCGTTCAACCCGATCAAGAAGGTCATCACCAGCAGCAGCCGGGTTCATATCGAACCGGCGGTCCACCAGTTGATCGTCAAGGGGCTTGTTGTCGACCGCACGCACGAGTACCCCAACGGGCGCACGGCTGTGCAGTACTCGCTGACCGTGAAGGGCCGAGGGGTTTGAAGCAATGGCCCCAATATCATCGACATACCGAGCGCGAAGGTGACTCGTCGGTCTTCGGGCAGAGCCAGGCGGGATATGGTTCGGCATGACCTCGAGTTCGCCTATTGCTATACCGGTTCTGGCTGTTCGCGTCGGTGACACGATCTTCAAGGATCGCGCCACTAAACCACTGACAGTAAATGAGATCGACTGGGTTCTTGAGCACGAGCACGGGCCAATTGCGCGGTTCATCGGTGTGCCAGAGGGCGACGCGCGTCGGACCTGGGTCTATCGTCTGTCTGGCATCATCGGGTGCTTCAACGTGCCGGATGATGAAGCCCTGGAGGACCGGGAACCTGCGCTTCGCAGCGTCGACCTGATCGGTGGCGACATGACTCGCGGAGTTGTGTCGCAGTACGAAATCGCTGCGAAGGACCTGACCGGGGACCATCTGGGACTTTTCATCGGTGCTCATTCGGATGACGGCAAGTTCAATGTTCCCGCGCAGATCATCGAGATTCACCAGATTCCCAATCGCGCAACGCGGCCGGGCGCGGTCGTCAAAGTGAGAATTGGGGAGACACCCAGCCAACCGTCACGTGTCGACGGCGGCCTATATCCGCCGGATCAGGTGTTCGAGATCATCGAGCTGTACCAAGAAGGTGATCCGAAATATCGCCACCCACGCTGCTACGTGAATACCCGAGGGGGCTGCTCAGCCACAATCTCGGGGGAGCACTACGTGTCCCATGGACTCATCAAGCTGTTCACCTTCGATGACCCGAACGCGACGATTCAGCACAACCACGGAGCGGGGATCGTGAGGCCCGTCAAGCCCAAGAAGTTTGTCGCGAATGTGCTCTGCACCAGCCACAATCACGGGCTTCACCCGGCGGACGACGCAGCCATCAGCTTCGCACGGTTCATCCGAGACATCGCGCTTGAGTGGCGCGGTGGAGCAGGTGAGTGGGGAGAGGAGACTGAGGTGCACATCTCAGGCGACGACTTCCAGAGGTGGGCGTTGAAGCTCCTGTTAAATCACGCCGCCGCGAACGCTTTCACAGGAAACGGTGGCCGTGTGTCCACGCCGATACCCTCGGAGGCCGTGGACATCCTGCTCGGACGCGCCGAGTGGCCGGAGACATGGGGAATGTGCGTGGCGAGCCAAGTGGATAGCCCACTTGCGTTCGACCCCTTCAGCAACCCAGAGCCGGTACTCTCCGACTGGTGGTCTGCGCAGCCGTTCCTGGCTAACGGAACCAACGCGATTTGCGGCGGGACAGTTCGTCTGGCAGGCGTCGATTTCGGGGTCACCCTGTTCAATCAAGGGCGGGAACTGGAAGCGTTCGACGCGCCCGAGAACCCAATTCGAGGGTCGATTCAACGTCCCAGCTTCATGCGCTGGGAGTTCGAAGGAGTCGGCAAAACGGTCTATTTCTCTTGGGAGGACGGCTGGGAACACAAGACCATCACGTACTCGATGCGACGCTGATTACTCCGATGAGGATTCAGGTGGTGGCGCAGCGACTGAATCCGTTGGTGAGGGATCAGCCAGCGCCACCTGCCAGCGCCGAGAGCTTGTCGGCCAGCGCATCGGCACGGCCCGCCGCGACGTGCTGGTAGCGCATCGCCGCCGTCGAGGTCGTGTGCCCGAGCCGGTCCATGACCTCGCAGGTCGTCGCTCCGGTCAGCGCCGCCATCACACCGCCGAAGTGTCGGAGGTCGTGGAAGTGCAGCTCCGGCTTGCCGATTGCGTCACGGGCCACGAAGAACGGGACGCGGTACCGGCCCTCGGCGTAGTAAGACCCTTACTCGGGATCGGGGAACAGCAGCGCGGTCTTGGCCTTGCCGACGTGCTCGGCGAGGTGCGCGGTGATGACCGAACGCAGGTGGGGCGGCACCGTCACCGTCCGGTTCGACTCGCGGGTCTTGGGCGGGCCGCACACATACTTGCGCTCCCGGTAGGTCACCGCCTTGTTGATCCGCACCGTGGCTGCCTCGGGGCCGATATTGGCGCGGGTGAGGGCGAACACCTCGCCGCGCCGCATCCCGCACCACCCGGCCAGGAGGACGGTGAGCCGCAACGTCTCCGGCATGGCCTCGGCGAGCGCGGTCAGCTCGGGGGCCTCCAGCAGCACCACGTCGCGCTTGGCGCGCTTGACCGCCGACGCGCCCTTGATACGGGCGGGGGAGCGGTCGATCAGGCCGTCGTCGACTGCGGTGTTGAGTACCGCCGTCAGCACCCCGTAGGCGCGGGCGTTGCGGGTCGCGTGCTCTTCGCCGAGGCCGGAGTGCCACGCGCGCACGTCCTCGGTGGTGATCTCGGTCAGCACCGCGTCGCCGAGGACCGGGAAGATGTTCTGGTCCAGGTGGTAGCGGTAGTTCTCCCGGGTCCGCCGCTACAGGGAGCGGTGCTCCAGCCACCTGTCGGCGTAGGCCCGCAGCGTCAGCACCGCCGCCTTGGCTTTGGTGGCGCGCTCGGCGGGCGGGGTCCAGATGCCCTTGCCGGGGTTGCGGTGATCGAGGTCGATGAGGTCCTGCTCGGTCGAGAGCCACGCCGTCGCGGCGTCCTTGGTCGGGAACGTCGCCGGGGCGTTGTGGATCGTCCCGTGGTGCAGGTACCCCGCCTGCCACCGCCCCGAGGTCCGTTGGCGCAGCCGACCGAACGACCGGCGGGTGCGGGGCTGTGTCTTGCTGGCGGCGCTACGGGCCATGTCGGGTCTCCTCGGGTGCATCGGCGGGCGATAGCCGGGACCACCACCGCGCTGTTGCAGCGCTTCGCAGCCCATCGCCGGCAAGTCTCGGATCCGCGGCCCGGATCGGTCCGACAAAGCGTAACGTCCACATCCGTGACGCGCGTCTCCATCGAAGCTCCTGTGGTGCTCGTCGCGGGCGGCCGGGTGGCCGGTCGCATCGTGGACGGGGTCGCCAGTTACCTCGGAATTCCTTATGCCGCACCACCGGTGGGGGAGGCGGCTTTCGCTGCACCTGCGCCGCCGCCGGCGTGGGACGGCGTTCGCCCGGCCACCGACTACGGCCCGACCGCGCCTCAGATCCCGTACCCGGCGCCGATCGCGGCACTTCTCGACAACGTGATCGAACTCGGTGACGACTACCTGAACCTCAACGTGTGGACGCCGGATCCGGCGGCCCGCGGATTGCCGGTGATGGTGTGGATTCATGGTGGTGCGTTCACCCGCGGTTCGAATCGCGTCCCGATCTACGCCGGCAACACCTTCGCGCGCGACGGCGTGGTCTGCGTCGGGATCAACTACCGTTTGGGCACAGCCGGTTTCGCGTCGATCGACGGTGCGCCCGAGAACCGCGGTGTGCTCGATCAGCTCGCCGCGTTGCGCTGGGTGGCCGACCACATCGCTGCCTTCGGCGGTGACCCAGACAACGTGACCGTCTTCGGCGAATCGGCCGGGGCGATGAGCATTGCGACATTGCTCGCCTCGCCCTTGTCCACCGGGTTGTTTCATCGCGTGATCATGCAGAGCGGCAACGGCCTGGCGGCGAGCGATCCGGCCGACGCGCGCAACGTGACGGCGCGCATGGCCGAGATTCTCGGGGTCGACGCGACCGCCGCGGATTTTGGTGGAGTTCCCGGCGAGACCCTCCTGAGCGCGCAGTCACAGGTTGCGCTGGAGATGATGCTGAACCCCGATCCCCGACGCTGGGGCGTCTCGGTGGCGACACGTGGTCTGGGGATCATGTCGCAGTTCCCGGTCGTCGACGGTGAGGTGCTGCCGTCGTTGCCCTCTGAGGCGATCGCGGCCGGTGCCGGGGCTCACATCCCACTGCTGGCCGGTTGGAACGCCGACGAGTTCCGCTTCTTCCTCGCCGCGTCGGGTGGTGCGGACGCGGTCACCGAGGAGGCTGCTGCTGGTTTACTCGGCCGCACCCCGGCCGCGTCGGAGTTCCTGCGGAGCCGGCTCGACTCCGGGGCGACCCCGGGAGACGTGGTCAGCGAGGCGTTGACGGCCCGTGTCTTCTCCGCACCGACCCGGGCCATCGCCCAATCACGCCCCGAGCGGAGCACGTACCTCTACGAGTTCGGGTACCGAAGTCCGCAAGCAGACATCCGTGCCGGCCACGCCGTCGAGATCCCGTTCGTGTTCGATCATCTGGCCGACGCCCATGGGCTGACCGGCCCTCATCCACCACAGCGCATCGCCGACGAGATGCACGGCGCGTGGATCCGTTTCGCGACCGTCGGCGACCCGGGCTGGCCGGCGCATCTCCCCACCGGCGAGATCCGCCAATTCGGCTGACCGTGGCGCCCGCTGTCGGCGATCAGCGCGACGAGTGTCGCAGATGGCCGTAGAGCGCAGCCCGGTATCCGCGGGCATAACTGTCGTCGGCCTGCGGAATCGGAAGGGTGGCCAGCGTCGTCGAGGCGTGGTGTGACGCCCACGCCGTCGGCATCGACGAGAGGTGGGCCGACGCATCATCGAACCCGCTTTGAAATGACTGGGGGTCGAGGGACTCGTCGGTGATCGCCGCCCCGGCCGGAACGGCGACGGGATCGGCCTTCCGAAACGGGACGACCCGTGGACTACCTGTCGTCATGAACGGGACGACCTTTCTGCGAGGGTGCGATACAGGGTTGCCCGGCTCACGCCGAGCGTCTCGGCGATCCGGGGTACCGGATCACCGTTGTCGCGCATACGTTTTGCGAGTTCCACCTGGTCGGCGGACAACGCGCGAGGGCGCCCCAGCGACCGGGCACCACGATGTCCGCGACCAGCGTTCGCCACGTGGTGTTCGCGCTCCAACACGCCCAGCGAGGCGAGCACGCCGACGATCAGCGCGCCCGCGGGATCGTCGGTGTCGAGTCGCTCACGGATCGTTCGCACCCCGATCCTGCGCTCGCCGAGCACACGGGCCGTGTCGAGAACTTCCCCGATGCTCCGTCCCAGCCGGTCGATGCCGGTCATGACCACGGTGTCTCCGGGCCGCGCATAGTCGAGCAACGCGTCAAGGCCGGGCCGCCGATCATCGACTCCGGGGGCGGTGATGTCGGTGTAGACGCGTTTCGCATCGACGTGAACACTTACGAGATCATTGATTTGAGATACAAGATCACGCTGCGCATGTGCTCTCGCGTAGCCGAGCAGAACATTTGTCGACGCTGCATCGTGATCCGCGGGCATCTCAGAACTGTATCGCATAAATGTGTCGCGAAACGAACAAGGCTCACGGTGGGTATTGAGACATCCACGGGATGGGGGTGTATGCGGTGTTTGCCGGTATTCCGAAATCCAGTCGGGTTCGCCGACGGCGATTCGGTTTCTGACCTGCGCAATGTCGCGCGTACCGTGAGCCCATGCCACACGCTCCCATGCCCCGCGAAGGGGTGATGGCAACCGTCATCGGGTGGCGCGCGGTGGCGGCGGTCGGCGTGTTGGCCGTGGCGGTGATCGTGTGGCAGATCTACGCCATCCCGATCGGCAACCCGTTCTACGGGTTGTTCCACAACGCCAACGACCTGTATGTCTACCGCGCGGGCGGGCGAACGGTGCTCGACGGCCGACTCCTCTACGAACACCCCGTCCTCGCGGACTTGGACTTCACCTATCCGCCGTTCTCCGCGCTGGTGTTCACGCCGATCGCCGCGGTCAGCGCGGTGGCCGCGAAGGTGACCTGGTGGGCAGCGATCTACGCAGCACTTGTGCTGACCGTGCTTCTCGGCATGCGCAGCTTGGGGTATCGGATCGACCGTCGGCTCGCGCTCTTTGCGCTGGCGGCCGCGATCTGCACCACCGCACTCGAACCGGTGCGCACCACCATCTGGCTAGGTCAGATCAACGTGTTCCTGATGTTCCTGGTGCTCGCCGACCTGGTATTTCTCGACCTTCCGTCGCCGAACTCGAAGCTGCGCGGCATCGGTGTGGGCCTCGCCGCCGGACTCAAACTCACCCCGGGGTTCTTCCTGGTGTATCTGCTGGTCCTGCGGCGCTGGCGCGCCGCGGCCACCGCCGCGCTCGCCTTCGCCGCGACCGTGGCGCTCGGACTGCTCGTGATACCCCGTGACGCACGGGACTACTGGATGATTTACGTGACCGGGTCATCCCGGGTGGGCCGGGTGGATTCACCCGCAAACCAGTCGGTCAACGGCTTCATCTCGCAGATGCTCGCCTACTTCGACATCCGCCGCTTCGCCCATCCGGGCCCCGGCGGCCCGGTGTTCGAAGCGCCGACCTGGCTGTGGGTGCCGGTCGCCCTGGTGGCGGCGGTGCTGGGGCTGTGGGCTGCGGTGGTGGCGCATCGGCGTGGCCGGGAACTGCTCGCGGTGAGCATCGTCGGCATGACCGGTGCCACCGTGTCGCCCTTTTCGTGGGGGCACCACTGGGTGTGGGTGGTGCCGCTGCTTGTGGTTGCCTTCGACTTCGCCTATCGCGGCGCGGTCCGCGGTCACCGTTACTGGTGGCGGTGGCTGGCGCCGTCGACCATCGTGGCGCTGTGCTTCACCTACTGGTGGAACTGGTGGGATTCCGGCCCGCACTACGCCGCCGACCACGCCATCGCTCTCGGCCTGTTCATGATGCCGCGCTGGCCCCACCCGGGCGTCCTCGACCGCATCGCGGTGATCGTCTACGCCGGGTGCTACCCGCTGATCCTGCTGCTCACGATCGTGACCACCCTGCTCGCCGACCGCCGCGAACGTCGCTCCGCAGCGCCCCGGCACCGCACCGACGACCCGTATCCTGAGGTGACCGTCCGCGATGGGGCCGACCCCACCGACGCCGTAACCACCGACGCCGGAACCGCAGACGATCGATCGCAGAACGGAGCCACCGGTGACCGCCTACAGCAGGGCTCGGGTGTGGAGCAGGCAACGTCGGTACATCATCCGGCGTGATCGGCGGCTGAACCTCGCCTATCGGATCGTGGTCGGCGTCGTCGGCGCAATGGTGCTGGCCGGCGGCATCGTCGCCATTCCTTACCCGGGACCCGGATGGCTCATCGTCTTCCTCGGACTGGGCATCCTCGCGTCGGAGTTCGACTGGGCACATCGGCTGCTGCGGTTCGCCCGTGCCAAGTACGACGCCTGGGTGGACTGGATGCGACAGCGCCACTGGTCGGTGCAGGGTGTGTTCGGCGTGGCGACGTGTGCGGTGGTTCTCGCCTCGCTCTGGGTGCTCGGTGTGTTCGGCACCGTGGCCGGCTGGTTCCACGTCGACGCCGAATGGACCAGGAGCCCCATCCTCTGACGTGTGGCGCCCAGGTACCCCGATACGATCGACGTGCACGATCACATTTCCGCGGGCGCCCCAACGCGTCCGCTGACCGCGAGGAGCGACGAAGTGCCCGACGATGTCATGGTGACCAGCCCAGCCACGATCCGTGTGCCGGCCGGGACCACCGCGGGCACCGCGCTGCGTGAGCACGACGTCCCCAACAAGGGGCCGGGAGCGATCGTGGTGGTGCGCGACGCCGCCGGGCAGCTCCGTGATCTGTCGTGGGCACCCGAACTCGACACCGACGTCGAACCGGTCGCCGCCGACACCGAGGCCGGTCGCAGCGTGATCCGGCATTCCACCGCGCACGTTCTGGCCCAGGCGGTGCAGGACCTGTTCCCCGACGCGAAGCTCGGTATCGGTCCGCCCATCAAGGATGGTTTCTACTACGACTTCGCCGTCGACGAGCCGTTCACCCCCGAGGACATCACCGCCCTCGAGAAGAAGATGAAACAGATCATCAAATCGGGTCAGCGGTTCTCGCGGCGGGTGTATGCGTCGAAGGACGAGGCGAAGATGGAACTCGCCGACGAACCGTTCAAGCTCGAACTGATCGACGACAAAGGTGCCGTCGACGACAACGAGGTGATGGAGGTCGGCGGTGCCGAGCTCACCGCCTATGACAATCTCAATCCCCGCACCGGGGAACGCATCTGGTGCGATCTGTGCCGCGGCCCGCACGTGCCCACCACGAAGTACATTTCGGCGTTCAAGCTCACCCGCAGCTCCGCCGCCTACTGGCGCGGCAACCAGGACAACGCCGACCTGCAGCGCATCTATGGCACCGCCTGGGAATCGCAGGAGGCCCAGGACGACTACCTGGAACTGCTCGCCGAGGCCGAGCGACGCGACCACCGCAGACTCGGCGCCGAACTCGACCTCTTCAGTTTCCCCGACGAGCTCGGGTCGGGCCTGCCGGTGTTTCATCCCAAGGGCGGCGTCATCCGCAAGGAGATGGAGGACTACTCCCGACGGCGCCACACCGAGGCGGGTTATGAGTTCGTCAACACGCCGCACATCACCAAGAGTCATCTGTACGAGGTGTCCGGTCACCTCGACTGGTACGCCGACGGCATGTTCCCGCCGATGCAACTCGACGCCGAGTACAACGACGACGGCACCGTGCGTAAACCGGCACAGGATTACTACCTCAAACCGATGAACTGTCCGATGCACAACCTGATCTTCGGGGCGCGGGGTCGGTCCTATCGCGAGTTGCCGTTGCGCCTGTTCGAGTTCGGCACGGTCTACCGGTACGAGAAGTCGGGCGTGATACACGGGCTGACGCGTGTGCGTGGGATGACCCAGGACGACGCCCACATCTACTGCACCACCGAGCAGATGCGCGACGAACTCAGGTCGCTGCTGACGTTCGTACTCGACCTGCTCTCCGATTACGGTCTCGACGACTTCTACCTCGAACTGTCCACCAAGGACCCCGACAAGTTCGTCGGCGACGACGAGTCGTGGCGGATCGCCACCGAGACGCTGGCCGAGGTGGCCGGGGAATCCGGTCTGAACCTCGTGCCCGATCCGGGCGGTGCCGCCTTCTACGGACCCAAGATCTCGGTGCAGGTCAAGGATGCGCTCGGCCGTACGTGGCAGATGTCCACGATCCAGCTCGACTTCAATCTGCCCGAGCGTTTCGGCCTGGAGTACACCGGCGCCGACGGGGCCAAGCACCGCCCGGTGATGATCCACCGCGCACTGTTCGGCTCCATCGAACGCTTCTTCGGCGTGCTCACCGAGCATTACGCGGGCGCCTTCCCGGCCTGGTTGTCGCCGGTGCAGGTGGTCGGAATCCCGGTGGCCGACGCCTTCGCCGACCATCTGGGCGACGTCGCCGCACAACTCAAGGCCCGCGGCATCCGCGCCGAGGTCGACTACTCCGACGACCGGATGCAGAAGAAGATCCGCACCCACACGACCGGCAAGGTGCCGTTCATGCTGCTCGCCGGTGAACGGGACGTCGAGGCCGCGGCGGTGAGCTTCCGGTTCCGCGACGGCACCCAGGTCAATGGGGTGCCGGTGGAGCGGGCCGTCGACATCATCGACGACTGGGTACGCTCGCGGCGCAACGAGTCGCCCACCAAGGAACTCGTGGAGAGTGTCGGTCATGCCTGAAGGTGGACAGGAGATCCGCGACTGTGGCACCGGTGACGCCGACCGGTTGCAGCGGCTGTGGAGTCCGCACCGGATGACCTACATCACCGCCGACCCGCCGCCCTCGTCGGCGACCTCGACGGGCCATCCGTTTCTCGATATCCCCACGATGAGAGACGAGGACGGTCTCATCGTCGCTCGTGGGTCGTCGGTGTACGCGGTGCTCAACCTGTACCCGTACAACCCGGGCCACACCATGATCGTGCCGTACCGGCAGGTGGCCGATCTCGAGGCGCTCACCGCCGACGAATCGGCGGAGCTGATGGCATTCACCCAGCGCATGATCCGCACCATCAAGACGGTCTCGAACCCCAACGCGTTCAATGTCGGCCTGAACCTGGGGTATGCGGCGGGCGGCTCGCTCGCCGAGCATCTGCATCAGCACATCGTGCCGCGCTGGGTGGGCGACGCCAACTTCATCACTGTTGTCGGGGAGACGAAAGTCATGCCACAGTTGCTGCGCGACACCCGCGCACTGCTGGCCGACGCCTGGCGCCGGCTCGATGACTGACCCGGGTCATCCGGTTCGCGGCGGAGCCGGTCGGGAAGGAGCGTTGCGGTGCTGAGCATTCGAGGTCGGGCGTCGGTGTCGAAGGTAACCCTCCCGCTGGGCCGCGCGCTGCTGCGGACCGGTCTCACCCCGGACGCGATGACCGTGATCGGCACGGTCGCGACCATCGCCGCCGCGGTCACGCTGTTCCCGATGGGGCAGCTGTTCTGGGGCACGATGGTGATCTGGCTGTTCGTCATGTTCGACATGCTCGACGGGGCGATGGCCCGGGCCCGCGGCGGCGGCACCAGGTTCGGATCGGTGCTCGACGCGACGTGTGATCGGATCGCCGACGGCGCAATCTTCGCCGGTCTCGCCTGGTGGTGCGCGTGGACGCAACCGCATCGGTGGCTGTTCGTCGCGACGTTGATCTGCCTGGTGACCTCGCAGGTGATCTCGTACGCGAAGGCCAGGGCCGAGGCTGCCGGACTCTATGGCGACGGCGGACTCATCGAACGCCCCGACCGGCTGATCATCGTGCTGGTGGGTGCCGGATTCACCGGCCTCGGCCTGGGCTGGGCCATTCACGTGGCCATGTGGGTGCTGGCGGTGGGCAGCGTGATCACCGTCGGACAGCGGATGTACTCCATCGCCCAGTCGCCGGGCGCCCGCGAACTCATCCCGCTGGTCACGAAGGACGATGCGCCCGGACAGGACACGGCAGAACAGGAAGCGGCACAACAGGAAGCGCCAGAACAGGACGACCTGGCAGGCCCGGACACCCGACCGCACCCCGATGCGCGGTGAGCTCGCTGAGTGAACGGTTCACCGACCTCGGCTACCGGGCGGGCTGGGCCGGCATCCGACATGTGCCCGACCGGTGGGGCCGCGCCGCGTTCGCGCGTGCCGGTGCAATGGCGGGTAGCCGCGGCGGTGGTCCACAACAGTTGCGCCGCAACCTCGCCCGGGTGATCGGCGTTGCCCCCGACGACGTTCCCGACGAACTCATGCGCGACGCCATGGCGTCCTATGCCCGCTACTGGTACGAGGCGTTCCGGCTACCGGCCATGGACATGGCGCAGGCCGCCGCCTCGGTGCACTTCGATCCGCCCGACCGGGCCCGATTCGAGGATGCCTACGCCCAGCGACGCGGCGTGATCTTCGCCCTGCCGCACAGCGGCAACTGGGACATGGCCGGAGTGTGGCTGGTGAACCGAACCGGCGAGAGCTTCTCCACCGTGGCCGAACGGCTGCGACCGGAGTCGTTGTTCGAACGATTCGTCGCCTACCGCGAATCGCTCGGCTTCGAGATCTTTCCGCTCACCGGCGGCGAGCAGCCGCCCTTCGAGCTTCTGGCGCAGCGGCTGCGCGCGGGCGGGGTGGTGTGTCTGATGGCCGAACGCGACCTCAGCCGACACGGCGTGCCGGTCACGTTCTTCGGCGAACCCACCCGGATGCCCGCAGGTTCCGCCCGGCTGGCCATCGAGACCGGTGCGGCCCTCATCCCGACCCACCATTGCTTCCTGCCCGGATCGCGGTCGCAGATCCGATTGCACGATCCCCTCGACGTGAGCGGGGGAGTTGCTGCCACCACCCAGGCGCTCGCCGACGCGTTCGCGACCAACATCGCCGCCCATCCCACGGATTGGCATATGCTGCAGCCACTCTGGGAGTCCGACTGGAGCGGCAGGCAACGCGAACGGATCGAGGGCGCGTGATGAGGATCGGTATGGTCTGCCCGTACTCCTTCGATGTCCCCGGTGGTGTGCAGGCGCACGTGGTGGAACTCGCCGAGGTGTTCATCGGGGCCGGTCACACCGTGAGCGTGCTGGCGCCCGCGGCGGACGACACCCCGCTACCGGATTACGTGGTCTCGGCGGGACCGGCGTTGGCGATCCCGTACAACGGCTCGGTGTCCCGGGTGAACTTCAGTCCGCACGGATACCTCACGCTGCGCCGCTGGATCGCCGAGAGCGAATTCGACGTGCTCCATGTGCACGAACCCAACTCGCCGTCGCTGTCGATGCTCTCATTGATGGTGGCACTCGGACCGATCGTCACCACCTTCCACACGTCGACGTCGAAGTCGTTGTGGCTCACAGTCTTCCAAGGAATCCTGCGTCCCTATCACGAGCGCATCGCGGGCAAGATCGCGGTGTCGGAGCTGGCGCGCCGCTGGCAGATGGAATCGCTGGGTTCGGATGCGGTGGAGATTCCCAACGGCATCAACGTGTCGGCGCTGGCCGGCGCGCAGCCGCTCGACGGGTATCCCCGGCCCGGACGGTCGGTGCTGTTCCTGGGGCGCTTCGACGAGCCGCGCAAGGGCATCGACATCCTGATGCGGGCGCTGCCGAGCATCGTCGAGGCCTTTCCGGATGTGCGGGTGCTGGTGGTGGGTGGCGGCAACGAACGTGCGCTGCGACGCCGCGCAGGCGCCCTCTCCGATCATCTGGTGCTGCTCGGTCAGGTCGACGACGCGACCAAGGCGCGGGCACTGGCGTCGGCCGACGTCTACGTGGCGCCGAACCTCGGTGGGGAGAGTTTCGGCATCGTGCTGGTGGAGGCGATGGCGGCGGGTGCCGCGGTGATCGCCAGCAGACTCGACGCCTTCCGACGGGTCCTCGACGACGGCCGGGCCGGAACACTGGTGGACACCGGTTCGGCCGAGGACCTGGCCGCCGCGGTGATCACGCTGCTCTCCGACGACGAGGTACGCGCCGCGCAGGTGGCCGCCGGTCGCGCCCGTGCCGCCCGCTACGACTGGTCGCGGGTGGCCGAGCAGATCATGCGGGTCTACGAAACGGTCACCGTGGGCGCCGGTCCCGTCGTGGTATCGGACTGAGTGGTATCGGGACTGAGTGGTATCGGGACTGAGTGGTATCGGGACTGAGTGGTAACGGACCCAGTGGTATCGGACTGAGGGAGGCGGATCGGTGATCTCACCGCAGGTACCGGCCGGTCAGCCGTGGGCATCGGGGGTCACGGTGTCGGGTATCACCGTGTCGGGGACGACCATGGGCATCGTCACGGTGGTGGTCGTGGTGCTGGTGCTGGCGGTCGCCTGGGCCTACCAGACGGCCAATCGTCTCGACCGGCTCAATGTTCGCGTGGATCTGGCACGCCGTTCGCTGGAGGCCGCCCTCGAACGCCGATCCGTGGTCGCCCGCGCCATCGCCGCGGGAATGGCCGACTCGCCCGAGGCGCCGACACGTCGGGCCGCCCACGACCTGACGGCCATCGCCGTGCGGGCCGAGCAGGCCCCCGCGGCCGAGCGCGAGGATGCCGAGAACGCATTGTCGGCGGCGCTGGCCCGCACCGGCAGCAGCGATCGGCCGGCCGCGTTGGTCGGCGAACTGGCCGACGCGGAGACCCGGGTGATGATGGCCCGGCGCTTCTACAACGACGCCGTGCGCGACACCCGCGCGCTCGCCGACCGCCGGCCGGTGCGGTGGCTTCGACTGGGCGGCACCGCCGAACCTCCGCGGTACTTCGAGATCTCCGAACGGGTCACCTCCGCCGAAAGCTCGTGACGGCTGACCCACCTGAACCGAGGCGCGGCGCGTGCGGCCGGTATCCTCGGTGGTGGTCACGGCCCGATCGAGGCCGGTTTCACGCGACATCAGGAGACTTCAGTGAGCCAATTCCCGTCAGGGAATCTTCCCGGACCCGACGCATCGGTCAACGGACACGCCGTCGGCGCCGACCCGCAGGTCGGGCAGGGCACCGCGCGCGTCAAGCGGGGGATGGCAGAAATGCTCAAGGGCGGCGTCATCATGGACGTCGTCACGCCCGAGCAGGCGAAGATCGCCGAGGACGCCGGAGCCGTCGCCGTGATGGCACTCGAGCGGGTGCCCGCCGACATCCGTGCGCAGGGTGGGGTCTCACGGATGAGTGATCCCGACATGATCGACGGCATCATCGCCGCGGTGTCGATCCCGGTGATGGCCAAGGCGCGTATCGGTCACTTCGTGGAGGCGCAGATCCTGCAGAGCCTCGGCGTGGACTACATCGACGAGTCGGAGGTGCTCACCCCGGCCGACTACGCCAACCACATCGACAAGTTCGCCTTCACCGTTCCGTTCGTGTGCGGCGCCACCAATCTGGGTGAGGCGCTGCGTCGCATCACCGAGGGCGCGGCGATGATTCGCTCCAAGGGCGAGGCGGGCACCGGCGACGTGTCGAACGCCACCACGCACATGCGCAAGATCCGCGATGAGATCCGACGTCTCACGTCGCTGCCGAAGGACGAACTCTACGTGGCGGCCAAGGAACTGCAGGCTCCCTACGAACTCGTGGTGGAGGTGGCCAACGCGGGCAAGCTCCCGGTGACGCTGTTCACCGCCGGCGGCATCGCCACCCCGGCCGACGCGGCGATGATGATGCAACTCGGTGCCGAGGGCGTGTTCGTGGGCTCGGGCATTTTCAAGTCGGGCAATCCGGCTCAGCGGGCGGCTGCCATCGTGCAGGCCACCACCTTCTTCGACGACCCCGACGTGCTGGCCAAGGTGTCGCGCGGGCTCGGTGAGGCGATGGTCGGCATCAACGTGGAAGACATCGCCGCTCCGCACCGGCTCGCCGAACGCGGCTGGTAGCTCGTCGTTCAACGGCCCGACGTCACCGGCGCCCTGAGGCAAGTGGGAATGTCCCGCCGCGTTCCGGGTCGCGTCGCCGGTAGGATCTGCTGATCATGGATTCGGTCAGCATCGTCCGGGACTCGTCGCTCTCGGGCACCGACATCATCGGGGACCTCCGGCTCGAATGGTCGGTGTGCTGCAACGTGGGCCGGGTGCGTGAGACCAACGAGGATGCGGCACTCGCGCTGCCCGGTCGTTACCTGCTCGCCGACGGCATGGGTGGGCATGAGAGTGGTGAACTCGCCAGCGAGGCGGCGTTGTTGACGTTGGCCGGTATCGACACCGCCGGCGGCCTCGACGCCACCCGCGTCGAATTCGACGGGCTGCTCGGCGACGCGCAGGACCGGATCGGGTCGATCGACGCCCACTCCGATCGTCGCGCGGGCACCACCGCCACCGGGGCAGTGCTGGTGAGCACCGGTGACGGACCGCAGTGGCTCATCGTGAACATCGGAGATTCGCGCACCTACCGGTATCAGAACGGCACCCTCAACCAGTTGACCCGGGATCACTCGCAGGTGCAGGAGTTCGTCGACGCCGGGGTGCTCACCCCGGCGCAAGCGCGCGTCGACCCGCGGCGCAACGTGATCACCCGCGCGCTCGGTGCGGGAATGGTGGATCCGGTCGCCGACTACTTCACCACCGTCGCGTTGCCCGGTGACGTGCTGCTGATCTGTTCCGACGGGCTCACCGGGGAGTTGCCCGACGACGAGATCGCCGACATCCTGGCCTCCACCGACGACGCCGAGCAGGCGGCGCAGACGCTGGTCGACGCCGCGCTGGCCGTCGGCGCGCACGACAACGTCACCGTGATCGTGGTCAGCGTGCATGAGTCGGTGAGCACGGTGCAGATGTCTGCCGTGTCCGGGTCCGATGCCGACGCCGGTGCGTCGGATGCCGCTGTGCCCGATGCCGCTGTGCCCGATGCCGCTGTGCCCGTCGGGGAGGCTGAGGCCGCCGGCGAGACGAGCTGAGCGAGAGTGACATCGTCATGACAACGGATGGGTCGGCCGCTCCGGAGGGGATGAGTTACGTCGAGTACGTGGGCGAACGATTCCCGCTGACGCCCGGCAGGCGGTTCTTCATCGGACGTGAAGCCGACCTCTCGGTCGACGACAACCCCTATCTGCATCGTCGATTCCTGGTGTTGCACAACGAGAACGACCTGTGGTGGCTCACCAACCTGGGCACCCACCTGTCGGCGAGCGTGTCCGCGGGAGATGTCGGGTTTTCTGCCATGCTGGGTCCGGGTGCGCGCATGCCACTGGTGTTCGGCCGCACCACGATCGTGTTCACCGCCGGGCCGACCACCTACGAACTCGATGTGTTCGCAACCGCGCCGCGGGTGCAGTCGGTCACCCGGCCGGAATACACGGGTGGCCGCACCACACAGGGTGTTCCCACCCTCACCGAAAGTCAGAAGCTGCTGATCGTGGTGCTCGCCGAGGAGATCCTCCGGCGAGAGGGGACCGGGGCAAGCGCCATCCCGTCGTCGGCGAAGGCGGCCGCACGGCTGGGGTGGCCGCTGACGAAGTTCAACCGCAAGCTCGACAACGTCTGCGACAAACTCGACCAGCTCGGGGTGAGCGGTATGCGTGCCGGGGGTGGGCGGCTGGCCAGCAACCGGCGCGCGAAGCTCGTCGAGTACGCGGTGTCGTCGCGGATCGTCACGCGCGCGGATCTGCCGATGATCGACGCCGAGGCCGCGCGCAACGCCGCCGGTTGAGCAGACTCCCCACGCCGATGGGGAGATTCCCTCGGGAGGCGGCACAGTGCCTGCGTGCACCCCTTCTGAGCTGGGCGAATGCCATGGGGAGTTCTCCCCATGGGAGGGGAGTTCTCCCCATCGACGTGTCTGTCCGGCAGCCATAGCGTTGCAATCACACCGGACCTTCCGGGACCGGCCGGATCGAGTATCCGCGCCGAGTGATCGCGAGGAGACGCCGACATGACCGCACCGGCCCAGACCACCCGAAACCTGCACTTCTCCGCCAACGACGCACGCCGTCGCGTCGAGGCGGACGCCCGTCGCCGCGAGGCACTGGCGCGGCTCGCCGCACGTCGCATGCCGCTTCCCGGGCAGCCGACCGGCACGACCGGCCAGTCCGCCGGCCGCCGGATGCACCTCGTACCCGACGCCGCCGACAGCCGCGCCGAAACGCGCACCACCGCCGACGCGGCCGTACCCGGCCTCGAGCGTCCGAACCTGACCGCGCGTGAGGTCGAGGTGCTCCGCACCTGGCTGATGGTCGACACCAAACCCGCTGTCGCACAAGAACTGTTCATCTCGCTGGGTACCGTCAACACCCACCTGACCCGGATTCGCGCCAAGTACGCCGAGATCGGGCGGGCCGCGCCCACCAAGGCGGGCCTGGTGGCGCGGGCGGTTCAGGACGGACTGGTGCGCCTCGAGGAACTCTGATCCGCCTGCCACCGCCCGCCCGAAACCGTCGAGACACGTACGGAATACTGGTCGGGTGGCAGCCATCGAGGAGATCCTGCGGGTCGAACGCATCGAGACCGACATCTACCGCGGCGGAGCGTTCGAGAGTCATCTGCAACGCACGTTCGGTGGTCAGGTGGCCGGGCAGGCCCTCGTCTCGGCCACCCGCACCGTGGGCGACGAGTACATGGTGCACTCGCTGCACGGCTACTTCTTGCGGCCGGGCAACCCCGACATTCCCGCGGTGTTCCTCGTCGACCGCATCCGCGACGGGCGGTCGTTCTGCACGCGACGGGTGACCGGGATCCAGAACGGCGAGGCCATCTTCACGATGTCGGCGTCGTTTCACGTCAGCGGCGACGAGGGCATCGAACATCAGGACCCGATGCCACCGGCGCCCGACCCGGAGTCGCTCCCCGAAAGGTCCGACGAATTCTCCGACGAGGAGAAGGCCGTCTTCAAGGAATGGCAGAACTTCGACATCCGGATCGTTCCGCGCAAGGACATGGTCACCTCCGACCTCGTGGTCGCACAGCAGCGCGTGTGGTTCCGGTACCGCAATCGTCTGCCCGACAACCCGGTGATCCACGTGTGCACGCTCGCCTACATGAGCGACATGACGCTGCTCGGATCGTCGAAGGTGCCCCATCCCGGCGTCGAACCACAGGCGGCCTCGCTGGATCACGCGATGTGGTTCATGCGGCCGTTCCGGGCCGACGAATGGCTGCTCTACGACCAGACCTCGCCGTCGGCCGGTGCCGGTCGCGCCCTGACCCAGGGCCGCATCTTCGATCGCTCCGGAGCCCTCGTGGCCGCGGTCACCCAGGAGGGGTTGTCGCGGACCGGGCGGCAGATGCCCACCGATCAGCACGCCCGGCGGGCGAGGTGACCGCGACGTCGTCGGCTCCACGTGTCGGTGTTCTCGCGTTGCAGGGTGACGTGCGCGAACACCTCGCCGCGTTGTCGGCGTCGGGGGCGCGGCCGGTGGCGGTGCGCCGCCGCAGCGAACTCGACGAGGTGGACGGACTCATCATCCCCGGCGGCGAATCCACCACGATGAGCCGGCTGCTCGGTGTCTTCGACCTCTACGACCCGCTGCGCGAGCGTCTCGCCGACGGCATGCCCGCCTACGGGTCGTGCGCGGGAATGATCCTGCTGGCCTCGCAGATACTCGACACCCGACCCGACGCGCGTCACCTCGACGCCCTGGACATCACGGTGCGCCGCAACGCCTTCGGGCGTCAGGTGGAGTCGTTCGAAACCGATCTGGAGGTCGACGGCATCACCCACGGCGCGCCGATGCGGGCGGTGTTCATCCGCGCGCCCTGGGTGGAGCAGGTGGGCTCGGACGTGCGGGTGCTGGCCACCGTGCCGGACGGTCCGGCCGCGGGCCGGGTGGTCGCGGTCCGGCAGGCGAGCGTGCTGGCCACCTCGTTTCATCCGGAGGTGACCGGGGATCGCCGGGTGCATGAGTACTTCGTCCGAATGTGCGCCGGTAAGATCGACGGATGACGTCGTCGCGGCAGCGTCGCCGGATGCGGGAAAGGATCGGGAGAGTATGAGCGGCCACTCCAAATGGGCCACCACCAAGCACAAGAAGGCGGTCATCGACGCCAAGCGCGGCAAGATGTTCGCCAAGCTGATCAAGAACATCGAGGTGGCCGCGCGCACCGGGGGCGGCGATCCGGCGGGCAATCCCACCCTCTACGACGCGATCCAGAAGGCCAAGAAGAGTTCGGTTCCCAACGACAACATCGAACGCGCGCGCAAGCGCGGCGGCGGTGAAGAGGCCGGCGGCGCCGACTGGCAGACCATCACCTACGAGGGATACGGCCCCAACGGTGTCGCCATCCTGATCGAATGCCTCACCGACAATCGCAACCGTGCGGCCGGTGAGGTGCGCACCGCGATGACCCGCAACGGCGGCAACATGGCCGACCCCGGATCGGTGGCCTACCTGTTCACCCGCAGGGGTGTGGTGACGCTGGAGAAGAACGGGCAGAGCGAGGACGACATCCTGATGGCCGTCCTCGACGCGGGTGCCGAGGAGGTCAACGATCTCGGCGAGACCTTCGAGGTGGTCAGCGAACCCACCGATCTGGTGGCCGTGCGCACCTCGCTGCAGGATGCGGGGATCGACTACGACTCGGCGGAGGCCGATTTCCGGGCATCGGTGGAGGTGCCCGTCGATGCCGAGGGTGCGCGCAAGGTGTTCAAGCTGATCGACGCCCTCGAGGACTGCGACGACGTGCAGAACGTGTACAGCAACGTCGACGTCAGCGACGAGGTGCTCGCCGAACTCGACGCCTGATCGCCTCGCCGGTATTCCGCGTCCGCCGGTAGCAGCACTTCGCGGTGAGTGAACTTGCTGCCACGGATCCGGCGCGCGTGTCGGTGCGCGGTGATGTCGGGGACGCTCGCTACACTTATCGAACAGTTGTTCGGCGTGTCGAGGGAGGTCGCGGTGCGGGTGATGGGTGTCGATCCGGGGCTGACGCGATGCGGCATCGCGCTCGTCGAGTCCGGTGCCGGCCGGCAGGTCACCGCACTCGACGTCGACGTGGTGCGCACCCCCACCGACATGGAGCTCTCGGCGCGGTTGCTGGCGGTGTACACCGCGGCCTGTCACTGGCTCGACGTCCATCAGCCCGACGTGGTGGCCATCGAGCGGGTCTTCGCCCAGAATCAGGTGTCCACCGCGATGGGCACCGCGCAGGCGGGTGGTGTGATCGCGCTGGCCGCCGGCCAGCGCGACATCCCGGTGCGGTTTCACACGCCGTCGGAGGTGAAGGCAGCGGTGACCGGCAGTGGTCGCGCCGATAAATCCCAGGTCACCGCGATGGTGACACGCATCCTGGGCATGCAGACAAAACCCCGCCCGGCCGACGCCGCCGACGCGCTCGCACTGGCCATCTGTCACTGCTGGCGCGGTCCGATGGCCGAGCGTCTGGCCCAGGCGCAGCGGCAGGCGGAGGCTGCGGCCGCCCGGCATCGGGAGAAGATCGCCGGGGCACGGCAGCGCCAAGGGATCATCCCCGCACGTGAAGGGAGGGGTGCATGATCGCCTCGGTACGTGGCCCGGTGGTCGACGTGGCCCTCGATCACGTCGTGATCGACTGTGCCGGCGTGGGCTATCGGGTACTCGCCACGCCGTCGACGTTGTCGCAGATGCGGCGCGGGGAGGAGTCCACGCTGCTGACGTCGATGATCGTCCGCGAGGACTCCATGACGCTGTACGGCTTCACCGAACCCGACGCGCGCGCGTTGTTCGCGCTGCTGCAGACGGTGACCGGGGTCGGCCCGCGGCTGGCCATGGCCACGCTGGCCGTGCTCGAACCCGAAGCGCTGCGCCGTGCGCTCGCCGATTCCGACGTGAAAGCGCTCACCACCGTGCCCGGCATCGGCAAACGGGTGGCCGAGCGGCTCGTCGTGGAGTTGCGCGACAAGGTCGATCGCCCGGCGTCGGAGACCGCGATGGGGCCCTCGCTGGTCGGTGCCGGGGTGAGAGATCAGGTGACCGAGGCCCTGGTGGGCCTCGGTTTCACCGCCGCACCCGCGGAAAAGGCGGTCACCGCTGTCCTCGCCGACGATCCCGGTGCCGACGCATCGCGGGTGCTGCGCGAGTCGCTGGCACTGCTGGGCAAGACCGCATGAGCGCCGACATCCCGCCCGACGAGCGGGAGGTCAACGCGACCCCGGTCCGTTCCGACGGAGACTTCGATGCGGGCCTGCGCCCGCGGTCGCTGGCCGACTTCATCGGCCAGCCGCGGGTGTGCGAACAACTCGAACTGGTGCTGCACGGAGCGAAGGGTAGGGGCGGTACCCCCGACCACATCCTGCTGTCGGGTCCGCCCGGTCTGGGCAAGACGTCGCTGGCCATGATCATCGCGAGCGAGATGGGTGCGGCGATCCGGGTGACGTCGGGTCCGGCGCTCGAACGCGCGGGCGACCTCGCCGCGATGCTCTCCAACCTCGTCGAGGGCGACGTGCTGTTCATCGACGAGATCCACCGCATCGCCCGTCCCGCCGAGGAGATGCTCTACCTGGCGATGGAGGATTTCCGCGTCGACGTGGTGGTGGGGAAGGGCCCCGGCGCCACCTCGATCCCGCTCGACGTCGCCCCCTTCACCCTGGTCGGCGCCACCACGCGGTCGGGATCGTTGACCGGCCCGCTGCGCGACCGGTTCGGGTTCACCGCGCACATGGAGTTCTACGAGACCGACGAACTGGTGCGCGTGCTGCGTCGGTCGGCGCGAATTCTCGGTATCGATCTGCGCGATGACGCCGCCGCGGAGATCGCGAGTCGTTCCCGCGGTACCCCGCGCATCGCCAACCGGCTGCTGCGCCGGGTCCGCGACTACGCGGAGGTGCGCGGTGACGGGGTGATCACTGTCGACATCTCGCGGGCCGCGCTGGCCGTCTACGACGTCGACGAACTCGGCTTCGACCGGCTCGACCGGGCCGTGCTCAACGCGTTGATCAGGGCATTCGGCGGTGGACCGGTCGGTGTGTCGACACTCGCGGTGGCCGTCGGCGAGGAGCCGGCCACCGTCGAGGAAGTATGTGAGCCGTTCCTGGTGCGCGCGGGCATGGTGGCGCGCACCCCGCGCGGGCGGGTGGCCACCGCGGCGGCCTGGCATCACCTCGGCCTCACCCCGCCGGCGGGCGCGATGAACGCCACATTCGGGGTTCGTCCCCGCGACATCGGGACGGACAGTCTCTTCGACGAACTGTGACCGTGCGGCCGAATCGGTCGGCAACGCAAACCCCTTCCCGGCGGCGTGGCACACTGGTATGAACCCCCGATCTGATGAAGGACTGATCTTCTCCCCATGTCATCTCTGCTCTTTCCCCTCCTGCTCGTCCTGCTCGCCGGTTTCATGTGGTTCTCGATGCGCAAGCAGAAGCGGCGCATGGCCGAGACCCAGCAGATGCAGAACTCGGTCGAGACCGGCACCCGGGTGCAGTTGACGTCGGGGCTGTTCGGCACCGTGATCGACGCCACCTCGTCCGATTACATCGACGTCGAGATCGCCACCGGCGTGGTGACCCGCTGGAACCGGCTGGCCATCATGAAGGTCGTGTCCACCGAGGATGCCGCCGCCACCTATGCGGGTTACGTCCCGCCCGCGGCCCCCGTCGACGGTGTCGACGATTTCAGCGCAGAGGATTTCAGCGCAGAGGATTTCACCTCGGTCGACGGCTCGGTGGTGGGGGAGTCGCCCGCCCTCGACGAGCCCGCCGCCGAACAGCGGCCCGCCGACTCCGGCGACTCGGTCTCCGACAAGCAGGCCGACTCCGAGAAGTAGTCGACACACCCCACACGCGGTCGGGGAAGTTTTCCCCTTCGTCCGGCCGGTCAGTAGAGTGGCCTGCGGCCATCGACGCCCCCTGACGGTGCGCGTACCGTCATGCCCGTACGCGCCCGTGAGCGCGGATCAGCGTCGATGGGAACAGTGTCAAAGGAGACCGAGTACAACGTGACCACCCCTCGCCGGGCAGCGGCCAGATCCCGAGAGATCCCGCCGTGGCGTCCCCTTGCCGTGTTCTTCGCCCTCCTCGTGGTGGTCTACGGCCTCATCTTCTTCACCGGGGGAGGATCGCCCACCCCGAAACTGGGCATCGACCTCCAGGGCGGTACCCGTGTGACGTTGACCGCGCGCACCGAGAACGGTGCCGCACCGACCCGCGAGCAGCTCGATCAGGCCAAACAGATCATCGAGCAGCGCGTCAACGGTCTCGGCGTGTCCGGCTCGGAGGTCGTGGTCAATGGCAACAACCTGGTGATCACGGTGCCCGGGCAGGATGGGGCGCAGGCCAAGTCGCTCGGCCAGACGGCTCGTCTGTTCATCCGGCCGGTGGTGAGCGCGCAGGACGCGGTGGCGCAGCCGAACGCGACGCCGCCCGGTGAACAGGCCCCGGCCAATCAGGTGCCCGCCGACGAGTCGGCCAAAGCGATCGCCGAAGAGCAGCAGAAGCGGCAGGCCCCGGCCAACGCCAACCTCGACGCCCTCAAGGCCCAGATGGCCAAGATGGACTGCTCGAAGGGCGCCAACGACCCCCTCCTCGGCAACGACAAACCCGACCAGTACCTGGTGGCCTGCTCCACCGACGGCAAACAGGTCTACCTGCTCGCCCCGGAGATCATCGACGGCCGCGACATCAAGTCGGCCAGCTCCGGATCCGATCCGCAGAGTGGTGCGTGGACGGTGTACCTGGACTTCAAGCCGGACGCCGCGCAGACGTGGAGCGACTTCACCGCCAAGAACATCGGTAATTCCACGGCCTTCGTCCTCGACAGCCGTGTGGTCTCCGCGCCGCGCATCAACTCTCAGATCTCCGGTGGCAAGACCCAGATCACCGGTTCGTTCTCCGAGTCGGAGGCCACCGACCTGGCCAACGTTCTCAAGTACGGCTCGCTGCCGCTGTCGTTCACCACGTCCGATGCGGAAACGGTATCGGCGACGCTGGGCCTCGCGTCTCTGCGCGCGGGCCTGATCGCGGGTCTGGTCGGTCTGATCGCGGTGTTCATCTACGCGCTGGCCTATTACCGGATGCTCGGCTTCCTGACGATCTTCTCGCTGGTCTGTTCGGGTGCGATGGTCTACGGCATCATCGTGCTGCTCGGCCGGTGGATCGGCTTCACCCTCGACCTCGCCGGCATCGCCGGTCTGATCATCGGTATCGGCATGACCGCCGACTCGTTCGTGGTGTATTTCGAACGCATCAAGGACGAGATGCGCGAGGGCCGTAGCTTCCGGTCGGCGGTGCCGCGCGGCTGGGCGAGCGCCCGGCGAACCATCTGGTCGGGCAACGCGGTCAGCTTCATCGCGGCCGCGGTCATCTACACCCTGGCCATCGGCGAGGTCCGCGGCTTCGCGTTCACCCTGGGACTCACCACCATCCTCGACGTCGTGGTGGTGTTCCTGGTGACCCATCCGCTGGTGGTGCTCGCCAGCCGCAACTCGTTCATGTCACGACCGAACGTCAACGGTCTGGGTGCGGTCAGCGAAGTCGCCCGACAGCGTCGCCACACCCCGCGCGCGGGCAGTGATGCCGGCGAGAGCGCGGCCGCGACTCCCGGCACAACCGGCGTTAAGGCCAAGGCCGTCGCGGAAGGATCGGCGAAATGAGCAGCAGCAACGGCACCCACAGCGGGTCGACGGCCACGCTGGCACCCACCTCGGCGTCGGACGCCGATTTCGTCGCCGACTCCAATCGCTCCTTCCTGTCCCGGCTCTACACCGGCACAGGAGCTTTCGAGATCGTGTCGAAGCGCCGCCGGTGGTACATCGTCACCGCGGTGATCCTGCTGATCTGTATCGGCTCCATCGCCATCCGCGGGTTCAGCTTCGGCATCGACTTCGAGGGTGGCACCCAGATCTCGATCCCCGCGACCAGCAGCAACGTGACCAGTCAGTCCGTCGAGGACGCGGTGTCGAAGGCGCTGGGCCACGCACCGGAGTCCGTGCAGACGGCCGGGGCCGGATCCAGCGAGACCGTTCAGGTGCGCACCGACGCTCTCACGGTGCCTCAGGCGTCCGCGGTCACGCGGGCACTGACCGACTCGTTCGGGCCGGAGGTGACCACTCAGGACGTCAGCATCTCCGAGGTCAGCTCCACGTGGGGACGTGAGATCACCCAGAAGATGCTGATCGCGCTCGGCGTGTTCCTGGTGATCGTCTTCGTCTACATCGCGGTCCGGTTCGACCGCGAGATGTCGGTGGCGGCGCTGGCGTCGCTGTTCTTCGACATCATCTGCACCGCGGGAATCTATTCTCTGGTCGGGTTCGAGGTCACGCCGGCCACCGTGATCGGCCTGCTGACGATCCTCGGCTTCTCGCTCTACGACACCGTCGTCGTCTTCGACAAGGTGTCCGAGAACACCCGCTCGGTGCGCCAGACCACGCGCCGCACCTACGCCGAGCAGACCAACCTGGCGGTCAACCAGACGCTGATGCGCTCGATCAACACCACCGTGATCTCGGTGCTGCCGATCATCGCCCTGATGGTGATCGCGGTGTGGCTGCTCGGTGTCGGCACCCTCAAGGACCTGGCACTCATTCAGCTCGTCGGAATCGTGGTCGGTGCGTATTCGTCGATCTTCCTCGCGGCGCCGTTGCTGGTGACGCTGAAGGAACGGCGCGGCGACATCAGCCGCCACACCAAGAAGGTGCTCGACCGTCGGGCCGCGGTGGCCGCCGGCGAGACGCCCGGCGCCGATGATCGTCCGGTGCGTGGGCGGACCTCGACGCGCGCTGCGAGCGTCGACACCTCCGGTGACACGGCCGAGAAGGCCGCTCCCACCGGTAAACGACGCCGCAACCGCTAGTCTCGCGTGCCATGGGGAGGCGAACCGGGCGGGTCACCGCCCTGCTGCTGGTTGCGGCGGGTGTACTCGGACTGACGGTTGCCTGCTCGGAAGACGCCGAACCTCAGCTCGACTACGTCGTGGATGCGCGGTTGTCCACCGTCAACGCCAACACGGTGGCCGGCAACGCCGACGGTGCGCTGATGGCCGTCACGCGGGTGTTCCCCGGATTCAGCTATCTGGGCGCCTCGGGTCAGGTGACACCCGACCGCGACATCGGCACCGTGACCGCACAGCCGGGACCCGTGCTCACCCTGCGCTACCAGTTCGCCCCCGACGCGGTCTTCTCCGACGGCCGGCCTCTCGACTGCGATGACCTGGTGCTGGCGTGGGCGGCGATGAGCGGACGGTTGCCCGGCTTCACACCGGCCACCACCGCCGGCTACCGCGACATCACCGATGTGCGCTGCGCGCCCGGAGACAAATCCGCCACCGTCACCTTCGCGCCGGGGCGCGATTACCGGGACTGGCTGTCGCTGTTCGGGGCGGGCACACTCCTGCCCGCGCAGGTGGTGGCCCGCGACGCGCAGGTCGCCGACGTGATCGAACCGATCCGGGCAATGAACCGTCCGGTGATCGCCAAGATCGCCAAGGCATGGAACACCGGATTCGACCTGCGCCCGGGTGCGGTGGAGGACGGGACGTTCCCGTCGTCGGGTCCGTATCGGATCAGCTCGTACGGCGAGGGCGGGCTGGTGCTCTCCGACAATCCGAAATGGTGGGGCGATGCCCCCAAGGTGTCGCGGATCGTCCTACACGACCGGCGCGGCGACGCCGTCCGCCGCATCGCCGACGGCCGGTACGACATCGCCGACGTAACCGCGGGACTCACCGATGGTGACGCCACCGCGTCCGACGCCGGCGCCGCCGATCAGGTGCAGGCGCGCGACGCGCCCGGCCGCTCGTTGGGCGTGGAGGAACTGGTGTTCTCCGGCAGTGGCGCCTTCGCCGACCCTGCGGTGCGTAGAGCATTCGCCTCGTGCGTGCCCCGCGATCGTCTGACCCGCGGGTTCGGTCAGGGCGCGCAGGTCTGGAATTTGCGCACACTCGCCCCCGCCGACGATCTGGCCGCCGCCATCAACAGCGAATTCGGCCAGGGCTACTTCCGGGTGGATCCCGCCCGGACCCGCGCGTTGCTCGCCGACGCCGGACGCGACGGCCCGCTCCGTGTACGGATCGGCTACCTGGCGCCCGACGACCGCAGGCGACAGATGGTGGCCGCCATCGCCGACTCGTGCCGCGGCGCCGGGATCACGGTCGTCGACGCCGGGTCGCCGCAGATCAGTGTCACCGATCTCGGCACCGACGTCGACGCGATCCTCGTCGTCGACGGGGCGTCGATGGCCGCTGCCGGGGCCGCCGACCCGATCCGCGACGCCCAGCAACTGCGCGGCGGGGATCCGCTGAACCTCGCGGGATTTCGCGATCCGCAGGTGAGTGCGGCGATCGATGCGCTCGCCGTGGCCCAGCTCGGCTCCGACCGTCTCGAACTGGTCCGCACCATCGAGAACGCCGCATGGGCAAGTGTTCCGTCGCTGCCGCTGTTCGCTGCGCCACGGGTACGACGGTGGAATGATCGGGTCGGCAATGCGGTCGCCGGGCTGGCGCGCAACGGGACCGGCTGGAACATGGACCGATGGACCATACTCAAGTGATGGGCGACATCATCGAAGCGCCACTCGCCAACTGGCTGGCCGCTTTCGACGGCCGCGTCCTCGAGGTGTTCTCGCCGTACCGCCAGGGGTCGACGCGGTATCACGCCGCCCTCATCGTGGGCTGCCGGATCGACGGCACCACGTTGACCGTCGACTTCCAGCGCGGGGAGGTCGGCCTGTGGCCGTTCCGTCCGGAGCAACTGCCGCAGGTGACCGCACTCGTGGACGCCGTTCTCGCCACGCGCAGGGCGTGGTGGCCGGCACCACATCCGTGACCGGGATTCCCTCCCGGACCATCCGACCGCATGCCCAGACCGATCGAGATGAGTGAGGCCATGAGTACTGCCGACGCGTCGCCCACACCCCCCGAGTCCGTGCCTCTCGAGCCCATGCCTCCCGAGCCCAGGCCCCCCGAGGAGCCCGCGGTTCCGACGCACGTGACGGAGGCAGCGCTGGCCGAGGCGAGGGCCGCCATCGTCCGACACGCCCGCCGGGTACCGGACTTTCCGGAGGCGGGCATCGTGTTCCAGGACCTCACCCCGGTGCTCGCCGACCGCGACGGGCTGTCGTCGATCGTCACCGCGCTGACCCACGGGTGCCGCGGCATCGACCTGATCGGCGGTATCGACGCCCGCGGGTTCCTCCTCGGCGGCGCGGTGGCCCGTGAACTGGATGTGGGCGTCCTCGCGATCCGCAAGGGCGGCAAGCTCCCGCCCCCGGTGCACTCGGTGGAGTACAGCCTCGAGTACGGGTCGGCCCGGCTCGAGATCCCCGCCAGTGGCATCGACATCTCCGGCATGCGGGTGCTCCTCGTCGACGACGTGCTGGCCACCGGTGGCACCGCGTTGGCCGCCGCAGAACTCGTCGAACGCGCGGGTGCCACGGTGGTGGGTGTCGCGGTGATCATGGAACTCGAGGGTCTCGGCGGCCGCGAGACCATCGCCCGCGGACTCGGCGAGTCACTTCCGGTGCACACCGTCGTGACCGACAGCTGACCCCTAGACCGGCACCTCCGATCAGTGCGGAATCCCGATGAGCAAAGTCGATGACTACCGGCGTGAACTCGCGGCGCTGCCCGACGACGTCGACGTGTGGTTCTCCTGGCTCGGTGAACGGTCGAATCTGCCGGGGCCACGGGCGAATCTGAGCTTGCTCGCCGCATTCGTGGAGGAGGCGACCCCGGCGATGGTCCGCGCGGCCGCAGCCGCCGACGACGAGTACCTGGCGTGCTGCGGTGCCGCGGGACTGGGGCGACTGCTCGCCGAGCAGACAGCCGACCGCGATGCGACGCTCGTCGCGCTGCGCGCCGCGGCCGACGATCCGCGGTGGCGGGTGCGCGAGGGTGCCGCGATGGGACTGCAGCGCTGGGCCGACGACGACCCGCGCGCCATGGCTGCCGTCGCGCTGGACTGGGCGGGTGGGCCCGAGCCGCTCGTGGCCCGGGCGGCGGCCGCCGGGATCTGCGAACCGCGACTACTGCGCGATCCGGGCATGGCCGCCGCCGCGATCGAGGTGTGTGAGCGCGCCACCGCGCTGATCGGTGCCCGGCCCGCCGATCGTCGTCGCGACCCCGACCTGCGGGTGCTGCGTCAGGGATTGGGCTACTGCTGGAGTGTGGCGGTGGCCGCCGACCCCGACCACGGACTCGATCGGTTCACCGCGCTACGCGACGACCCCGATCCGGACGTCGCGTGGATCGTGCGCACCAATCTGCGCAAGGCCCGTCTGGCCCGGCTGTCGGCGGACTGATCGGCGCCGACCTCCCGCTCCATCGCTCCACGACACTGGGCACCGACCCGCCGGACTAGACTCGACACATGCGATGTTGATTCGTCCGGATCAGCAATCCGCGCACAGCCGTTCTGCCGGAAGGAGGCCGATGGTGGCCGACGATGCCGACACGGTGACCAATGGCGCACAGCCGGTGCCGGACACCGAGCGCTCGTCTGCGCCGGAGACCACCGCCGCCGCGCCCGACACCGCACACACCTCCGCGTCCCGGCGGGTCCGGGCACGCCTGGCCCGCCGTATGACCGCCACCCGCAGCCCGGTCCGTCCGGTCCTCGAGCCGCTGGTGACGCTGCACCGGGAGATCTATCCCAAGGCCGACGTCGCGTTGCTGCAACATGCCTACGACGTGGCCGACGAACGCCACCGCGGGCAGACGCGCAAGTCCGGGGATCCCTACATCACCCACCCGCTCGCGGTGGCGACCATCCTCGCCGATCTCGGCATGGACACCACCACCCTGGTGGCGGCCCTGTTGCACGACACCGTCGAGGACACCGGCTACAGCCTCGATCAGCTCGAATCCGACTTCGGTTCGGAGGTCGCCCACCTCGTCGACGGGGTGACCAAGCTCGACAAGGTGGCACTGGGCAGCGCCGCCGAGGCCGAGACCATCCGCAAGATGATCATCGCGATGGCGCGCGATCCGCGGGTGCTGGTGATCAAGGTGGCCGACCGGTTGCACAACATGCGGACGATGCGGTTCCTGCCGCCGGAGAAGCAGGCACGCAAGGCCCGTGAAACGCTCGAAGTGATTGCGCCGCTGGCACATCGGCTCGGTATGGCGACGGTCAAGTGGGAACTCGAGGATCTCTCGTTCGCCATTCTGCATCCCAAGCGCTACGAGGAGATCGTGCGGCTGGTGGCCGACCGCGCGCCCTCGCGCGACACCTACCTGGCGCGGGTGCGCGCCGACATCAACAACGCGTTGTCGGCGGCCAAGATCTCCGCGACCGTCGAGGGACGGCCCAAGCACTACTGGTCGATCTATCAGAAGATGATCGTCAAGGGACGCGAGTTCGACGACATCCACGATCTGGTGGGGATGCGCATCCTGTGCGACGAGGTGCGTGATTGTTACGCGGCGGTCGGCGTGGTGCATTCGCTGTGGCAGCCGATGGCAGGACGTTTCAAGGACTACATCGCCCAGCCCCGCTTCGGCGTGTACCAGTCGCTGCACACCACGGTGATCGGCCCGGAGGGCAAGCCGCTCGAGGTGCAGATCCGCACCCATGACATGCATCGCACCGCCGAGTTCGGAATCGCGGCGCACTGGCGCTACAAGGAGAACGGCTACAAGGACCGCAAGTCCGGCCGACGCTCCGATATCGCCGAGGTCGAGGACATGGCGTGGATGCGTCAACTCCTCGACTGGCAGCGCGAGGCCGCCGACCCCGGCGAGTTCCTCGAGTCGTTGCGTTACGACCTCGCGGTCAAGGAGATCTTCGTCTTCACCCCCAAGGGTGACGTGATCACGCTGCCCGCGGGTTCCACCCCGGTCGATTTCGCCTACGCCGTGCACACCGAGGTCGGGCACCGGTGCATCGGCGCCCGGGTCAACGGTCGCCTCGTCGCGCTCGAACGCACGCTCGAGAACGGCGAGGTGGTGGAGGTGTTCACCTCGAAGGCCGCCAACGCCGGTCCGAGCAAGGACTGGCAGAACTTCGTCGTGTCCCCGCGAGCCAAGGCCAAGATCCGGCAGTGGTTCGCCAAGGAGCGTCGCGAGGAGGCGCTCGAGGCGGGTAAGGACGCCATCGCCAAGGAGGTCCGCCGCGGCGGACTCCCGTTGCAGCGGCTGATGAGTGCGGAGTCGATGGCCGCGATCGCCAAGGAACTGCGCTACAGCGACGTCACCGCCCTCTACACCGCGGTGGGCGAGAACCACGTGTCCGCGCGGCATGTGGTGAATCGACTGCTGGCCTCGCTCGGCGGCATCGACGACGCGGCCGAGGAGATCGCCGAACGCTCCACACCGTCGACGATGCCCGCGCGCACCCGCACCGGCGGCGATGCAGGCGTCGTGGTCGAGGGGGTCGACAACGTCGCGATCAAGCTGGCCAAGTGCTGCACACCCGTTCCCGGTGACGACATCCTCGGATTCGTCACTCGCGGCGGTGGTGTCAGCGTGCACCGCACCGACTGCACCAACGCCGACGAACTGCGCCGGCAGAACGAGCGCATCATCCCGGTGGCGTGGGCGCCGTCGGCCGAATCGGTGTTCCTCGTGGCGATCCAGGTGGAGGCCCTCGACCGGCACCGGCTGCTGTCGGATGTCACCAAGGTGCTCGCCGACGAGCGGGTGAACATCCTGTCGGCGTCGGTCACCACCAGCCGCGATCGGGTCGCGATCAGCAAGTTCACCTTCGAGATGGGTGACCCCAAGCATCTCGGACACGTGCTCAACGTGGTCCGCAACGTCGAAGGTGTCTACGACGTCTACCGGGTGACCTCGGCGGCCTGACCCTTCCCGCGTCACGGTTTCCTTCCCGCGCACGGGATTCCGTACGCGGGAAGGAATTCGATGCGCGGGAACGGTTGGCGTCCTGTCGCGGCGGCGCCTCAGTCCAGGTCGCCGCCGGTGATGGTCGCGGCGGTGATGGTGACCGGCAGCTTGGGCTTGCCGTCGGTCGGTTCACCCGAGGGACCCGGCGTGACGCCGCCGGCGGCGACCTTGTCGAGGACCTTGAGCCCCTCGGGGTCCACCTTGCCGACCACGGAGTAGTCGGGGGAGAGCTGGCTGTCCTGGATCACCAGGAAGAACTGGCTCGACCCGGTGTTGCTGCTCTGCCCGCCCTGGTTGCTGTTCGCGATGGCGATGGTGCCGCGCGGGTAGATCACCGCCTGCTGACCCGTCATCGGGTTCGGCTGCCCGGCCGGCTTCAGGTTCGTCGGCGGCTCGTCGGGACTGCTCCAGCCGGGGCCGGAGGCGCCGGTTCCGGTGGGGTCACCGCACTGCAGCACCTTGAGGGTGTCGCTGGTGGTCATCCGGTGGCACGGTGAGTCGTTGTAGAACTTGTCCTGGATCAGCGAGATCACCGCACCGGTGTTGCACGGCGCGCTCGCGCGGGTCAGCGTCACCGGAATGGTGCCCTGGGTGGTGTCGAAGGTCGCCGACACGTCACCCGACTTCAGCTGGCGGTCGCCGGGTTTGGGCGCGGTCCTCTTCTTCGGGATGCCCTCGGCGATCATCTTGTTCATCTCGGCGGCGTACTTGCGGTACTCGTCGACCTGATTGGCCGGGACGCCCTGCGGTGGGTCGGTGGGGATCGGTTTGAGCCGGTCGGGCTGATTCTCGTAGGTGCACGACGTCCACCGCGCCGCTTCCCTGTCGTCGAGGATCTTCTTGACCACAATGGTGGTGACCGTGGCCACCACTGCCACCACCAGCACCGTCGACACCGAGGTGATGATGATGCGGCGGCGTCGACGCTCCTGACGTTCGCGTTCGAGCCGCTCTTCCAGCTTGCGCTTGGCTGCCTCGCGGCGCTCCTCGTTGGTGGTCACGCTGGTGGCCCCTCCTGACACGTCTGACTGGCAACCCGTTGGGCGGTATCGACACGCAAGTGTGCCAGCACACCCTGAGAGTTCCCCAGCCAGGTCCGTCGTGGGCGCGTCGTGGCCGGGTGGTCGACGGGGACTTGGCCGGGTGGTGGGAGGGCATTGTCCCGGGTGGTGGGCGGGCACCGTTACTGCCTGGTCCACAATGGACAGCGGGTGAACGCAGGCGGGCGCCACCCCGCACGGCCCGAATGAGGAGACCACATGCTGATCACCGGATTCGCCGCGGGCATGTTCCAGACGAACTGCTACATCGTGGCGCGGGAGCAAGGCGCCGAGGCGATCATCGTCGACCCGGGCCAGGATGCGGGTCCGCGGGTGAAGGAACTGCTCGCCGAGCACCGACTCACCCCGGTGGCGGTGCTCCTGACCCACGGCCACCTCGACCACACGTGGAGCGCCGCGGATCTGTGCGACGAGTTCGCCATTCCCGCCTACATCCATCCCGCCGACCGACATATGCTCGCCGACCCCGGATCGGGTCTGGGGCGGGCGCTGGAGGCGGTCATCGGGGCGCTGAAGTTCCGCGAACCCGAGAAGGTGGTGGAGTTCGGCGACGACGAGGCGGTGGAACTCGCCGGAATCCGGTTCTCGGTGGATCTCGCGCCCGGCCACACCCAGGGATCGGTGCTGCTGGGCACCGACGTCGAGGTGGCCGGCGACGACGGTGCGCCCGTTACCGTGCCGGTGTGCTTCTCCGGTGACGTACTGTTTGCGGGATCGATCGGGCGCACCGACCTGCCCGGCGGCAACCATCAGCAGTTGCTCGACTCCATCGCGGCGAAACTGTTGCCGCTCGCCGACGACACCCAGGTGTTGCCCGGACACGGGCCGCAGACCTCGATCGGACAGGAGCGAGCGACCAACCCGTTCCTCGCGGATCTCGGCGAACCGGGCCGACAGAAGGGAAGCAGAAGACTGTGAGCGCCGATTTCACCGCGCCCAAAGGCATCCCCGACTACTACCCGCCGAACTCGGCGGACTTCCGGAAGGTGCGCGACACCTTCACCGAGGCGGCCCGGCGTGCCGGATACGGGCACATCGAGTTGCCGATCTTCGAGGAGACGGCGCTGTTCGCCCGCGGTGTGGGCGAGTCGACCGACGTGGTGAGCAAGGAGATGTACACCTTCACCGACCGCGGCGACCGGTCGGTGACGTTGCGTCCCGAAGGCACCGCCGGGGTGGTACGCGCGGTGATCGAACACGGCCTCGACCGCGGCCAGCTACCGGTGAAACTCTGCTACGCCGGACCGTTCTTCCGCTACGAACGGCCCCAGGCCGGGCGCTACCGGCAGCTCCAGCAGGTCGGGGTGGAGGCCATCGGCGTCGACGATCCGGCGCTCGACGCCGAGGTCATCGCGATCGCCGACGAGGGCTACCGGCGGCTCGGACTGTCCGGTTTCCGGCTGGAGATCACGTCGCTGGGCGATGACACGTGCCGGCCGCAGTACCGGGAAGTGCTGCAGGAGTTCCTGGCCGGACTCGACCTCGACGACGCCACGCGTGAGCGGGCGAGGATCAATCCGCTGCGCGTGCTCGACGACAAGCGACCCGACGTGCGCGCGGCAACCGCGAACGCCCCACTGATGCTCGACCACCTCTCCGACGACGCGCGCGGGCATTTCGAGAGCGTGCTGTCGCATCTGCGTCAGCTCGGGGTGCCCTACGAGATCAACCCGCGACTCGTGCGCGGACTGGATTACTACACCAAGACCACGTTCGAATTCGTGCACGACGGGCTGGGCGCGCAGTCGGGGATCGGCGGTGGTGGACGATACGACGGACTCATGCGCCAGCTCGGCAGCAAGCAGGATCTGTCCGGCATCGGGTACGGACTCGGTGTGGACCGCACCATGCTCGCATTGCAGGCCGAGGGCGTCGCGCACGCCGACATCGCCCGCTGTCAGGTGTTCGGGGTGCCGTTGGGCACCGATGCGAAAGCTGAATTGGTCGGTGTCGCAGGACAATTGCGCAGCGCCGGGATCAGCGTCGACCTCGCCTACGGCGATCGTGGACTCAAGGGCGCGATGAAGGCGGCCGACCGGTCGGGGGCCCGGCTCGCGCTGGTACTCGGGGATCGTGAGCTCGCCGACGGCAAGGTGGAGGTCAAGGATCTCGCCACCGGCGACCAGCATCAGGTGGCGCTGGAGCGCATCGTCGACGAGGTGCGTGCACTGCTCGGGCAGTGACCCTGACGAAACCGGCAATGCGCACGATTCGCCCGCGAATCCTGTTGGTGCACTGGACTATCCGATCCGCTTGAGATGCCTGTCCGGAAGGTCAGTTCGTCATCGGTTCGCCTGTTCAGATGAGAGTGCCGTGCGTACGGTCGCCCCATGACCGATATCGACACTCGCCGACGCACCGGGCGGATCAGGTCGGCGCTCACCCCGCGCGAATGGGCGAGCGTGGGCGGCATGATCGCCGTCGTGGCGGCGCTGCACGTCGTCGGGTGGGTGACGCTGGTGGTGTTCGTCGCGCCCGAACACTTCACCGTCGGGCAGAAGACCCTCGGTGTCGGGATCGGGCTGACCGCGTACACCCTCGGGATGCGCCACGCGTTCGACGCCGACCACATCTCCGCCATCGACAACACCACCCGCAAACTCATGGCCGACGGCAAACGGCCCATGACGGTGGGATTCTGGTTCTCCCTGGGTCACTCCACGATCGTGTTCGGCCTCGCCGTGCTGCTCGCGTTCGGGATCAGGGCACTCGCCGGACCGGTCGAGGACGATTCGTCGGCGCTGCACCACGTGACCGGGCTGATCGGTACCACCGTCTCGGGCGGTTTCCTCTACCTGATCGCGGCGATCAACGTGGTCATCCTGGTCGGCATCCTGCGGGTGTTCCGGGACATGCGCAACGGCGTCTACGACGAGGACCGGCTCGAAGAGCACCTCAACAACCGCGGCTTCATGAATCGCCTACTCGGCCGGTTCATGAAGGTGGTCACCAAGCCGTGGCAGATGTACCCGATCGGGGTGCTCTTCGGTCTGGGCTTCGACACGGCGACCGAGGTGGCACTGCTGGTGCTGGCCGGCTCGAGCGCTGCGGCGGGCCTGCCCTGGTACGCGATCCTGTGCCTGCCGGTGCTGTTCGCGGCGGGAATGAGTCTGTTCGACAGCATCGACGGATCATTCATGAACTTCGCCTACGGCTGGGCGTTGGCCAATCCGGTGCGCAAGGTCTACTACAACCTCATCATCACCGGATTGTCGGTGCTGGTGGCAGTGGTGATCGGCACCATCGAGATCCTCTCGCTGCTCGCCGACGAGTTCGGGTGGACCGGACCGTTCTGGGACGACGTGTCCGGCCTCGATCTCAATGCTCTCGGGTTCGTGATCGTGGGACTGTTCGTCATCACCTGGATCGTGTCGCTGGCGGTCTGGCGGTATGGCCGGATCGAGGAACGCTGGACCGCGCGACTGGTCCCGGCGACGGCGTATCCGGGGTCGTCCGGTTCGTCGATCACCGGGTCACTCGGTCCAGACTGAGCGCGCCCCACTGTCGCCCACCAGGAACACCATGACGATCGAACCGACCGCCGCGATGACCACCACCGTCGACAACGTCACCGACACGATGCGGTAGGTGCGGTCGGATACCGACGGAACCCGTTGTCGCAGCACCGGAATCGTGATCGCCCACCCGAGGGTGATCGCGACGAACAGGGGAGCGACCCAGTAGATCATCTGGTCTCCGAGGTCGATGTGGCGCGCCAGTACCGAATTGGGCTCCTTGGTCTTCGCCAGCGATTCCCCGGCCGACGTGGTCAGCGGGGTGATGATCATGGCGACGAGCGCCACGATCGGGGTGATCACGCCCAGCCGTCGCCGCGCGGCCGGCCAGAGCGCGGCGGTGATGCCGAGAATCGCGGCCAGCGGGATCGCGACGACGGCCAGGTGCACGAACAGCGGATGGGCCGGAAGCCCGTTGATGGTTCCCATGACCCACGACCCTGTCGCAACGGTGCTGTGAAAACGCTGAATGTGTGAAGCATTGCCTACATCGAGTGCGGCTCAGCGGGTCATCTCGCTGCGCAGGACGTCCAGGCTCACCCCGCCCAGCGAGAGCGCGCGGGTGTGGAAATCCTTGAGCGACCACCCGCGGTGCCGGCCCAACGCCACCTCGCGGGTCTGTTCCCACACCCGCTGCCCGAGCGCATACGACGGTGCCTGACCGGCCCAGCCGAGATAGCGGTTGAGTTCGAACCGCAGCACGGCCCGGTCCATGGCGACCGACGAGGTCAGGAATCGCCACGCCTTGTCCGCATCCCAGATCCCGCCGCCCAGCGATTCCGGGGCGGGCAGTCGGCAGTGCACGCCGATGTCGACGACCACACGCGCAACCCGCAGCCGCTGCGAATCGAGCATGCCCATCCGGTCACCCGGGTCGTCGAGCCAGCCCAGTTCGGCCATGAGGCGTTCGGCGTAGAGCGCCCAGCCCTCACCGTGACCAGAGGTGAACGAGGCGAGTTTGCGCCACGAGTTCAGATCGGGGTCGACGATCGCCGACCCCAGCTGCAGATGATGGCCCGGGACGCCCTCGTGGTAGACGGTGGTCTTCTCCTGCCACGTGTGGAACACGGTCTGGCCGGGCGGCACCGCCCACCACATACGGCCGGGACGCGACAGGTCCGCGGTGGGCTGGGTGTAGTAGATGATGCCCGTCGACGACGGCGCCAGCCGGCACTCCAGCCGGGTGAGGCGTTCGGGGATGTCGAAATGCGTGCCCGCCAGACCGGAGACGGCCGCATCGGACGTCGCCTGCATCCACGCCACGAAGGCGTGCCGGTCGTCGATCTGGTAGCGCGGGTCGGCGTCGAGGAATCCCAGGGTGTCGGCCACGCTCGCGCCGGGGCCGAGCAGATCGTCGGCGATGGCCTGCTGTTCGGTGACGATCGAGCGCAGATGGTCCAGCGCCCAGGCATACGACTCGTCCGGGTCGACGTCGGTACCCAGATAGTGCGGTAGGCGCAGCAGATAGCGGTCGCGACCGATGGAGTCGTCGTCGGTGGCCCGCGGCAGCACCCTGGTGCGCAGCACCTCGGCGAGATGGTCGAAGGCGGTGCCCGCCGACGCGAGTGCGGTGTCGAGGTCGGCGGCCAACCGTGGGTCGTCGGCGAGTGGCCCGGTGTTGGCCGAGATGGCGTCGGTCGCGGCGTCGGCCTGTGCTGCCACCAGTTCTGCCTGCCGCGCGGCGATGGGCGGGCCCACCGACAAGCGGCGGTCGAGCCCGGCGATCATCGTCGCCACGCTCGCCGGGATCGCCGCGATCCGGTGGATCATGTCCGCACGCTGATCGGCGGTGTCGGTGGGCATCAGGTCGAAGATGTCGCGGACGGCCTGCAGGGGCGACGCGATCACATTGCACTCGCCGGTCAGTTCGCCGGCGTCGGCCAGGGCGAGTTCACGGCGCAGACTTGCCCGCATGGTCGCGACGGTCACGCGGTCGATGTGATCGACCTGCTCGGCGGCGTCGAGCGCGGTCAGCGTCGCACGGTTGAGGTCCGCGCGCGCGATCACCGCGTCGGGGGAGAAGTCGGTCAGCACGCGGTCGTGCCCGGCGACGCCGTACTCGGTGGCCAGGATCGGGTCGAGGTTCACCGACGCGGCCACATGCGCGTCGGCGATCGCATCCACCTCCGACGGCGAGCGCCGCGACGACCGAGCGGTGCTCACAAGTCGTTGGTCGCGAAGGTGTCGCACTGGCGCGGGTCGCCCGACTTGTAGCCGACGGTGAACCAGCGGGCGCGCTGCTGGGCCGAACCGTGGGTCCAGCCCTCCGGGTTCGAATTGGCCCCCTGGATGGTGTCGTCGCCGATCGCCTTCGCGGTCTGGATCACCCCCGCGATCTGGTCGGGCGTCAGCGGTTTGAGGGTTGCGTTGGGTCCCTCGTCGGCGTGCGTGGCCCAGATCCCGGCGAGGCAGTCGGCCTGCAACTCCACCCGCACCGACCCCGACAGCGGCCCCTGCGAGCCCATCCGCTGCCCCTTGGCCAGCGCACCGGTCAGGTTCTGCACGTGATGTCCGTACTCGTGCGCCACCACGTACTCCTGGGCGAGGGCGCCGTCGCTTCCACCCATCCGTTCGAGTTCGGCGAAGAACGACGGGTCGAAGTAGGCGGTCTTGTCGACGGGGCAGTAGAACGGCCCGGTGGCCGCGGTGGCCGCGCCACAGCCGGTGTTCACCGAGCCGCTGAAGATCTTGGTCTGCGGCGGGGTGTAGCCCTTCATCAGCGTGGGCCACGTGGTGTCGAGGCTGTTCGTGGTGGCCTTGATCAGGCAGATCGCGTCGCCGTTGTTGGCCATCTCGAAGGTGCAGGAATCCAGGTGCTGCTGGATCTGCTCCTGCGACGCGGAGTTCGTGGTGGCGCCCTGACCGGAGGACCCGCCGATGACGTCGCCCGGGTTGATGCCGAACAACAAGGCCACGATGGTGATGATCAGACCGGCGCCACCGCCCAGCGCGATGCGTCCGCCGCCGCCTCCTCCACCGCCACCGCCGGAGGAGACGGAACCGCTGTCGATCGAGCCACTACCGCTGAACGTCACGGGGAAATGATCGCACGCCCCGACGACGATCCGGCTGATTCCGTCGCGAGCGGACCCATCACACCGGGTTGATGGGCCACACGCGCCACGAACTACCATCGGTGATGTTCACGACGCCCCGGCCGCATGTTCGATGCGCGGGTGCGCGTCACGTCCCGCCAGGAAGGAACTCAGTGCTCCGCACGCATTTCGCCGGTTCGCTGCGTCGCGCCGACGCGTCGCAGACCGTCACCGTCGCCGGATGGGTGGCCCGCCGCCGCGATCACGGCGGAGTGGTGTTCATCGACCTGCGCGACAGTTCCGGCCTGGTCCAGGTGGTGTTCCGCAACGAGGCGGTCGCCGAGCAGGCCCACCGCCTGCGCGCCGAATACGTCATCGCGGTGACCGGTGTGGTGGAGGTGCGCCCCGAGGGCAGCGAGAACCCTAACCTGGCGTCGGGTGACGTCGAGATCAACGCGGTGACGCTCGAGGTGCTCAACGAGGCGGCCCCGCTGCCGTTCCAGCTCGATGAGACCCCCGGTGAGGAGACGCGACTGAAGTACCGCTACCTCGACCTGCGTCGCGACGCGCCGAACGCGGCGATCCACCTGCGGTCGAAGGTGAACGCGGCGGCGCGCGGCGTGTTGGCCGCCCACGACTTCGTGGAGATCGAGACCCCTACCTTGACGCGTTCGACACCCGAGGGAGCCCGCGACTTCCTGGTGCCCGCACGCCTGCAGCCGGGAACCTTCTACGCCCTGCCGCAGAGCCCACAGTTGTTCAAACAGCTCCTCATGGTCGCCGGTATGGAGCGCTACTACCAGATCGCGCGCTGCTACCGCGACGAGGATTTCCGCGCCGACCGCCAGCCGGAGTTCACCCAGCTCGACATCGAGATGAGCTTCGTCGACGAGGACGACGTGATCGCGCTGGCCGAGGAGATCGTCGCGGCCCTGTGGAAGGTGATCGGCGTCGAGATCACCACTCCGATCCCGCGGATCACCTACGCCGAGGCGATGCGGCGATTCGGCACCGACAAACCCGACCTGCGGTTCGGCATCGAGCTCGTCGAATGCACCGACTACTTCGCCGACACCCCGTTCCGCGTGTTCCAGGCACCCTATGTCGGTGCCGTGGTGATGCCCGGTGGGGCGTCGCAGCCGCGTCGCACCCTCGACGCCTGGCAGGAATGGGCCAAGCAGCGCGGCGCCAAGGGCCTGGCGTACGTGCTGGTGGCCGAGGACGGCACCCTGGGCGGTCCGGTCGCCAAGAACCTCTCCGAGGAGGAACGCGACGGCCTGGCCGCCCATGTCGGCGCCAACCCGGGCGACTGCGTGTTCTTCGCGGCGGGTCCGGCCAAGGCGCAGCGCGCCCTGCTCGGTGCCGCGCGCGGCGAGATCGCGACACGTCTGGGCCTGATCCCGGCGCCCGGCGACCCCATCGATCCGGCGACCGCGGACTGGGCGTTCACCTGGGTGGTCGACGCGCCGCTGTTCGAACCGGCCGACGAGGCCACCGCGGCCGGCGACGTCGCCGTCGGTTCCGGAGCGTGGACGGCGGTGCACCACGCCTTCACCTCGCCCAAGCCCGAATCGCTGCCCGCGCTCGAATCCGATCCGGGTGCCGCGCTGGCCTACGCCTACGACATCGTGTGCAACGGCAACGAGATCGGCGGCGGGTCGATCCGTATCCACCGACGTGACGTGCAGGAACGCGTCTTCGCGATCATGGGCATCAGCCACGACGAGGCGCAGGAGAAGTTCGGCTTCCTGCTCGACGCCTTCGCCTACGGCGCCCCGCCGCACGGCGGTCTCGCCTTCGGCTGGGATCGCATCACCGCGCTGCTCGCCGGGGAGAGTTCGATCCGCGAGGTCATCGCATTCCCCAAGTCCGGTGGCGGCGTTGACCCGCTCACCGAGGCGCCCGCCCCCATCACCGCGCAGCAGCGCAAGGAATCCGGAATCGACGCCAAGCCGAAGGCCAAGACGGCGCCCGAGACCCCCGCCGACACTCCTGCCACCAACTAGTTCCGGCGGTTGTCCACACCGGTGACATGACACGTCGCCGATGGTGCCGGTCCGACCCGTGAGCCCGATGTCCGGCGGGCGCCGTACCGGCATCTGTGATGAGATTTCTACTCGGGCATCCGCCGTATCAACGACCTGTGGGGAGAGCGACCGGTGACAATCAAGGTGGCGCTGGAACACCGTACGAGCTACGCGTTCGACCGTGCCGTCAAGATCTTCCCGCACGTGGTGCGCCTGCGTCCGGCACCGCATTCGCGCACACCGATCGAGGCCTACTCGCTGAAGGTCGAGCCCGGCGACCACTTCCTGAACTGGCAGCAGGACGCGTTCAGCAATTACATGGCGCGGCTGGTGTTCCCGGAACCGTCGTCGTCGTTGTCGATCACCGTCAGCCTCGTCGCCGACATGACCGCCATCAATCCGTTCGACTTCTTCATCGAGGACTGGGCAGAGAACTACGGGTTCACCTACCCGGAGGATCTGCGCGAGGACCTCGAGATCTTCTTGCGCCCGGTGGGCGTCACCGCGGGCGAGTTCGCCGGTGCGCCGGTGCATCCGTCGATCGCCGAGTTCGCGGCGGCGCACAAGCCGGTCACCGAGACACGCATCATCGATTTCCTCGTGGCGCTCAATCAGGCTGTGCGCGAAGCGGTGGGGTACACGGTTCGCCTCGAACAGGGCGTGCAGACACCCGAGTACACACTGTCGAGCGCGATCGGTTCATGTCGTGACTCCGCCTGGCTGCTGGTGGCGTTGCTGCGTGAACTCGGACTCGCGGCCCGCTTCGTCTCCGGCTACCTCGTGCAGTTGACCTCCGACATCAAATCGATCGACGGTCCGTCGGGTCCCGACGCCGACTTCACCGACCTGCACGCGTGGACCGAGGTGTATCTGCCCGGCGCCGGCTGGGTCGGTATGGACCCCACCTCGGGCCTGTTCGCCGGGGAGGGACACATCCCGCTCGCGGCCACCCCCAATCCTGGTGGGGCCGCGCCGATCACCGGTTCCACCGGTCCCTGCCACGCCACCCTCGACTTCTCCAATGTGGTGACCCGATTCCACGAGGACCCGCGGGTCACGTTGCCCTACACCGCCTCCCAGTGGAAGCGGGTCTCCGAACTCGGCGCCGAGGTGGACGCCAAGATGGCCGAGAACGACGTGCGGCTCACCATGGGCGGGGAACCGACGTTCGTCTCACTGGACAACCAGAGCGATCCCGAATGGACCACCGACGCCGACGGTCCGCACAAGCGCGAACTGAGCTCGGCACTCGCGGCCCGCCTCAAGCAGGCCTATGCGCCGCAGGGCCTGGTGCAACGCAGCCAGGGCAAGTGGTATCCGGGAGAACCGTTGCCGCGCTGGCAGATCGCGTTGATGTGGCGCAACGACGGACAGCCCGTCTGGCGTCGCCCGGAGTTGCTGGCCGATCCATGGGCCACCCGGGCCGCGGCGGCGGCGAGCATCAAGACCGAGACGGCCGGTCCGGCGCCGGATGCCGTGACCGGCAACGGGGGCGCGGAAAAACTGTTGACCGCGTTCGCCACCCGCCTGGGCCTACCCACCTCGCAGGTGATGCCGCTGTTCGAGGATCCCCTCGTCCGCATGGCCGAGATGGCCGCGCTGCCGCCGGGAGATCCGGGCGCCGATCGCACCCTGGCCACCGCGCGCCTGGCCACGTGGGCCAAAGCCGCCGCCGAGGCCGACGACGACGATGACGAGTCGGCCGCCGACCTCGGACCCGACGATGACTCGGTCACTGCACGTCGGGACATGCTCGCCAGACTCGACGCCGCCGTCACCGGCCCCACCGGCCATGCGCTGCCGCTGAGCCGCTCCGAGGACGGCACCACATGGCAGAGCGCGCAGTGGATCACGCGTCGGGGACGACTCGTGCTGACGCCGGGAACCTCGCCGGCCGGTCTGCGTCTGCCACTGGATTCGCTGTCCTGGGGTCCGGCGCCCACCATGTTCGTCGCCGACCCGTCGGTGCCCGCCGATCCGCTGCCTGCCGACCCCGCCGACGCCCTCGGGTACACGGTGACCGAGATGGACCCCGATGAGTTCATCCCGCGCACCGCGTTGGTGACCGAGAATCGCGGCGGTGTGCTGTATGTCTTCCTGCCGCCCACCGGGGAACTCGAGGAGTACCTCGCGATCGTCGAGATGATCGAGGACGCGGCCGCCGAGATCGGCACCCCGGTGGTGATCGAAGGCTACGGGCCGCCGTCAGACGGCCGGCTCACCACACTGACCGTGACACCCGATCCCGGTGTGATCGAGGTCAACGTGCAGCCCACCGACAGTTTCGTCGAACAGTCCGAACTGCTCGAATCGCTCTATGAGCATGCCCGGCACGTGCGCCTGGGCACCGAGACCTTCGATCTCGACGGAAGTCACGGCGGCACCGGCGGTGGCAACCACATCACGCTCGGCGGCACCACACCCGCCGACTCGCCGCTGCTGCGCCGACCCGACCTGCTGGTGTCGATGCTCACCTACTGGCAGCGGCATCCATCGCTGTCGTACCTGTTCAGCGGCAAGTTCATCGGCACCACATCACAGGCGCCGCGAGCCGACGAAGGGCGCGAATCCGCCCTCTACGAGTTGGAGATCGCGTTCGCCGAGATCGATCGGCTCGCCGTCAAGACAGCGGTCGCGGGCAAGCACGCCAAGGGCGAGCCAACCGCGCCGACCGTCGGGGAACCGCCCAATCCGTGGGTCACCGACCGTGCGCTGCGGCACCTGCTCACCGACATCACCGGCAACACGCACCGCGCCGAATTCTGCATCGACAAGCTCTACAGTCCCGACTCGCCGCGCGGCCGGCTCGGGCTGCTGGAGCTGCGCGGCTTCGAGATGCCCCCGCACCACCAGATGGCGATGGTGCAGTCGTTGCTGGTGCGTTCGCTGGTGTCGTGGTTCTGGGAGAGCCCCTACCGGTCGCGGCTGATCCGCTGGGGCGCCGACCTGCACGGCACACAGTTGTTGCCCTACTACGTGATCGCCGACATCTCGCTGGTGGCCGAGGAACTGCGGGAGGCGGGCTATCCCTTCGACACCGCGTGGCTCGATCCGTTCACCGAGTTCCGCTTCCCGCGATTGGGGACCGTGCAGATCCGCGATCAGGAGGTGGAGTTGCGCGGCGCGATCGAACCGTGGAACACCCTCGGTGAGGAATCCACGGGCACCGGCACCGCCCGGTACGTCGACTCGTCGATCGAGCGGGTCCAGATCCGCGTGCAGGGGGCCGACGACGACCGGTTCGTGCTGACCTGCAACGGGTTTCCGATCCCGCTGCGTTCCACCGGCCGCGCCGGTGAACGGGTGGCCGGTATCCGGTTCCGGGCGTGGCAGCCGCCGAGCGCGTTGCACCCGACCATCGGTATCGACACGCCGCTGACGTTCGATCTCGTGGACACCACCGCCGGACGGTCGGTGGGCGGCGCCACCTATCACGTGGTCCACCCGGGTGGACGGGCCTACGACCGGCCGCCGGTCAACGCGGTGGAGGCCGAGTCGCGACGCAACGGTCGTTTCGAGGCGTCCGGGCACACCAGCGGCTCCGTCGACATCGGTTTGCTGCGGGAGCGTCAGGCCCGTCAGGCCACCGACAGCGGGGTACCGGGCATTCTGGACCTCCGACGGGCACGTACAGTTCTCCGGTGACCCTTTCTGCGGGCGGCGGACTGCCCGCGGTGTTCGACCGATACCGCTCCGACGGCTACGCGCTGTTCGACCTCGCGCAACTCCAGGCGGGCGGTGTCGCACCCGCGGCCACGTCCGCCCACTTCGACGAGATGCTCGATGCAGGCGGCGCCGCCCGGCCTGCCTGGGAGCAGTTGATCGCCGGCTACGGCCTGCGCGGTGACGCGCGGTTGCAGGCCGCGGCGGCGCGGCTGACCAGTGCGGTCCGCGACGACGGCGTGGTCTACAACCGGGTGATCGGCTCGGAGACCGTGCCGATGGACTGGCAGATGGATGCGGTACCGCTGGTCGTCGACGGCGTGGAATGGGCCGAACTCGAAAAGGGCATCACCCAGCGGTCGGTGCTGCTGGATCTGATCCTGCGTGACCTCTACCGCGATCAGAAGACGGTGACGGCGGGTCTCATCCCGCCGGAGATGGTGTTCGGGCATCCCGGCTACATCCGTAAGGCGGCCCGGTTGGAGGTCGCCGGACCGCACGCCCTGTTCCTGCACGCCCTCGACCTGGGGCGGCTGCCCGACGGTGGGTTCGCGGTTTACGCCGACCGCACGCAGGCGCCATCGGGGATCGGGTTCGCCATCGCCGACCGTCGCCTGCTCTCGCGGACATTCCCGCAACTGTTCCAGGCCTGCGCGCCGCGACCGATGACCACCTTCGCCGGCACCCTGCGGTTGGCCCTGTTCGACTACGCCCCACCCGGTGTCGACGACCCGACGGTGGCCGTGTTCAGTCCGGGCAGCATGTCGGAGACCGCGTTCGATCAGGCGTACCTGGCGTCGGTGCTCGGGTTCCCGCTGGTCGAGGGCAGCGACCTCACCGTGCGCGACGGCGCGGTGTACATGCGGTCGCTGGGCAAGTTCAAACGCGTCGACGTGCTGCTGCGACGCGTCGACTCCGCCTACTGCGATCCGTTGGATCTGCGCACCGACTCGCGTCTGGGAGTCGCCGGGCTCGTCGAGGCCATCTCGCGCGGCAACATCACCGTGGTCAACACACTGGGCAGCGGGGTGCTGGAGAATCCGGCGCTGCACACCGTGCTCGAACGGGTGGCACCCATGCTGATCGACGAGGACCTGGCGCTGCCGTCGGTACCCACCTTCTGGGCCGGTGATGCGCTGCAGGCCACCAAGATCCTCGGCGACCTCGACTCGATGGTCGTGACCAACATCCGCACCGGCGAGGAGTTCGTGGGCGCCGGCCTCGACCATGCCACCCGCGAGCAACTCGCCGCCCGCATCCCCGCCCATGGCTGGCAGTGGGTGGGCCGCACGATCGAGCACTACTCGGTGGCACCCACCATCACCCCCGGTGCACTGCCCGCGCGCGCCCAGGGCGCGCTGCGGGCGGCGCCCGTGTCGATCCGGGCCTTCAGTGTGACCCAGGGACCCACCTACACCGTGATGCCCGGCGGGCTGGGATCGGTGCTGGCCGACGGAATCGACGGTGCCGCATTGCACTCGGTGGCCGCCAAGGACATCTGGGTGACCAATCCGGAGGTCGGCGGGCATGTGTCGAGGCGGTCGGAATCACGCAGCGAACCCGACGAGGTGGTGCCGATCGCCACCGGGCGTCCGGTGTCGACGGGCTATCTGGACGTCGCGGCCGCCGGCAGCCCGCGCGTGCTGGCCGACATGTACTGGTTCGGCCGGTACGGGGAGCGCACCGAACTGGTGACCAGGCTGGCCAAGGTCACCCGCGAGCGGTATCAGGACTTCCAGTACCGGCCGTGGATGTCGGGTACCTCGGCGGTGCCGCTGCTGCTGCACGCGGTGGCCACGGTGACCGGTACGTCGCTCGAATTGGGCACCGGCGACATGCTCGTCGCCGACTCGTCACCCGCCCCGTCGCCCGACGAGGTCAATCGGGCGATCGAGAAGATCACCGAACTCACCGTCAACCGATTCGCGCCGGGCACCGTCGCGCACTCGGTGGATCGTCTCGTCGCCACCGCCCGCGCGGTGCGCGATCAGCTGTCGACGAGCACCTGGATGGTGCTTACCCCGGTCGAGCGGGCCATCGAATCACTGCACCGTCAGGTCGAACGCAGCCGCACCGACCTCGGCGCCGGCACCGGAATCCTGGGCGACGCCGCCCTCGACCTCGGGCCCGACCTGGCCCGAACGCACGAGAACATCCTGCACGGGGTGCTCGCGCTGGCCGGACTGCAGGCCGAGTCGATGGTGCACGACGCGGCGTGGCTGCTGATGGATCTGGGCCGCCGGGTCGAGCGTGTCATCACGCTGGCCGACCTGACCATCGCGATGTTCGCCGAACCGCACCAGACCGACGTGGAGCAGGCGCTGCTCGAGTCGTATCTCACCGCCAACGAGTCGTCGGTGATCTACCGTCGCCGCAACCGCGGTCTGTACCGGCTCGACACGGTGGCCGAACTGCTGCTGTTCGACGAGGCCAATCCGCGCGCCATGATCTACCAACTCGGCCGGATGCGCCGCGATCTCACAACGCTGCCCGACGCGCTGCGCTCGGCCGCGGCCGAGCGGTTGGTGGAGGAGATGACCGCCGAACTACGCCGGTCCGACCCCGACGACCTCGTCCATGTCGGCACCAGTGGCCGGCGCGAGGAACTGGTGGAACTGCTCACCGCGCTGCGTGAGGGTTCCCGCGAACTGTCCGACGTCCTCACGCGAACCCGGTTCGCGCCGCCCCCGATGGGGCAACCGATCTGGGGTGCCGGAGGTGGCAGCCAACCATGAGCCTGCCCGTGCCGTCCGCGCCGTCGGGGCGCCGACGCTACCGCGTGATCCACCGCACCTGCTACACCTACGACGACGAGGTCTCGTCGTCGTACGGTCGCTGCTATCTCACTCCCCGCGACCTGCCGCATCAGCGGGTCCACGAGACCGGCACGGTGATCGAACCCGAACCCGACGACCGGTCGATCGGACTTGACGTCTACGGCAACATCGACGCCTATTTTCACGTCCGCACACCCCACCGCGCGCTGGAGGTCACCGCCGTGTCGGTGGTCGACGTGGACCCGATCGATCAGGACCTGTTGCTCAGCCCGGAGGTGCAGGGGCCGTGGGAACAGGCGCGTCCCGACGGGGGACCGGGCACCCTCGCCGAAGAGTTCGTGCTCGACCTCGATCCCCCCGAGATCACCCCGGCCGTCACCGACTACGCCGCCGCGGTCTTCACCCCGGGCCGGCCGCTGATCGAGGCCGTCACCGACCTGACCGCGCGCATCTTCGGTGACTTCACCTACCGGTCCGGATCCACCGCGATCAGCACCCGCGTGGATACCGTGATGCAACGCCGCATGGGTGTCTGCCAGGACTTCGCCCGGGTGGCCATCGCGTGCCTGCGGTCGGTGGGACTCGCCGCACGCTACGAGTCGGGGTATTTGGCCACCGACCCGCCGCCGGGAACCGAACGCATCTTCGGCGCCGACGCCAGCCATGCGTGGGCGGCGGTGTGGCTGCCGGGCGACCGGTGGCTGGCCTTCGATCCCACCAACAACAAACTGGTCGACGAGCGGCACGTGACCGTCGCCTGGGGACGCGATTACGACGACGTCCCACCGCTGCGCGGCGTGATCTACACCGACGCGAAGAAGAGCGAGATCGAGGTGTCGGTGGACGTGAGTCCGCTGGTCGATCCGGCTGCCGGGGTGTGAGGCGACACCGAATGAATTACGTCGACGCGAATGACTCACGACATGCACAACAGAAGGGAATCATGCTGGTGACACGGCAATTCGGCATCAGCAATCCGGTTGCAACTCGGACAATGCCGATGACGAGCACCGAGGCGGTTCGGTAGCTTGGTGTATGCCATGACCGTCATCACAGAGAGTCGCATCACCGGGGTGATGCGCGCCGCGGAGGCGCTGCTGTCGCAGCGTGCGGGTTCGGCGGTGATCCTGGCCGATCCCGAAGACCTCGGCGGCAGCGGACGGACCTCGGTGATCCGGGTGCGTGTCGCGCAGAACCCGCTGTCGCTGGACCGCACCCTCGTCATCAAGGCCCTGCCCGACCACGAGGACCCGCGCGCGTTCCACCGCGAGATCGTCTCCTACAAATACGCCACCGCGCTGCCGAACTCGTCGCGGCCGGGACCGCAGCTGATCGCCTCGGACGCCGACACCCGGCTGATGGTGCTCTCCGACCTCGGACGCGGCACCACGATGACCGCGTTGCTCGGTGGGGTCGACGTGGTGGAGATCAGCCGCGCGGTCAGCGCCTGGGGACAGGCGTTGGGACGCATGCATGCGGCCACCTTCGGCGGCGAGGGCGACTTCCGTGCGCTGGAGCGCCGCGTCGCGGCCGGCGGTACCGCGGGACGCGACATCCTGCGAGACGAGGCGGTACGCGCGGTGGCCCGGGCCGCCGAGCGCGTCGACGCCCTCGGCATCCGGGTACCCGACGTGATCACCTCGTCGCTGACCGACGCGTGCGCCCTGTTCGACGAGGGCGAGCACCGGGCGTTCAGCCCGTCGGACGTGGGTCCGGAGAACATCCTGCTCAACGACGACGGCGTGCAGTTCATGGACTACGAGTGGGGCGGCTTCCGGGATGCCACCCTCGACATCGCCTACGCGCTGGTCACCGCGGCATCGCAGATGGGTCGCACCGGGGCGCAGCATCGACTCGACCTCGAGGTGTCGATGGTCGACGCGTGGCGCTCGGAGGTGGTGTCGGTGTGGCCGGCGCTGCAACGCGACCGCGTGATGCAGCGCGACGTGCTCACCGCGCGTCTGCTGTGGGTGTGGCTGTGCACCTCGTGGATGCTGCCGGCCGCGGCCCCGGACGCGATCGATTTCGACGTCATCGACGAGGTGCCGGCACCCCAGCACACCCACGACTGGGCGCTGCACACCAACGATCCGCGAGTGCTGGTGGACCGCTGGTCGGATCTGGCGGCGACAGCCGCGGGCACCGACCACGAGATCGCCGCGTTCGCCACCGAGGTCGGTGCGGCGTTGCAGCGGACGTGGCTGGACTGACCGATCACATGGACGGGTTGTTCGAGCAACCGTCGGGGATGGATGCGGCAGGCGTGAGCGCTTCGATGCGCGGCGCCGCGTCGGCTCCACCCGCGGTGGGCGCCCCGCTGGCGGTGCGGATGCGACCACAATCGCTCGACGAGATCGTCGGCCAGCAGCATCTGCTGGGGCCCGGGTCGCCGCTGCGGCGACTGATCAGTGGTGCCGGCGCCGCGTCGGTGCTGCTCTACGGACCACCGGGTACCGGCAAGACCACGATGGCGTCGCTGATCTCGCAGGCCGCCGGTGGCCGTTTCGAGGCGCTGTCGGCGTTGTCGGCGGGCGTCAAGGAGGTGCGCGCGGTGATCGAGACCGCGCGGCGACGCCTGGCCGCAGGCGAGCAGACCGTGCTGTTCATCGACGAGGTACACCGGTTCTCCAAGACCCAGCAGGATGCGCTGCTCGATGCGGTGGAGAACCGCATCGTGCTGCTGGTGGCCGCGACCACCGAGAATCCGTCGTTCTCGGTGGTGTCACCGTTGCTGTCGCGGTCGCTGGTGCTGCAGTTGCGCTCGCTCACCGACGACGACATCCGCGAGGTGTTACACCGCGCCGTGACCGACGAGCGCGGACTCGGCGGTGCGGTGACCCTCACCGACGAGGCCTACGACCACCTGGTGGCCGTCGCCGGCGGCGATGCCCGCCGGGCGCTCACCGGACTGGAGGCGAGTGCGGACGCGGTGCTGCGCACCGACCCCGCCGAGCGTGCCCAGAATCCCGCCGAGCGTGCCCAGAATCCGGTCGAGCGTGCCCAGAATCCGGTCGAGCGTGCCCAGGATCCGGTCGAGCGTGCCCAGAATCCGGTCGAGCGTGCCCAGGTTCCGGTGGTCGACGTCGCCGACGTGGAGGCGGCCATCGACCGCGCGGCCGTCCGTTACGACCGCGACGGCGATCAGCACTACGACGTGACCAGCGCATTCATCAAGTCGATCCGCGGTTCGGACGTCGACGCCGCGCTGCACTACCTGGCCCGGATGATCGCGGCGGGCGAGGACCCGCGGTTCATCGCCCGCCGGCTGATGATCCATGCCAGCGAGGACATCGGGATGGCCGACCCGATGGCGTTGCAGACCGCGGTGGCCGCGGCGCAGGTGGTGGCGCTCGTCGGCATGCCGGAGGCCAAACTCGCCCTCACCCAGGCCACCATCCATTTGGCCACCGCGCCGAAGTCCGCCGGGGTGGTGAGCGCCATCGGCGCCGCGCTGGCCGACGTGGCGGCGGGCAAGGCGGGCGCGGTTCCGGCTCAACTGCGCGACAGCCACTACAGCGGCGCCAAGAAACTCGGTAGCGGCATCGGCTACCGGTATCCCCACGACGATCCCGACGGTGTTGTGCCGCAACAGTATCCGCCCGACGAGCTGGTCGGCGTCGACTACTACGAGCCGACCGACCACGGGTTCGAGCGCGAAATCCGGCCGCGGCTGGCCAAACTGCGGTCGATCGTCCGGCGCGGACGGTCGGGCAAACGCTGAGTCGACGTTCAGGCGGGGAAGGACACACCCGTGAGTTCCGCCGACGTCGTCCACAGCCGCGACGCATCGCTCGTCGAGCGCAGCGGCTTCCACAGCTTCTGCTCGCCGGGCCGCCCGCCGGCGTTGCCGGGGCCCTGTGGTCCGTAGAACCCGCCGTCGCGTGAGTCGGGCGAGGTGGACGCCATGAGTGCGGGCAGGGCAGCGCTGTCGGGCGTGCCGACGAGCAGGCCGTGCGCCGACAGCCAGCGGATCACACGCACCTGTGCGGTGTCGCCGCTGCGGCCGACCTCCGGTCGTGCGGCGAGAAGACTGGTCGGGGCGACGCCGGGATGTGCGATGGTGCTGGTGACATCCCATCCGCCGGCGGCGCTGCGGCGGCTCAGTTCTAGTCCGAAGAGCGCCACCGCGATCTTTGACTGCCGGTAGGCGGCCATGCCGTCGTAGCGATGGTCCCAATTCAGGTCGTCCCAGTTGATCTCGCCCGATCGGGCCGCGATGGAGGTCTGTGAGGTGACCCTCGCGTGGCCGTCCCGCAGCAGCGGAAGCAGCTGTGCGGTCAGCGCAAAGTGACCGAGATGATTCGTGCCGAACTGCAACTCGAACCCATCTCGTGTCGTCTGACGATCCGGTGGCGTCATCACGCCCGCATTGTTGATCAGGATGTGGATGGGATCGCCCTCGGAGCGCAGGGTCTCGCCGAGAGCGGCGACCGATTCCAGGGACGACAGGTCGAGTTCGCGCAGGGAAACCCGTGCGCCCGGATCGGCATCGCGGATGCCGGCGAGCGCATGTTCTCCCTTTGCCTGATTGCGCACCGGCAACACGACGTCGGCGCCCGCACTCGCGAGTCTGGTCGCGATCCGCAACCCGATTCCGTCGCTCCCGCCGGTGACCACCGCGCGCATGCCGGTGAGGTCCGGGATCGACAGGTCGTACTCACGAGGTTTCATCTCTTCACTCCTGCTTCGGGTGCCGGGTGGGTGGGCCAACCGGACTCGATCGGGTGCCCTGCCGACCACCCTGCCCGGGATGGCGGGAAACAACCACGGACTGTTGATCCGTGGCTGACGCAGGCGCCGGTCAACACCGCCTACCGGCCGGTTCGGTTCCCGACGGTAGGCTGGTATGTCGCAGACCCAACGACCGAGGACGACTCCCAGTGCAGACGCATGAGATCCGGCAACGCTTCCTGGATCACTTCATCAAGGCCGGACACACCGAGGTGCCCAGTGCCTCGCTCATCCTCGACGACCCCAACCTGCTCTTCGTCAACGCCGGCATGGTGCCGTTCAAGCCGTACTTCCTCGGTGAGCAGACACCGCCATATCACCGCGCGACCAGCGTGCAGAAGTGCGTACGCACCCTCGACATCGACGAGGTGGGCATCACCACCCGTCACAACACGTTCTTCCAGATGGCGGGCAACTTCTCCTTCGGCGACTACTTCAAACGTGAGGCCATCACGTTTGCCTGGACACTGCTCACCAACAGCGTCGCCGACGGCGGCTACGGCATCGAACCCGAGAAGCTGTGGCCCACGGTCTACCTCGACGACGACGAGGCCGAGGCCATCTGGCGCGACGAGATCGGGGTGCCCGCCGAGCGCATCCAGCGCCGCGGCATGAAGGACAACTACTGGTCGATGGGCGTGCCGGGCCCGTGCGGCCCCTGCTCGGAGATCTTCTACGACCGGGGACCCGCCTACGGCGTCGAGGGCGGCCCGGAGGCCGACGAGGACCGCTACATCGAGATCTGGAATCTCGTGTTCATGCAGAACGTGCGCGGCCCCGGCGGCGGCAAGGAGGGCTACGAGATCCTCGGGCCGCTGCCCAAGAAGAACATCGACACCGGCATGGGTATCGAACGCGTCGCGTGCCTGTTGCAAGGCGTCGACAACGTCTACGAGACCGACCTGCTCAAGCCGGTCATCGACCTCGCCGCCGAACTCACCGGCCAGCGGTACGGCGCAGGCGGTCGCGACGGTAGCGACTCCGCCGCGCACGAGAACGACGTGCGGTTCCGCGTGATCGCCGACCATGCCCGCACCGCGGCGATGCTGATCGGCGACGGCGTACTGCCGGGCAACGACGGCCGCGGCTACGTGCTGCGACGACTGCTGCGCCGCGTGGTGCGGTCGGTGCGGCTGCTCGAGGGCGCCGCCACCGGCACCCGCTCCACCATGCGCCCGATCATCAACAAGGTGATCGACCTGATGTCGCCGTCGTACCCCGAACTGGCCGAACAACGCGAACACATCGTGACCGTCGCGGTGGGCGAGGAGACCTCCTTCGCCAAGACCCTCGCCGCGGGATCGAAGCTCTTCGCCGACGCCGCAGACGCCACCAAGGCGGCCTCGCGCACCACCATCAGCGGCGACGACGCCTTCACCCTGCACGACACCTACGGATTCCCCATCGACCTCACCCTCGAAATGGCCGCCGAGGCCGGACTCGACGTCGACCAGGCCGGCTTCACCGCGCTGATGGCCGAACAGAAGCAGCGCGCCAAGGCCGACGCCACCGCCCGCAAGACCGGCCATACCGACGCCGCGGTGTACCGCGAATTCCTCGACCGCGGGCCCACCGAGTTCACCGGATTCGACGAACTGGTGTCGGAGGCCCGCGTGCTGGGTCTGGTGTCCGACGGCGAACGGGTGCGTTCGGCCACACCCGGCAGCGAACTGACCGTGGTGCTCGACCGCAGCCCGCTCTACGCCGAGTCGGGTGGCCAGATGGCCGACATCGGGACCATCACCACCGGCGACGGGGTCCGGCTGTCGGTCAAGGACGTCCAGAAGGTCGGCAAGTCGGTGTGGCTGCACAAGGTGGTGGTCGACGAGGGCGAGATCGTCGAGGGCGATGAGGTGATCGCCGCGGTCGACCAGGCCTGGCGGCACGGCGCCACCCAGGGCCATTCGGGCACCCACATGGTGCACGCGGCGCTGCGCGACGTCCTGGGTCCCAGCGCAACGCAGGCGGGCTCGCTCAACCGGCCCGGCTACCTGCGCTTCGACTTCCATTCCGGGTCACCGCTCACCGAGGATCAGCGTCGTCAGATCGAGGAGATCTCCAACAACGCGGTCGAGGCCAACTATCCGGTCCACACCTTCGAGACCGGACTGGTCGAGGCGAAGGCGATGGGCGCGATGGCGCTGTTCGGGGAGAACTACGGCGACGTGGTGCGGGTGGTGGAGATCGGTGGCCCGTTCTCCATGGAACTGTGCGGTGGCACCCACGTCGCGTCGTCGGCGCAGATCGGCCCGGTCACCGTGATCGGCGAATCGTCGGTGGGATCGGGTGTGCGGCGCGTCGAGGCCTACGTCGGCATGGACTCGTTCCGGTACCTGTCGAAGGAACGTGCGCTGCTGGCCGGTCTCGCGTCGTCGCTGAAGGTGCCGTCGGAGGAGGTGCCCGGACGCGTGGAGCAGCTCGTCACCCGCCTGCGCGACGCGGAAAAGCAGTTGGAGAAGGTCCGCGCCGAAGCCGCCCGCGCCGCCGCGTCGGGATTGCTCGACACCGCGGTCACCGCCGGGTCGACGCTCGTGGTGGGCGGGCTGCTCGCCGGAGTCGACGCCGGTGATCTGCGGGGCATCGCCACCGACCTGCGCGGCCGGGTGGCCGACCGGCAGGCGGTGATCGCCCTGTTCTCCGCCACCGGCGACGGCGCCGACACCAAGGTGCCGTTCGTCGTCGCCACCACCGACGCCGCCCGGGCCGCGGGCATCAAGGCCGGTGACCTGGTCAAGGAGATCGCGCCGCTGGTGGGCGGACGCGGCGGTGGCAAACCCGACCTCGCGCAGGGATCGGGGACCGACGTGGACGGTGTCGACGCCGCACGCGCCCGGATCGCCGAGCTCGTCACCCGATGACCGTGTCGCGGGGCCGTCGTATCGGGGTGGACGTGGGAAGCGTCCGCATCGGCGTGGCCGTGTGCGATCCCGACGGCATCCTCGCCACGCCGGTGGAAACCGTCCGGCATAGCCCGGGCGACAACGGCGACATCGACCGGATCGCCGCGCTGGTCAGCGAGTACGAGGCGGTGGAGGTGATCGTGGGGCTCCCGAAGACGCTGCGCAACACCAGCGGTCCCGCCGCCGACAAGGCGCGCGCCTTCGGCACCCGACTGGCCAGTCGGATCGCGCCGGTACCGGTCACATATCACGACGAACGCCTCACCACCGTCACCGCCCAGCAGGCGCTGCACGCCAGTGGCCGCAGCGTCAAGTCGTCGCGTGGGGTGATTGATCAGGCTGCCGCGGTCGCTATTCTTCAGGGGTGGCTGGATTCGAGACGATGACACCGTGCATTCGGATCGCCGAAACCACACACCAGGGAGGGGACACTCGTTGACCGACGACCGGCACCGGAATCGTCATCGCGAGAATTCCGATCACCCCACCGAGGGCATCGATCTCGAGCGCCTCCGGTACTTCACGCAACCGGCCGAAGGCAGGCCGGCCGCCCATCACCGTCGCCGGCGCGGCGCGGACAGCCCCACCGGACAGATTCCGGCGGTACGTGGCGACGACACGGTTAGGGTCGATCCGCAGCCGACCCGCAGACGCGCCGACTCCCGCACCGCCAGACCTGCCCCGAGAACGCCGCAGCCACCGCCGCGTCGCGTGCGTGCCACACCGCCCGATCCCGATGGCGACACCACCCCGACTCCGACCATGCGGTCGCGGGTCAATGGCACGACGACCGGCACCCCGACGAGCCCCACGACCGGTCCGGACGCCGACCGGCGCGCCGTCGTCGACCGGCCGCGCGACCGCCCCCGCACCCGCGCGACGCCGGCCGTGGTGGAAGCCGAGCCGGTCGGTGACCACCTCGAGCGCGACCACCGCGAGCGTGACCGCCCAGAGCGACATGCCCCCGACCGCGGTCACCTCCGCCGGTCGGAGGCACTCGACCACCACGACGTGCTCGAGCGCGACGCCGACGTCGCAGTCCATCACCGTCCACGTCGCGGCCGGGGTCGCAGCCCGCAGTCCGCGGCGCGCAGGCGAAAACGCCGAGTGGTCCTCGCCGTCGTACTCACCTGCCTGCTGGTCGCGGTGATCGGAGTGGGCTTTGTGGGGCTGCGCGCAGCCGGACTGCTGGATTCGCGCAAGGACTACACCAATGCCTCCGGTACCGCCGACGTGATCGTCGACATCCCGGCGAACTCCACTCTCAAGGACTTCGGCCGAATCCTCACCGACGAGGACGTGGTGGGCAGTCCCCGTGCCTTCGTGAACGCCGCCGACGGCCAGACCATCTCGGGGGGCTTCTACAAACTGCGCACCGAGATCCCGGCGGCCACGGCGGTGCAGATGCTCACCGACGGCACCGACCACCGGGTGGGCCGGGTGGTGATTCCCGAGGGCCTGCAACTCGACACCAAGAATGGCATCGACGGCAAGACCACCCCCGGCATCTTCCAGATGATCGCCGACGCCACGTCGGTGACCGTCAACGGCACCAGGATCGGTGTCACCGTCGAGGACCTGCAGAAGGCCGCGGCGCAGGACACGCCGCAACAACTCGGCGTGCCGTCCTGGGCAGCGGATTCGGTGCAGAAACTCGACGGCGATCACCGTCGCATCGAGGGGCTCATCGCGCCGGGCACCTGGGAGACCATCGACCCGCGGTTCGACGCGACACGCATCCTGCACGACCTGATCACCAAGAGCGCTGCCCAGTTCGAGGCGTGGGGGTTGTTGAACCAGAACAGTTCCGGGCTCACGCCCTATGAGACGCTGACCGCCGCGTCGGTGGTGGAGCGCGAGGTGACCATGGCCGACGACTACCCTAAGGTCGCCCGGGTGATTGTCAACCGCCTCGCCAAGGGACAGCGCCTGGAAATGGACTCCACCGCCAATTACACCGCCACGGTGACCAACATCGACGTGTACGGCGACGCCTACAAGGCCGACAACGTCTGGAACACCTACCAGATCAAGGGTTTGCCCGCGACGCCGATCGGTGCGGTCGGAGAACGCGCGCTCGAGGCGACCGAGAATCCCTCCCCGGGCAACTGGCTGTACTTCGTGACGGTGGACCGCGACGGCACCACCCTGTTCGCCGACAACTTCGAGCAGCACAAGCTCAACCGTGAACGTGCGTGTGAGAACAAACTTCTCACCACCGGATGTAGCTGAGAGCCGATGGACCTCGACCCACCGCCGATGACCCCGCCGGCGGGAAGTGTGCACGCGCGCCGCGCCGCCGTGGTGGGTTCGCCTGTGTCGCACTCGCGTTCACCTGATCTGCACCTTGCGGCGTATCGGGCACTGGGCTTGTCGGACTGGCGTTACGAGCGGATCGACTGCGACGCAACAGGTCTGCCCGCCCTTGTCGCCGGCTTGCCCGACGAGTTCGTCGGTCTGTCGGTGACGATGCCGGGCAAGGTGGCTGCGCTGGCCGTGGCCGGAGAACGCACCGATCGTGCCGAACTCGTCGGCTCGGCCAACACCCTCGTGCGCACCGAGCGGGGCTGGCGTGCGGACTGCACCGACATCGACGGCATGACCGGCGCGCTGCGCGAGGTGCTCGACGGCGCCGCGCGCACCGATCACGCGGTGGTCCTCGGCGCCGGCGGCACGGCCCGGCCCGCCCTGGCCGCATTGGCGGCCGCCGGATTCACGTCGGTCACGGTGATCGCCCGTGACGAAGGACGCGCCGCCGACGCCATCGCGCTCGCGCACCGGCTGAGTCTGTCGCCCGGCTTCCTTGTGTTCGAAACCTCCCCGGCGCTGCGCGAGGCGTGCACGGCCGCCGACGTGGTGGTGTCGACGGTGCCCGCCGCCGCGGCCGCCCCGGTCGCCGCCGACGTCGCGGGCACTGCGCATCTCGTCGACGTCATCTACAACCCGTGGCCCACCCCGCTCGCCACCGCGGTCGCCGACCGCGGCGGCCGCGTGGTCGGTGGCCTGGTGATGCTGCTCAACCAAGCCTACAGCCAGGTGGAGCAGTTCACCGGCCGTCCGGCTCCACGCGCGGCGATGGCCGCGGCGCTCGGCCACACCGAGCTCTGACGCCGCAGCGGGTCACAGCCGCGTCCCCGCGGCCCGCGTCTCCCCAGATGGGAGTCGTTCCACAGGCGGGGCCGGGACGGGGCCCGTGCGCGCCGCCGGGTGCGTCGTCTGCCCGACACTGAGCGGCATGGGAGCGTCCGCCTGGCTCGTCGTGCTGTGGGCGGCGGCACTGGCAGAAACCGATCGCCGGTGCGGCCGGCTACCCAATGTTCTCGTGTTGCCCGGCTGTGGTGCGGTCGTCGCGTCGGCGGTGGGCCATCCGGGAGTGCTGGTGGCCGCGCTCGCCGCGTCCGCGCCGTATGTGCTCGGCTTCGGGCTGCGCGTCTGCGGCGGCGGCGACGCCAAGTTCGCCTTCGGCCTCGGTGGGCTGCTCGCCGATCCGCTTGCGGCACTGGTGATGGTGGTGCTCGCGCAGGTTCCGGTCCTGATCCTGCGACGGCCGGGCCCGCGGCCACACGGCCCGGCGATGGCCGTGGCCGCACTGCTGGTGGTGGCCGCCTCGTCGCTGCCCGCTGCCGGTGCCCCGTCACCAGTGCCGACGGGGTGAGGTGAGGGGTTGAGGGCGGGTCCACGCCCGCATGGAACAATTGGATCTTGTGTTGCGCTGGATAACTGCCGGAGAGTCCCATGGCCCGGCCCTGGTCGCCGTCGTCGAGGGCATGGTGGCCGGAGTGGAGATCACCTCCTCGGACATCGCCGAACAACTCGCCCGACGCCGCCTCGGCTACGGTCGCGGGGCCCGCATGAAGTTCGAGGCCGACAAGGTGACATTGCTCGGCGGTTTGCGTCACGGACGCACCCTGGGTGGTCCGGTGGCGATCGAGATCGGTAACACCGAATGGCCCAAGTGGGAGACCGTGATGGCCCCCGACCCGGTGGACCCGGCGGAACTCGAGGGCAGCGCCCGCAACGCGGCACTCACACGGCCCCGTCCCGGCCACGCCGACTTCTCGGGCATGCTCAAGTACGGCTTCGACGACGCCCGCCCGATTCTCGAGCGCGCCAGCGCGCGGGAGACCGCGGCCCGCGTCGCCGCGGGCACCGTGGCGCGCAACTTCCTGCGGCAGGTGCTCGGCATCGAGGTGATCTCGCACGTGATCTCCATCGGCGCCAGCGATCCCTACGTGGGTCCGCCGCCCACGGCCGCCGATGTCGCCGCCATCGATGCCAGCCCGGTCCGGGCGTTCGACAAGGCCGCCGAGGAGTCGATGATCACCGAGATCGAGGCGGCCAAGAAGGACGGTGACACCCTCGGCGGGGTGGTGGAGATCGTCGCCACCGGCGTTCCGGTGGGTCTGGGTTCGCACGTCAGCGGCGACACCCGGCTCGACGCGCGACTCGCCGGCGCGCTGATGGGTATCCAGGCGATCAAGGGTGTCGAGGTGGGCGACGGCTTCGAGACCGCGCGACGTCGCGGCAGCGCCGCACACGACGAGATGGTGCCCGGCGCCGACGGCGTGCTGCGCTCCACCAACCGGGCCGGTGGCCTCGAGGGCGGTATGACCAACGGTGAGGACCTGCGTGTGCGGATCGCGATGAAGCCGATCTCCACGGTGCCGCGCGCACTGTCCACCGTCGACATGTCCACCGGTGAGCAGGCCAGCGCCATCCACCAACGCTCCGACGTCGTCGCGGTACCCGCAGCCGGCGTGGTGGCCGAGTCGATGGTGGCCCTCGTCGTCGCCCAGGCGGCGCTCGAGAAGTTCGGCGGCGACTCGGTGGCCGAGACCTCGGACAACGTGACCGCCTACCGCAAGCGCATCGCATCCCGCCCCCCGCACCCGACCGCATGATGCCCACACCCACACACCGCGAGGCCGCGAGCACACCCGCGGAGTACGCCGCAGCCGCCACCGCATCGGGCCGTTCGGGGTCCGGACGACCGGTGTCGGTGCTGGTGGGATTCATGGGCGCGGGCAAGTCGACGGTGGGGCGCCTGCTCGCCGACCGGCTGGGGGTCGACTTCGTCGACACCGACGCCGAGATCGTGCGGCGCATCGGCCGGTCCATCCCGGAGATCTTCACCGACCTGGGTGCCGAGCGGTTCCGTGAGATCGAACGCGACGTGGTGGCCGACGTCCTCGACGCGCACCGCGGCGTGCTGTCGTTGGGCGGGGGAGCGGTGACCACCGACGCGGTCCGCGAAGCCCTGCGCGGCCACCGCGTCATCCACCTGCGGGTCACCGCCGACGCCGGGTTCGCGCGGGTCTCGGGCTCCGATCGGCCGCTGCTGGCCGACGACCCGGAAACCCGCTACCGCGAACTCCTCGCCGACCGGGCCGACCTCTACGACGAGGTGGCGACCATCGACGTCGACGCCAGCGGGGACGATCCGCAACTCATCGCCGACGAGATCGTCACCGAGATCGCCCGTGAACTCGTCCCCGGAAGGACCGAATGAGCCACGCCGCACCCACCACCATCCGCGTGGCCACCGCACATCCCTACGACGTGGTGATCGGTCGCGGACTGCTCACCGAGGTTGCCGATGCGGCCACCGGCGCCGACCGGATCGCCGTGCTCTACCAACCCCCGCTCGCGCAGACCGCCGAGCAGGTGCGAGAGTTCCTGGCCGAGAAGGGATTCGATGCCCACCGCATCGAGATTCCCGACGCCGAGGCGGGCAAGGATCTGTCGGTGGCGGCGTTCTGCTGGGAGGTGTTCGGGCGGATCGGGCTCAAACGCAACGACAAGGTGATCGCGCTCGGCGGCGGTGCGGCCACCGACCTCGCCGGTTTCGTCGCCGCCACCTGGATGCGCGGCATCGGTGTGATCCACATCCCCACCACCCTGCTCGCCATGGTCGACGCCGCCGTCGGCGGCAAAACCGGTATCAACACCGACGCGGGCAAGAACCTCGTCGGTTCCTTCCACGAACCCGACGCGGTGCTCATCGACCTCGGCACGCTCGAAACGGTGCCGCGCAACGAGATCATCGCCGGTCTCGCCGAGGTCATCAAGACCGGATTCATCGCCGACCCGACGATCCTCGACATCATCGAGGCCGATCCCGCCGCGGCCACCGATCCCACCGGCGACGTACTGCCCGACCTGATCCGCCGCTCGGTGCAGGTGAAGGCCGACGTGGTGGCCGCCGACCTCAGGGAATCCTCGCTTCGCGAGATCCTCAACTACGGGCACACCATGGGCCACGCGATCGAGCGACGCGAACGGTACCGCTGGCGCCACGGCGCCGCGGTGTCCGTCGGCCTGGTGTACGTCGCCGAACTGGCCCGTCTCGCAGGCCGCCTCGACGACGCCACCGCCGACCGTCACCGCAGCATCCTCGAACTCGTCGGGCTGCCCACCCGCTACGACGCCGACGCGTTTGCGGACCTGCTCGACGGGATGTCGGGGGACAAGAAGAACCGATCGGGTGTGCTGCGCTTCGTGGTGCTCGACGGACTCGCCAAACCCGGACGTCTGGAAGGCCCCGACCCCGGACTGCTCGCGGCGGCCTACTCGGCGATCGCGGCGGACGAACCCACGGGCGGTGCCACCCTGCTCTGAGGCATGCCCGCCTCCCCGTCGAGCGTGCCCACTTCGCTGTCGAGCGTGCCCACCTGCCCGTCGAGCGTGCCCACTTCGCTGTCGAGCGTGCCCACCTGCCCGTCGAGCGTGCCCACTTCGGCGTCGAGCGTGCCCACTTCGGCGTTGAGCGTGCCCACCTGGCCGTCGAGCGTGCCCACTTCGGCGTTGAGCGTGCCCACCTCCGGGGCGCCCGGGTGCGCGAACATCCGGCGCGGGATCACGAGTGCTCGATGAGGTGTCCCTCTTCGTCGCGCTCCGCGTGCACCGACCAGTCGTCGTCGGAGCCGCCGGCCTTGCGCTGTTCGCGTCGGGTGAGCCAGCGGCCGATGGCCACGCCGAGGAAAGCCGGGAAGAAGATGATCAGCGCGGTGAACGAACCGCCCGCGATGATCTCCACGAACAGACCCGCCTGACCGATCCCGGCGAAGACGAACTTGCCCAGAATCCAGCCGACGATCCCGGCGAGGAGACCGGCGAGGAGTCCGGCCTGCAGCCACCGCACGGTGAGGTCGTCGTAGTCGTCGGGGTCCGGGTTGGCCCGCGCGTCGCGGATGCCGTCCCAGCCGCCCCAGATCAGCGCCACCAGCACCACCGCCGCGATGGCGATGGTCTTCCACGTGGTGGTGTGCAACGGCGCCTGGACCACTGCGATACCCAGGAGCACCCGGGTGACGACATGTACGGCGGCCATGAGGAGACCGCGCAGCAACCACGAAGACATAGCGGACAGAGTACTGAACGGGCCGGTGATCTGGAACACGTCCCCGCCCGGTCAGCGTGCGAGCACACTCGCGGTGTACTTGGGCTTCCAATCATGGGTGAGCAGCGCCCCGAAGTTCTGTTCACGATCGGTGGTGCTGGTGCCGGTGTCGCGAGGCATGTAGATGAATGCCGGTCCGCAGTAGCCGGCGGCGCGGGCGGCAGAGAGCACCGAGACCATCTGGGCGGCCTGTTCCTGTTGGGACACCATGTCTTTCGACGAGTTTCCGAGCAGGAGCGAGCCGGTGTCAAGGAGCGTGGAACCCGAACTCGAGCCCGTCGATCCCGGGCCCGACGAGCCCTGGAAGGTGGGTGCGCCCATCTCGGTGAGCCAGATGTCCTTGTCGGCGTCGCCGTTGGTCACCATCACTTTTCGGACGTCCCCGGTTTCGGTCCACCCGTTGGGCGTGGCGGAGATCCCCTTGGGAAACACGTAGGGGTGCATCGCCGCGGCGTCGAAGAATCCCTTGGCGCCGTTCGCGTACATCGCGGTGTAAAAGCCCGCCGCGTCGGCTCCCGGGCTCAGTCCCGCCGACACCACCGTCGCCGACGGTGCCGCGGCCTTGATGTCGATGTAGAAGCGCTTGAGCAACGAGGTGTACTTCGCGGCGTTCACCGAACCGCCGAAAAAGAGCGGCAGGTTGGGTTCGTTCCAGATCTCGAAATGCGTGGTCGACGGATACCGCGCGATGAAGGCCTGCACGAACGGGGTGACGTTGCCCAGGTCGGTCGGGGGTGCGGTGGTCAGCGCTCCGCCGCCGGCCCAACCGGGGGTGCCGAGAAAGTTCGCCAGCACGGTGAGCCCGTGGACCCGCGCGGCACCGATCAGTGTGTCCGGTTGCGACCAGTCGAAGGTGCCCTTGGTCTTCTCGATCACATTCCAGTTGATCTCCACACGCAGCCACCGGGCGCCGGTGGCACCCACCGCGTCGAGTTCGCGATTGAGGTCGGCGGCCGACTCGGTGCGCTCGAAGCTGCCCCCGGCGAAGCCGTACCCGGCGGCGGGAGCTTCCACTGTGGCGCGCGCAGAGCCCGGCCAGGCCAGAGCGGTTGCCGCCACCATCACAACGAGAAGAATTCGACGGGATACGGCGGTGATCTGCGCGAACATGTGCGGAATCGTAGTTCGGCAGGCCTCCGACAGCGCCCACTCCCGTCCGTTCCGGCTCCGACTCGTGATCTGCGCACGGGGCGTCGTAGCGTGGAGGCGTGGATTATGCCGTCCGTCGAGACAGACTCCGAGCTCTGCTGGCGACCGCCGACAAACCGGTGGACGTGTTGGTGGTGTCGGATCTGATCAATCTCCGTTATCTGTCGGGGTTCACCGGTTCCAACGGCGCACTGCTGGTCTCGGCGTCTGGACCCGACGACGATGTGATCTGCACCGACGGTCGCTATCTCACGCAGATCGCCCAGCAGTCCGGCGACCTTCCCGCGGTGATCGCACGCGATTGCGTCGGCGAACTCGTCGGCCGCGCCGCCGTTGCGGGCCCGGTGCGGATCGGATTCGAGTCCGATGCGCTCACCGTCGCCCAGCACGGCCGGCTGGTCGACCATGCTCCCGGCGGCGCCGAACTGGTCGGTGCGGCCGGGCTGGTGTCGGGTTTGCGGGAGGTCAAGGACGCCGGTGAGATCGCCTTGCTGCGCAGGGCATGTGCCATCGGCGACACCGCGCTCGCCGAGATCATCGCCGACGGAGTCATCCGGGCAGGCGCTTCGGAACGCGAGGTGGCACGTGCGCTCGAGTGGTCGATGTTCCGGCACGGCGCCGACGCGGTTGCCTTCGAGACCATCGTGGCCGCGGGCGCGCACTCGGCCATTCCGCATCATCGGCCCACCGGGTCGGTGCTCGCCGACGGCGACCTGGTCAAGATCGACTTCGGCTGCGTGTACGGCGGATACCACTCCGACATGACCCGCACCTTTGTGCTGACCCGCGCTGCGGACTGGCAGCGCGACCTCTACCAGCTGGTGTCCACCGCGCAGGCCGCCGGCCGCGACGCCCTGACACCGGGGGCGGAGCTTCGTGCGGTCGACGCGGCGGCCCGCTCGGTGATCGAGGACGCCGGCCACGGCGAGCATTACGTCCACGGACTCGGTCACGGCGTCGGCCTGCAGATCCACGAAGCGCCGGGAATCGGCAAACTCGCGGCGGGTACACTGCCATGCGGCGCGGCGGTGACCGTGGAGCCCGGCGTCTACCTCCCCGGACGAGGTGGCGTCAGGATCGAGGACACGCTCGTCGTCACCGACGACGAACCGGACCTGCTGACCGCCACCGACAAGGCTTTCACCGTCATTTGACGGACCCGCCGCACCCGGCGAGGCAGAAGCGACGCACAAGAACCCCCGACGTAGAAGAGAGACGACAACCTATGGCGACCACCGCCGATTTCAAGAATGGCCTCGTGCTGCGCATGGACGACCAGCTCTGGCAGATCCTGGAGTTCCAGCACGTCAAGCCCGGCAAGGGGCCGGCGTTCGTGCGCACCAAGATCAAGAACGTGCTGTCGGGCAAGACCGTCGACAAGACCTTCAACGCGGGCGTGAAGGTGGAGACCGCCACCGTCGACCGTCGTGACATGACCTTCCTGTACAACGACGGCACCGACTACGTGTTCATGGACGCCCAGGACTACGAGCAGTACGCGATCTCGCCTGAAACGGTGGGCGACGGTGCGCGCTTCCTGCTGGAGAACATGACCGTGCAGGTGTCGCTGAACGAGGGCACGCCGCTGTTCATCGAACTGCCCGTGACCGTCGAGATGGAGGTCACCCACACCGACCCGGGCCTGCAGGGTGATCGCTCGACCGGCGGTACCAAGCCGGCGACCGTGGAGAGCGGCGCGGAGATCCAGGTGCCGCTGTTCATCAACACCGGCGACAAGCTGAAGGTCGACTCGCGTGACGGCAGCTACCTCGGCCGCGTCAACAGCTGAGACCCGACGAACCGACGTGAAACAACCGGGAACCCGACACAAAGCACGCCGCCGCGCGGTGGATCTGCTGTTCGAGGCCGAGGCCAAGCAGGTCAGCCCCGCGCAGCTGGTGGCCGAGCGGCGTGAATTCGTGCGCGACGACGAGAGCGTCGGCGAGATCCACGCGTACACCGCGCGTGTCATCGACGGCCTCACTGACGACCAGAATCAGATCGACGCGGTGATCACCTCGCATCTGCGCGACTGGAAACTCGACCGGCTCCCCGCCGTCGACCGCGCCATTCTGCGGCTGGCGACGTGGGAACTGTTCAACGCCACCGACGTCGACGAGATCGTGGTGGTCGACGAGGCCGTCGAACTGGCCAAGGAACTCTCCACCGACGACTCGCCGGCATTCGTCAACGGTGTGCTCGGTCAGATCGCCGAACTCGCACCGCAGGTACGGGCGGCGCAGGCGGCGGGGTCGGACACCGACGGCTGACGGCCCCGTCGGGACCGGGGGCATCGTCGGTGTAGAGTGTCCGACGACAGACATCCTTTAACGATCCGTCCTGCGAGGCGGAGAAGGAGGTCGGCGTGGTCACGCCCACCGACGGCGAACAATCCCCGCGGCGCGTACTGCTCGACGCGGCAGACGTCTCCCGCACCATCGCGCGGGTCGCCCATCAGATCATCGAGAAGACGGCGCTCGATTCACCCGACGCCCCCCGCGTGGTGATCATCGGAATCCCCACGCGCGGAACCACTCTCGCCGACCGGCTGGCCGACAAGATCCGCGAGTTCTCCGGGGTCGACGTCCCGGTGGGCTACCTCGACATCACCCTCTACCGCGACGACCTGCGCGCCAAACCGCACCGGGCGCTCGAACCCACCATGGTGCCGTCCGGCGGCGTCGACAACGCGGTGGTCATCCTCGTCGACGACGTTCTCTACTCCGGTCGCACCGTGCGCGCCGCGCTCGACGCGCTGCGCGACCTCGGGCGGCCCGCCGCGGTGCAACTCGCGGTGCTCGTCGACCGCGGCCACCGCGAACTGCCGCTGCGCGCCGACTACGTCGGCAAGAACATCCCCACCTCACGCGACGAAACCGTCGCGGTGCACCTCGAGGAATACGACGGGGCCGACGAGGTCGTGCTCGGCGCGGCCGGGCGGGCGGCCCGCTGATGCGTCACCTGCTGTCGGCCGCCGACCTCTCCCGCGACGACGCCACCGCACTGCTCGACGAGGCGCAACGCTTCGAACAGGCCTTGACCGGCCGGGAAGTGCGCAAACTGCCCACCCTGCGCGGACGCACCATCATGACCGTGTTCTACGAGAACTCCACCCGCACCCGCGTGTCCTTCGAGGTGGCGGGTAAGTGGATGAGCGCCGATGTGATCAACGTGAGCGCCTCGAGTTCGTCGGTCAACAAGGGCGAATCGCTGCGCGACACCGTCAAGACGCTGCGCGCGGCGGGCGCCGACGCCCTCATCGTGCGCCACCCCGCATCCGGTGCCGCCCACCAGATCGCGGCCTGGACCGAAGGTGGTTTCGGACCCGACGGTCCCGACGACGCCGGGGTCGGGCCTGCGGTGATCAACGCCGGTGACGGCACCCACGAACATCCGACGCAGGCGCTCCTCGACGCTCTCACCCTGCGGCAGCGGCTCGGATCGATCGACGGTCGACGCATCGCGATCGTCGGCGACGTCCTGCACTCGCGGGTGGCCCGCTCCAACGCGTTTCTCCTCACCACGCTTGGCGCCGACGTGGTGCTCGTCGCGCCGCCCACCCTGCTGCCGGTGGGTGTCGACCAGTGGGGGGTGACCACCTCCGACGATCTCAACGCGGTGCTGCCGGGCGTCGACGCGGTGATGATGCTGCGAGTGCAGGCCGAACGCATGAACGGCGGATTCTTCCCGTCGTCGCGGGAATACTCGGTGCGTTTCGGCCTGAACGACCGCCGGCTCGGTGTGCTGTCCGACGACGCCGTCGTGCTGCATCCGGGTCCCATGCTGCGCGGCATGGAGATCGGGTACTCGGTGGCCGACTCGCCGCGCGCAGCCGTTCTCGAACAGGTCCGCAACGGGGTGCACGTGCGTATGGCGGTGCTCTTCCGCCTGCTCGCCGGCGCCGAATCAGGAGGTGCGCAGTGAGCGCGGCGACCGGGTCAGTGCTGTTCCGGCAGGTTCGGCCCTACGGCGAGGGCGATCCGGTCGACGTGCTCGTCACCGACGGTGAGATCACCGAGATCGGCGACGCGGTGTCGTCGCCCGACGATGTGGAGGTGATCGACGGCGGTGGGAGCGTGCTACTTCCGGGATTTGTCGACCTGCACACCCATCTACGCGAACCCGGCCGGGAGGACACCGAGACCATCCGGTCCGGTTCGGCCGCAGCCGCTCTCGGCGGCTACACCGCGGTCTTCGCGATGGCCAACACCTCTCCCGTCGCCGACAACCCCACCGTCACCGACAACGTGTGGCGCGCCGGGCAGGAGGTGGGTCTGGTCGACGTGTACCCGGTGGGTGCGGTGACGGTCGGGCTCGAGGGCAAGCAACTCGCCGAGATGGGATTGATGGCCGCCGGTGCCGGCCGGGTCCGCCTGTTCAGCGACGACGGCAAATGTGTCGCCGACCCGCTGCTGATGCGCCGCGCACTGGAATACGCGAAGGGCCTCGACGTGCTCATCGCGCAGCACGCCGAAGAGCCGAGGCTGACCGTCGGCGCGGTGGCCCACGAGGGCCCCACCGCGGCGCGGCTGGGACTTGCCGGTTGGCCGCGCGCCGCCGAGGAGTCGATCGTGGTGCGCGACGCGCTGCTGGCGCGCGACGCCGGTGCGCGCGTGCACATCTGCCACGCCTCGACTGCGGGCACCGTGGAGTTGTTGCGCTGGGCCAAGCAGCAGGGCATCGCGGTGACCGCCGAGGTCACCCCTCATCACCTCTTCCTCGACGATTCCCGGCTGCAGACCTACGACGGCATCAATCGGGTGAACCCGCCGTTGCGGGAGGTCAGCGACACCTTGGCGCTGCGGCAGGCACTGGCCGACGGCATCGTCGACTGCGTGGCCACCGACCATGCACCGCACGCCGCGCAGGAGAAGTGCTGCGAATTCTCCCAGGCGCGCCCCGGCATGCTGGGGCTGCAGACCGCGCTGCCGATCGTGGTGGAGACCATGGTGAATCCGGGCCTGCTCGACTGGCGCGGGGTGGCGCTGGTGATGAGTGAACGCCCCGCACAGATCGTCGGCCTCACCGACCAGGGACGTCCGATCGCGGTGGGCGAGCCCGGCAATCTGACGCTCGTCGATCCCGACCTTCCCTGGCAGGTGGAGGGTGCCAAGCTCGCCAGCCTGTCGGCCAACACCCCGTACGAGTCGCTCACCATGCCGGCCAGTGTGGTGGCCACGACGCTGCGCGGTGTGGTGACCACCCGCAACGGGCAGGTGGCGCAATGAGTTCGACGATCTCCGGCATCATCGTGATCGTCGTCGTGGTGGCGGTGTGGGCCGGACTGGTGGCCTTGGTGCTGCGCGGCTGGCGCAACCGGGGGCGGCGTCAGGCCGAGATGATCGGCGAGATGCCGCTCATCCCGGCCGATCCCGGCGAACCCCTGCTGGGGCCCGACACCGGACTCTATGTCGGTTCCACCATCGCGCCGAGCTGGCAGGATCGGGTGGCTGTGGGCGACATCGGTGATCGCGCCTCGGCCACCATGGCGGCCTATCCCGACGGCATCCTGCTCGAACGCCGCGGCGCCACCGAGATCTGGATTCCGCGGCCCTCGATCACCGCGGTGCGCACCGAACGCGGCCTGGCCGGCAAGGTGATGACCGCCGACGGCGTGCTGGTGATCCGCTGGGTGCTGCCCAGCGGTACCGAGATCGACTCGGGGTTACGCGCCGACGACAAGACCGTCTACCCCGCGTGGGTGTCGGAGTTCGAGAGGAAAGACCAATGAGCTCAGCGGTTCTCGTACTCGAGAACGGACAGGTGTTCACCGGCCGGGAGTTCGGCGCGGTGGGCCAGACACTCGGTGAGGCGGTGTTCTGCACCGCGATGACCGGGTATCAGGAGACGCTCACCGATCCCAGCTATCACCGGCAGATCGTCATCGCCACCGCACCGCAGATCGGTAACACCGGCTGGAACGACGAAGACGGCGAATCGACCGGCAGCGCGGGCAGCGACGGCGAGCGCGGTGACTCCGGCAAGATCTGGGTCGCCGGGTACGCGGTGCGCAATCCCACTCGGCGCGTGTCGAATTGGCGTGCCACCACCAGCCTTCAGGACGAGTTGGTGCGCCAGGGCGTGGTGGGGATCGGCGGCATCGACACCCGCACCGTGGTGCGCATGCTCCGCGATCACGGGTCGATGCGCGCCGGCATCTTCTCCGGTCCCGCCCTGGCCCCCGAAGACGAGTTGCTCGCCCGGGTGCGCAACCAACCGTCGATGAAGGGCGCCAACCTGGCCGGCGAGGTGAGCACACCCACCGGCTACGAGGTGGAACCGGCCGCCGACGCCCGATTCACCGTCGCCGCCATCGATCTCGGCATCAAGACCAACACGCCCCGCATGTTCGCCCAGCGTGGGGTGGCCGTGCACGTGCTGCCCGCCGACGCCGGTCTGGACGCGATCACCGAACTGCGTCCCGACGGGGTGTTCCTCTCCAACGGCCCCGGCGACCCGGCCACCGCCGACGGCGCCGTGGAACTCACCCGGCAGGTACTGGGCACCGGATTGCCGCTGTTCGGTATCTGTTTCGGCAACCAGATCCTGGGCCGCGCACTGGGCCGCGACACCTACAAGATGAAGTTCGGCCACCGTGGCATCAACATCCCCGTCATCGACGCCGCCACCGGCAAGGTGTCGATCACCGCGCAGAACCACGGATTCGCGCTCGAAGGCGAAGCCGGTGAGGAATTCGACACCGACTTCGGCCGCGCCCGGGTGAGCCACGTGTGCGCCAACGACGGCACCGTCGAAGGCGTCGAACTGCTTTCGGGCCGTGCGTTTTCCGTCCAATACCACCCGGAGGCGGCGGCGGGTCCACACGACGCCGCCTACCTCTTCGACAGGTTCGTCTCCCTGCTGGAGGCCGAACGCGCACAAGGAACGAGGTCCTAGATGCCGCGCCGTCAAGACATCGCGCACGTCCTGGTGATCGGCTCCGGGCCGATCGTCATCGGGCAGGCCTGCGAGTTCGACTACTCCGGCACGCAGGCATGCCGGGTACTCAAGGCCGAGGGTCTACGGGTGAGTCTGGTGAACTCCAACCCCGCCACCATCATGACCGACCCGGAGTTCGCCGACGCCACCTACGTGGAACCGATCACCGCCGAGTACGTGGAGAAGGTGATCGAGGCCGAACGCGACGCCGGGCACCCGATCGACGCGGTGCTCGCCACCCTGGGCGGGCAGACGGCACTGAACACCGCTGTGGCGCTGCATGATCGAGGTTCGCTGGAGAAGTACGGCATCGAACTCATCGGTGCCGACTTCGACGCCATCCAGCGCGGCGAGGACCGTCAGATGTTCAAGGACATCGTCGCCAAGGTGGGTGGGGAGAGTGCCCGCTCACGGGTCTGCCACACCATGGCCGAGGTCCGCGAGACGGTCGCCGAACTCGGCTACCCGGTGGTGGTGCGTCCGTCGTTCACGATGGGCGGCCTCGGTTCGGGTATGGCGTATGACTCCGACGACCTCGACCGCATCGCCGGTGGCGGCCTGGCCGCATCCCCGACGGCGAACGTGCTGATCGAGGAATCGATCCTGGGCTGGAAGGAATACGAGCTCGAGCTGATGCGCGACCACCACGACAACGTGGTGGTGGTGTGTTCCATCGAGAACGTCGACCCGGTGGGCGTGCACACCGGTGATTCGGTCACGGTGGCACCGGCGATGACGCTGACCGACCGCGAATATCAGCGGATGCGTGACCTGTCGATCGACATCCTGCGCGAGGTGGGCGTCGACACCGGCGGCTGCAACATCCAGTTCGCCCAAGACCCCACCGATGGGCGTCTCGTGGTGATCGAGATGAATCCGCGGGTCTCGCGGTCGTCCGCATTGGCTTCCAAGGCAACGGGATTCCCGATCGCCAAGATCGCCGCGAAGCTCGCCATCGGCTATACCCTCGACGAGATAACCAACGACATCACCAAGGAGACGCCGGCCTGCTTCGAGCCGACGCTGGACTACGTGGTGGTCAAGGCACCACGGTTCGCGTTCGAGAAGTTCCCCGGCGCCGACGACACGCTGACCACCACGATGAAGTCGGTGGGGGAGGCGATGAGCCTGGGACGCAGCTTTACCGAGGCGCTCGGCAAGGTGATGCGGTCGCTGGAGACCAAGGCCGCCGGCTTCTGGACCGAGGCCGACCGGCCCGATCCGGCCACCGTCGACCTCGATGCCCTGCTCGATACCTTGCGCACCCCGAAGGACGGCCGGCTCTACGGCATCATGCTGGCCTTCGATGCGGGCGCCACCGTCGAACAGCTCTACGAGGCCACCGCCATCGACCCGTGGTTCCTCGCCGAGATCGCGGGCATCGGTGCACTCGGCGCCGAGATCCGCGACGCCGCGCAGCTCACCGAGGATCTCCTGCGCGACGCGAAGTCGTCGGGGTTCTCCGACCGCCAGATCGCCGCGCTGCGTACCGATTTCGCCGACGAGGCGGCTGTGCGGGACCACCGCATCGGGCTCGGTGTGCGCCCGGTGTACAAGACCGTGGACACCTGCGCCGCCGAGTTCGAGGCCCGCACGCCCTATCACTACTCCACCTACGAACTCGACCCCGCCGCGGTCAGTGAGATCGCGCCGCAGACCGAACGGCCCAAGGTGCTCATCCTGGGGTCGGGTCCCAACCGCATCGGTCAGGGCATCGAGTTCGACTACTCGTGTGTGCACGCCGCGCTGACCCTCTCCGAAGCGGGGTACGAGACGGTGATGGTCAACTGCAACCCCGAGACCGTCTCCACCGACTACGACACCGCCGACCGTCTCTATTTCGAGCCGCTGACGTTCGAGGATGTGCTGGAGGTGTACCACGCCGAATCGGAATCGGGCACCGTCGCCGGCGTCATCGTGCAACTCGGCGGGCAGACACCGCTGGGTCTGGCGCATCGGCTCGAGGCGGCGGGGGTGCCCATCGTCGGCACCAGTCCGGCGGCCATCGACCTGGCCGAGGACCGCGGCGAATTCGGCAAGGTCCTCACGGCCGCCGGTCTGCCGGCACCCGCCTTCGGCACCGCCACATCGTTCGAGGAGGCCCGCGACACCGCCGCGCGCATCGGCTATCCGGTGCTCGTGCGGCCGTCGTATGTGCTCGGCGGACGCGGCATGGAGATCGTCTACGACGAGGCGAGTCTCGCCGACTACATCTCGCGCGCCACCGAACTCACCCCCGACCACCCGGTGCTGGTGGACCGCTTCCTCGAGGATGCGGTGGAGATCGACGTCGACGCCCTGTGCGACGGCGACGAGGTGTACATCGGGGGCGTGATGGAGCACATCGAGGAGGCCGGCATCCATTCCGGCGACTCCGCGTGCGCGTTGCCGCCGGTCACGCTGGGCCGGTCCGATCTCGAGATGGTGCGCCGGTCCACCGAGGCGCTGGCCAAGGGCATCGGGGTGCGCGGGCTGCTCAACGTGCAGTACGCGCTCAAGGACGACGTTCTCTATGTGCTGGAAGCCAATCCGCGGGCGAGTCGCACGGTGCCGTTCGTGTCCAAGGCCACCGCGGTGCCGCTGGCGAAGGCGTGCGCGCGGGTGATGTTGGGGGAGAGCATCGCCGAACTGCGCGAGCAGCAGATCCTCGATCCCACCGGTGACGGCGGGGTGGCGCCGGCTGCGGCGCCGATCGCGGTGAAGGAAGCGGTGTTGCCGTTCAACCGATTCCGGCGTCACGACGGCACCGGGGTGGATTCGCTGCTGAGCCCGGAGATGAAGTCGACCGGCGAGGTGATGGGTATCGACGCCGACTTCGGCCGGGCGTTCGCGAAATCGCAGACCGCCGCCTACGGTTCGCTTCCCACCACGGGGGCGGTGTTCGTGTCGGTGGCCAACAAGGACAAGCGTGCCCTGCTGTTCCCGGTCAAACACCTCGCCGACCTCGGCTTCACCATCCTGGCGACCGAGGGCACTGCGGAGGTGTTGCGCCGCAACGGGATCGTGGCCACCACCGTGCGTAAACACTTCGAGGCCGCGCCCGGTGAACGCACCATCCTCGATGCGATCCGCGACGGCGACGTGGCGATGGTGATCAACACCCCGTACGGGCAGTCCGGTCCGCGTGTCGACGGCTACGAGATCCGCAGCGCCGCAGTGGCCGCTGGGATTCCGTGCATCACCACGGTGCAGGGGGCCAGCGCCGCCGTGCAGGGTATCGAGGCGGCGCTCTCGGAGCGGATGGGTGTCGAGTCGCTGCAGCGCAGGCACGCCGCGCTGGTGAACGAGCGGTGAGTACTGCTGCGGCAACGGGTTTCGCCGCCCGGTATCGTGCCGCCGTCGATGCGCGCGGACGGTTGTGTGCGGGCATCGACCCGCACGCCGAACTCCTCGACCAGTGGGGGTTGCCGGTGGACGCGACCGGTCTGGCGCGGTTCGCCGACATCTGCGTCGAGGCACTCGGTCCCGTCGCGGCGGTGATCAAACCGCAGGTGGCGTTCTTCGAGGCGTTCGGTGCGGCCGGTTTCGCGGTGCTCGAACGCACCATTGCCGGATGCCGGGAGGCGGGCGCACTGGTGATCGCCGACGCCAAACGCGGCGACATCGGCTCCACCATGGCCGCCTACGCACACTCGTGGCTCGACGACGCCTCGCCGCTGTGCGCCGACGCGGTCACCGCGTCGCCGTATCTCGGATTCGGCTCTCTCACACCGGCGTTCGACGCCGCACGCGCCGCCGGCGGGTGCGTGTTCGTGCTCGCGCGCACCTCGAACCCGGAGGGCGCACCGGTCCAGCTCGCCGCTACCGGTGGACGGACCGTCGCCCAGATGATGGTCGACGACGCCGCCGCACGCAATGCGGATGGCTCGGCGACGCTGGGACTCGTGGTCGGCGCCACCCGCGCCCACGGACTCGACCTGAGCGCCCTCAATGGTCCGATCCTGGCACCCGGACTCGGCGCCCAGGGCGCCACCGCGGCCGATCTGCCCGAGGTATTCGCCGGCGCCGACCTGCGCTGGGTGCTGCCCGCCAGCTCGCGCGGGGTGCTGCGTGCCGGACCCGACGTCGGCGCACTGGCCGCCGAATGCAGCCGCACCCGCGACGAGGTCGAAGCCGCGCTGGGCTGACGCCGGTTCGTGAGGTCGCGGAAACGCCGAGCGCAGAGAACCTGGGTGATCTTGGAGAATCTGGGTGCTGTAGCACCCAGATTCTCCAACACCACCCAAGTCCGGTCGGTAACGCGACCGTCGGGTTCGGATTCCCGGTGGATGCACCGTTTACGCTCATGTGATGGAGAATGTGGGCGCTCAGCGGGTGACTGTGGTGGTTGTGGATGACCATCCCTTCTTCCGGGACGGTGTCAGTCGGGGTCTCACTGCCAGCGGACGCGTCTCGGTGGTGGGCGAGGCCGGCGACGGACGCAGCGCACTAGAAGTGATCCGTGAGAAGACTCCCGACGTCGCCGTCGTCGACTACCAGATGCCCGACATGAACGGTGTCGACGTCGCGCACGCCGTGACCCGGGATGGGCTGCCCACCAAGGTGTTGCTGCTCTCGGCGGTGGAGCGGGTGGCCAAGGGGGAGACGGTGATACCACCGGAACTGGCCACCGGGCTGGTCGACCAGATCCGAGCGCACTCGACGCCCGCCCCGCGCGGCGGAACGGTGGCCATCGCGACATTGCCGTGCCAACCGGCGCTGAGCGCCCACCACTGACCGTTGCTGTCCGGGTAGGGCCCGCGCAATTCGGACCGGGGGTGTGACTCCGGGCCGAGGTGGGATGGGGTCAGCCGTTCGCGCCGTTGGCGCCTTGCTGACCGCTGGCGCCGGACTGGCCGTAGGCGCCGCTGCCGCCGTCGATGCTGCTTCCCCCGTTACCGCCGACACCTCCGGTGCCCCCCACACCGCCAGCGCCTCCGGCGCCTCCGATTCCGGTGGTTCCGGTGGTGCCGCGCTGGCCGATGAGGCCGCCGCTGCCTGCGGTGCCCGCGGTGCCGGCGTGTCCGCCGTCACCGCCCGCGCCACCGTCACCGCCCGCGCCCCCGTCTCCTCCGGTGCCGCCGACATGCCATCCTCCACCGCCCTTACCACCCGCGCCGCCATTGCCGCCCGTTCCGCCGTTGCTGCCGTCACCGCCATTGCCGCTGCCGCCGCCGGCTCCGCCGGTGCCGAAGAGAACCCCACCGTTGCCACCGCTGCCGCCGTTGCCGCCGCTGGTGCCCGGGTTGCCGGTCAGCCCGGTGCCGCCATCACCGCCGTTGCCGCCGGCGCCGCCGGCGCCGGTGTACGCGTCGCTACCTGCACCACCGTTGCCACCATCGGCCGCGGGGCCGCCGTTGCCGCCATCACCACCTGCGCTGCTCTCGGAATCCCAGTAACCTTTGCCACCGTTTCCGCCGGGTTGCCCGACTTCAGTGCCGTCACTGCCGTGGCCACCGTTCCTGTCGTCGCTGGTGCCGTCGGTGCCGTCAGCGGCCGGCGGGAGGGGTGTGACGGTGGCGAGGGTGATGCCGTCGGCGCCATTGCCGCCGTTACCGCCGGCGCCGCCGTTACCGACGAGGTAGGCGATGCCGCCGTTACCGCCGCTACCACCGTTGACGAGGACCAAACCCCCATTACCGCCGTAGTACTCGGTGCCGTTGCTGCCGTTACCGCCGGCACCACCGTTGCCGAGGACCCAGCCACCGGCACCACCATTACCGCCGGTCACCCCGTACACGCCTGCGGCGGCGGTGCCGCCGTCACCGCCGGACCCCCAGAACCCGGCGCGCCCACCGTTACCGGCCACTCCACCATTCACGGTGCTGTTGCCGCCGGCACCACCGGATCCGAACAACAAGCCACCGATACCACCGTTCCCGCCGGTAGTACCGTCACCACCGGCACCGCCGTTACCGATCAGCCCGGCGTTCCCACCGCTACCACCGCCGAATCCGGCACCACCGCTGCCGAACAGGATGCCGCCGTTACCCCCGTTGGGAGTGGTGCTGGTGCCATCAGCACCGTTGCCGATCCACAACAATCCGAACGGGCCTACCACCCGCAGACCGGTGTCGGGGTCGAGGCTGATGGTCATCACCAGATTCACCGCGTTGCCATCGGCGTCAACCGCGGCCACCAACGCGGCGGCCGACGCCACCACGCCACGCACGGTGGCACCACCACCCCCTGTGGGCACGGTGTAGGAGACAGCGCTCGCGTGCGTGACGTCGGCAGGATCAGCACCGCCACCACTGTGGGGTGCCGCCACGTCAAGTGAACGTCCGGTGAGCTCGGTGACCGCCGTGTGCACCCGCGAGTTCAGATCGACCACCCCGGTACTGGCATCACCGCGCGCCACCGCCGCCTGCAGATCCAACAAGAACGCGCCGGTATCGACCACCGCAACCTGCCCACCATCGCTGGTGGTACCGACCCCGCCGATCGGGGCAGTGATCCCCGCCAGGCGCGCCAACCCATTGTGTTGAGCCCACACCGGCACACTCGCATCGACAACGGTGAACGGGTTGGGGGGTGCGGTGCCCATTGCTGCCGCGGGTAGCACCGCGGCCCCGATCCCGGCCAACGCTGCGGCGGTGACCGCCACCCCGCTGATGGACATGATCCGTGTGGTCGTCATCGACCTCACCCCTTCAGGTGGCCGTGCGCGCACTGGATATGCACTGCACTACATAGCCAATGATAGCATCATGAACTACTCGGAAACCACGAAACCCGCTGCACCACAATGTGATAGGCCAAAGGTCCTACTCGTGCGGCACCAAAGGCCCAAGGCGGCATTCCATACGAGCACCCAGATTCTCCAACACCACCCAAGTCCGGTCGGTAACGCGACCGTGGGGTTCGGATTCCCGGCGGATGCACCGTTTACGCTCATGTGATGGAAAATGTGGGTGCTCAGCGGGTGACCGTGGTGGTCGTCGATGACCATCCCTTCTTCCGGGACGGTGTCAGCCGGGGTCTCACTGCCAGCGGACGCGTCTCGGTGGTGGGCGAGGCCGGCGACGGACGCAGCGCACTAGAGGTGATCCGTGAGAAGACGCCCGACGTCGCCGTCGTCGACTACCAGATGCCCGACATGAACGGTGTCGACGTGGCGCACGCCGTGACCCGGGATGGGCTGCCCACCAAGGTGTTGCTGCTCTCGGCGGTCACCGATGCGCCGATCGTGTTCGCCGCGCTGGAGAAGGGCGCCAGCGGCTATCTGTCCAAGGAATCCGACCGCGACACGATCGTCTCGGCGGTGGAGCGGGTGGCCAAGGGCGAGACGGTGATACCGCCGGAACTGGCCACCGGGCTGGTCGATCAGATCCGGGCGCACTCGGTGTCCGGCGCACCTACGCTCAGTGAGCGGGAATCCCAGGTGCTCAACGGGTTCGCCCGCGGACAGTCCATCCCGCAGATCGCTGCCGAGCTCTACATCGGTGCCGCCACGGTGAAAACCCACACGCAGCGCCTCTACGAGAAACTCGGCGTCTCCGACCGTGCCGCCGCGGTGGCCGAGGGGATGCGCCGTGGACTCATCGACTGAGGCCGCCTCGCGTCCGCACCGACAGTTACCCGACCTGGTCGGGTCGGCGTCGCTCTACCCGATTCTCGTCGACCATGTGACGCGGGGTGTTCGTATCCAGGTCGTCCTACGCCTGATCCTGGCCGTGTTCGTGGTGCTCGTGATCGCGTTCGATCCACCCGCCCGGTCGCTGGCGGCGACGTGGACGGTGGTGGGATGTTACGTCGCCTGGTGCGTCGGCTCGGCCGTGGCCGCGCCACTGTTGGGACTCAGGATCGCTCGGTTCGCCTGGCTCGCGGTGTTCGTCGATCTCGCGGCGCTGACGGCACTCGCAGTGCTCTGCGCGCGTTCGGACGCGATCAGCTGGACCTCCGACGTACTCCTCGACGGGTTGGCGATCATCCCGCTCATCGCGGCGACACAGCTGCGTCCATGGGTGTGCGTGGCGGTCGCCGTGCCGACAACCGTGGTGTTCTTTGTCGCCAGCGCAGCAGCCAAAGGCGCGAACGACAGGCCGTGGTCCTATGTCCTGCTCGACACGTTCGTGATCGCAGCGCTCGGCGTCGGAAGCATCATGCTCTCGCGGGTGCAGCGCTCGCGCGTGGAGGCCATCGGCGCGCTGGCCGTCGAGAGGTCCGAACTGCTCGACGACGCGATGCAGATCGAGGAGCGGGAACGTCGCGACCTCGCCGAGGCATTGCACGACGGTGCGCTGCAGTTCGTGCTCGCCGCCCGGCACGACGTGGCCGCCGCCCGCGACGGCGACCCGGCAGCTCTCGACCGCATCGACGCCGCGCTGGGCGAGTCGAGCAGGTTGTTGCGCTCGACGCTGACCACCCTGCATCCGGCGGTGCTCGACCAGTACGGTCTGGCCGCGGCGCTGAGCGAACTGGGGCGGTCGGTAGAGGCCACCAACCGGTTGCGGGTCAGCGTCGACAGCGCGGGCTGGCCCGACACCGCCCGCACGCCCGCCGACCGGCTGCTCTACGCCACGGCACGGGAGTTGCTCACCAACGTGGTCAAACACGCGCACGCCACCCGGGCCGAAGTCACCATCGAACGTGACGAGGGTCGCGCGCGGCTCGTTGTCCTCGACGACGGTGTGGGTGTGGCCGACGCCGACGTGGACCCCGCGACCCTGGCGGCCAGGCTCGCCGACGGGCACCTGGGCCTGCAGTCGCGGCGGATTCGTCTGGAGGCCGAAGGCGGCACGCTGTCGGTCATGGCGGCCCCGCGCGGCGGAACGGTGGCCATCGCGACATTGCCCTGCTAGCCGTCCTGTCGATGTGGAGGGCTACCGCGCCGAAGCGTCGAGCACCCACCACGCCGCATACGGGGCCAACCACACCGAGCCGGCGTCGTCGGGGCTGATCGGGCGATCGGAGAGCACATCCCACGGCCGCTCGATCCCGCATCCTCCGATCACCTCGATCGGTAGGGACACCCACCGCGCACTCACGTTGTACACACCCACCAGCGGGCCGAGCGGCGCCCGTCGGGCGGTCACCAGAACGGGCCCGTCGGACCACACGATCTCGCTGGGGACACGCGCGTGCAGGTGGGGGAGAGACGCCCGCACCCGCCCGAGGTGACGCAGTCCGGCGAAGACACGTCCGGGAATCGATTCCGGATCGTGGCGCGCGGCGAATCGTGCGGGGTCGAGTGCCGGCCGGTGTGCCCACCTGTTGTCGTTCGCGTGGCCGGCCTCGTCGGCCCAGTGCGGATCGTTGGGTGTGCCGAGTTCGTCGCCGCTCCAGATCACCGGGATGCCACCCCACCCGTAGGCGATCGCATGGGCCAGGAAGATGCGGCCCAGCGCGGCGTCGACCTCGGCGGCGTCGGCGGCCGTCTGAAGTCCGGTCAGCGCCGCGGTGGTGCCGCTGATCCGCCGGTCGCCGGTCTCCGGATTGGACTGGAACACCAGTCCCGCAGCGGGAGATCCGGGAAACGCGCCGGAGAACCAGTCGGAGAGAAACCGGCGGTGCGGGCCGCCGGTGAGTCCCACGGCTGCGGCGTCGGCGTCGTCGATGGCCCAGCCGATGTCGTCGTGGCAGCGTACGTAACAGATCCAGGTGCCCGTCGGCGGTGTCGGCGGCAGGGCGCCGAGTGCGTGGCCGGCCAGGGCGGTGTCGGCCGTGGCGAGCATCGACCAGATCTGCACCATCAGCGAGTTGTGATAGGCCAGATCGCTCACCCGGCCGTCGTGCCGGCCCACACCCAGGTAGGCGACGAGCTGGGCGGGTCCCACGATCGCCTCGGCCTTGAACGCCACCGCCGGCGCCACCATTCGGGTCAGCGCACGCAGGATCTGGGTGATCGCATGCACCTCGGGCTGGTTCTGGCAGTCGGTGCCGACGCGTTTCCACAGGAACGCGATCGCGTCGAGACGGAACACCTCCACGCCGAGATTGGCCAGGAAGAAGATGATGTCCGCGAACTCGAGCAGCACGTCGGGATTGGCCCAGTTCAGATCCCACTGCCAGGAGTTGAAGGTGGTCCACACCCACCGGCCCATCTCCTCGTCGAACGTGAAGTTGCCGGGCGCGAAGTCCGGGAACACCTCGGGAAGGGTGCGTTCGTACACGTCCGGTTCGGTGCGGTCGGCGAATGTGTGGAAGTAGGCGCGGTACTTGGGATCTCCGCCGATCGCCTTCTGCGCCCACTCGTGTTCTCGCGCGACGTGATTGAGAACGAGGTCGACGGTGAGACTGATTCCTGCGGCGCGCAGCGTGTCGGCGAGGTCGGCCAGATCGTCGGTGGTGCCCAGGTCCGGGCGCACCCGCCGGTAGTCGGCGACGGCGTAGCCGCCGTCGTTGTCGCCCGGACGCGGTTGCAGCAGCGGCATCAAGTGCAGATAGGTGACGCCGAGTTCCCGCAGATGATCCAGACGCCCGGCCACCCCGGCCAGCGTCCCGGCGAAACGCTCGGTGTAGGCCGCGTATCCGATCATGTCGGGTTGCTGAAGCCAGTCGGGCCGCAGCAGTCGCCGCTCGTCGAGTTCGCGGAGTGCCTCGGGTCGCACACGGAACGCTTGTTCGGCGACGTTCAACAACCGCGGCACCACGTCGGTCACGGCGCCGGGGCCGAAGACCGCTATCACGGCGTCGGTGAGGTCATCGTGGTACCGCTGCACCCGCAGGTCCCAGGTGGTCACCGCAACTCCGCGCGTTTCGGACGCCTCGACCTAGGCATGCGCAGACACTAACCCATCGGTCCGGGGCGGCGGGTGGGTGTGCATATCCGGGGTCGCGCGCCGCGACACGCTGGGACGACGGAGAAAATCCGGTCTCCTCGGCCACAGTCCCACCCGTCACATCCTGCTCAGCAGTGCCGCGTCGTCCTCGGTGTGGGCGGAACTGCCGGGTGGCCTGGTGCGCTCCCTTTTTGTGCCTCTGAGCTGCGTCGATAATAGGAATCAACGCGTCCTCCCGGGGTCGGTGGGCGAGGGGGACGCCCATCCACGTCGTGATGACCGGTGGACTCTTTACAGCACCAGATCCTGGTGTTTACCCGGGGGTGGCTCTCGCAAATGCCTGCTCACGTGGGTACGGTCGCTTTCGCCGCAGTAATTCGGCGGACGCCAGGCCACCAGGGGCCCGCGCATCCGCCGAGCGCCGGCCCAGTGCCACCGGGCACCTGACCCAGGTGCCGGTGCAGTCCAGATCGAGAACGAAAGACGGAGGAAACCGTGGCGCTTCCCCAGTTGACAGACGAGCAGCGCGCTGCCGCGTTGGAGAAGGCGGCGGCCGCTCGGCGTGCACGCGCTGAACTCAAAGAACGCCTCAAGCGTGGCGGCACCGACCTCGCGCAGGTGCTCAAGGACGCCGAGAACGACGAGATCCTCGGCAAGATGAAGGTCTCGGCACTGCTCGAGGCCCTGCCCAAGGTCGGCAAGGTCAAGGCGCAGGAGATCATGACCGAACTCGAGATCGCCCCCACCCGCCGCCTGCGCGGCCTCGGCGATCGTCAGCGCAAGGCGCTGCTCGAGAAGTTCCCGTCCTGAGCGGACACACCGCGAAACCGAGGGGCCGACTGGTGGTATTGGTCGGCCCCTCGGCCGTGGGGAAGTCGACGGTGGTCAGCCGGGTCCGAGAACTCGTCCCCGACCTGTACTTCAGCGTCTCGGCCACCACCCGCGATCCGCGTCCCGGCGAGGTCGACGGCCGCGACTACCGCTTTGTGTCCCGCGAGCGGTTCGATCAGATGATCGCCGACGACGAGTTCCTTGAATGGGCCGACATCCACGGTGGCCTGCAGCGCAGCGGTACCGTGGCGAGGCCCGTCGAGGACGCGCTGGCCGCGGGCAGGCCGGTACTGTTGGAGGTGGACCTGGTCGGCGCACGCAACGTGGTGCGTCGGCTGCCGGAGGCGATCACCGTCTTCCTGGCGCCGCCGAGCTGGGACGATCTCGTCTCCCGCCTCACCAAACGCGGCACCGAGACCCCCGAGGCGGTGGCCCGCCGACTGGACACGGCCCGCACCGAAATGGCCGCGCAAGACGAGTTCGACCACGTGGTGGTGAACACCGAAGTCGACTCCGCAGCGCACCAATTGGTATCCTTGCTGGTCGGACCGGACGCCGTGGCCCGCAGCTAGGCCCACCGACATTATTCGCGACAGATCAACGCAGGAGCCCGCGTGAGCACGCAGACCAATTTCGAGATGACCGAGATCGCCGACGCCCCGGCGTACGAGACCCCCATCGGCATCACCAATCCCCCCATCGACGACCTGCTCGACCGCGCGTCGTCGAAGTACGCCCTGGTGATCTACGCGGCCAAGCGCGCCCGCCAGATCAACGACTACTACAACCAGCTCGGCGACGGCATCCTCGAATACGTCGGACCGCTGGTGGAGCCGGGTCTGCAGGAAAAGCCGCTGTCGATCGCGCTGCGTGAGATCCACTCCGACCTGCTCGAGCACACCGAGGGCGAGTAAGACCGCGGCCGCGGCGATGAGCTCTCCGGGAACCGCACGGCGGCGCATCCTCGTCGGCGTCGGCGGCGGGATCGCCGCATACAAGGTGTGCTCGGTGATCCGGCATTTCACCGAGGCCGGCCACGAAGTGCGGGTGGTACCCACCCGCGCCGCCCTGAACTTCATCGGCGCCGCCACTTTTGAGGCGCTCTCCGGTCACCCGGTGAGCACGGAGGTCTTCGACGACGTCGACCAGGTGGCGCATGTGCGTCTGGGGCAAGGCGCCGACCTGGTGATCGTCGCACCCGCCACCGCCGACCTGATGGCCCGCGCCGCCGCCGGTCGCGCCGACGACCTGCTCACCGCGTCGCTGCTGACGGTGCGCTGCCCGGTGATGATGGTGCCCGCCATGCACACCGAGATGTGGGAACATCCCGCCACCCAGCAGAACGTCGACACTCTGCGCGCGCGTGGAGTCACGGTGCTGACCCCGGCCTCCGGGCGGCTCACCGGCCGCGACAGCGGCGCCGGTCGCCTGCCCGATCCGCAGGAGATCGCTCTGCTGGGTGAACTGCTCCTCGACCGCGCCGACGCCCTGCCCCACGACCTGGCCGGGGTGCGCATGGTGATCAGCGCCGGTGGCACCCGCGAACCACTCGACCCGGTGCGTTTCCTCGGCAACCACAGCTCCGGCAAGCAGGGCTTCGCCCTGGCCCGCGCCGCGGCGCAGCGCGGAGCCCAGGTCACCGTCGTCGCCGGATCCACCAACGAGGCCGGGGATCCCGCCGCGGTCGAGGTGGTGCACGTGTCCACCGCCCGGCAACTCGCCGACGAGATGACCAAACGGGCCGCCGAATGCGATGTGGTGATCATGGCCGCCGCGGTCGCCGACTTCCGTCCCGTTTCCACCGCCGAGGCGAAGATCAAGAAGGGTGCGCAAGGTCCGGCGCCGATCGAACTGACCACCAATCCCGACATCCTGCGTGGGCTGGTCGAAGAACGTGCGGCCGGGGCGATTCCCACCGACACGGTGATCGTCGGATTTGCCGCCGAGACCGGCGACGAGCACGGCGGCGTCCTCGACCACGGCCGCGCAAAACTGCGTCGCAAGGGCTGCGACGTCCTTGTCGTGAACGCCGTGGGCAACGGAAAGGCGTTCGGCACCGAGGACAACACCGGCTGGCTGCTCACCGCCACGGGCTCGGAGACGGCGTTGCCGCTGGGCTCGAAAACACTCATGGCGAGCCGGATACTTGACGAAGTCCGCACGCTGGTGCCAGATGTAGAGCGCACCTGACCTGATCCGACGCACCGTCGGACCGGGTGTGTAGGTTGAAACCCTAATCGACGACATCCGCGCCGGTTGCCACCGCGGACCACCACGATCTTGAGAGGACCCGATGACCACATCTGCGTCGCGCCTGTTCACCAGTGAGTCAGTCACCGAGGGACATCCCGACAAGATCTGTGACGCGATCAGCGACTCGGTTCTCGACGCGATCCTGGCCGAGGACCCGCATGCCCGGGTGGCCGTGGAGACCCTCGTCACCACCGGGCAGGTGCATGTGGCGGGCGAGGTCACCACCACCGCGTACGTCGACATCCCGGGCATCGTGCGCGCCAAGATCCTCGACATCGGCTACGACTCGTCGACCAAGGGATTCGACGGCGCGTCCTGCGGCGTCAACGTCGCGATCGGCGCGCAGTCACCCGACATCGCCGGCGGCGTGTTCAACTCGCACGAGAGCCGCAGCGGCATCTCCGAGGACGAGATCGACGCGCAGGGCGCGGGCGACCAGGGCCTGATGTTCGGATATGCCACCGACGAGACCCCCGAACTGATGCCGGTGCCCATCGCGCTGGCCCACCGCCTGTCGCGCCGGCTCACCGAGGTCCGCAAGAACGGCAGGCTGCCGTACCTGCGTCCCGACGGCAAGACGCAGGTCACCATCGAATACGACGGCGACAAGCCGGTCCGTCTCGACACCGTGGTGGTCTCGACGCAGCATGCCGCCGACATCGACCTCGACAACATGCTCACCCCCGACATCACCACGCAGGTGATCGATCCGGTACTCGCCGACCTCGAGGTGCCCGGCTTCGTCACCGACGGCTACCGGTTGTTCGTCAACCCCACGGGTAAGTTCGTGCTCGGCGGGCCGATGGGCGATGCGGGCCTCACCGGACGCAAGATCATCGTCGACACCTACGGCGGCATGGCGCGACACGGTGGCGGCGCGTTCTCCGGCAAGGACCCGTCGAAGGTGGACCGCAGCGCGGCCTACGCGATGCGCTGGGTGGCCAAGAACGCGGTGGCCGCGGGACTGGCCAGCCGCATCGAGGTGCAGGTGGCCTACGCGATCGGCAAGGCAGCGCCGGTCGGACTGTTCGTGGAGACCTTCGGCACCGAGAAGACCGACCCGGCGGTGATCCGCAAGGCGATCGCCGAGACCTTCGATCTGCGTCCGCTCGCGATCATCCGCGACCTCGACCTGCTGCGACCCATCTACGCGCCCACCGCCGCCTACGGGCACTTCGGTCGTACCGACCTGGGTCTGCCGTGGGAGAACACCGACCGCGCCGAGAAGTTGCGCGCGGCGGCAGGTCTCTGACCGCGAGCGGCAGTTCTCTGAAAGAACGTGCCGCGTCGAGGCCGGTCGCGAAGGTCCTGCCCATGCTCGGGCTGGCCCATCTCGACCGGGCCTTCGATTACCTCATCGACTCCGAGCAGGACGCCGACGCGGTGCCCGGCGCCCGCGTGCGCGTCCGGTTCTCCGGTCGACTGATCGACGGTTTCCTGCTCGACCGCGTCGACGAATCCGAGCATCCCGGCAAACTGGGCTGGCTCGACCGGGTGGTCTCGCCGGAGCCGGTGCTCTCGCCGGAGATGATCCGGGTGTGCCGGGCCGTCGCCGACCGCTACGCGGGCACGATGTCGGATGTGGTGCGCCTCGCGGTGCCCCCACGTCACGCGCGCACCGAGAAAGAAGCCACCGCCGCACCCACCGCCGAGGTGATCGTCGGCGACCGCGAGCCGTGGCGGGCCTACCGCAACGCCGACTCGTTCCTGGATGCGCTGGCCGCCGGGGCGACGCCCCGCGCGCTGTGGCAGGCGCTGCCGGGTGAGCAATGGACGCAGCGATTGGCCGAACTGGCCGCCGTCACCGCCGCCGCCGGACGTGGAGTGGTGGTCATCGTGCCCGACCAGCGCGATCTCGACCGGCTCGACGCGGCGTGCGCACCGCTGCTCGGCGACCGCTGTGTGACGCTGGCGGCCGGCCTCGGGCCCACCGCCCGCTACCGCCGCTGGCTCGCGGTGCGTCGCGGCGCCGCCGACGTGGTGCTCGGCACCCGCAGCGCGGTGTTCGCGCCGGTGCACGATCTGGGCCTCATCGTGGTGTGGGACGACGGCGACGACAGCCTCGCCGAACCCCGCGCACCCTATCCGCATCCGCGGGAAGTGGCGGTGTTGCGGGCGCACATCGAACAGTCCGGACTGGTGATCGGCGGTTTCGCCCGCACCGCCGAGGCCCAGGTGCTGGCCGAGTCCGGGTGGGCGCACGATCTGGTGGCCGATCGCGCGGTGGTGCGCGAACGCGCACCCCGGATCGACGCCATCACCGACGAGGACGCCCGCATCGCCCGCGATCGGTTGGCGCGTACCGCCCGCATTCCCGCACTGGCCTTCGACGCGGCACGTTCCGCGCTGGCCGCCGACGCCCCGGTGCTGTTCAGCGTGCCCCGCCGCGGCTACATCCCGTCGCTGTCCTGCGCCCGTTGCCGCGCCCACGCCCGCTGCCGCGCCTGTCACGGTCCGCTCGAACTCGACGCCGACCAGCATCTGTCGTGCCGGTGGTGTGGCCGGCCGGAGGTCGCGTTCCGCTGCCCCGAGTGCGGCGGCACCACGGTGCGGGCGCTCACCACCGGCGCACGCCGCACCGCCGAGGAACTCGGTCGCGCCTTCGCCGGGGTGCCGGTGCTGACCAGCGGGGGAGCGGCGGTGGCCGACCGGGTGGACGCGGGAGCACGCGTCGTGGTGGCCACGCCGGGAGCCGAACCGGTGGCCGACGGCGGTTACGGTGCCGCCGTCGTGCTCGACACCTGGGCACAACTCGACCGGGCCGACCTGCGCGTCGACGAGGACGCCGTCCGACGGTGGATGGCGGTTGGCGCCCTTGTCCGTCCCCGCGGCCAGGGCGGTGCGATGGTCATCGTCGCCGATGCCGCGCTGGCTCCCGTACAGGCCGTGATCCGTTGGGACCCAGTCGGTTTCGCGAGCACCGAGCTGGCGCGCCGCGTCGAGTCCGGTTTTCCGCCCGCCGTCACCATGGCGTCGATCGACGGCCCGGCGCCGCTGGTGATGTCGTTCGTCGACACCATCGACCTGCCCGAGGGTGCCGACGTACTGGGGCCGGTGCCACTGCCGCCGGGCGTGCGACCCCCCGCGGGCAGCGACGACTGGGAGGCCGACGATGCCGACTTCGACGGCGAGGTGGAGCGCATCCTGGTTCGCTCCGACCGCCGCGTCGGACGCGAACTGGCCCAGGCGCTCGGGGCGGCGCAGATCCGGCGCAACACGGCGCACCGCACCGGCCCGCTTCGCGTTCAGGTGGACCCGCCTACCATCGGATGAGCGCAGCCGGCGTCGACGAGATGGACCGGGCCCAGACCGCGAGGAGGACAAGCGTGCGGATCGTGTTCGCCGGAACACCTGAGGTTGCCGTGCCCTCGCTGCGGCGGCTCATCGACTCTCCCCAACACGAGGTGGTCGGCGTGATCAGCCGCCCCGACGCCGTGTCCGGACGAGGACGCAAGGTGAACCGGGCGCCGGTCGCGATGCTCGCCGATGACCACGGCATCGAGGTGATCACCCCGCGTCGGCTGTCCGAACCCGAGGTCGGCGACACGCTGGCCCGCTGGGCACCCGACGTGGGTGCGGTAGTGGCCTACGGCGGGCTCGTCCCGCCGGCGCTGCTCGAGCTGCCGGCACACGGTTGGGTGAACCTGCACTTTTCGGTGCTGCCGGCCTGGCGCGGTGCCGCCCCGGTGCAGGCGGCCATCGCCGCCGGCGACGAGACCACCGGGGCCAGCACCTTCCGGCTGGAGAAAGGACTCGACACGGGGCCGGTGTTCGGGGTGCTCACCGAGACCGTCCGGCCCTCCGACACCAGCGGGGATGTGCTCGACCGGCTTGCCGACGCGGGTGCCGGACTGCTGGTGTCCACGCTCGACGGCATCGAATCGGGCGACCTCGTGCCGCGTGAGCAGCCCGCCGAGGGTGTCAGCCACGCCCCGAAGATCGAGGTCGACGACGCGCGGGTCCGCTGGGAGTTGCCCGCTCACCTGCTCGAACGCCGAATCCGTGCGCACACGCCGGCACCGGGGGCGTGGACGACGCTCGACGACAACCGGATCAAACTGGGACCGGTGGGCGTCGCCGAGGCGACACCCGACGCTGCCGGGCCCGTCGAGCTTGCTCCGGGCCGCGTCGTGGTAACCAAGAAGGCCGTCCTCGTCGGCACCGGCACCGAACCCGTCCGGCTCGGCTGGGTGCAACCGCCGGGCAAGAAACAGATGCCCGCCACCGACTGGGCGCGGGGAGCCCGACTCGACGATCAGACGGTGCTCACGTGAACAATCGACCACGGACACGCGGTGCCGCGCGCGACCCGAAAACCCGCGACAAGGCCGTCGACCCGGCCCGCGCGGTGGCCCGCGACGTGCTGCGCGCGGTGCGGGAACGCGACGCCTACGCCAACCTGGTGCTGCCGAAGCTGTTGCGCGAGCGGCACATCACCGGACGGGACGCCGCACTGGCCACCGAACTCACCTACGGCACCCTGCGGGCGCAGGGCATCCTCGACGTGATCATCGCCGACGCCGCGAAACGTCGGATCGCCGACATCGACGGTGAGGTGCTCGACGTGCTCCGTCTGGGCGCGTATCAGTTGCTGCGCACCCGCATCGGTGCCCACGCGGCGGTTTCCACGTCGGTCGACCTCATTCGCAGCGAAAAGGGCATGGGACCGTCGGGATTCGTCAACGCCGTGCTGCGCAAGATCTCACAGCGCGACGAGGACCTGTGGGTCGACGAGCTGGCCCCGTCGATGGCCGACGACCTGATCGGCAACCTGGCGTTCCGGTACGCCCACCCACGATGGATCGCCGAAGTGTTCTTCGAGGCCCTCGGCGGGTCGGCGGGAGAACTGCAGGCCGCGCTGGCCGCCGACGACGAACGTCCGCCCGTGCACCTGGTGGCCCGCCCCGGCCTGATCACCGCCGAAGAACTCGCCCTGACCAGCGGGGGAGAGGTGGGCCGCTACTCGCCGTACTGCGTGTATCTGCCGGGAGGTGATCCCGGGGACATCGAGGCGGTGCGTCAGGGCTACGCCGGTGTGCAGGACGAGGGCAGCCAGCTCGTGGCCCGCGCGGTGACCGTGGCCGATGTGGGAGCCGACGGCGGCCGGTGGCTGGACATGTGTGCCGGACCCGGCGGCAAGGCGGCACTGATCGGTGCCATCGCGGACATCGACGGCACCCACCTCGACGCGGTGGAGGTGAGCGAACACCGCGCCAACCTGATCCGTGGGGTGACCCGCGAGATGCCCGTCGACGTGCATGTCGGTGATGCGCGTGATCTCACCACCGAGACCGGCCTGGCGCCGGGTTTCGATCGCATCCTCCTCGATGCGCCGTGTACCGGACTCGGCTCGTTGCGCCGTCGCCCGGAGGTGCGGTGGCGGCGCACGCCCGACAGTGTTCCCGACCTGGTGGCGCTGCAGCGGGCACTGCTCACCGAGGCGCTGCGCCTGGTACGGCCCGGCGGGGTGATCATCTACTCCACGTGCTCGCCACATCCGGCAGAGACCACCGAGGTGGTGGCAACCGTGCTCGCCGAGACGCCCGGCGCCCGGCAGCTCGACGCACGTCCGCTGGTGAGTGCGGGGGAGGCGATCGGCGACGGCCCGCACGTACAGCTCTGGCCCCATCGCCAGGGCACCGACGCCATGTTCCTGGCCGCGTTGACCAAGGACTGACCGTCGAGCGTGCCCACATCCGCGTCGAGCGTGCCCGGATCCGTGTCGAGCGTGCCCGGATTCGTGTTGAGCGTGCCCGGATCCGTGTCGAGCGTGCCCGAATCCGTGTTGAGCGTGCCCGGATTCGTGTTGAGCGTGGCCGCGGGGTGGTTTCGACAAGCTCAACCAGCGGGTGGGACAAAGCTCAACCAGCGGGCGGTGGGCACGCGGGGTGGTTTCGACAAGCTCAACCAGCGGGTCGGACAAGCTCAACCAGCGGGTGGGACAAGCTCAACCAGCGGGCGGGACAGGCTCAACCAGCGGGCGGGACAAGCTCAACCAGCGGGTCGGACAAGCTCAACCAGCGGGGGGCCTGCCCTCAGCGTCGCCCGACCTCGTGCGGCAGGCCCGAGGTCAACCATTGCGTGATGTGTGCGGTCTCGTGCTGCACGCTGTCGCGGTAGCGCAGAACCGTCCATGCCGCGGCGGTGCCGTGTAGCCACGCGAGCAGGCGCACCGCCACGTCGTCGGACTCGTCGACGGTGTAGCCCAGGCATTCGAGCTGTATACGCAGCCACTCCCGGTACGCCTCGATCACCGCGACGGCACCAACCCGGGCCGGATGATTCATCGCCGCGAGTTCGACACACAGCGGACTCATCGGGCATCCGTAGTCCTCGACATCGCCGGGGTCGCGCAGCGATGTCTCCACGAAACGCATGATCCGCTCGAGCGGGGTGATCGGTGCCGCGCTCCAGTCCGCGAGTTGAGCCTTCGCCTGGACAAGCCGGGCTTGCAGGACCGCGTCGAGGATCATGTCCTTGGTGCGGAAGTGGTAGTAGAAGTTGCCACGCGAGATCCCGACCTCGCCGGCGATCGCGGCGAATGATGTTCGCTCGTAGCCGTTCTCGAAGAACAGCCTGCCGGCAACCTGCACTATCCGGTTGCGCGTGTTCATCGGCGGCTCCGGCATTCGCTCACGGGTGGACGAGGGCGGTGAGTGCTCAACGCTAGAAGGCCCACTGGCGGTTCACTAGAGCCGAGGGTCCCGATCCGGGCACCCGAGGAGACCGCCCGACGCCGCTCGGAGGACCATCCATACAATCTGGGGCATGTGTGACCGCGGCCGTACCCCCATGATTGCTCCGTCGATCCTCTCGGCGGACTTCGCCAACCTGGCAGCCGAGGCGGCCGCCGTCGAGGGATCGGATTGGCTGCACGTCGACGTGATGGACGCGCACTTCGTCCCCAATCTGACGCTGGGCCTGCCCGTGGTGGAAAGCCTGCTCAAGGCCACCGACATCCCGCTCGATTGCCACCTCATGATCGACGACCCCGGCCGCTGGGCACCGCCCTACGCCGAGGCGGGGGCACACAACGTGACCTTTCACGCCGAGGCCACCGACAACCCGGTCGCGGTGGCGCGCGACATCCGCGCGGCGGGCGCCCGGGCGGGCCTGGCGATCAAACCGAACACCGCGCTCGAGCCCTACCTCGACATCCTCCGCGACATCGACACCCTGCTGATCATGAGTGTCGAACCCGGTTTCGGCGGCCAGAAATTCATCGCCGACGTGCTGGACAAGGCCCGCACCCTCCGCGCCATCGTCGACTCCTCCGATCTGCAACTGGTGGTGGAAATCGACGGCGGCATCAACGCCGACACCATCGAGCAGGCGGCCGAGGCGGGCATCGACTGTTTTGTGGCGGGTTCGGCCGTCTACGGCGCCGATGACCCGGGTGCCGCGGTCGCGGCGTTGCGCAATCAGGCGGCAGCCGCCCGTGCCCATGCCCACTGACAGCACCCATGCCCACTGATAGCACCCATGCCCACTGACAGCACCCATGCCCACTGACGGCACCCATGCCGACTGACACAGCCGCCCTGGACACCTCGATGCGCGCGGCCATCGAGGAGTCGGTGCGAGCGCTGGGATCGAGTTCACCCAACCCGCCCGTCGGCGCGGTGATCCACGCTTCGGACGGCACGCTGATCGGCGTCGGCCACACCCGTCCGCCGGGAGGGCCGCACGCGGAGATCGTGGCCCTCGACCAGGCCGGTGCCGCGGCGCGTGGCGGCACCGCGATCGTCACCCTCGAACCCTGCAATCACACCGGGCGCACCGGGCCGTGCTCGGAGGCGCTGATCGAGGCCGGCATCGCCCGTGTCGTCTACGCGGTGGCCGATCCCAATCCCACGGCCACCGGTGGCGCCGCGCGTCTGCGCGCCGCGGGTGTCGACGTGATCGGGGGGTGGCTGGCCGACGAGGTAAGCGCCGGACCGCTACGGAACTGGCTGTTCGCCCAACGCCACGGCCGACCCCTCGTCACCGTGAAAACGGCCGCCACCCTCGACGGACGCATCGCCGCACCCGACGGCACCAGCCGCTGGATCACCGGACCCGCCGCCCGCGCCCGAGTGCACCGACAGCGCGCACAGCTCGACGCGATCGTCGTCGGCACCGGCACCGTGCTTCGCGACGACCCGGCCCTGACGGCGCGGCGACCCGACGGCTCACTCGCCGACCACCAGCCGATCCGGGTGGCGATGGGAGCGCGAGACATCCCCCGCACCGCACGCGTGTACGACGACTCCGCCCCGTTCCGCCACGTCCGCACCCATGACCCGTCCGAGCTTCTCGCCGCGCTGCCCGACGCCACCTGGGTGCTCGTGGAGGGTGGTCCCGCGATCATCGGCGCATTCCTCGACGCCGACCTCGTCGACGAGGTGGAGGCCTACATCGCACCGCTCATCCTGGGTGCGGGACCGGCCGCGGTCAGCCGACCGGTCACCACCCTCGCCGACGCCGCGCGCTTTCACACCGCATCCGCAGAACGCGTCGGAGACGACGTGCTCATCCGGTTGCTTCGCGACGCACCAACCGGCTGAACGGCAGCGGCTACTTCGACTTCTTGCCGCTACGGCCCAGGAACCAGCCGACCACCACTCCCGCGGCGCCGACGATCGCCAGCATGAGCCACTGCCACGTACTGATGTGGAACATCAGGAGGTTGATCCGAATCTCCTGCGTGTTCTGGAAGATGAAGATCGTCGCCACGATCACCAGAACGAGCGGAAGCCAGTAACGCTTGAGGAACCCCAGAACCGGGGACGAACCCCGCTGTGCGGGTGCCGGGGAGGTGGTCTCGTTGGCCATGACTTTGCCTTTCTCGTGCCGGTGATCCGCTGTGCTGCGATCACTCACCGTGAGCACAATTATCCTCGCTGATCACGCACACTCCGGCAGCGACCGGCCGGGTCCGGCGAATATCACAGCCACCGGACGTCGTGCTAGCGTCGAAGACACACGTTCTCGGGGCGGGGTGAAACTCCCCACCGGCGGTGAGTGGTTGCGATCCGATCGTGACGACGAGCCCGCGAGCGCTCGTCCACAGGCGGACGGGGACAGCAGATCCGGTGCAAAACCGGAGCCGACGGTGACAGTCCGGATGTGAGAGAACACGGCGGCGCGAGCCGTCTCGCTCCGGGTTGGGCACGACAGGAGCGCAGCTTGTTCACCGGCATCGTCGAAGAACTCGGCACGATCGTGGCGCGCGAAGACCTTTCCGACGCAGCCAGATTCACCATCTCCGGCCCGTTGGTGACCTCCGACGCCGGCCACGGCGACTCGATCGCGGTCAACGGGGTCTGTCTCACCGTCGTCGACCTCGCCGACGACCGGTTCACCGTCGACGTGATGGCCGAATCGCTGCGCCGCAGCTCACTGGGCGTTCTCGCCGCCGGCAGCCGGGTGAATCTGGAGCGGGCGATGGCCGCCGACGGACGCTTCGGGGGCCACATCGTGCAGGGCCACGTCGACGGCACCGGACGGGTGCTGGCGGTGACCACGTCGCAGCACTGGACCGTGGTGCGCATCGGTGTTCCCGACAGCCTCAGCCGCTACCTGGTGGAGAAGGGGTCGATCACCGTCGACGGTGTGTCGCTGACCGTCTCGGCCATCGGTACCGACGACGCGCACGGTGACTGGTTCGAAATTTCCCTCATCCCCACCACGTTGCAAGAGACGAATCTCGGCGCGCTCACCGCCGATCAACCGGCCGGTGAGATCCCGGTAAACCTCGAGGTGGACGTGATCGCCAAATATGTGGAACGGCTGGGCGCGGCGAGCAGGCAAAACGCAGCAGGAGTGAACGCAGCAGGAGTGAAGTGATCCGATGACTACCGACGACACCGCGCAGACTCATGTGCACCTCGACTCCGTCGACCGGGCGATCGCCGACATCGCCGCCGGCAAGGCCGTGGTGGTGGTCGACGACGAAGACCGGGAGAACGAAGGCGACCTGATCTTCGCCGCCGAGAAGGCGACCCCCGAACTCGTCGCCTTCATGGTGCGCTACACCTCCGGCTACCTGTGCGTCCCGCTCGACGGTGACACCTGCGATCGTCTGGGCCTGCCACCCATGTACTCGATGAATCAGGACAAGCACGGCACCGCCTACACCGTGACCGTCGACGCCCGCGAGGGCATCGGCACGGGCATCTCCGCCTCCGACCGCGCCACCACGATGCGGTTGCTCGCCGATCCGGCCAGCACCGCCGTCGACTTCACCCGACCCGGCCACGTGGTGCCGTTACGCGCCAAGGACGGGGGAGTGCTGCGTCGCCCGGGCCACACCGAGGCGGCCGTCGACCTCGCACGGCTCGCCGGATTCGCCCCCGCCGGGGTGATCTGCGAGATCGTCTCGCAGAAGGACGAGGGCTCGATGGCACATGCTCCCGAACTGCGGGTGTTCGCCGACGAGCACGACCTCGCGCTCATCTCGATCGCCGACCTCATCGCCTGGCGCCGCCGACACGAGAAGCATGTGGTGCGCGTGGCCGACGCCCGCATCCCCACCCGCCACGGCGATTTCCGGGCTGTGGGCTACACCAGCATCCACGACGACGTCGAGCACGTCGCGCTCGTGATGGGCGACATCCCCGGACCCGACGGCTCGGGCAGCGACGTGCTGGTACGCGTGCATTCGGAGTGCCTGACCGGTGATGTGTTCGGGTCGCTGCGCTGCGACTGCGGCCCGCAACTCGACGCCGCCATGGAGATGGTGGCCGCCGAGGGACGCGGCGTGGTGCTCTACATGCGCGGCCACGAGGGACGCGGCATCGGCCTGCTGCACAAACTGCAGGCCTACCAACTCCAGGACGCCGGCTCGGACACCGTCGACGCCAATCTGGCGCTCGGATTGCCCGCCGACTCCCGTGATTACGGGCTCGGCGCCCAGATCCTCGTCGACCTCGGTGTCACCTCCATGCGCCTGCTCACCAACAATCCCGCCAAGCGGGTGGGCCTCGACGGCTACGGACTCGAGATCGTCGAACGGGTTCCGATGCCGGTGCGCGCCAACAAGGAGAACCTGCGCTACCTGCGGACCAAACGCGACCGCATGGGACACGACCTGCTCGGCCTGGATGAGGCGCACACGATCGCCGACGCGGTCGCCGGTGGGGAGGGCACGGCATGAGCGGTGCCGGCGAACCAGTCCTCGACCTCGCCGACGCGAGCCGTATCCGGCTGGCCGTCGTGTCGTCGCAATGGCACGAGACGATCTGCTCCGCGCTGCTCGACGGCGCGTTGCGCGCCGCGCAGCACCACGGCGTCGTCGAACCCACCGTCGTCAAGGTGGCCGGAGCCATCGAACTGCCGGTGATCGTGCAGGCCCTCGCCCGCACCCACGACGCCGTGGTGGCACTCGGTGTGGTCATCAAGGGCGAGACACCCCACTTCGACTACGTGTGCGACGCGGTGACCGCGGGGCTCACCCGGGTGTCGCTCGACGAGTCGACCCCGGTGGGCAACGGGGTGCTCACCACCCTCACCGAGGAGCAGGCTCTCGCACGCGCGGGCCTGCCCGACTCCACCGAGGACAAAGGGGCCCAGGCCACCACTGCGGCACTCGCGTCGGCACTCACCCTGCGCGCGCTCGCGCGCGGGGAGGCGCGGTGAGCGCACAGTCGCACCACGACGCGCCGGTCGAGACGCAGTGGGACATGGTCTACCGTCCGCGCCGGCTGCCGCGCTGGGCGGTGGCCGTCGCCGCGGTCGTGTTGGCCATCCACGTGATCTTCGGCGTCCTGCTCACCATCTCCGACACCGGTCCCCGCAACGTGGGCGTCTCCGACCAGGCCGCGATCATCGGGATCGGGGTCATCATCGCCTGCGCCATCCTGCTGTTGACCCGACCCCGACTGCGCGTCGGGCCGAGCGGGGTGTCGGTACGCAACCTGTGGTCGGACCGACTGTTCGGCTGGGACCGGGTGCGCGGCCTCACCTATCCCGACTCCGGATTCGGCGGGCGCCTGCTGCTGCCCGCCGACGAGCACATCCCGGTGCTGGCGATCCAGGCCGGCGACGGCGAACGCGCGGTGGCCGCCATGGAGGAGTACCGCCGCCTGCAGCAGCGGTATTCGCCGGACACCACCACCGACGACCCGCGCTGACCGCTGCGGTCGGTGGGCCGTACTAGCCTGGACACGTGGCAGACCCGACGACCTACCGTCCCGCCGCGGGGACGATTCCGACCGATCCCGGGGTCTACCGCTTCCGTGACGCGTACGGCCGCGTGATCTACGTGGGCAAGGCCAAGAACCTGCGGTCGCGGCTCACGTCCTACTTCGCCGACATCGCCTCCCTGCACCCGCGGACCCGCCAGATGGTCACCACCGCCGCATCGGTGGAGTGGACCGTGGTGGGCACCGAGGTGGAGGCGCTGCAACTCGAATACAACTGGATCAAGGAGTTCGACCCGCGGTTCAACGTCCGCTACCGCGACGACAAGTCGTATCCGATGCTGGCGGTCACGCTCAACGAGGAGTACCCGCGCCTGTTCGTCTACCGCGGTCCCCGTCGGCGTGGCGTGCGCTACTTCGGTCCCTACTCGCATGCCTGGGCCATCCGCGAGACGGTGGATCTGCTCACCCGGGTGTTCCCCGCACGTACCTGTTCCACCGGGGTGTTCAAGCGGCACCGGCAGATCGACCGGCCGTGTCTGCTCGGCTACATCGACAAGTGCTCCGCGCCGTGCATCGGGCGGGTGAGTGCCGCCGAGCATCGCGCGATCGTCGACGATTTCTGCGACTTCCTGGCCGGCCGCACCGATCAGATGATCCGTCGGCTCGAACGTGAGATGAACACGGCCGCAGCAGAACTCGACTTCGAGCGGGCCGCCCGGCTACGCGACGACGTCGGTGCGATGCGCCGCGCCATGGAAAAGCAGGCGGTGGTGCTCGGTGACGGCACCGACGCCGACGTGGTGGCCATGGTGGGCGATGACCTCGAGATGTCGGTGCAGGTGTTCCACGTCCGCGACGGCCGTGTCCGCGGTCAGCGCGGCTGGGTGGTGGAACGCCCCGACGACGCGTCGCTGGCCGAACAGGTCGGCCAGTTCCTCACCCAGTTCTACGGCGCCCAGGTCGATTTCGACTCCTCGGTGCACATCGATCCCGAGCGCACCCACGGCGAGGCCATACCGCGTGAGGTGCTGGTACCCGAGTTGCCCGACGACCACGAGCAACTCGCCGAGTGGCTCTCCGATCTTCGCGGCAGCCGGGTGCGGCTGCGGGTACCGCAGCGCGGCGACAAGAAGGCGCTGTTCGACACCGTCGCGCGCAATGCGGGAGAAGCGTTGGCGCAGCACAAACTCAAACGTGCCGGCGACCTCACCACCCGCTCGGCGGCGTTGACCGAACTGCAGGAGTCCCTCGGACTCGACCAGGCGCCGCTGCGCATCGAATGTGTCGACATCTCGCATGTGCAGGGCACCGATGTGGTGGCCTCCCTCGTGGTGTTCGAGGACGGGTTACCGCGCAAATCCGACTACCGGCACTATTCGATCAAACATGCCGCCGGAGACGGGCGATCCGACGATGTCGCGTCGATCGCGGAGGTCACCCGGCGTCGTTTCCTGCGGCACCGCAGCGACGTGCAGAACGCATCCGGGATGTCCGAGCTCGCGGTCGCCGAGGTGGGTGCCGCACCCCCCACCCCGAAACGGTTCGCCTACCCGCCCAACCTGTTCGTCGTCGATGGTGGTGCGCCGCAGGTGCATGCCGCGGCCTCGGTGCTCGATGAACTCGGCATCACCGACGTGTCGGTGATCGGTCTGGCCAAGCGGCTCGAGGAGGTGTGGATTCCCGGTGACGACGAGCCGGCGATCCTGCCGCGCACCAGCGAGGCGCTGTTTCTGTTGCAGCGGGTGCGTGACGAGGCGCACCGGTTCGCGATCACCTTCCATCGCAGCAAACGCAGCAAACGGATGACCGAATCGGCCCTCGATGGGGTGCCCGGACTCGGCCGTGCCCGGCGGACCGCGCTGGTCAGCCATTTCGGGTCGGTGACGCGGCTGCGGGAGGCGTCGGTCGAGGAGATCGCAGAAGTGCCGGGGATCGGCGAGACGACCGCCCGGGCGGTGCGCGCGGCGTTGCGCGGCGATACCGATGATCCGGATCATCACAACGAACAGCAGGAGGTTTCGGTGACTGGTAGCGGCACGGTCGGCAGCGAAGGTGGCCCGGGTGTCCGGTGAACACGCGGCCGGTGAACATGCGGCGGGGCAACGCGAGACCGGTGACGACACCGACTCACTGGTGGTGCTGTTCGTCGCCGGGATGTCCGGCGCGGGCCGCTCGACCGTCGCCAACGTCCTCGAGGACGACGGGTGGTACGTCGCCGACAACGTTCCGCCGACACTGATCTCGACGATGGTGCAGATGGTGCGCGACAGCGACCTGCCGATCCTGCGCCTGGCCATGGTGCTGCGCGCCTCCGATCCGGAAGTGGGCGCCCACCTCGAATCGCTACGCGCCGGGCTGGCAGATTCCGGCATCGCCAGCCGCGTGCTGTTCCTCGACGCCAGCGACCAGGTGCTCGTGCGCCGATTCGAACAGGTGCGACGTCGACATCCGCTGCAGGGCCGCGAAACCCTCATCGAGGGCATCGCCCGGGAACGCATCATCCTGGCGCCGATCAAGAATTCGGCCGACCTCGTGGTGGAGACCTCGTCGCTGACCGTCGCCAAACTGCGGGAGGTGGTCGAGGACGCCTACCCGCACGACAGCGACGCGCGCCTGAGCATCGCGGTGCAGTCGTTCGGTTTCAAGTACGGCCTGCCCATCGACTCCGACCTTGTCGCCGATGTACGGTTCCTGCCCAACCCGTACTGGGTACCCGAACTGCGTGAGCACAACGGCCGCGATGTGCCGGTGCGCGACTACGTCCTCGGACAGCCAGACGCCGCCAGGTTCGTGGATCTCTACACCGACCTGGTGTCGGTGGTGGGGCGCGGCTATCTCCGAGAGGGCAAGCGCTACATGACGATCAGTGTGGGATGCACCGGCGGAAAGCACCGCAGCGTGGCCATCTCCGAGGAGTTGGCGGCCCGGCTGCGCGACGACGCCGACGAGAACGGCACGGCGCGCTACGACGTGCGCGTGATGCACCGGGATCTGGGGCGAGAATGACCACACCACCGCGCATCGCGGCCCTCGGCGGCGGACACGGCCTCTACGCCACCCTCACCGCGATGCGATACCTGAGCCCTGACATCACCGCCGTGGTGACCGTCGCCGACGACGGCGGTTCGTCGGGTCGCCTGCGCGCCGAACTCGGCGTGATCCCGCCGGGTGACCTGCGCATGGCGATGGCCGCCCTGATGAGCGCACAGGCCGCCCTCGACGCCCGGAAGACCGGTGAGGCCGCAGACCGCGACGAGGACACGATGAATCGTGCCCGACATGAGTTGTGGGCGCGCACGTTTCAGCACCGGTTCGGAGGCTACGGGGCGCTGGCCGGTCACCCGGTGGGAAACCTGCTGCTGGCCGGACTGACCGAGGTTCTCGCCGATCCGGTTGCCGCCCTCGACGAGATGGTGAGGGTTTTCGACATCGACGGCCGGGTGCTGCCGATGTCGACCGGTCCACTGGAGATCGAGGCCGATGTGTCCGGGCTGGAATCCGATCCGCGCATCAGCCGGGTGATCCGCGGGCAGGTGGCGGTGGCGACCACGCCGGGCAAGGTCCGCCGGGTGCGGTTGCTGCCCACCGAGCCACCCGCCTGCGCGGAGGCCGTCGAGGCCATCACCGCCGCCGACCTGGTGGTGCTGGGTCCCGGGTCGTGGTTTTCCAGCGTCATCCCGCACGTGCTGGTTCCCGACCAACTGAATGCGTTGCGGCACACCACCGCACGCAAGATGTTGTTCGTCAACCTGGCGCCCGAGCCCGGTGAGACGCCGGGATTCTCGGTGGAACGTCATCTGCACGTGCTGCACGCGCACGCCGACACGCTGAGCATCGACGACGTGATCGTCGATGCCGGGTCGGTACCGTCGGGGGCCGAACGTGCCCACCTCGAACGGGCCGCCGGAATGTTCGGCGCCGTGCTACGGGTGGGCGATGTGGCCATGTCCGGCAAGCACGTGCACGATCCGGAGAAGGTCGCGTCACTGGTGAAGCAACTGTGCGAAGGTGAATCGACGGACTAGGCTGACCCGATGTTGCCGACACCCGCAATCTGCGGCACCAGGGCGATCCACGGCACCGAGGCGAGATCGGCCACCAGGGGGACGAGAAGACTGTGACGGCGAGTCAGGTGACAGGAGGCCAGGGACCGGTGGCGATGACCGCAGCCGTGAAAGACGAACTGAGTCGGCTCACGGTGACACAGGTGAGTTGCCGCCGCGCCGAGGTATCGGCGTTGCTGAGGTTCGCCGGGGGATTGCACATCGTCGGCGGCCGCGTGGTGGTGGAGGCCGAGGTGGACCTCGGTAACGTGGCGCGCCGGCTGCGCCGGGAGATCCACGACCTCTACGGGTATCCGTCCGACGTGCATGTGCTGCGCGGCGGCGGAATCCGCAAGGGCGCGCGGTACATCGTTCGGGTCACCAAAGACGGTGAGGCACTGGCCCGCCAGACCGGACTGCTCGATCTGCGCGGGCGTCCCGTACGCGGACTACCCGCCCAGGTGGTGGGCGGCAGTGTGGCCGACGCGGAAGCCGCGTGGCGGGGCGCGTTCCTCGCACACGGCTCGCTGACCGAGCCCGGACGCTCGTCGGCGCTGGAGGTCAGCTGTCCCGGACCGGAGGCGGCCCTGGCGCTCGTCGGTGCGGCACGACGACTCGGGGTGTCGGCCAAGGCGCGCGAGGTCCGCGGCGCCGACCGGGTGGTGATCCGCGACGGTGAGGCGATCGGGGCACTGCTCACCCGCATGGGTGCCCACGACACGCGCCTGGTGTGGGAAGAACGGCGGATGCGTCGCGAGGTGCGCGCCACCGCGAACCGTCTCGCCAATTTCGACGACGCGAACCTGCGGCGTTCGGCACGCGCGGCGGTGGCCGCCGCGGCCCGGGTGGAACGCGCGCTGGAGATCCTCGGCGACGAGGTCCCCGACCATCTGATCGCGGCCGGACAGTTGCGGGTCACCCACCGGCAGGCGTCACTGGAAGAGTTGGGGCAACTCGCCGACCCGCCGATGACCAAGGACGCCGTCGCCGGCCGCATCCGCCGGCTGCTGTCGATGGCCGACAAGAAGGCCCGCGCCGAGGGCACCCCCGACACCGAGTCGGCGGTCACCTCCGACCTGCTCGACGACGCCTGATCCGCACCGGTTCGTTTCCCACATGTCACCTGCGGTCCATCCGCGGGCCGCAATAGGGGTTTCAGTATGCCGAGCCACAACGGGACTACTAGGGTGAAGAGAGGGCGTGGGTGCTCGACGGCGGATCGTCGGGGCCCCGCGAACCGGGCCGGAAGGCTTGACAGACGAAACCGCTTAAGGAGCGCACAGTGACTGTTCGGGTAGGCATCAACGGATTCGGTCGCATCGGCCGCAACTTCTTCCGCGCCCTCGCGGCCCAAAAGGAATCCGGCGCAACCGATATCGAGGTCGTCGCGGTCAACGACCTCACCGACAACGCCATGCTGGCAACCCTGCTGAAGTACGACTCGATCATGGGTCGGCTCGGCGAGGACGTCTCCCTCGAGGGCGAAGACACCATCATGGTGGGTTCCACTCCGATCAAGGCGATGTCGATCAAGGAGGGACCGGCCGCACTTCCGTGGGGCGACCTCGGCGTCGACGTGGTGATCGAGTCCACCGGCATCTTCACCAACGCGGCGAAGGCCAAGGGGCATCTCGACGCGGGCGCGAAGAAGGTGGTGATCTCGGCGCCGGCCACCGACCCCGACATCACCATCGTCATGGGCGTCAACGACGGCAGCTACGACGGCAGCCAGAACATCATCTCCAACGCGTCGTGCACCACGAACTGCCTCGGCCCGTTCGCCAAGGTGATCCACGAGGAGTTCGGCATCCTGCGCGGCCTGATGACCACCGTGCACGCCTACACCCAGGATCAGAACCTGCAGGACGCCCCGCACAAGGACGCGCGTCGTGCGCGCGCCGCGGCCCTGAACATCGTGCCGACCTCCACGGGTGCGGCCAAGGCGATCGGTCTGGTGCTTCCCGAACTCAAGGGCAAGCTCGACGGTTACGCGCTGCGCGTTCCGGTGCCGACCGGCTCGATCACCGACCTCACCGTCGACCTGGAGAAGCCGGGAAGCGCCGAGGAGATCAACGCCGCCATCAAGGCCGCCGCCGAGGGACCGCTCAAGGGCATCCTGAAGTACAGCGAGGACCCGATCGTGTCCACCGACATCGTCGGCGACCCGCACTCCTCGATCTTCGACGCCCCGCTCACCAAGGTGATCGACGGACAGGCGAAGGTGAGTTCCTGGTACGACAACGAGTGGGGCTACTCCAACCGGCTCGTCGACCTGACGGGTCTGGTCGGCAAGTCGCTCTGATCCCGCCCACCATCTAGGAGCTAGCACGAGCATGGCTGTACCAACTCTGAAAGACCTTCTCGATGAGGGCGTTTCGGGGCGTGGTGTGCTGGTCCGGTCGGATTTCAACGTCCCGCTCGACGGGACGACGATCACCGATCCGGGCCGCATCATCGCGTCGTTGCCGACGCTGAACGCGTTGATCGATGCAGGTGCCAAGGTGGTCATCACCGCGCATCTCGGCCGGCCGAAGGGCGAGCCCGACCCCAAGTACTCGCTCGCGCCGGTGGCGGCGCGACTCGGCGAGGAACTCGGTCGCAACGTCCAACTGGCCGGTGACGTCGTGGGACCCGATGCGCTCGCCCGCGCCGAGGGGCTCACCGACGGCGACGTCCTGCTACTGGAGAACGTCCGTTTCGATCCGCGCGAGACGTCGAAGGTCGATGCCGAACGCGAAGAGCTTGCCAAGGCGCTGGCCGAACTCGTCGGTGAGGACGGCGCGTTCGTCTCCGACGGTTTCGGCGTGGTGCACCGCAAGCAGGCGTCGGTCTACGACGTGGCCAAGCTGCTCCCGCACTACGCGGGTGAACTGGTGGCCGCGGAGGTGTCGGTGCTCTCGAAGCTCACCGACAATCCGGCCCGCCCGTACGCGGTGGTGCTCGGCGGTTCCAAGGTGTCGGACAAGCTGGGCGTGATCGAGGCGCTGGCACCCAAGGTGGACACCCTGGTGATCGGCGGCGGCATGGCGTTCACATTCCTCGCCGCCCAAGGCCACTCGGTGGGTTCGTCGCTGCTGCAGGAGGATCAGATCGACGTCTGCAAGGACCTGCTGGAGCGTTTCGGCGACGTGATCCATCTGCCCGTCGACGTCGTCGTGGCCGACAAGTTCGAGGCCGACGCGGAGTCGAAGACGGTGTCGGTGGAGGAGATCCCGGACGGCTGGATGGGTCTGGACATCGGGCCGGAGACGGTGAAGCGGTTCGCCGCGGTGCTCTCCGGGGCGGAGACGATCTTCTGGAACGGACCGTCGGGTGTGTTCGAGTTCGAGAAGTTCTCCGCCGGTACCCGCGGAGTGGCCGAGGCGATCGCCGGGGCCACCGCCAACGGCGCCTTCAGCGTCGTCGGTGGCGGCGACTCGGCGGCCGCGGTGCGCACGCTCGGGCTTCCCGACTCGGGCTTCTCGCACATCTCGACCGGCGGCGGCGCGTCGCTGGAATACCTCGAGGGCAAGGAACTGCCCGGACTGAAGGTGCTGGAGAGCTGATGAGCCGCAAACCGCTGATCGCGGGCAACTGGAAGATGAACCTCAATCACCTCGAGGCCATCGCCCTGGTGCAGAAGCTCGCCTTCGCACTGCCCGCGAAGTACTTCGAGAAGGTCGACGTGACGGTGATCCCGCCGTTCACCGACATCCGCAGCGTGCAGACCGTCGTCGACGGCGACAAACTCCTGTTCACCTACGGTGCGCAGGATCTGTCGGCACAGGATTCGGGTGCCTACACCGGTGAGATCAGCGGGGCCTTCCTGGCCAAGCTGGGCTGCACCTACGTGGTGGTGGGACATTCGGAACGTCGCACCATGCACGCCGAGACCGATGAGGTGGTGCTCGAGAAGACCAAGGCCGCGCTGCGGCACGGGCTCACCCCCATCGTGTGCATCGGCGAGGGTCTGGAGATCCGGGAGTCCGGTGAGCACGTCGCGTACAACGTGGCGCAACTCACGGCATCGCTGGCCGGATTGTCGGCCGAGGAGATCGGCAAGGTCGTGATCGCCTACGAGCCGGTCTGGGCGATCGGCACCGGCCGCGTGGCCAGCGCCGACGATGCCCAAGAGGTGTGCAAGGCGGTTCGCGAGACCCTCGCCGAGATCTCCGACGAGGCCACTGCCGCCTCGGTGCGGGTGCTCTACGGCGGCTCGGTGAGCTCCAAGAATGTCGGCGACATCGTCGGTCAGGCCGACGTCGACGGCGCGCTCGTGGGCGGTGCCTCGCTGAAGTCGGACGAGTTCGCGACACTCTCGGCGATCGCCGCCGGTGGCCCGTTGCCCTGACGACTCCTTGTGCCCCTGCGGGGGCGTTGCGGATACCCGCGTACACTGTGGCAGGTCGGTCTCACCTCGGTGGGTCCGGCCTGCCACTGTGCTGAGTCCTGTGCAGTGATGACCGCCGACGAAACAGGATTGCTGACTCGATGAAGCTTGCGCTCGACATCGGACTGATCGTGACCAGTGTGATTCTGGTCGTGCTCGTGCTGCTGCACCGCGGCAAGGGCGGCGGCCTGTCATCCCTGTTCGGCGGTGGCGTGCAGTCGAGCCTGTCCGGTTCGAGCGTCGTGGAACGCAACCTCGACCGGCTCACCATCTTCGTCGGCCTGATCTGGTTCATCCTCATCGTCGGCGTGGGTCTCGACATCAAGATGTCCTGACCCTGGGCCGACGCCCTCGGGTGGCTCCCGAGATGCCGCTTCCGGTGAATCCCGGAATACTGGCTGCATGAGCGAATCCACCTCGCCCGCGTCCACCCCTTCCGTCGGCGACCCGGACTGGCGTCCCACCCATCCGATCGGTGATCACATCATCGTCGACGACGAGGGCCGGGCCCTCACCGAACCGCTGCGCGAGGACATCCGGCTGCTCGGTGGGATTCTGGGCACCACCATCCGCGATCATTCCGGGCCCGAGGTGTTCGATCTGGTGGAGGCCGCCCGCGTCGCGGCCTTCAAGATCCGCCGCGAGGAGATCGACCGCGGCGAACTCGCGGACATGTTCGTCGACCTCGACATCGCTGTCGCCATGCCGGTGATTCGCGCGTTCACCAACTTCGCGCTGCTGGCCAACCTCGCCGAGGACATCCACCGCGAACGACGCCGCAAGATCCACGTACTCGCCGGTGATCCGCCGCAGGACAGCACGCTGGCCGCCACCTATCAGAAGCTTGCCGCCGCCGATCTCACCGACGACGAGGTGGGCCGCGCGCTCGCCGATGCCACCGTGGTCCCGGTGATCACCGCCCACCCCACCGAGACGCGTCGGCGCACCGTGTCGGAGACGCAGAACCGGATCACCGAGCTGCTGCGCTACCGCGCGCGCACCGAGCTGACCCCGGCCGAAGAAGCCGCCGTGGTCGAACGCATCCGCAGGCAGATCCTCACGCTGTGGCAGACCGCCCTGATCCGTCTCGAACGCCTCACCATCCAGGACGAGATCCGTTCCGGCCTGCGCTATTACGACGCCTCGTTCTTCGAGGTGGTGCCCAAGATCAACACCGAGGTGCGCGATACCCTGCGTGCCGCATACCCCGATGCGGGTCTCGCCGACGACCCGATCCTGCGCATGGGATCGTGGATCGGCGGTGACCGCGACGGGAATCCCTTCGTCACCGACGAGATCGTGGAGATGGCGACGACGCTGGCCGCGCGTACCGCGGTGGGCCATCACCTGTCCGAATTGCACGTGCTGGCCGAGGAATTGAGTCTGTCGACCCGGCTGATGTCGCCCAGCGATGCCATCTACGAGCTCGCCGGGGTGTCCCGCGATGATCCGGCCGGTGACGAACCCTTCCGGGTGGCCCTCAAGCACATGCGTGCTCGTCTCGTCGCGACCGCGACCGCCCTGTTCGGCGAGGAGGTGATGAAGGCGTACGACCTCGTCCTGCTCGACCACGTGACGCCGTACGCCACCGCCACCGACTTCCTCGCCGACCTCGACGTCGTCGACCAGGGCCTGCGATCCACCGGCGATGACATCATCGCCGACGACCGGCTGCTGCGGTTGCGGGAATCGGTGCGCACCTTCGGTTTTCATCTGTCGGGTCTCGACATGCGGCAGAACTCGGACATGCACGAGGAAGTGATCGCCGAACTACTCGCCTGGTCGGGTGTGCACCCCGACTACCTTTCGCTCGGCGAGGACGAGCGAGTGGAGATCCTCACCGCCGAACTCACCTCGCGGCGACCGCTGACCCGGCCCGACGCCGAACTGTCCGAACTGGCGATCAAGGAGCTCAACATCGTGCGCGCGGCGGCCGCCGCCATCGCGCGGTTCGGGCCGCAGTCGGTGCCGAACTACATCATCAGCATGTGCACGTCGGTGTCGGACATGCTCGAACCGATGATCCTCCTCAAGGAGGCGGGTCTGATCGAGATCGACCCCGACACCGGCAAGCTCTCCTCGTCGGTGCGCATCGTGCCGCTCTTCGAAACCATCGAGGACCTGCAGCAGGGCGCCGAGACGCTGCTCGCCGCACTCGACATCCCGCTCTACCGCGATCTGGTCGACGGTCAGGCAGGGATGCAGGAAGTGATGCTCGGGTACTCCGACTCCAACAAGGACGGCGGTTACATGGCCGCCAACTGGGCGCTCTACCGCGGCGAGCTCGATCTGGTGGAGGCGGCCAAGAAGGCGGGTATCCGGCTCCGGCTGTTCCACGGCCGCGGTGGCACCGTGGGCCGTGGCGGCGGCCCCAGCTACGATGCGATCCTCGCGCAACCGCCGGGTGCGGTCCAGGGGTCGCTGCGGATCACCGAGCAGGGTGAGATCATCGCCGCCAAGTACGCCGAACCCGTTGTGGCCGAACGCAATCTGGAAACCCTGCTGGCCGCGACCATCGAGTCGTCACTGCTGGACGTGGAGGGGCTCGGCGACGAGTCGGAGGACGCGTACAAGAGCATGGACGAGATCGCCGCGCTGGCGCGATCGGCCTACAGCAGGCTGGTCCACGAGACCCCCGGCTTCGTCGAGTACTTCACGTCGTCGACCCCGCTGTCGGAGATCGGCGCCCTCAACATCGGCAGCCGCCCCGCGTCGCGTAAGCAGACCGAGAAGATCTCCGATCTGCGGGCCATCCCGTGGGTGCTGTCGTGGACACAGTCACGCGTGATGCTGCCGGGCTGGTACGGCACGGGTTCGGCGTTCGAGGAGTGGATCGGCGACGACGAGAGCCGACTCGCGACGCTCACCCGGTACTACGAGAAGTGGCCGTTCTTCCGGACGGTGATGTCGAACATGGCGCAGGTGCTGGCCAAGTCGGACATGGGTCTCGCGCACCGCTACGCCCAGCTGGTCGACGATGTGGAGTTGCGCGACAAGGTGTTCGGCATGATCGCCGAGGAGCACGAGCGGACGATCGCGATGTACGCGAAAATCACCGGCACCAACGACCTGCTCGCCGACAACGCCGCGCTCAAACGGTCTGTCTACAACCGGTTCCCGTACCTCGAGCCGCTCAATCTGCTCCAGGTGGAATTGCTCCGGCGTTTCCGTGCCGGCGACGACGTCCCCCGCGTGCGCCGCGGCATCCAGCTCACCATGAACGGGCTGGCCACCGCCCTGCGCAACAGCGGCTAGCCGTCGAGCGTGCCCGGATCGGGGTCGAGCGTGCCCGGTTCGGGGTCGAGCGTGCCCGGATCCCGGTCGAGCGTGCCCGGTTCGGGGTCGAGCGTGCCCAGATCGGGGTCGAGCGTGCCCAGATCCCGGTCGAGCGTGCCCGGATCCCGGTCGAGCGTGCCCGGTTCGGGGTCGAGCGTGCCCGGTTCGGGGTGAGCTCAGAAGAGCTTGCGCAGGATCTTGATGTCGCGCGCGGAGTACGGCGGATAGATCAGGGAGAGGTCGGGTTTACTCGGTTTGGCCAGGACCGCCTTGCGGTGGCTGAATGCCTCGAATCCCCACGGCCCGTGGTAGGCACCCATACCGCTGGGTCCCACACCGCCGAACGGTAGCTGGGGGACCAGGCAGTGCATCATGGCGTGATTCACCACGGCCCCGCCGGCGGGAATGGCGTCGATGAGGTGTCGTGCCGCCGATGTCGAGCTGCTGAACACGTAGAACGCCAACGGTTTCGGACGGGCATTGACGAAGTCGATCACATCGTCGGCAGAGTCGACTGTCAGGATCGGCAACACCGGACCGAAGATCTCGTTCTGCATGAGGGCTTCGTCGGGGGAGGGGTCGCGGACGATGGTCGGTTCGATGCGTTGCTCGTCGGGATCGGCGCGGCCGCCGAGGACAATGCGCCCGTTTGTCGCCTCAAGATACGACACGATCCGCGCGTATTGCCGTTCGTTGACGATCGGCATGCCTTCGCCGACGGGCCGTTCGCTGCGGAACGTGGCGACGGTCGCGACCAGCGCATCCACCAGGCGGTCGACGATCCGACGATCGGCCAGCACGTAGTCGGGTGCAATGCACGTCTGCCCCGAGTTGAAGAACTTGGTCCAGGCGATCCGTCGGGCGGCCACCTCGATGTCGGCGTCGGACGCGACGTAGGTGGGGCTCTTGCCGCCGAGTTCGAGGGTGACCGGCGTCAACGTGGGTGCCGCTGCGGCGAGTACTTTGCGGCCGATCTCGGTGCCACCGGTGAAAACAACATGATCGAAGCCCAGCGCGATGAGCGCCTGGGTGGTTGCCGCATCGCCCTCGACCACCTTCACAGCGGACTCGTCGAGATAGCGCGGCAGCAGATCGGCCAGCAGCGCGGCGGTTGCCGGGGCCACCTCGGATGGCTTGATGACGACACAGTTGCCTGCGGCGAGCGCACCGACGAGAGGGGAGAGGACGAGCTGGAACGGATAGTTCCACGGACCGATGATGAGCACCGCGCCCAGCGGCTCGAACTGAACCCAACCCCGAGACGGTAACTGGTTGAGCGGCAATGACACCCGGCGTCGTCGCATCCACTTCTTCACGTGTTTGCGGGCGAAGAGCACTTCGGCCCGCGTCGACGCGATGTCGCCGATGAAGGCGTCGAAACCCGTACGACGTAGATCTGCATCGAGCGCGGCGGCGATGTCGTTCTCGCGTTCGGTCAGCATCCGGTCGAGGCCCGTCAATTGAGCGCGTCGCCAGTCGAGTCCCCGGGTGCGGCCAGATGCCTGCACCCGCCGAAGGGCATGGAGATCGTCGGCGCCAAAACCGTCGTCGTGGGGTTCGGTTGCAGCGGACGACGGGCTCGTGAGATCGGTGGTCATGTGGTCCTCCTCGTTGGCGACATTATTCACCGCCGAGGTCGTCGATCACCGTGTTTCGGCGGCGATCACCGCCCACTCGACTCAGATCCGGGCACGCTCGACCCAAATCCGGGCCCACTCGACTCGGATCCGGGCACGCTCGACCCAAATCCGGGCACGCTCGACCCAAATCCGGGCACGCTCGACTCGGATCTGGGCCCACTCGACTCGGATCTGGGCACGCTCGACGCGGATCTGGGCACGCTCGACGCGGATCTGGGCACGCTCGACGCGGATCCGGGCCCGCTCGACTCGGATCTGGGCACGCTCGACTCGGATCCGGGCACGCTCGACGAGGTGCGAGGCGTCAGGAGGGGAGTTTCGACGCGGCGTCGTCGTCGAGGAACCAGATCGTCTGCGCAGAACCGTGGGCGCCGGCGCACGGCCAGTCGGCCGGATCGGCGCCGGCGTGGGCTGCGGCGACGGCGGCGGCCTTGTCGGCCCCGGACACCAGGAACCACACCGCGGTGCTTCGGTTGACCACGGGAAGCGTCAGGGTGAGGCGTCGCGGCGGGGGCTTGGGCGAGTTCTCCACCGTCACCACCGTGCGCACCGTTTCAGCGGTGGCCGCGGAGTGGGGGAACAGCGAGTTGATGTGGCCCTCGCCGCCCATGCCCAGCAGGTGCAGGTCGAAGCGCGGGGCCCGGCCGTCGTCGGATGCCTCGGCCAGGGTGGCGGCGTAGTCGAACGCCGCGAGCGAGATGTCGTCGGCAAACGGCCCGTCCGATGCGGCCATCGGATGAACCCGGGCGGGATCGACGGGCACGTGCGCCAACAGTGCCTCGACGGCCTGTCCGTAATTGCGTTCCGGATCGTCGGCGGAAACGAATCGTTCGTCGCCCCAATAGAAGTCGATGCGCGACCAGTCCACGCCGCTGGTGTCGATCCCGCTGCCGGGAGCCAGCGCACGCAGAATCCCGATGCCGTTGCTTCCGCCGGTCAACACCACCGATGCGGAACCACGCTCGGCCTGCGCCCGCCCGATGAGGTCGACGAAGCGCTCCGCGGCGACCACCACCAACTCGCTCTTGTCGCCGAACACCAGGGTCTCCACGCTCACGCGGGTGCCCCCTCGGCGAATTCGGTCACCGCACCGCGCAACGCCATCGCGTACACCTCGTCTGTGTCGAGTCTGCGCAGCTCTTCGGCCAGGCAGATCCGCAGATCCCGGTGCATCATCGCCACCCGACCGTCGGGTTTGCCGGGCGAGCTCATCACCGCGTTGCCGTTCTCGTCGATCGAGAGCACGGTGACACCGTCGTCGCGGTGCAGGCGCACCTCGAAGCTGCCCACCCGACGCTCGGTGGGAACGGCCAGTGCGGCACGCAACCACCCCGCGAGCAGATCGATGCTCGGTGAGACGGCCGGGCCGGTCACCTCGGCCGAGATGATCGGCGTGTGCGGCGGACGATCCGCAGCCGACGCGAGCAGACCTCGCCAGTGCGTGATCTGGGTCCAGGCCAGGTCGGTGTCGCCGGGTGCATAGGTGGCCAGACGCCGTTCGAGGACCGATTCCGGGTTCGCCGACTTCGTCGCATCCAGGATGCGCCGCCGACCGATCTTGCCCATCGGATCGGCCGCCGGGTTCTCCGGCGCCGCACCGGGCCACCAGATGACGATGGGGGTGTCGGGTAGCAGGAACGGGGTCACCACCGAGTGCGGGTGATCGGCGAGTTCGCCCGCCAGCAAGAGCACCACCACCTCCGACGCGCCGGCGTCGCCCCCCACCCGTATCTCCGCGTCGAGCCGGGATTCACCCGAGCGGGTGCCGCAGGACACGACGATGACGCGGCTGGGATGTTCACTACTGGCCCCGACGGCCGCCTCGATCGCGGCCTCCGTCGGCTCGCCGTGTTCGGCGACGACAACCAGCGTCAGCACGCGACCGAGGCTGATGGCGCCGCCGGATTCACGAACCTCGACGATCTTCTTCGCCACGTTGCTGGTCGACGTGTTCGGCAATGTCACGATCATCGCTGCGACTCCTGTTCGGATTTCACGGGCGACGCCAGGAGCGTCCGGTCCGCGACATCATCTCGTCGGCGGAATCGGGTCCCCATGTGCCCGACTCGTAGGTGTCCGGTGTGCCCCCGGCCGCCCAGTGCTCGAGCACCGGATCGAGGATCCGCCACGCGAGTTCCACCTCGGCGTTCACCGGGAACAGCGACGGTTCGCCCAACAGCACGTCGAGAATCAGTCGTTCGTACGCCTCCGGTGACGCCTCGGTGAAGGCGGTGCCGTAACTGAAGTCCATGTTGACGTCGCGGACCTCCATGCTCGACGCGGGCACCTTCGAACCGAAGCGCAGCGTGATGCCCTCGTCGGGCTGCACCCGGATCACCAGCGCATTCTGCGAGAGTTCTTCGGTCATCGTCTTGTCGAACGGCAGATGCGGCGCCCGCTTGAACACCAGGGCGATCTCGGTGACGCGTCGGCCCAGCCGTTTTCCGGTGCGCAGATAGAACGGCACCCCGGCCCATCGGCGGGAATCGACCTCCAGTGCGATCGCGGCGAAGGTCTCGGTGGTGGAGTCCTTCGCGAAGCCCTCTTCTTCGAGCAACCCGGGCACCTTCTGGCTGCCCTGCCAGCCCGGACCGTACTGTCCGCGCGCGGTGTTCTCCTCGAGCGGCAGGATGTTACTCGTCGCCGAGAGCACCTTGATCTTCTCGGCCTGTAATTGCTTGGGCTCGAAGGAGATCGGTTCCTCCATCGCGATGAGCGCCATCAACTGCAGCAGGTGATTCTGGATGACGTCGCGCGCGGCGCCGATGCCGTCGTAATAGCCCGCGCGACCCCCGAGGCCGATGTCCTCGGCCATGGTGATCTGCACGTGGTCGACATAGTGCGAACTCCACAGCGGATCGAACAGCTGGTTGGCAAAGCGCAGCGCAAGGATGTTCTGCACGGTCTCCTTGCCGAGGTAGTGGTCGATGCGGAACACCGACGACTCGGGGAAGACGCTGTTGACGATCGCGTTGAGTTCCTTGGCCGAGTCGAGGTCGTGACCGAAGGGTTTCTCGATCACCACCCGACGCCAGTCGTCGCCCTCCTCCGCCGCGAGACCGCTGCGTTGGAGCTGAGCGCAGACCTGCGGGAACGCTTTCGGCGGGATCGACAGGTAGAACGCGTGGTTGCCGTCGGTGCCGCGCTCTTTGTCGAGTTGCTGCAGCGTCTGCTTGAGCCGGTCGAAGGCGGCGTCGTCGTCGAAGGAGCCCTGCACGAACCGGAACCCCTCGGAGAGGCGCTCCCAGACCTCCTCGCGGAACCCGGTGCGGGCGTGTTCACGAACCGCGTCGTGCACCACTTTGGCGAAATCCTCGTCGTCCCAGTCGCGTCGGGCGAACCCGACCAGCGCGAACGACGGCGGCAGCAGTCCGCGGTTGGCCAGGTCGTACACCGCGGGCATCAGCTTCTTGCGGGCGAGGTCGCCGGTGACGCCGAAAATCACCAGACTGCACGGTCCGGCGATGCGCGCCAGACGTTTGTCGCGGGGATCCCGCAGCGGGTTCTTCCAAGTGGTGGTGCGCTCGGACACCCGGGTCATCCCTCGGCCGCGGCGGCGAGCTGCTCGGAAGTCGCGGTGAGCAGCTCGTTCCAGGCGTCCTCGAACTTCTGCACACCCTCGTCCTCGAGGACGGCGAACACGTCGGTGAAGTCGACGCCCAGCGCGGAGATCGCATCGAACGTCTCCTGCGATTCCTGCGCACGCCCGACGATCGACGACGTGTCCACCCACCCGTGGTCGGCGAATGCCTCCATCGTCTTGCCCGGCATCGTGTTCACCGTGTTCGGTGCCACCAGGTCGCTGACGTACAGCGTGTCGGGGTAGTCGGCGTTCTTGGTGCCGGTCGACGCCCACAGCGGCCGCTGCGGCCGGGCACCTTTGGCCAGCAGTTCGGGGAATCGCGACGACACCTCGAACACCTGCTGGTAGGCCGAATACGCCAGCCGCGCGTTGGCCAGCGCGGCCTTGCCCTTGAGTTCCACCGCCTCGGGGGTGCCGATGGCATCGAGCCGGTTGTCCACCTCGGTGTCCACGCGGGAGACGAAGAAGGAGGCCACCGAATGGATTCGGGACAGATCATGTCCGGCCGCCGCGGCGGCGTCGAGACCGTCGAGGTAGGCGTCCATCACCTCGCCGTAGCGGTCCACCGAGAAGATCAGGGTCACGTTGACGCTGATGCCCTCGCCGATGACCTTCGTGATGGCGGGCAGACCGGCCTTGGTGGCGGGGATCTTGATCAGCAGGTTGGGGCGATCGACGATCTTCCAGAGTTCGACGGCCTGGGCGACTGTGGCGTCGGTGTCGTGCGCCAGGCGCGGATCCACCTCGATGGATACGCGCCCGTCGACGCCACTGGACTGCTCGTACACCCCGGCGAGCACGTCGCAGGCGTTGCGCACATCGTCGGTGGTCACGGTGCGGACCGTGGCGTCCACGTCGGCGCCGCGGGCGGCGAGTTCGTTGACCTGCGCGTCGTAGCTCGTTCCCTTCGACAGCGCGGCCTGGAAGATCGACGGGTTGGTGGTCACCCCGACCACCGAACGCGTGTCGATCAGGTCGTTGAGCTGTCCCGATCCGATCAGGTCACGGGACAGGTCGTCCAGCCACACCGATACCCCGGCGGCGGACAGTTCGGCGAGCTTCTCGTTCTGGGTCACGGGTCTCTCCTCGGCTCGAGATTGTGGACGTGTTGAAGGGTCAGCCGGCCACCGCGCGAAGTGCGGCGTCGGTGACGGCCTCCGCGGTGATACCGAATTTCTCGTAGAGCACCTTGTAATCGGCGGATGCGCCGAAGTGTTCGAGCGACACGATCTCGCCTCCGGCGCCGACGATGCGGTACCACGGCATCGCGATACCGGCTTCCACCGACACCCGCGGCACGGCCGGCGGGAGCACCGAGTCGCGGTAGCCCTGGGGCTGCTCGTCGAACCACTCCATGCACGGCATCGACACGACGCGGGCGGCAACACCCTTCTCGGCCAACGCTTTCTGCGCCGCCACCGCGAGCTCGACCTCCGAGCCGGTGCCGATGATCACGACCTGCGGGTCGCCGTCGGCCTCGCTGAGGACGTATGCACCGTTGGCCACGCCCTGGGCGGACGTGCCCTCCAGAACGGCCACGTTCTGGCGGGTGAGCGCGAGTCCGGCCGGATGATTGCGCCGGGTCAGTAGGTGCGCCCACGCGGCGGCGGTCTCGTTGGCGTCCGCGGGCCGGATCACGTCGAGGTGGGGGATGGCGCGCAGGGCGGCGAGGTGTTCGACCGGCTGGTGGGTGGGGCCGTCCTCGCCGAGGCCGATCGAGTCGTGGGTCCACACGTAGATCGGGTCGATCTCCATCAGCGACGCCAGCCGGACCGCGGGACGCATGTAGTCGGAGAACTGCAGGAAGGTGCCGCCGTAGGCGCGGGTGGGTCCGTGCAGCACGATGCCGGACAGGATCGCGCCCATCGCATGCTCGCGGATGCCGAAATGCAGCGTGCGGCCGAACGGATTGGCCGACCACTTCTTGGTGCTGATGGACGTGGGACCGAAGGATTCGGCGCCGTCGATGGTGGTGTTGTTGGAACCGGCGAGGTCGGCCGAACCGCCCCACAGTTCGGGCAGCACGGGTCCGAGCGCGGAGAGCACCTTGCCCGACGCCGCGCGGGTGGCGACGGGCTTGTCGCCGGGCTCCCACGACGGCAGCGCGTCGGTCCAGCCTGCGGGCAGTTCATGCGCCTGCAGACGGTCGAAGAGCGACTTGTTGTCGGGGTTGGCGGCGGCCCACGCGTCGAATGCCGTCTGCCACTGCGCCTTGGCCTCGGCGCCGCGTTCAACCAGCTTGCGGGTGTGGGTGATCACCTCTTCGGACACCTCGAAGGTCTTGTCCGGGTCGAAACCGAGGATTTTCTTGGTGGCCGCCACCTCGTCGGCGCCGAGCGCCGAGCCGTGTGCCGCCCCGGTGTTCATCTTGTCCGGCGCGGGGTAGCCGATGATGGTGCGCAGACAGATCAGCGACGGCTTGTCGGTGACGGCCTGCGCCGTCTTGATCGCGTCCTCGATGGCGACGACGTTCTCACCGCCGTCGACGGTCTGTACATGCCAGCCGTACGCCTCGTAGCGCAGCGCGACGTTCTCCGACAGTGCGATGTCGGTGTCGTCCTCGATGGAGATCTGGTTCTGGTCGTAGAAGACGATCAGGTTGCCCAGTTCCTGGGTGCCGGCCAGCGAGGAGGCCTCGGAGGTGACGCCCTCCTCGATGTCGCCGTCGGAGGCGATCACGTAGATGTGGTGGTCGAAGGGGCTGGCGCCGGCGGCGGCGTCCGGGTCGAACAGCCCGCGCTCGTAGCGCGACGCCATGCTCATCCCGACCGCGGACGCCAATCCCTGGCCGAGCGGGCCGGTGGTGATCTCGACGCCCTTGGTGTGACGGAACTCCGGGTGGCCCGGTGTCAGCGAATCCCACGTGCGCAGCGACTCGATGTCGGACAGTTCGAGCCCGAAACCGCCCAGATAGAGCTGGATGTAGAGCGTGAGGCTCGAATGCCCGCATGACAGCACGAAGCGGTCGCGACCCACCCAGGTGGTGTCGGTGGGATCGTGTCGCATCACCCGCTGGAAGAGCGTGTAGGCGAGCGGTGCGAGGCTCATCGCGGTGCCTGGATGGCCGTTGCCGACCTTCTGCACGGCATCGGCAGCCAGGATGCGGGCGGTGTCAACGGCGCGGGTGTCCACGTCGGACCAGTCGTCGGGGTGCACCGCTGTGGTGCGTTCGCGAATCTCGTCTGTGTGGGCCACGGTCGTGAGGTCTCCTGTACCTGTTGGCGTGTGATGTCGATGCCTGAGCTGGCGGCGAGGGTGAGGTCCACAGTTGGGACCTCGGCCTCTTCCCAGACCAGAGTAGTCACCGTCGAGTCGTGCTGGCGCGTCGAGTGAGTGAAATCCGTCCGACCGCCCGATGGGCCAGGTCAGCTTCGGTCGACGCCCTCAATTCTTCCTCCGCCGAGGGCAACGTCTACCATGCAGAGTAGTTGTCCACGAGGTACCAATGACGTGAGGATCGGTGAGCATGTGAGCGGAGATACATCCGCCACGACTCGCGGTACCTCCGACTCCACCGTCACTTCCGGGACGGACTCGGGCTGGCTGTATCGCGCGCGTTCGGTGGTTCTCGCGTATATCGCGCTGACCAAACCGCGCGTCATCGAACTGCTGCTGGTGGCGACCATTCCGGTGATGCTGCAGGCCGACCGCGGACACGTCGACATCGCCGTCATCGCATTCACCCTGCTGGGCGGCTGGCTGGGCGCGGCAAGCGCCAACACCCTCAACATGGTGGTCGACGCGGACATCGACAAGAAGATGCGCCGCACCGCCCGCCGTCCGCTGGCCCGACACGCGGTGGCCACGCACAACGCCCTGATCTTCGGCATCGTGCTGTGGGCGGCGTCGTTCGCGGTGTTGTGGTGGGCGGCGAATCTCCTCAGCGCGCTCCTCGTGTCGGCCACGATCGTGTTCTACGTCGTCGTCTACACGATGATCCTCAAGCGCCGCACCTGGCAGAACGTGGTGTGGGGCGGGGCCGCCGGATGCATGCCGACACTGGTCGGCTGGTCCGCGGTGACCGGTTCGCTGAGCTGGCAGCCGGTGGTGCTGTTCGCCGTCATCTTCTTCTGGACGCCGCCGCACACCTGGGCGCTGGCGATGCGCTACCGCGAGGATTACAAGGCGGCCGGGGTACCGATGCTCCCGGTGATCGCCGACGACGAACGGGTCACCCGGCAGATACTGATCTACACCTGGCTCACCGTCATCAGTTCGCTCATCCTGGTTCCGGCGGCGAGCTGGATCTACGCCGCGGTCGCGGTGATCGCCGGCGGATGGTTCCTCTCCCGGGTGCACCTGCTGTACCGGGACACCCGCCGCGGCGCCGAGGTCACGCCGCTGAAGATCTTCCTGCAGTCCAACGAGTACCTTGCGGTGCTGTTCTGCGGTCTGGCGATCGACGCGGTGATCAACCTGCCGACCATCGCCGGCTACTTCTGAAACCGCCGCCGGCAGGACCGCCGTGTCGCCCGGCTGCTCGGCACGGCGGCACCTAGGGCACCAGCACTGTCGCGCCGGTTGTGGTGCGTCCTTCCAGATCCGTTTGTGCGAGCGCGGCGTCGGCGAGGCGATACCGCTGACCGATTCTCGCGTCGAGGCCCCCGAGGACGGCCGCGAAGTACTCACCGGCCCGCCACCGGAGTTCGTCGGGGTCGGCGATGAAATGCGCGAGTGTGGGTCGGGTCACCGACAGCGATCCGCCCGCGTTGAGGCGTTGGATGTCGAACGGCGACACCGGGCCGCTGGCGGCTCCGAACACGACGATGGTGCCGCGCACCGCGGTCGCGGCCAGCGATTGGTCGAAGGTGTCGGCACCCACGCCGTCGTAGGCCACCGACACGCCGCGGCCGTCGGTGATTTCGCGGATCTGCGACACCAGGTCGGCCCCGTAGCGCAACACGTGGTCGGCGCCTGCCGCCGCCGACAGTTCGGCCTTCTCGTCGGTGGAGACGGTGGTGATCACCCGCACGCCGCTCTGCTTGGCGAGTTGGGTGAGGATGAGTCCCACACCGCCCGCCCCGGCGTGCACGAGAACCACGTCGCCCTCGTCGGGATTCGCGCTGCCACGCAGCAGATAGTGCGCGGTCAGTCCGCGCAGCATGGTGGCACCGGCGACCTCGTCGGGCACGCCGTCGGGAACCGGCATCGCCCGGTCGGCGCGCACCGCGACGAGTTCGGCGTAGCTTGCGGGCGCGTCCACCCAGCACACCCGCCGGCCCACGTCGACACCGGTCACGTCGGCGCCCACCGTGACCACCTCGCCGGCACCCTCGGTGCCGGGCACGTACGGGGGTGTCGACGGGTACAGGCCACGCCGCAGGTAGGTGTCGATGAAGTTGACGCCGATCGCGGTGGTCCGCACGATCACCTCGTCGGGTGCGGGGATCGGATCGTCGACGGTGCCGTAGGTCAGAACGTCTGGGCCGCCGTGGCGGGTCACCTGGATGGCACGCATACCTACGTTCTACAGGTGATCGACCACCGGCGGATCCACCGACCATGGGAAGTTGATCCACTTGTCGGTGAGCCGCCAGAAGTAGTCGGGGCGGGTGATGGTGTGGGGCTTTTGGTAGATCACCGCGTTGCGGACCTCGGCGACACGACCCTGCTGTTCGCAGAAGTCATCGACGAGTTTGAGTGTCTTGCCCGAATCGGCGACGTCGTCGACCACGAGCACCTTCTGATCGTGCAGTCCGCTGCTCTCGAGCAGTGACGGCAACATCACCGGCTCCGACAACGTCTCACCGACGCCGGTGTAGAACTCGACATTCAGCGAGATGAGCAGCTTGCAGTCCAATGCGTAGGCCAGCGCTCCCGCGGGGATCAGGCCACCGCGGGCGATGCCGAGGATGATGTCGGGCACGAATCCGTCGTCGGCGATCGAACGTGCCAGTTCGCGGCAGGCGATCCCGTTGAGTTCCCAGGTGAGGATTTCGCGTTCCGGCGCGGGGGAGTTCATAGCCGACTACTCTGCCATTTCTCGCCGGGGTGGGGCCGGTATGCTCTGTAGACCATGAGCGTGGTCGAGTCGATCAAGAAGTTCGTCGCCGCCGAAGGTGGGAGCGCCAAGGCGGTGCTACAGCCGATCGGCGCCGCAGGTGTCCGGATCACCCTGGTGGGCGAGTCCAACGGCTATCTCGGCGACCGCGTGGTGGCCGACCTCGACACCGCACGCGCGGTGGTCGACGCCGTGCCGGGTGTGGAGATCGCCGAATGGGATCGTGACCTCACCTCGGAGACCACCGTGTCGCCCGAGCACTACCGCGAGATGGCCGGATGGGTGGCCCATCAGAAGCATTTCCCGAAGGCACGCAACAGCGCTATTCTCTGACGCCCGGCTGGGCCCCGACGTCCTGGTTCCCGGCGTCGAGGCGTTCGTCGGCGTCGTGGCGCGGGGTGAACCACAGCACCAGCCACGTCGCCCCGACCATGAGCAGGGCGCTGCCCAGCATGTGGAGGATCACCAGCACGATCGGCAGATCGGTCAGGTACTGCACCAGTCCGAGCGCCGCCTGCAGTGCGAGCAGTCCGGCGAAGTGCAACGTCGCCCGGGCCTGCGGTAGACGCATCACGTGGGTGATCACGATCGCGGCGATACTCAAGCCGATCAACACGAAAACGAAGTCGGCGTGGAGCTGCGTCATCTGGTCGGGTCGCAGCCCGTTACGAGGGGCGTCGGCGTCACCGGCGTGCGGCCCCGACCCGGTGACCACGGTGCCCACGTAGATGGCCGCCCAGGTGAAGGCGAAGATCAGCCATGCGATGACGCGACCCACCTGCGCGGCGACCCCGTGTGCCTGTGCGCGAGGTGCGGTCGACGTCCGATAGACCAGCACGGTCGCGACCGCCACCAGCGCCATCGACAGCAGGAAGTGCAGGGCCACCACCCACGGGTTGAGGTCGGTGAGCACGGTGATGCCGCCGACGACGCCCTGGAACGGGATACCGAGCGCGAGAAGCACCACCAGCCTGCGGTTGCGGCGGTCGCCGCCCCGATAGCGCCATACCGCCACCCAGGTGGCGATCGCGATCGCCACCAACACCCAGGTGAGCAGGCGGTTGCCGAATTCGATGGCCCCGTGGATACCGAGGGCGGGGTGCGGGGTCAGCGAGTCACCGGTGCACTGCGGCCAGGTGGGGCAGCCCAGACCCGACTGAGTGAGGCGGACGGCACCACCGGTCACGATGATGCCCACATTGGCGATCAGCGATGCGATCGCCCAGCCGTGGACGAAACGGGCGGTGGGACGCCCGAATCCCGGTATCCGGGAGAACACCGACGACCCGTTCGCCGCGGCGGGTGTGCTGCCGGCGGATCCGGGGTCGGCGCCGGACGCCGCCGGGGGAGTTGTGTGTGATGTCGTCATTCGAACCGGAACCACCTCACCGCCAGAGTGGCGCCTACCAGCGCCCACACCAGCAAGACCACTATGCCGAAAAAGTCGATGCCGCCTTCTGCCGCGCGTTCGAGCGCCTCGGTGAGGGCGCCCGACGGCACGCAACGCGCGATCCACCAGACCGCTGTGGGGACCCGCGACTCCATCACCACGAGGCTGCCGATGCCCACCATCGCGAACCACAGCAGGTTGGCCAGCGCAAGCACCACCTCCGCCTTGAGGGTGCCGCCGAGCAGCAGGCCGAGCGCGCAGAACGCGGCGGTGCCCACTGCGATGACGAACGCACCGATGAGCAGGCCGACCGGTTCGGGGCGCCATCCGAACGCGGCCCCGATGGCGCCGAGCAGGATCGACTGGAAGATCACCACGATCACCACGGCCAACGACTTGCCCGCGATGATCCCCCAACGCGGAATGGGCGTGGCGCCCAAGCGTTTCAACGCGCCGTAGCGCCGGTCGAACCCCACCGCGATGGCCTGCCCGGTGAACGCTGTCGACATCACGGCGACCGTCAGGATCGCCGGCACCAGGGTTGCCGCGCGTTCGGCGTTGGTCGAACCGAGATCGGTGTCGAGCGGCAGCAGACTCAGGCCGATCAGCAGGGTGACCGGGATGAACATGGTCAGCAGCAACTGTTCGCCGTTGCGCAGCAGCAGGGTGAGTTCGAGCCGGGTCTGTGCGGCGAGCATCGCGGGCAACGACGCCGGGCGCGGGTGCGGCGCGAAGGTTCCCGGCGGGAAGGTGGTGGTCGACGAGCGGGTGCCGGTCATGGCCGCAGCTCCCGTCCGGTGAGGTCGAGGAACACGTCTTCGAGGCTGCGGGTCTCCACCCGCAGATCGGTGGCCAGCACGTTGATCTTCGCGCACCATGCGGTCACCGCCGCGAGCACCTGGGGGGTCACCTGACCGACCACGAGGTAACCGCCCGGAGTGGATTCGGCGCACACGTAGCCCTCGGGCAGGGCCAGTTCGAGCATGCGCAGGTCGAGTCCGCGCGGCGCGGTGAAACGCAACTCGTTCTCCGCGCCACGGCTGGTCAGTTCGGCCGGTGTGCCGTCGGCGACCACCGTCCCGCGATCGATGATCACGACGTGATCGGCGAGTTCCTCGGCTTCGTCCATCAGGTGGGTGGTCAGCAGCACCGACACCCCGTCCGCACGCAGGCGGTCGATGATCTCCCACACCAGCAGCCGCGCCTGGGCATCCAGACCGGCGGTGGGTTCGTCGAGAAACACCAGGTCGGGGCGGCCCACGATGGCGCACGCAAGCGACAACCGCTGCTGCTGGCCGCCGGACAGACGGCGAAACGGGGTGCGCGCGGCCGCCGTGAGTCCGAGAGTGTCGAGCAACCACGCCGGGTCGATCGGATCGGCAGAATAGGAGGCGCACAACCGCAACATCTCCTCGGCACGGGCGCCCGGGTAGGCGCCTCCGCCCTGCAACATGACACCGATGCGTGCGCGCAGCGCGTCGTTGTCATGCCACGGGTCGAGCCCGAGTACTTCCACTGTGCCGTCGTCGGCGCGCTGGAATCCCTCGCAGATCTCCACGGTGGTGGTCTTGCCCGCGCCGTTGGGGCCGAGTAGCGCCAACACGGTTCCCGACGCCAGGTCGAGGTCGAGGCCGTCGACGGCGGTGTGATGGCCGAATCGTTTCACCAGCCCGCGAACGCGCAGCGCGACCCCGGGACCACGACCGGTCATCGGATCGTCGGCGGGAGTCGGTGAAACAGTGCTGCGCACATGGCAAGACTAGGCCCACGGTGGTCCGGGAGAGAAAACGATCGCGGGTACATGACGTGCATCACTCGCTGCCCGGTTCGGGATGTCCGGCGCGTTGTCGACGTCCCGGGAACGGTAGGTCCTCGAAGAACAGTGCGGTGAGAACGGCCACCATGATCACGCCGGCCAGCAGCCCCTGGGCCAGTACCACGCCGCTGGTGTTGGAACTCGTGGGCATCACGACGATCGAGATGATCGCCGATATCGCGATGGTGGACAGCCGGAACCACGGGCCGGTGGCCCACGCGGCCAGCGGGATCACCGCCCACAGCAGGTACCAGGCCTGCACGAACGGGAAGAACAGCACCACCGTGGCCATCGAGACGCCCAGCGCGCCGAGCGGATGCAGCCGTCCGGCCAGGGTGGCCAGCATCCATCGCACGATGATCAGCGCGGCGATGAGCTGACCGAGCGGTCGCGCGACGTCGAGAACGGCCTGCGTCTGATCGCCGAGCCCCAGCCACACCCCCACCCGGCCGGTCACCACGGAGAGCAGCGTGGGCATCGACATCCACGACCGCACCACCTCGCCGGTGGAGAGCGTCTTGGTCCACCCGAAGCCGAGTCCGGTCGCCGTGGCGATCGACACGGTCACCACGACGAGGATCGCGCCGAGCAGCCCGGCCGACGCGGCGAGCGCACGGATTGTCTGACGCGAGCGGGACCACCACGTCCGCGGCGGAGCGTTGCGCAGCGCCGGCAGCGTGGCTCCCCACCGCCGGGCGAGCGCGATCCCGACGAATCCGAGTGCCAGCATGGAGGTGACCTTGACCATCGAGGAGGTGGCCAGAATCGCAGCACCGGCGACGAGGAACCATCCGCTGCGGCTCGGCCACAGCGTGCCGGGTATCCGGAGACGTTCGAAGCCGTAGATCGCGCGGAAGCAGAATTCGAGACCCACCAGCATCAGGCCGAGCATGAGCGCCTCGTTGTGGATACCGCCGACCAGATGCAGGATCAGCAGCGGATTCATCGCGCCCAGCCACAGGGCCGCAACACCTGACACGCCGCACCGCCGCGCCAGCCGCGGCAGGGCCCACACGATCAAGGCGATACCGATGAGCGCCACGATGCGGTGCAAGAAGATCGCGGCAGTGATGTTGTCGCCGGTCAACGCCGTGATGCCCTTGCCGATCCACAGGAAGAACGGACCGTAGGGCGCGGGAGTGTCGCGCCAGAGGTTCGGTACCGAGCGGGTCAGCACGTCGTCCACACCGAGCCCCCGCAGCGGGCTCACCACATACGGGTCCATCCCGCGATGGGCGATGGCGCTCTGCGCCAGATACGAATAGATGTCCTTGCTCAGCAGCGGCGGGGCGATCACGATCGGGGCGATCCACAAGAGCAGCGTGCCGTCGGCCTGGCGGCGCGTCATCCGTCGTTCCGGGCTGCGCCGTTGGAGCACCTCGACGCCGAACCTGCCCACCGCGAACCGGCCGATCATCAGCCACGCGACCACCAGCATCAGCGTCCCGCCGATCGACAGCGTGAGCGCAGTGCTCCACATCCGTGACGGCAGCGACAGCAGGCGCATTCCGGCGACGGGGTTCTGCAGCACAGGGATCTGTCCCGTGCCGAGCGAACCGATCAGCAGTAGCACCGATCCGGTCGCCCCGAACAGCCGGATTCGCTTGAGCCGCCGGTTCTCGGCCGCATTGAGTGGGCCCACCTCACGTTCGTCGTCGTGCAGCAGCGCCACCGACTTGCCGTAGTCGCCGGTCGCGTCGCTGCCGGCGTCGCGACGATCGGGCGATTTGCGCAGTCCGACGTAGTCCAGCGCACGCTGGACGACTGTTGGTTCTGGCACACGACGACTCTAACCGCCGTTGTCACACCCTCTCGCGACCGCTCGGCGTGCGCGGCTCGCGCCACCGTGATCAGTGGCACCCTTAGGCAACCCTTGCTGGCAGCGGGGAAGTAATTACGTCACACTGGCGTTGTGAAAACCATGCGGAACGAAGACGTGTTGTCCCCGGACGCCGTCCACCACGATGGGCAGACACGTGCTGCTGTGGTGTCCGTGCTGGTGGAAGACGGTCCGCTCACCGCGGGTGAGATCGCCGATCGCCTCGGCATCAGCCCGGCGGGTGTGCGCCGTCACCTCGATGCGTTGCTCGAGGCCGGTGACGTGGAGGTCGCGTCACCCGGCTTCGGCGCCGCCGACCGGGGTCGCGGACGTCCGGCCAAGTGGTTTCAGCTCACCGCGACCGGGCGCGGCAAACTCCGCCACGCCTACGACGACCTCGCGGGCGCCGCGATGCGCAAGCTCCGCGACATCGCCGGTGAGGACGCCATCGACGAGTTCGCCCGGGACCGCATCGACGGCATCGTCAAGGGGGTGCGCCCCGTCGCCGAATCCGGGTCGGTGGCGACCACGGTCGGCGAGATCGCCGACGCGTTGACCAGTGCCGGTTACGCCGCGAACACCCGGCAGGTCGGCTCGGGCGTGCAGATCTGCCAGCACCACTGCCCGGTCGCACACGTGGCGGCCGAGTTCCCCCAACTGTGCGAGGCCGAGACGGCCGCGTTCACCCAGCTGCTGGGCACCCACGTCCAGCGGCTGGCGACGATCGCCAACGGCGATTGCGCCTGCACCACCCACGTTCCCACCGTTCCGGCTGCCCATCCGGAGAAGACGACTCGAAAGGTCTCGCGATGACTGTCACCGACCCCGCGGTCACCAACGGTGCACCGACCACCACGCCCGGCCCGCTGACCCAAGAAGAGACAATCGCCTCCCTGGGGCATTACGGGTACGGCTGGGCCGATTCCGACATCGCCGGTGCCAGCGCACAGCGCGGGCTCTCCACGGCGGTGGTCGCCGACATCTCCGCCAAGAAGAGCGAGCCCGAGTGGATGCTGGAGAACCGGCTCAAGGCGCTGCGCATCTTCGACCGCAAGCCGATGCCGCACTGGGGTGCCGACCTGTCGGGCATCGACTTCGACAACATCAAGTACTTCGTGCGTTCCACCGAGAAGCAGGCCACCACCTGGGATGAGCTGCCCGAGGACATCAAGAACACCTACGACAAGCTCGGCATCCCCGAGGCCGAGAAGCAGCGTCTGGTGGCCGGCGTCGCCGCCCAGTACGAGTCTGAGGTGGTCTACCACCAGATCCGTGAGGATCTCGAAGCCCAGGGCGTGATCTTCCTCGACACCGACACCGGCCTCAAGGAGCATCCCGAGCTGTTTCAGCAGTACTTCGGTTCGGTGATCCCCGCCGGCGACAACAAGTTCTCCGCGCTCAACACCGCGGTGTGGTCGGGCGGATCGTTCATCTATGTCCCGCCGGGTGTGCACGTCGACATCCCGCTGCAGGCCTACTTCCGCATCAACACCGAGAACATGGGCCAGTTCGAGCGCACCCTCATCATCGTCGACGAGGGCGCCTACGTGCACTACGTCGAGGGTTGCACCGCACCGATCTACAAGACCGATTCGCTGCACTCGGCGGTGGTGGAGATCATCGTCAAGAAGGGCGGCAGGTGCCGCTACACCACCATCCAGAACTGGTCGAACAACGTCTACAACCTGGTCACCAAGCGCGCCAAGGCCGAGGCGGGCGCCACCATGGAGTGGATCGACGGCAACATCGGTTCCAAGGTCACCATGAAGTATCCGGCGGTGTGGCTGACCGGTGAGCACGCCAAGGGCGAGGTGCTCTCGGTCGCGTTCGCCGGCGAGGGACAGCATCAGGACACCGGTTCCAAGATGGTGCATCTCGCGCCCAACACGTCGAGCAACATCGTGTCCAAGTCGGTAGCCCGCGGTGGTGGCCGCGCCTCCTACCGCGGCCTCATCAAGGTCAACAACGGCGCACACGGCAGCCGGTCGACGGTGAAATGCGATGCGCTGCTGGTCGACACGATCTCGCGCAGCGACACCTACCCGTACGTCGACATCCGCGAGGACGACGTGACCATGGGTCACGAGGCGACGGTGTCCAAGGTTTCCGACGACCAGCTCTTCTACCTGATGAGCCGTGGACTCACCGAAGACGAGGCGATGGCGATGGTGGTCCGCGGGTTCGTGGAACCAATCGCCAAGGAACTGCCGATGGAGTACGCCCTCGAACTCAACCGGCTCATCGAACTGCAGATGGAAGGATCGGTCGGCTGATGTCGGACCCCACACTGCCTGTGCGCGGCGACGCCGCCCCCGTCGCCGGCGGCGATATCGCCCAGGTCAACAAGGGTGAACTGTTCAGCTCGTTCGACGTCGACGCGTTCGAGATCCCGAGCCCGCGTGAAGAGGCGTGGCGCTTCACCCCGTTCCGCCGGTTGCGCGGGCTGCACGACGGCACCGCATCGGCCACCGCAGCCGCCACCGTCACGGTCGACGGCGTCACCGACGGGGTCCGGGTGGACACCGTGGGCCGCGACGATGCGCGTCTCGGCGAGGCGGGAGTGCCCTTCGACCGGGTGGCCGCGCAGGCCTACACCTCGTTCGAGCAGGCCACCGTGGTGACCGTGGCGCGCGAGGTGGAACTCGCCGAACCGGTCACCATCACGGTGACCGGCCCGGGCGTCGACCAGGTGGCCTACGGGCACCTGCAGATCCGGCTCGAACCGTTCGCCCGGGCCGTGGTGGTGCTCGATCAGAAGGGCAGCGGAACCTACGCCGAGAACGTGGAATTCGTTGTCGGCGACCAGGCCTCGCTGACCGTGGTCAACGTGCACGACTGGGCCGACGACGCCGTCCACGTGGCAGCGCATCATGTCGGCGTCGGCCGCGACGCCGTGGTGCGGCACTTCGCGATCAGCCTCGGCGGCGATCTGGTGCGGATCTCGCCCCGCGTGCAGTATCGGGCTCCGGGTGGCGACGTCGAACTCTGGGGACTGTATTTCGCCGACGCCGGGCAGCACCTCGAACAGCGCCTGCTCGTCGATCACAGTCAGCCGCATTGCCGCTCCAACGTGGTCTACAAGGGCGCGCTGCAGGGAGATACCCGGTCGAGCGAAGCGAGGGGAAGTCGGCCCGACCGCGCCCGCGAGGCCCACACCGTGTGGATCGGCGACGTGCTGATCCGCCCGGAGGCCGAGGGCACCGACACCTTCGAACTCAACCGCAACCTGGTGCTCACCGACGGCGCCCGCGCCGACTCGGTGCCCAACCTGGAGATCGAGACCGGCGAGATCGTCGGTGCCGGACATGCCAGCGCCACCGGCCGCTTCGATGACGAGCATCTCTTCTATCTGCAGTCGCGCGGCATCCCCGAGGACACGGCGCGCCGCCTGGTGATCCGTGGCTTCTTCGGCGAGGTGATCGCGAAGATCTCGGTTCCCGAACTGCGCGAACGCCTTTCCGCCGCCGTCGAGCACGAGCTCGAGATCTCCGGCGCCTGACCCCATCCGCTGATCGAGACCCCATCCGCTGATCGAGACCCCATCCGCTGATCGAGCTTGTCGAGATCACCCCCAGCCCCGAAGGACCCACGCCATGAGCACCCTCGAAATCCGCGACCTGCACGTCGACGTCGCGCAGTCCGACACCGACGCCGAGCCCATCCACATCCTCAAAGGTGTTGACCTCACCGTGAAGTCGGGGGAGACCCACGCCCTGATGGGGCCCAACGGCTCCGGCAAATCGACTCTCTCGTACGCCATCGCCGGCCACCCCAAGTACCAGGTCACCAGCGGCTCGATCACCCTCGACGGGGAAGACGTCCTGGAGATGAGCGTCGACGAGCGGGCGCGTGCGGGCCTGTTCCTGGCGATGCAATATCCGGTGGAGGTGCCGGGTGTCTCGATGTCGAACTTCTTGCGCACCGCGGCGACGGCCGTGCGTGGGGAGGCACCCAAACTGCGCCACTGGGTCAAGGAGACCAAGGAGGCGATGACCGCGTTGGACATCGACCCGTCGTTCTCCGAGCGAAGCGTCAACGAAGGCTTCTCCGGCGGCGAGAAGAAGCGGCACGAGATCCTGCAGCTCGCCCTGCTCAAGCCGAAGTTCGCGATCCTCGACGAGACCGACTCGGGCCTCGACGTGGACGCGCTGCGCGTGGTGAGCGAGGGCGTGAACCACTACAAGGCGCAGGAGAACGGCGGGATTCTGCTGATCACCCACTACACCCGCATCCTCCGCTACATCAAGCCCGACTTCGTGCACGTCTTCGTCAACGGCCGCGTCGTCGAGTCCGGCGGGCCCGAACTGGCCGACGAACTCGAGGAGAACGGTTACGTGCGCTTCACGTCGGCGGCCGCGGCGAGCTGAGCATGTCCACCGAGACTCTCGCACCGACACTCGACGTCGAGCGGATTCGCGCCGACTTCCCGATCCTGTCGCGCACCGTCCGCGACGGAAAGCCGTTGGTGTACCTGGACTCCGGAGCGACGTCGCAGCGCCCGGTGCAGGTGCTCGACGCCGAACGTGAGTTCCTGGTGACCCACAACGCGGCGGTGCACCGCGGTGCGCATCAGTTGGCCGAGGAGGCGACCGACGCCTACGAGGGTGCACGCGAAGCCATCGCGCGGTTCGTCGGCGCGCGTGCGAGCGAGATCGTGTTCACCAAGAACGCCACCGAGTCGCTCAACCTCGTCACCTACACGCTCGGTGACGACCGCAGCGCGGCGCTGTTCGGCGGGCGACCGCTCGGCGCAGGTGACACCGTGGTGATCACCGAGCTCGAGCACCACGCCAATCTGGTTCCGTGGCAGGAGCTCTGCCGGCGCACCGGGGCCACCCTGCGCTGGTACGGGGTGACCGACGACGGCCGAATCGATCTGGATTCGCTCGAACTCGACGAGACCGTCAAGGTGGTCGCCTTCACCCATCAGTCCAACGTGACCGGCGCAGTGGCCGACGTGGACGAACTGGTTCGCCGCGCACGCACCGTGGGTGCACTGGTCGTGCTCGACGCCTGCCAGTCGGTACCCCACATGCCGGTCGATTTCCCCGCACTCGGCGTCGACTTCGCCGCCTTCTCCGGACACAAGATGTTCGGTCCCTCGGGTGTCGGCGTCCTCTACGGACGCAGCGATCTGCTCGATGCGTTGCCGCCGTTCATCACCGGCGGATCGATGATCGAGACCGTCACCATGGAGGTCTCCACCTACGCGCCGCCGCCGCAACGTTTCGAGGCCGGCGTGCCGATGACCTCGCAGGTCGTGGGGCTCGGCGCAGCCGTCGACTACCTGACCGACATCGGTATGGACGCCGTTGCGGCACACGAGCACCAGCTGGTGGAGCACACGCTGCAACGACTGGCAGACATCGAGGGGCTGCGGATCATCGGTCCGGTCTCTCCCGAGAACCGTGGGGGTGCAGTGTCGTTCGTGGTGGACGGCATCCATGCCCACGACCTCGGTCAGATCCTCGACGACGAGGGTGTGGCGATCCGGGTGGGCCACCATTGCGCGTGGCCGTTGCACCGCCGCTTCGGCATCGCCGCCACCGCACGTGCCTCGTTCGCTGCGTACAACACGACGGCCGAGGTCGACGCGCTCGCGGACGCGATCGTGAAGGCGCAGAACTTCTTCGGGACGCGGTGACGCGATGCGCATGGAACAGATGTACCAGGACGTGATCCTGGACCACTACAAACACCCGCACGGGCGGGGGCTGCGCGAACCGTTCGGCGCCGAGGTGCATCACGTCAATCCCACCTGCGGTGACGAGGTGACGATGCGGGTGGCGCTGTCGGATGACGGCAACACCGTCACCGACATCTCCTACGACGGGCAGGGCTGCTCGATCTCGCAGGCGTCGACGTCGATACTCCACGACCAGCTCGACGGGGCCGGTGTGGACGACGCGCTGGCCGTCGTCGCCTCGTTCACCGCGATGATCACCTCCCGTGGGGCCGACGAAGGCGACGAGGAACTGATCGGCGACGGCATCGCGTTGGCGGGTGTGAGCAAGTATCCGGCGCGGGTGAAGTGCGCCCTGCTGGGATGGCTGGCTTTCAAGGACGCGTTGGCCCGATCGGTGGAGGCCAGCGAGAACGAACGAGGCGAGAGCGCACGAGCCGAGAACACACGAGCGGAGACAGCATGACCGACGAGACAACCGAAACCACCGTGACCACCCAGACCACCGTGACCACCTCCCTGCCCAGCCTCGACGACGTCGAAGAGGCGATGCGGGACGTCGTCGACCCGGAACTCGGCATCAACGTGGTCGATCTGGGCCTGGTCTACGGAATCGAGGTCGACGACGACGCCGTCGCCAAGATCGACATGACGCTCACCTCGGCCGCCTGCCCACTGACCGACGTGATCGAAGACCAGTCACGTGCCGCCCTGGTGGGCAGCGGACTGTGCACCGAGATCGAGATCAACTGGGTGTGGCTGCCGCCGTGGGGTCCCGACAAGATCACCGACGACGGCCGGGAACAGCTACGGGCGCTCGGGTTCACCGTCTGATCATCCGTCGGGCGTGACAGGTGCCACTCATTCCGAGTCGTTCACATCCAGCCACGGGCTGAAATCGAGCAGGAACGGGAACTGTCGACGTAGCGACGTCAGGTCAACGGTGGACAGTCGCCCTTCGTCGACGGCCTTTTCCAGGCGTGCGACGAGTACGTCACCCGCGGGTTCGATGCGTCGGTAGGTGATGGGGCGGCCGAGAAATGCGCTCACACACGCCGCGGTTTCGTCTCCGGTCAGTTCGTCACCCGCGATGTCCAGCGTGTGGCCCCGGTACCGGTCGGGTGCACCGAAAATCTCGGCGACAACCAAGCCGATGTCGCGGACAGCAATGAACTGCATCTTCTGGTCGGCAGCCATGAGGAAGTCGATGTGGTCGTCGGTCCCTGTGCGCGCAGGCACGGGGATCATCTCCATGAAAGTTGCCGGCCTGATCACGGTGCTGGCCAGATCCATTGTTGCGATGTGGTTTTCGATTCGACGTTTGGATTCGAAATGCCCGATCCCGGAGTCATCGTCACCGAGGGCCATTGCCGAGCTGTACACGAGGTGCTCGACGTCGGCGGCGTGCGCGAGGTCGGCGACGAGAATGCCCGCGGCGACCTCGTCGTCATCGGACATCGACGAACCCGGCACGCCGGAACTCGGCTGAACGCTGAACACACCGTGAGCACCGGTGAGCGCCGCACCGATCGATGCGGCATCGGCGAAGTCGCCCGATACCGTCTCGATTCCGCCAGATCTCAGCGCGCGGGCGGCGGGTGCAGACTCGTCGCGGACCACCGCCCTTACCCGCCACCCCGCGGCCCGGAGGGTGCGGGCCACCGATCCGCCCTGCTGACCGGTGGCCCCGAAAACCGTGATGACCTCGCGGCTGTGTCTACGGTGAAGATCCGTGTCCCCTGCGTTCATTCTCGTCACCTGTCTGGAGTGGTGGTGGTCCGATGTCGACGGTAGTGTTGCGATTCCTACCGATTGGTAGGACAGAGCGAAGGACGTATCGGATGTCGCCCGCAGAGCCTGCCGCCGCCGACTGCTTCGTGCGACTCGGTGTCGAATTGATTGCGCACCGATGGGACGCTGTCGTGCTGACTGCACTGAGGTCGGGACCTGCGCGCCGCGTTGAACTCATCTCGTCGATCGGTGGCATCAGCGACAAATCTCTGCATCAGTCGCTGGTGCGACTCCGCGACCGACGACTCGTCGGGCGCAACGTCGACACTGCGGACTATGAGTTGACCGAGTTGGGTGCCTCGCTGGCGACCGGCCCGCTGCTCGACCTGGCGCGATGGGCGGAACAGCACCGAGTGGCCATCCGGCCCGAAGGCGGTGACACGGCATCGACATGAACCCCGACGGCCGCTTCCGGCGCGTGCGCCGGTGGCGACCCGCGCGCGAAGAGAACCGGGTGGAGAAGATGATCCGGGAGGCCACCGAGCGCGGCGAGTTCGACAACCTGCCGGGAATGGGCAAGCCGCTCAACCTGTCCGGACTCGACGACCCCGACTGGTGGGCCAAGCAGAAGATCCGCGACGAGGACCTCGACTCGACCGCACTGCTCCCACCCACCTTGCAGTTGCGCAAGGAGCGCGACACCTTCCCCGAGTCGCTCGCCCGCATTGCCGACGAGGCCGCAGTACGCACCATCCTCGAGGACTTCAACCGGCGTGTGAAAGAGGATCGACTGCGCCCCACGATGGGTCCGGCGTCGCACATCGTGGCGCGGACCGTCGATGTCGACGAGATGATGCTGCGGTGGCGCGAATTGCGGGGCGGGCACTGAACACTTCGCCCGGAAACCCCGGTGAGGTCCCGAAATCCACTTGCCGTCACGGCTACGTTGGACCCTGTGATGCTGACACTCGCGGTTCACGGCGACGCCGACACCCCGGCAACGGATTTGGGATTCCTACTGCGCAAACATCCACAGCGCGTACAACAGTTCCCCACCTCGCAGGGCACCGCAACCGTCCTCTTCCCGGTGGCCGACGACCGGATGTGCCGCCTGCTCTTCCATGTCGATGGCGCACAGGCCCGACTCGACCGTGACGACAACCGTCACGTGAACACGGTCGCGTACGCCGCGTCGTCGCGGCTGTGTGTCGCCCTCGGCAAGGTGTTCGGCGACGCCCTGGCCGGGCGCTGTAGCGAACGGCCGGAACTGGTCAACCACGAGTGGCCGGTGGAGGTTGTGGTGCCGTCGGTGCCGTTGTCGGCGTCGGTCGAGCCGGCAGACCTGTTCGAGCCGCTCGGATGGCACATCGAGTGCGAGTCGCAACCGTTGACGCCGGCACAATGGGGTGACTCCGAGTTCGTCACCCTGCGGCTCACCGGCCGTCATTCCGTGGTCGACACCCTTCGTCACCTCGCGGTGCTGCTTCCCGTGATGGCCGGCGGAAAGCACTACTTCGTCGATGAGGCGGAGGTCGACAAGCTCGAAAACTTTGCCGCCCGATGGTTGCCCAACCACCCGAAACGAGACGTGATCGTCGGCGGCTACACCAAACACGTTCGTGCCCTGGGTGATCTCGCGCGCGAACGCCTCGGCATCAAGGATGAAGGCACCGACGAGGAGGGACGGGGCGCGCTGCGCCCGTCGCTGGCCAGTGCCCGCCGTGACGCTGTGGCCGGGCTGCTGCGCGAGAGCGGCGCACGCACCGTGCTCGACGTCGGCTGCGGCGAGGGCAGGCTGCTCGCCGACCTGGCCGGCGAGACCGGCTACACCCGACTGGCCGGCACCGACGTGTCGGCCGGCGCGCTCGACGCGGCAGAAGCCCGCATCTCTCGGTGGCGGCACGTGGAGGTGTGGCAATCGTCGCTGGCCTACGCCGATGACCGGTGTCGCGGCTTCGACGCCGTCGTGCTGATGGAGGTCATCGAGCACATCGACCTCGACCGCCTGCCCGGTGCAGTGGCCGCAGTCTTCGCCGAGATGGCGCCGCCGACGGTCGTCGTCACCACACCCAACCGTGACTACAACCGGCACTACGGGCTGGATGATCAGCGCCTCCGTCACGCCGATCACCGATTCGAGTTCACCCGCGCCGAGTTCACCGAGTGGTGCGATCGCGTGTGCTCCGATCACCGATACATCGCCGAACTCGGCGGCATCGGGCCGACTCACCCGGACGACGGACCGTCGACCCAGTATGCGCTGTTCACACGAGAGGAGGTCACCTCATGAGCGTGATCGAGATACCGGAACTGTGCCTGGTGGTCCTCGTCGGTGTGACCGGGTCGGGAAAGACCACCTTCGCCCACCGGCACTTCGCCGACACTGAGATCTTGTCGTCGGATGCGTTGCGCGGCATGGTGGCCGATGATCCGACAGACCAGTCGGCCACGGTGGACGCCTTCGCCATCCTCGCCGACATCGCGGGCCGTCGACTGACACGCGGACTGCTGACCGTGGTGGATGCCACGTCGTTGCGTCCCGAGGATCGGGCGACGCTACTGGCGATCGCGAAAGACCACGACGTGTTCTCGGTGGCCGTGGTGCTCGACGTACCGGCGGACGAGTTGCGGCGACGTGCACACGACCGCACCGACATCGACACCTCAGTGGTGGAGAGACAACACCGCTTGCTGCGGAAGCACTCGGCATCGTTGCGCAAGGAGGGTTTTCGCTTCGTCTACGTCCTCGAAGGGGTCGACGCAATCGACGCCACCGAGGTGACACGCACCCGCCTGTTCAACGACCGGCGAGACGAACACGGTCCGTTCGACATCATCGGCGACGTGCACGGCTGCGCCGGCGAGTTGCACGACCTGCTGCTCGCGCTCGGCTGGACACTGCGGGTCTCACCCGCCGGTGACGTGCTCGGCGTGCACGACCACCCCGACGGCAGACGCGTCGTGTTCGTCGGCGACCTCGTCGACCGCGGACCGGACACGCCGGCGGTGCTGGCGCTGGTCATGTCGATGGTGGCCGCCGGGCAGGCGCTGTGCGTGCGCGGCAATCACGAGGAGAAACTGCTGAAGGTACTGCGCCGGCGTGCCGGAACCGGACGTGCCGGTGGCGCTGTCACGCTCACCAACGGCCTCGCGGAGTCCCTCACTCAACTCGACGACACGTCGGATGCCTTCCGCGCCGACGTCGTCACCTTTCTCGACGGACTCGTGTCGCACTACGTGTTCGACGACGGACACCTCGTGGTCTCCCATGCGGGACTGGCGCAGCGCTATCACGGCCGGACCTCGGGCCGGGTGCGCAATCTGGCGATGTACGGGGAGACGACGGGGGAGAAGGACCGCTGGGGTCACCCGATCCGCGTCGACTGGGCCCGCGACTACCGCGGCGAGGCGTGTGTGGTCTACGGACACACGCCGACGCCGGCGGTCACGTGGGTGAACAACACCCTGTGCGTGGACACCGGATGCGTCTTCGGTGGCGCACTGACCGCCCTGCGGTATCCGGAAATGACCACCGTGTCGGTGCCTGCGCGCACCACCCACTGGGCATCCGAAGAGGCGATGGGATACGGCGACACCCCCGCCGATGCATTGCTGCGCAGTCGGCTGCGTCTCGACGACGTGACCGGAAAACGCACCGTGCGAACAGGATACGGACCGCCGATCACCATCCGCGCCGAGAACGCGGCCGCCGCACTGGAGGTGATGTCGCGATTCGCCCTCGACCCGCGCTGGCTGCGGTATCTGCCGCCGACCATGAGTCCGGCGTCATCGGACAGCGACGACCTGTTGGAGAGCCCGTGTGCGGCGTTCGGCCACTACGCCGAGGCCGGGATCGGTGAGGTGATGTGCGAGGAGAAGCACATGGGATCGCGCGCGGTGGTGGTGATCGCGCGCGACCAGGAGCAGGCCCGCGCCGGATTCGACGTCGACGGTGCGGTGGGTGCCATCTACACCCGCACCGGCCGCTCGTTCTTCGACCCGGCGACCACGGCCATCGTGCTCGACCGTGCGCGCGCCGCCGCAAAGCCGGTGATGGATCGCCTCGGTTGCGGCTGGCTCATCCTCGATGCCGAGTTGTTGCCGTGGAACATCAAGGGGGAGGCTCTGATCCGCGACGAGTTCGCCGCCGTTTCCGCGGCGGCGAACCCGGAACTCGACGTCCTCGACGTCGAGCTGGGCATAGCGGCATCCCGCGGATTGGACGTGACGGCCTTGCGCGCCGGCACGTCGGGTCGCCGCGCCGACATCGATGCGTTCACCGCGTCGTACATGCGGTATGTCGAACCGGCGGCGACCCCATCGGATGTGCGGCTCGCGGTGTTCGAGGTGATCGCTGCGGGCGGCGCGGACTCGCCCGCCGCGACATTCGAGAATCGTTCCCACGCCTGGCATCTGGAGATGTCCGACGCACTGGTGGCGGCCGATCCGACGCTGTTCGCCTCCACCCGGCGCCTCCTCGTCGACACCGGCTCGGAGCAGTCGTGCGCGCGGGGCCACCAGTGGTGGACCACCCTCACCGCCGACGGTGCCGAGGGCATGGTGGTCAAGCCCGCAGCCAATCTGACCCGCGACCGCCGGGGTCGGATGGTGTTGCCGGGCCTCAAGGTGCGCGGCGCCGAGTATCTGCGGATCATCTACGGCCCGGGGTACCGGCACGACCTGGCGCGGTTGCGATCGCGCGATCTGCGACACAAGCGGTCGATGGCGATGCGCGAGTACCAGCTGGGCCGCGAGGCCGTGGCCCGCCACGCCGCCGGTGCGCCGCTATGGAAGGTGCACGAGTTCGTGTTCGCCGTTCTCGCACTAGAATCCGAGCCCGTCGATGTGCGGCTGTGACCGGACATCTTCACCTGTCGGTGAAGATGTCACCCGCCCATGCCGGGCGGGCCATGGCACCGCGGACGATCTGCATGCGTGATCGCATGCCGACCTTCGCGATGACGCGCGACATCGCCTCCATGGTGCCGGTGAGATCGTCTCGATCACTGAGGTAACTGCGTTGCGCGGCAACGGGCATCTCGAAGAACACGTCGAAGAACTCGAGTGTCTGCGCCGTGGTCAACCGCAGCAGCGCCGACAGTCCACGGATGCGCAGATTGTGCACGGCCCGTGCGTTCGACGGCCACAGCGCGTCGGCCGGGTCGTGACCGTCGGCGACCGCGGCGGCCACGGTGTCGGCGCAGCGCAGGGCCGCGGCGACGCTGTAGCCGGTCGTCGGGTGCTTGAGGCCACCCGCGGCACCGTAGGTGAAGACCGGGTCGCGCCAGGGTTGGGCGGATGCCCCGATCAGCGGGAACGACACCGTCTCGCTGCGGGTGGCGCTCCATTTCCGGTCACCGAGGCGATGTTGCAGGCGCCGCTCGAGTTCGGCGGGCGCCAGCGGGGGATGCCCGGCCAGGCAGGTCTCCTCCAGCAGGGTGGCGCCGCCGCCGAGTGGCACCGCGTAGAGGAACGACGGCAGATCGTCCGGCGACGCCCCGAGATCCTGCGGCAGCGACCACTGCATCAGCAGCGCCGGTGCGCCGTCGAGGAGGCGGTCGGCGCTCGCGGAGTCCACCACGATGCCGAACGCCGTCTGCGCGGGGGCGTCGTGGGGCAGTGCGCCGCGGCAGTCGATCACCTGGTCGGCGCGCACCACCGTGCCGTCCTCGCATTCCACCCGATCGGGGTGCACCGCGCGTGCGCGGGTCGCGATCAGGTGGGCGCCGGGTAGGTCGAGGGCGGCGCGCAGCGCGGTGTTGTCGAGCACGCTGTAGCCGCGGGCGACGTGATGGTCGGTGCGGCCGCGCACTCGCACCGATTCGGTTCGGGCCGCGATCGCATTGTCGCCCAACCACTCCGGCAGTTCGTCGGTCCACGCCGCGAAGGTCGCGTGCCACTGCCGGTCGGGATGCGGGTCGATCAGGGTCACATCGACGCCGTGGTGCTCGAGTCGGTGGGCCAGGGCACGCCCGGCCGGCCCGGCGCCGACCACCGCCGCGCTGTGACCGGTCACATCGAGCCGGTGGCGAGCAGTCCGCCGTCCACGCGCAGCGTTTCGCCGGTGATCCACGACGCCTGATCGGACACCAGGAACGCCGCGGCGCGGGCGATGTCCTCGGGCTCGCCGAGGCGACCGAGCGGGTAGCCGCGCACTGCCTTGGCCTCGTTGTCGCCGGCGATGAGGGCGTCGGAGAACTTGGTGCGCACGATCGCGGGGGCGAGCGCGTTGACGCGGATTCCCGCCGGCCCCAGTTCCCACGCCAGTTCGGCGGTGAGACGGATCAGCGCGGCCTTGGAGGCGCCGTAGGCGCCGATCACGCCGGTGGATCGCAGGCCCGCCACCGAGGCGATGTTGAGCACCGCACCGCCGGTCGTGGCCATGCCGGCACGGTGGGCCTGCTGCACGAAGCCGAGCGCGGCCACCACGTTGCTGTCGAAGATCTTTCGGACGGCGTCGAGGTCGGCGTCGACGAGCGGACCGAAGGTCGGGTTGATGCCGGTGTTGTTCACCAGGATGTGAATGCCGCCACCCTGGTTCACCGCGGCGGCCACCGCGTCGGCGCGATGGGCGGGATCACTGGTGTTGCCCGGGCATGCCGACACGGTGGCGCCGGCGACATCCGCGCCGATCTGCTCGACCGCCGCGTCGAGGGCCTCGGGTTTGCGGCCGGTGATCACCACGGCGGCGCCGCGGCGGGCGAGTTCGGTGGCGATGGCCAGGCCGATGCCCCGGCTGGCGCCGGTCACCAGGGCCGAGCGTCCGGTGAGGTCGGCGACGGGAATCGGGTGCGGTGTCGATGTGGATTCGGTCACCCCGCCACGGTATCGGTCGGCGTGGCGCGGGCACAGTAGACTGGTCCGTCGTGATCACCGCGACCGACCTGGAAGTCCGAGCGGGCGCCCGGACCCTGCTGTCGGCGCCCGGATCGGCGCTGCGTATCCAGCCCGGCGACCGTATCGGTCTCGTCGGCCGCAACGGGGCCGGCAAGACCACCACCCTGCGCATTCTGGCCGGCGAAACAGAACCGTACGCGGGCACCGTTGCCCGTACCGGCGAACTCGGCTACCTCCCGCAGGACCCCAAGGAGGGCGACCTCGGCGTACTGGGACGCGATCGGGTGCTGTCGGCGCGCGGCCTCGACGAGATCATGCGCGAGATGGAAAAGCAGCAGGCGTTGATGGCCGAAGCGGTCGACGACAAGGTGCGCGACCGGGCCGTCGGCCGTTACGGACGGCTCGAGGAGCGGTTCTCCGCGCTCGGCGGCTACGTCGCCGAATCCGAGGCAGCACGCATCTGTCACAGTCTCGGGCTGCCCGACCGCGTGCTGGGGCAAGCGTTACGCACCCTGTCGGGAGGTCAGCGCCGTCGCATCGAACTGGCCCGCATCCTGTTCGCCGCCTCCGACGGCTCCGGCAAGTCCGACACCACATTGCTGCTCGACGAACCGACCAACCACCTCGATGCCGACTCGATCACCTGGCTGCGCTCGTTCCTGCAGAACCACGAGGGTGGCCTGGTGGTGATCAGCCACGACGTCGACCTGCTCGCCGACGTTGTGAACAAGGTGTGGTTCCTCGACGCGGTGCGCGGCGAGGCGGACATCTACAACATGGGATGGAAGCGGTATCTCGACGCGCGCGCCACCGACGAACAACGTCGCCGCCGTGAACGGGCGAACGCCGAGAAGAAGGCGTCGGCGTTGCGTGCACAGGCGGCCAAGCTCGGCGCCAAGGCCACCAAGGCCACCGCTGCGCAGCAGATGCTCAAGCGCGCCGACCGCATGCTCGACGCGCTCGAGGAGGAGCGGGTGGCCGACCGCACCGCCCGCATCAAGTTCCCCGATCCCGCGGCATGCGGCAAGACGCCGCTGATGGCATCCGGATTGAGCAAATCGTATGGCTCACTGGAGATCTTCACCGGGGTCGACCTGGCGATCGACAAGGGCAGCCGCGTGGTGGTGCTCGGACTCAACGGAGCAGGCAAGACCACGCTGCTCAAACTGCTCGCCGGGGTCGAGGAGCCCGACGTAGGGCAGCTCGAACCCGGGTACGGACTCAAGATCGGCTATTTCGCGCAGGAACACGACACCCTCGACGACATGGCCTCGGTGTGGGAGAACATCCGTCACGCCGCACCCGACGCCGGTGAGCAGGAACTGCGTGGACTGCTCGGTGCGTTCATGTTCAACGGCGCACAGCTCGATCAACCGGCGGGCACCCTGTCGGGCGGCGAGAAGACGCGGCTCACCCTGGCCGGGCTGGTGTCCTCGGCGGCCAACGTGCTGCTGCTCGACGAGCCCACCAACAACCTCGACCCCATTTCGCGCGAGCAGGTACTCGACGCGCTGCGCAGCTACACCGGTGCGGTGGTGCTCGTCACCCACGACCCCGGCGCCGCGGCGGCACTCGACCCGCAGCGGGTGATCCTGTTGCCCGACGGCACCGAGGACCACTGGAACGAGGAGTATCAGGAGCTCATCGAGCTGGCGTGACGGAGCTCACGACCTGCTGTTAGCGTGAGCCGATGGCGACGAGCGAGGCCGCCGCGACGGCGCAGTGGCTGGCGGGTTTCGTCGCGGCCCAACGCGAACCCGATGAGGTGACGCAGTGGGCCGAGCGGACAATGCGCCACATTCTCGACGAAGTGTCCGGGGTGCCCGACGAACTGCACGGACGCGTCGGGGACGCGATCGTCGATCACTGGCGGGCATTCCTGGACAACCTGGACCGACCCGAGGACGCGGTGACCCTCGTCGACTCCGCGCGGGAACTGGCCGCCGACTGTGCCCGTCTGCACGTTCCACTCCCGGTGCTGCTGCACGTCTACCAGGCTGCGCAGACCGCATCGTGGCGCTTCGCGGTGGACGTGGTGGGGCAGGCACCGGGCACGGTGGACCATGAGGCGGCGATCATCACGTTGTGGACCAAGGCCAATGGGTGGTTCGCCACCTCGGTCGAGCAGTCGGTGCAGATCTACACCGAAGAGGCCAACCGGGTGCGGCAGCGAGGTGACGCACGCCGCCACGAGGCCGTCGCGAAGCTTCTCGACGGTACTGATCTGTCGCCGTCGGAGCTGTCGGCAAGCCTCGACGGTCATCCGATCACCGGGGTCCGCCATTGCGCGGTCATCGCCTTCGCACTGACCACGGAGTCCATCGAGGACCTCGACCACGCGATCGGCGCGGTGACACGTGCGCAGCGCGCACCCTCGGTGGTGGTGCGGCCCGGCGGCCGGGAGCTGTGGGCCTGGATTGCGTTGCGCGACTCCGGATCACGCGATGTCGGCGCCATCGACGCCACAGCGGTCGACACATCGGCCATCGACCCGGACGCGGTGCGCCTGGCGATCGGCAGCGGCGGCGACGGGGTCACGGGATTCGTTGCGGCACATCGTGATGCGCGTACCGCTGCCCGGGTGGCGCTGGCGCCCCGTCGACGTGAGGTGATCACCGTCTACGACGATGTCACCGCGGTCACCCTGCTCGCCGCCGATCATGCTGCCGCGCGACGGTTCGTGCGGTCGACCCTGCGCGGCCTGGTCGACGACCAGCACGAGAAACTTCGCGAGACCGCCCGCGTGGTCCTGACCGCCACCGGGGGAGCCGACGCCGTGGCCGACGCACTCGGTGTCCACCGCAACACCGTGCGGTACCGCGTGACGCAGATCGAGCGGCTGATCGGCCGGCCACTACCGCAGCGCGCCGGCGACATCCTGCTCGCGCTGGATTATCACGACACCTTCGGCGCCTGACGTCGCTCCTTGTTGGCGGCGAGCAGGTGACGGCGCACCTTGGCGATGTCGGCGGGACGATCGATGCCGACCGCACCCACCACCACGTCGCCGGACAGGTATTCGATCAGTCCGTCGCCGACCTCCACCTCGTCGGTCATCTCGCCGGCACCGCCGGTCTCGCCGACCACCTGAATGCGATGACCGTGCCAGGTGGACCAGGCGAACGCAACACCCACCACCGTCTTGCGGTCTCCGGCCGCGTTCGCGCCGGCCACAAATCCCTGTTCGGCCGCGGCGGTCCAATGCTGACCCGGTTGCCCGTCGACAACGGCGACGTCACCGGCGGCCCACACATTCGGTACGGAGCCTGCCATGTGGTCGTCGCAGATCACCCCACCCGATGTCGGATCGAGGGCGACGCCGCTGTCGGTGAGCCACCCGGTGGCCGGTGCCACGCCCACGCCCACGATCACTGCGTCGGCGTGGAGTCGGCGGCCCGTGTCGAGGTGCAGGGCGACGCCCCTGTCGGGGGATGGCTTCGCGCCGAACGAATCCGCCGCCAACCGGACACCTGTACCGAGTTCGAGCTTCACCCCGGCCGCCACGTGCAAGTCCATCAGGCGCGCAGCCGCGAGCGGCCCCACCGCCCGCGCGAGAGGAGGCGATGCGGCATCCACGACGGTCACCTCGACATCGTGTGCGCGCGCCGCCGAAGCGATCTCCGATCCGATGAACCCGGCGCCGACCACCAGGAGGTGCTGCGCGCGCCGCAGCGCGGCCCGGAGGGCGCAGGCGTCGTCGTATCCGTGCAGGGTGTGCACGCCGGGAACGTCCCGAAGCGACGGGATGGTCTTCGGGCGGCTGCCGGTCGCGATCACCAGGCGGTTGTAGCCGATCTCGCCGCCGTCGGTGGCCACCACCCGGCGGACCGGGTCGAGTCCGATCGCGGCCGTGCCCGCTCTCACCTTCGCGCCCAACGCATCCCATGACTCGTCGGACCGCAGCGCGGGGAACGTCCCGTCGTCGCCGGCGGCGAGGAACTCCTTGGACAGCGGCGGACGGTCGTAGGGCCGGTGGCGTTCCTCACCGATCAGTTCGATGGTTCCCGACCACCCGGCCGAGCGTGCCCCCTCGGCGGCGCGCACCGCCGCCAGACCGGTCCCGACGATGACCATACGGTCGGCGGCACTCACGACGTCGCCAATCGCAGTGCGGAGACCGGGCAGGAGTCGACGGCAGCGCGCACATGTGCGCTGTCGGCCTCGGCCACCTCGTCGGCCCGGACGTGCACCAGCCCGTCCTCGCCGATCTCGAAGTAGTCGTCGGCCTGCGCCTCGCACATTCCGATGCCTTCACAGACGGTCCGGTCAGCGTGAATGCGGCTCACAGCGCTGCCTCCTTGACCGCGACGAAGTCGACCTTTTCGCGCACACCGCAATCCGGGCAGCACCAGTCGTCGGGGATCTCGTTCCAGGCCGTGCCGGCCGCGAATCCCTCCGCCTCGTCGCCGGCGGCGACCTGGTAGGTGTAACCACAGCCGGGGCAGCGCGCGGCGAGCACCTCCTCGGTATGGGTCTGCCTCGTCACGTCCTCGCCCAGCGCGTCGTCGAGATCGACACCGGGAGGCGGGAACCTGCGGAGCAGGCGCTCCTCCCTACCCGGCTGCAGGTTGGCCAGCCGAATGTCCCCGTCGACGTGGGCCACCACCCGCTTGTCCATCACCCGGTACCACAGGGGCGGAACCAGTGCGATGAGGATCATCCCGGCGTAACCGGTCGGCAGTACCGGCGACTCCTTGTAATCGCGCAACGTCTGGTAGCGGCGGGTGGGATTGGCGTGATGATCGCTGTGCCGCTGCAGGTGATAGAGCAGGATGTTGGTGGCGATGTTGTTGGCGTTCCACGAATGTGCCGGCAGTACGCGCTCGAACCGTGGCCGCTGCGCCGATCCCACCTGCCGGCGCAGCATTCCGTAATGCTCCATGTAGTTGATGATCTCGAGCAGCGAGAAGCCGATCACGGCTTGCAGCACCAGGTAGGGCACAATCCCGACGCCGAGCCAGATGGTCAGGCCGATCCACAGCACCAGGCTCATCAGCCAGGCGTTGAGCACGTCGTTGCCGATGTGGAACGGGTGGGTGTCCTTGCGGGCGTACCGCTTCTTCTCCACACCCCAGGCAGAACGCAGCGAACCGGTGACGGTGCGCGGCCAGAACCGGTAGAACGATTCACCCATCCGCGATGACGCCGGGTCTTCGGGGGTGGCCACCCGAACGTGATGTCCGCGGTTGTGCTCGATGTAGAAGTGTCCGTAAAACGTCTGTGCCAGAGCGATTTTGGACAGCCACCGCTCATGGCTGGGCTTCTTGTGGCCGAGTTCGTGCGCGGTGTTGATGGCAACTCCACCGATCATGCCGAGGGTGGTCGCGAGTCCGATCTTGTCGATGACGGGCCAACCGCCGGTCGCGATCAGGTACATGCCGAAGACGAAGCCGGCGTACTGCAGCGGCAGGTAGGCGAATGTGACGTACCGGTAGTACTTGTCGTTCTCGAGTGCCTCGATCACCTCGTCGGGCGGATTCGACTGGTCGGTACCGGTGATCAGGTCGACGATCGGTACCACCAGGAAGATGATGAAGGCCCCGATCCAGAGGAACACCCCCCAGCCGGTCAGCAGGTAGGCGCCGATCCCCATGAATGCGAAGGACGGCACCACCAGGCCCATCAACCACAGATATCGCTTCTTGTCACGCCACGTTGCGGTCGACAGGTCGTCGACCGAACCGCTCGCATCGAGTGTCATCGTTGTCTCTCCCGTTCACGATATGGACCGATGCTTGTCATATTCGCCGAGACGGGGTTCACACGTCATCGTGTAAGTCCACGATCTCGCGGGAGCTATTTGTGCAAATGCACAGGAGAGCGTCGGGTCAGCCGACGAGGTACCGCTTGCGCAACTCGCCTTTGACAAGTTTGCCGGTGGGGGTGCGGGGTAGGTCGTCGACGAAGTCGACGGATCGGGGCACCTTGAACGGGGCCAACGACGCAGCGGTGAAGTCGAGGAGGTCGGCAGCGAGTTGATCCGAGGCGGCATGGGCGGGATCGAGCTGCACGCAGGCCTTGGCGACCTCCCCCAGGTCGTCGTCGGGAACCCCGATCACCGCCACGTCGTACACCGCGGGATGGCCGATCATCACGTTCTCGGCCTCCTGTGGATAGATGTTGACGCCGCCGGAGATGATCATGAACGCCTTGCGGTCGGTGAGGTAGAGGAAACCGTCATCATCGACATAACCCATGTCGCCGGTGGTCGCCCACGCGGCGTGGTCGGGGTGGTAGGCGGCGGCCGTCTTCACCGGATCATTGTGGTAGGCGAACGCCGGGACATCGCGTTCGAAGTACACCAAACCCACCTCACCGGTGGGCACTTCGGTACCGGTGTCGTCGCAGATGCGGATCACGCCCATGCCGGCGCGACCCACCGAACCGGGATGCGTGAGGGCGTCATCGGGCCCGATGAACGTGGCGCCCGCGGCTTCGGTGGAGGCGTAGTACTCGTGGATCACCGGGCCCCACCACTCGATCATCGCCCGCTTCACCTCGGCCGGGCACGGCGCGGCCGCGTGGATGGCCACCTGCAGACTCGACACGTCGTACTTGGCGCGGACGTGGTCGGGCAACTTGAGCATCCGGATGAACATGGTGGGCACCCACTGACTGTGGGTGACGCCGTAGCGCTCGATCAGTGCGAGTGCCTCTTCGGCATCGAAGTGGTCCATGAAGACCACCGTGCCGCCGGTGGAGTTCGTGACGCCGCAGAACCTCAGTGGCGCAGCGTGATAGAGCGGCGCCGGGGAGAGGTAGACACTTTCTGGGCCGAAGCCGTACATCGGCCCGAAGATGGCGGTGTAGGCATCGGGGATCTCGTCGATCCGGCCCTGCGGGAGTGGTGTCCGGATCCCCTTGGGGCGACCGGTGGTTCCGGACGAGTAGAGCATGTCGGTGCCACGCGGCTCGTCGCCGCGCGGTGTGTCCGAAGCTGTGGCGAGGATCGTCTCAAAGTCGTCGAAACCGTCGATCCGTCCGCCCCAGGCGATGCGGTGGCCGGGGCGGGCCAGGGCCGCGATGTCGCCGGAGGTGGCCACCGCGTCGGCCACGTCGGCGCCGGCGAAGAGCACGTCGGCGCCGCTGTCGAGGAGGATGTAGTCGGTCTCGGCCGCCGTCAGGTGGTGGTTGATCACGGTGATGTAGAGGCCGCTGCGCAGCGCCGCCCAATACACCTCGAACATGTGCAGGGTGTTGGTCGACACCATCGCCACGGTGTCGCCGGGGCGCAGGCCCACCGCATCAAGATGATTGGCCAGGCGCCGAGAGTTCTCGTCGAGTTGCCGGTAGGTGAGCAAGTCCCCGGTCGTCGCGCGGATGACGGCGGGCTTGTCGGGGGTGATTGCGGCGATCACTCCTGGGAACACGGGTCCTCCTCGGCGACGACGGTGTGGCGCCGATGCTATCCCGAGCGAACACTCGGGAAAGTGTGTTTGACCACACCGGACCGCTCGGAAGCCCGGTTCGGCGCGCGCCAGGTCATTCGCCGTGCTTAGGGTCTCGGGACACCCGTGGTCGCCGTCGGGGCGCGACCGGGGGAGGGAGACAAGCATGTCGGGTCCAAACAGTGTCCATCGCGTGTTCGCCGGGAGGCGGAAGCGCTTTCTGGCGGCGTGCGCCGGCGTCGTCGCGGTGGGGGCGTCGGTTCTGCTCGCGCCCGGGGCCGACGCCGCACCGGCGGATCCGGGGGCCGTGGTGTCGGTGGCAGCCCTGTCGCCGCGGGTCTGGACGATTCCGGGTGCCGATGTGGCACAACAGAAGCGGATCGTCTACCGCACCGTCGGCCCCGGTGGACGGCCGGGACTCTCGAGTGGCGCGATATTCCTGCCCACCACACCCGCGCCGCGGGGCGGCTACCCGGTGCTCTCCTGGGCGCACGGCACCGTCGGAATCGGAAACCAGTGTGCACCAACGATTCACGGTCCGGTGTATCGCGAGCGCGACAACGCCTACCTGTCGCACTGGCTGCGCCTCGGATACGCGGTGGTCGCCAGCGACTACTACGGACTCGGCACCTACGGCGTCGACGGCACCGGCCATCATCCCTATGGTGACGCCCACACCCCGGGTTTCAATGTCATCGACATGGTGCGTGCGGCACATTCGCTGATGCCGGAGACCATCTCGACGCGCTGGGCCGCGATCGGGCAGTCGCAGGGTGGTCAGGCGTCGGTCGCCGCCGCGTCGGAGGCTCAGCGGTATGCGCCGGACTTGCGGTTCGTCGGCTCGGTGTCGACGGGGCTCACCGGCTACTTCGACCGCCTGGCACCGCTGCTGATCCAGCTTGCGCCGAAGGCGTCGCTGCCCGTCCCGATCGAGGACGCGACGGCGTATGTGGTGTTCACCCTGGCCGGTGTCGATGCCGCCCATCCCGAACTCGATCTGGGCCAGTACCTCAGTCCGAGCGGCAAGCGACTGCTCGCCGAGGCCACCACCACCTGCGACGACGAGCTGAACACACAACTCGCGCACGTACAGATCTCGTCGCTGTTCGCCAAGCCGATCAGTGATCCGCGCGTCCAGCAGGCCTTCGCCGACATGCAGCGGATTCCCACCTCCGGATTCACCCGGCCCCTGTTCATCGGCGAGGGATACTTCGACGACACCGCGGTGTACCCGGTGACCGCCTCGCTGGTCAACGACATGCGGGCCTCGGGCGCCACGGTCGAGTTCCGGGGATATCCCAGCGGGCACGACGGCACCATGGCGGCCTCGCTACCGGATTCGACCCCGTTCCTGGCGGCCCGCTTCCGGGCAGTCGGGTGAGGCGGCGGCTTCTGACGGTCACCGTCGCCTGCGTGTTGGCGTTCGCCGCCGGTCTGGTCCAACCCGGCGCACCGGCCTCCGCAACGACCGAGAATGTGCGATGGGCGCCGGGCGCGCACTGGGAGCAGAGATACATCGACGCGCCCGGTGGAGTCACCCTCCACGCCGACGTGCTGCGGCCGGCGCACTTGTCGCTGACCGCCAAGACGCCGGTGATCCTCAGCGTTGGACCGTATTTCAACCACTCCGGGTCCGGGGGCGTGTTCGGCGCGCTGGACGGTTTCGAGTACAACCCCGTATCCCCGGCTGGACCCAACTCGCGGTTCGCCGATCTGGTGACCGGCGGGCAGCTGATGGAGCGGGGCTACACCTTCGTCATGGTCGACCTACGTGGGTTCGGTGCCAGCACCGGCTGTCTGGACTACTACGGTCCGGGGGAGAAGGCCGACGTACGCACCGCGATCACCTGGGCCGCCACGCAACCGTGGTCGACGGGCGCAGTGGGGATGTACGGAAAGTCCTATGACGGAGGCGCCGGCGTGGTCGGTGCAGCACTGGCGCCCAGGGGTTTACGAGCGGTGGTTGCCGGAGAGCCGATCTACGACGGGTACCGCTACCTGTATCAGAACGGAGTTCGGTACCTGAACTCGTGGTACATGTCCTCGTGGTACAACCAGATCGCCTCGGCACCCGGTTCGCTCGGCGACGACCCCCGCTACTCGCGCGCGGCGACATTCGAGGCCGCACACCCGCAGTGCCTCACCGACAACGCGCGCTCCCAGGTGTTCAACACCGATCATCGGTCTGCATACTGGCGTGCCAGGGATTCCGCCGGCGCCGCCCATGATTCGTCCGTGCCGCTGTTCGTGACACAGGGACTCATCGAGAACAACACCTGGCCTGACGGGCTTTCGGAGACCATCGCCGGCAGGCGCGCTTCCACGCGGGCATGGCTGGGAATGTGGGATCACGTGCGCGGCAATGAGATCGACGAGAAGTCCGGACGCCTCGCCATGGGAAGAGCCGGTTGGTTCGACGAGGTCATGCGATGGTTCGACAAGTACCTCAAGGGAATCGACACTCCGGCCGACCCTGCGGTGGTCGTCGAGGACAACACGGGGCACTGGCGTGAACAGGCGTCCTGGCCGACGCCGACGTCGGCGTCGACGGTGGCACTGCCCACCGGCAGCTACCTCGACTCCGGAACGGCCATCGGTTCCTACGGCACCCAGAAGCCGACGATCAAGGCGCTCGTCGTGCTCGACCGCAACCCCGGACTGTGGCGGATCAGCCGACCGGTGCGGACGCCCGTGCGGATATCGGGTGTCCCGCACGTCACCGCCCGGACGACGGTGTCGGGTGCGGGCCCGCGCACGGCGCAGATGGTGGTGGACCTCTACGACATCCCTCCCGCCGGATCGGCGACGCGAATCACTCGTGCCGCAACGGTTCTGCCGGCGGGTTCGAGGACGACACACCTCGACCTGCTACCCACCGACTGGCTGCTGGCGCCCGGACACCGACTCGGCGTCCGGGTGGTGAACACGAACTCCGAGCTTTACCTGCCGTCGGGCAGTGGCGCCACGGTGCAGGTCACCGGCGGGACGGTGTCGGTACCGCTCGATGGCCACTCCCGGGCGGCGGCGCGCGGTGACCGCTCGGTCTACCTCGACACCTACGAGTCGGGCGCCGGAAGTTATGACCTGCCGGTGCGGGTCGGTCCCGGTTCTTTCACCGTCGACGACTGAGTGGGGTCAGTCCAGTCCCACCGCACGCCGGGCAGTCGACCGGAACGTCGAGACCACGCCGTCACCGTCGAGGTAGGTGCCCACCAGGGTGGCATCGCGCAGCAGTACCAGGGCGCCCGCGGCCTGCTGCGGGTCGGGCACCTGCGCGGCGGTACACACCTCGGTCAGCGCCGCCCGGAACCAGGCCCGGTGGCGCGCCACCACCTGGCGCACCGGACCGTCGGCGTCGGGATACTCGGCGGCGGCGTTGATGAACGGGCAGCCGCGGGTGTGATACCGGGTGGCGTCGAGCGCGATGCCGTCGATCACGGCGACGAGCAGGTCATGGGGGGACCCGCCGGACTGCCCGGCGGCGTCGAGCAGTCCGCGGATCGCGGCGTCCTCGCCGTCGAGATAGGCGACGACGAGCGCCTCCTTCCCGGCGAAGTGCCGGTACATCGTGGCACGGGTGACGCCGGCCTCGGCCAGGATACGGTCGACGCCGACGCTGTGGATTCCCTCCGTGTAGAACAGGCGCGTCGCGGTGTCGAGCAGTCGTCCGCGCGCAGAGCCGGTGTCCGCCATCCCCTCATCCTCGTTCCCGTACCGACATGTCTTGACCATCGAGTGTCTCATCCGCGATGATAGACAGAACGTTCGTTCTACCAGGAGTGCCGATGCCAACCACCATCACCGAGCGCGAAGCCGCCGAGATCTCCGCTGCCAACTCGTCCGGTCGCCGCCCCGTCGTCTTCGTCCACGGTCTGTGGCTGCTCGCCGACAGCTGGGACAAATGGCGAAAGTTCTTCGAGGATCGCGGATTTGCCACCGTGGCAGTCGACTGGCCGGGAGATCAGGCAACATACGCGCTCGCACACGCTCATCCGGAGACATTGGCCGGAACGTCGGTCGCCGACGTCGCCGACCATGTCGCCGAGGTGGTTGCGCAACTCGACACCGAGCCCGTCCTCATCGGACACAGTTTCGGTGGATTGCTGGTCCAGATGGTTGCGGGCAGGGGTGTCGCGGCGGCAACGGTGTCGATCGACCCCGCACCCAGTCAGGGCGTGCTGCCGCTACCGCTGTCCACTCTCAAGGCCTCGTTCCCGGTGCTCGGGCATCCGGGTGCCTATCGCGGGATGGTGACCCTCACGTTCGAGCAGTTCCGGTACGGCTTTGCCAACGCCGTCGACGAGGCGCAGGCGCGCGAGCTGTATGCGACCTACCACACGCCCGGCCCGGGCCGTCCGCTCTATCAGGCGGCCGGCGCCAACGTCAATCCGTGGGCAAAGACCAAGGTGGACAAGAAGAATCCCGACCGCGGGCCGATGCTGCTGATCACCGGTGAGAACGACCACATCGCACCGGCAGTGCTGGCCCGGGCCGCGTACGGCAAGCAACGGAAGAACACGGCCACCACAGAACTGGTGGAGATCCCGGGCGCGGGACACTCGCTGGTGATCGACGACCAGTGGGAACTGGTGGCCCAGACGTCCGCCGATTTCCTTGCCCGCGAAGGAATTGCATAGGCCGCCGGGTGTGGGCGGGGTCAGCGATCGCCGTGCGTGGGATCGAGCCATTCGATCAGGAACACCGGATAGTCGGCTGACACCGCCTCGAACTCCGCGATCGTCCCGCGACGATCGACCGGTATGTGCGGCCGGGCTCCGGGCACCTGCTCCAGGTAGGCCTTCAGGAGCGGTGGCCGCTCGTCCACCGGGACCTCCGCCAGGTGAACCCGACGCCTACCGCGCCGTTCGATGATCGCGTTGCCGTTGTTCGCGCGGACATTGCGCACCCAGTTGCAGTCGTTGCCCAGCATGGCGCCGAGATAGCGCCGACCATCGACCCGCGCCATGCCGAGCGGGAAGCGGGTGGGCCGACCGCTACGCCGGCCGGGCACCTCGAGCGTCACCCAGCGCCGGCCCGGCGCCAGGCCGCGCGCAAATGCCCACGCCCACAACCGCGCGAACCGGCGGGCAGTGGCGTCGCCCCGGCCGCCGACATACATCCGGCGCACCCGGCGTGCGTTGAGTTCGGCCAGGCTGCGGCCGCCGATCATGTCAGCGCACCGCCCGTGGCGAACGGACCGAGGCCTCCACCAGATCGAGCACGGCCTCCAGATCATCGGTGGGCCTGCCGGACGCGAGCCGCGTGATCAGACCGTCGAGAACCAGGTCCAGATAATCGAGCAGCACCCCGGTCGGCACGTCGTCGCGGAGCCGCCCGGTTTTGCGCCCACGCTCGAGCCGGTCGAGGGTGGCCTTCTCCAACTCGGCCGAATGTGCGAGCCATGCAGTCCGGAAACTGGGGTCGGTCCGGAGCTTGCGGGCGATCTCCAGCCGCGTCCCGAGCCAGTCGAAATCCTGCGGGCGCTCGAGGACATCACGCATCACCTGCACGAGGCCTTCCTCGGCGGCGACGTCGGCCATGCGCTCGGCGTCCTCTTGCGCCAGCGCGAGGAACAACGCCTCCTTGTCCCGGAAGTGATGGAAGATCGCGCCGCGTGACAGTCCCGTCGACTCCTCGATGCGTTTGACGGTGGCGCCGTCGTAGCCGTACTCCGCGAAGCAGTGCCGCGCGCCGTCGAGAATCTCCCGACGACGCGCGGCAATGCGGTCATCGCTGACCTTGGGCACTCTCGGTGGCCCCGATCAGCTCTTGATCATGTTTCGCAGCACGTACTGCAGGATGCCTCCGTTGCGGTAGTAATCGGCCTCACCGGGGGTGTCGATGCGCACCTTGGCGTCGAACTCGATGGCCGAGCCGTCCTCCTTGGTGGCGGTGACGTGAACCGTCGCCGGGGTGGTGCCCGAGTTCAGCTCCTCGATGCCGGTGATGTCGAAGACCTCGGTGCCGTCGAGGCCGAGCGACTTGTGCGACTCGCCCTCGGGGAACTGCAGCGGGATCACACCCATGCCGATGAGGTTCGAGCGGTGGATGCGCTCGAAACTCTCGGTGATGACGGCCTTGACGCCCAGCAGGCTGGTGCCCTTGGCCGCCCAGTCACGCGACGACCCGGTGCCGTACTCCTTGCCGCCGAGCACCACCAGCGGGGTGCCCGCCTTCGCGTAGTTCTGCGCCGCGTCGTAGATGAACGACTCCGGTGCGCCCTCCTGGGTGAAGTCGCGGGTATATCCGCCGGTCTGCTCCACCAGTTGGTTCTGCAGGCGGATGTTGCCGAAGGTGGACCGGATCATCACCTCGTGGTTGCCGCGTCGGGCACCCAGCGAGTTGTAGTCCTTGCGGGCCACACCGTGCGCGTCGAGGTACTGCGCGGCCGGGGTGCCGGGCTTGATGGTCGAGGCGGGGGAGATGTGGTCGGTGGTGACCGAGTCGCCCAGCTTGGCCAGCACCCGGGCGCCGGTGATGTCGGCGACCGGCGCGGGCTCGGGCTGCATGCCCTCGAAGTACGGGGGCTTGCGCACGTAGGTCGATTCGTCGTCCCACTCGAACGTCTTGCCGTCCGGGGTGGGCAGGCCGCGCCACCGCTCGTCGCCCTTGAAGACGTCGGCATAGTCCTCGGCGTACTGCTCGGCAGAGATCGAGGACGCGATGGTGTCGGCGATCTCCTCACCCGACGGCCAGATGTCCTTGAGGAAAACGTCGTTGCCGTCGGAATCCTGGCCCAGCGGGTCGTTCTCGAAGTCGAAGTCCATCGTGCCCGCGAGCGCGTAGGCGATGACCAGCGGCGGTGAGGCCAGATAGTTCATCTTCACGTCGGGGTTGATGCGACCCTCGAAGTTGCGGTTGCCCGACAGCACCGCGGTGGCGGTGAGGTCGTGGTCGTTGATCGCCTTGGAGATCTCCTCGGGCAGCGGACCCGAGTTGCCGATACAGGTGGTGCAGCCGTAGCCGACGAGGAAGAAGCCGAGCTTCTCCAGGTACGGCCAGAGGCCGGCCTTGTCGTAGTAGCCGGTGACGACCTGCGATCCCGGGGCCATCGACGTCTTGACCCACGGCTTGGAGGTGAGGCCCTTCTCCACCGCCTTCTTGGCGAGCAGACCCGCACCCAGCATGACCGACGGGTTGGAGGTGTTGGTGCAACTCGTGATCGACGCGATCGTCACGATGCCGTGGTCGAGGATCATCGTGCCGCGTTCGGCCGACTCCACCTTGACCGGCTTGGACGGACGGCCCTCGGCGCCCTTGGAGGCGTTGTGGGCCGGCTCGGAGCCCTCGTCGGCGAAGGACAGGCTCGCCGCCCCGGGCGAGGTGGCCGGTGCGTCAGATGCCGGGAAGCTCTCCTCATTGGCTTCGTCGACGCCGTTGAGTGTGGGCGTGTTGCCCTCTTCGACGTAGTTGTGGATGTCCTTGCGGAACGCGTTCTTCGCGTCCCACAGTTCGATGCGGTCCTGCGGGCGCTTGGGTCCGGCGATCGAGGGCACCACGGTCGACAGGTCGAGTTCCATGTACTCCGAGTACGCGGCTTCGGTGGCGTCCTTCTCGAGCCACATGCCCTGTTCCTTGGCGTACGCCTCGACGAGTGCGAGGGTCTCCGGGCTGCGGCCGGTCAGCTTGAGGTAGCTGATGGTCTCGCCGTCGATCGGGAAGATCGCGCAGGTGGAACCGAACTCCGGGCTCATGTTGCCGATGGTGGCGCGGTTGGCCAGCGGAACCTCGGCGACGCCATTGCCGTAGAACTCGACGAACTTGCCGACCACGCCGTGCTTGCGCAGCATGTCGGTGATGGTGAGCACCACGTCGGTGGCGGTCACCCCGGGCTTGGTGGCACCGGTCAGCTTGAAGCCCACCACGCGGGGGATCAGCATCGACACGGGCTGGCCGAGCATCGCGGCCTCGGCCTCGATGCCGCCGACACCCCAGCCGAGCACGCCAAGCCCGTTCTCCATCGTGGTGTGCGAATCGGTGCCGATGCAGGTGTCCGGGTAGGCGACCTCGGTACCGGTCTCATCGGCGCGGACCATGACCGAACGGGCGAGGTGCTCGATGTTGACCTGGTGCACGATGCCGGTGCCCGGCGGGACGACACGGAAGTCGTCGAAGGCGCCCTGTCCCCAGCGCAGGAACTTGTAGCGCTCTTCGTTGCGCTGGTATTCGATCTCGACGTTGCGTTCGAAGGCCTGCGCGTTGCCGAACGCCTCGATGATCACCGAGTGGTCGATGACCATCTCGGCGGGGGCGAGGGGATTGACCTTGTCGGGGTCACCGCCGAGTTCGGCGACCGCGTCGCGCATGGTGGCGAGGTCGACGACGCAGGGCACACCGGTGAAGTCCTGCATGATGACGCGTGCAGGGGTGAACTGGATCTCGATGCTCGGCTCCGCGCTCGGGTCCCAGTTGGCGATGGCCTCGATGTGTTCTTTGGTGACGTTGGCGCCGTCCTCGGTGCGCAGCAGGTTCTCGGCGAGGACCTTCAGCGCGTAGGGGAGCTTCTCGGTGCCCTCGACGGCGCTGAGCCGGTAGATCTCGTACGACTTGTCGCCGACCTCGAGGGTTCCCTTGGCGCCAAAGGAATTGATACTCACGTCTAATCCACTCTCCTCTAGAGCCGGCGGGCTGCGCCGGCATCGCTGGTCGTCCCGCGGTGACCCGCCAGGACGCTGCTGGGCACGTCGCCGAACGCCCGCTCGTCGACTCTGACCATCGCCCGACGGGCTGCGCCGGGCATTTCGCGTTGCTGCCAATCCACCTTAACAGTACGTCCGTACTGTTAACAAGGGGCCTCGCGCGGCGTGGCGGCTTCACGACAGTCACCAACCATTCTGTCCCACCCCGTCGGTCGAGGTTTGTCCGGACCGTCGGAGAGAGTGACATTTAATGACCGCGAAACCTGTGCGACGACACGCGGGGGGCGGTCGACGCCAATGCGTCATCGTTCGGCAGGATGGGGGCGGTCGCGAGAGAGAAAGTGGGATCGAGTCATGAGTCCTGACCCTGCCGGGTTGCCGGCCGTGATCCCCGACAACGTCGACATGGCCGAGTTGCGCAAGGAGTTGCTCGCCGATCACGTCGCCGCCCCCGCCGATCAGGTGGACGCGCTGCGCGAGGTGGTCGCGCACGCGAAGTCGGAGGGTTACGACGTCAACTTCGTCGTCCTCACCGAGACGCAGCCGAAGTTCACCTACTACCGCGACATCGCCACCCAACTGCAGTCCGAGGTCGGCGGCACGGTGATCGTGCTCGCCCCCAATTCGGTGGGCAGTGCCTCGCCGGACTTCAGTCGTGTGGTCCAGGAGCAGGCGACCGACAATCTCACCCTCACCAATCCGCCTCTGGCCGCCCAGCAGATGCTCGACCAGATGACCGCACCACAGGTGGATTGGACGCTGGTGGCGGTGGTGCTCATCGTCGTGACCGTGATCGGGGCGGTCCTCGCGCGGCTGCGCACGCTCCGTGCCCGCGAGCGCGCCGGAGCCGACCAGGTCGCAGAACCGGTCACCGAGCCGGAAGCCACCCACTCGGCCTGAGCGCCGTTACACCCCGCGCAGCTGCGTGCCGGGCACAGTCGCGTCGAGTCGCGCTGGTTGTTGCCAATTCGATATCTCGACGGCGGCCGGGTTCTTTGGCCAGTTCACGGCATTTTCGCAGGTAATCACGTTGATGTAATTCGTTGCCACTGTTTTCCGATGAGTCGGATGTGACGTACGGTTCTCATGTCACTTGTGGTGCAAAGGATGCTCTGTGCTTCACATGTGGCGTGTGGTGCGCGGGTGATAGGGGAAGCGTGCACCGCCCATCTCGGATCTGGATGTGCGTCGGCAACCCGCACATCCGTGGCACAGGGCGAGGGAGTTCACACGTGAGTCGAGTGACCACCGGAGCGGCCCGCGGCAGGTCGCGGTTCGCGCGTCTGGGCGCCGCGGTGGCGGTGGCCCTGCTCGGCGCGATGGGGGCCGGACACGCTGCGGCCGCGCCGGCATCGAAGGCCCCGCAGCCGGGCTCGCCGGTCTCTGCACTGATCAACCAGATCGCCACCGCGAATCAGAACATCAAAGATCTCGACAGCGCTGTCGCCGTGCGACAGGAGAACGTCAACCGGGCCATCGCCGATTACCAGAACGCACTGGCCGCCCAACGCCTGGCGTCGGTCGCCGCGCAGGGTGCGCAGACCTCGCTGGCCAAGGCGAATCGGGAAACCACCTCCGCTCAGCGCACCTTCGACGCCTTCATCCGGTCGGCGTACCGCAACGGCACCGCGGTGGGATCGATGACCAACTACGTGTCCTCCGACAACCCGCAAGGCGTGCTGGAACGGGTATCGGCGCTCGACCGCATGGCCCGCAAACAGCGTGAGACCATTCATCGACTGCAGGTCGCCCGCAATCAACAGGCCAACCGGGTGGCCGCGTTGCAGGCGATGCAGCGGCAGGCCGCCCTGGCCACCTCCGGTGCCGCCTCGCGCAAGGACGATGCCCTGGCCGCCGTCGCCGCCGCACGGAGCGCCATGGCCAACGAACAGCAGCGGCGCGTGGCGCTGGTGACACAGCGCGACACGGTGCAGGCCCGGCTCGACAAACTGCGCGGCACCGTCGCACCGAAGAAGGTCGACGCCCCCTCCACCACCCCTGATCTGCTGTCCAACCTGTTCCCCAACCTGCCCGGGATTCCCGGTGCCACTCCGGCCGCGCCCGGAGCGACCCCCGTGGAGGGCGGCGACAACCCGGCACTGCAGGTGGCGGCCGAGGCCGCGGCGCGACTGGCGATGGATGTCGGTCAGCAACTGCTGGCCGGGGTCGTGGGCCAGGCGCAGATCCCGCATTCGGAGTTGCTCGACGAACTCGGCATCGGGGGATCGACCCTGGGTTCGGGTGCCGACAATCTCAGCAGCAGGATCGGCGGCGGAAGCCTCGGCACCCTGTTCGGCAGCTCGTCGGGTCCCGGCGTGGTCCGGCCCGGACTTCGTGGTCCGCAAGCCGTCGAGATCGTGGTCAACCGTGCGCTGGCACAGCTCAACGTGCCCTACGCGTGGGGCGGCGGCGACGCCAACGGGCCGACCCAGGGAATCCGCGACGGCGGCGTGGCCGACAGCTACGGCGACTACAACAAGATCGGTTTCGACTGTTCGGGCCTGATGGTCTACGCGTTCGCCGGTGTGGGGATCCAATTGCCGCACTACACCGGCTACCAGTACACGTCGGGGCCGCAGGTCCCGCTCTCGCAGATGCAGCGCGGCGACATGATCTTCTACGGCCCCAACGCCAGCGAGCACGTCGCCCTCTACCTCGGCGACAACAAGATGGTGGAGGCGCCGCAGTCCGGCGACGTGGTGAAGGTGTCGCCGTTGCGCACCGCCGGCGCCATGCCGAATGTCGTGCGTCTGCTCTGAGCACGGTCACCTTCTTGGCGCCGTTTCAGGCGGCCCGGCTACGCTGGCACCCAATGCGTCGCGGTTGTCCGCCGCGTGTGCGCGCGTGGCCACCGTGAGATCCCGACGAACAGGAGCAGGTGTTGACCTCTTCGCATCCCAGTGCGCCTTCGGCGCGTCCGGCGCCGACTGTCGGCGAGGGCGCGGTGACGCTCAGCGATGACGACGTGAAGCTGTTGGAGCGTGCGATCTACGAGGTCAAGCGCGTCATCGTCGGACAGGACCAGCTCGTCGAACGCATCCTGGTGGGGCTGCTCGCCCGCGGCCACATCCTGTTGGAGGGTGTGCCGGGCGTGGCCAAGACGCTGGCCGTGGAGACCTTCGCTACCGTGATCGGCGGAACGTTCTCGCGCGTGCAATTCACCCCCGACCTGGTGCCCACCGACCTCATCGGTACCCGTATCTACCGGCAGGGCCGAGAAGAGTTCGACACCGAACTCGGTCCGGTGGTGGCCAACTTCCTGCTCGCCGACGAGATCAACCGTGCACCGGCAAAGGTGCAGTCGGCGCTGCTGGAGGTGATGGCCGAGCGACACGTCTCCATCGGCGGCACCACCTACCCGATGCCCGACCCGTTCCTTGTCATGGCCACGCAGAACCCGATCGAGAACGAGGGTGTCTACCCGCTGCCCGAGGCGCAGCGCGACCGTTTCCTGTTCAAGGTTCTCGTCGACTATCCCACCGTCGAGGAAGAGCGCGAGATCGTCTACCGGATGGGCAATGTGCCGCCCACCGCGACTCAGATCCTCGACCCGGCCACCACGATCCGCCTGCAGCAGACGGCCGCGAATGTGTTCGTCCACCACGCGCTCGTCGACTATGTGGTCCGCGTGATCAACGCGACCCGGCGTCCCGCCGAACTCGGCCTCACCGACGTCGCCTCCTGGCTGTCCTACGGGGCATCGCCGCGTGCCACCCTCGGCATTGTGGCCGCCGCGCGCTCACTGGCCCTGATCCGTGGGCGCGACTACGTGATCCCGCAGGACGTGGTGGAGATCGTGCCGGATGTGCTGCGCCACCGACTGGTGCTGAGCTACGACGCGCTCGCCGACGAGGTGACCGCCGATGACGTCATCACACGCGTGCTGCAGACCGTCGGCCTGCCCCAGGTGGGCGCCCAGCCCGTCGCCGCACCGCCGCCCGCCGCACCGGTTCAGCAGCCCGCACAGCCACCGCAGCAGGGGGTGCCACAACAGATGGCGCCGCAGCAGTCGGCGGGGTATCCGTCGCCCCCGGTGAACCAGACCTCGGCACGGTATGGCGGTTAACGCCGATCTGCCGTCGCTGGGCAGCGGTCTGCTGGAGGAGCCGCAGCTCACGGCTGCGCTCAAAACGCTCGAACTCACCGTGCGCCGCAAGCTCGACGGGGTGCTGCAGGGCGAACACCTCGGCCTGATCCCGGGGCCCGGTTCCGAGCCGGGGGAGGCCCGCACCTACCAGCCCGGCGACGACATCCGCCGCATGGAGTGGTCGGTCACCGCGCGCACCACACAGCCGCATGTGCGCCAGATGATCGCCGACCGCGAGCTCGAGACGTGGCTGGTGGTCGACGCGTCGGCAAGTCTCGACTTCGGGACGGTCAACTGCACCAAACGCGATCTGGCGGTGGCCGCGGCGGCGTCGATCGTGCACCTCACCAGTGGCGGCGGCAACCGCCACGGCGCCATCGTGGTGACCGGCGATCAGCTCGTCCGGGTACCCGCGCGTGCCGGACGTGCGCACGATCAGTCCCTGCTGAAGACGATCGCCACCACACGCCGCGCGGCACCGGGTGTGCGCGGCGACCTGAAAGCCGGGATCGAGGCGCTGCGCCGGCCCCAACGCCGCCGCGGACTCGCGGTGGTGATCAGCGACTTCCTCGGCCCGATCGACTGGGAACGATCGCTGCGGGCGATCGGGGCGCACCACGAGTTGCTGGCCGTCGAGGTGCTCGACCCCCGCGACATGGAGCTGCCCGCGATCGGCGAGGTCACACTGGCCGACGCGGAATCCGGCGAGATCCGCGAGATCACCGTGACCGACAAGCTGCGCCGGGAGTTCGCCGCGGCGGCCACCGCTCATCAGCGCGACGTACACCGCACGATCCGCAGTTGCGGCGGCCCGGTGCTCACCTTGCGTACCGATCGGGAATGGATCACCGACATGGTGCGGTTCGTGGCGCAGCGCCGTCGCGGACTCGCCGCCGGGGTGGGGTGAGCAGGCCCGATGTTCGCCAACCCCTGGTGGTTGTTGCTGCTGCTGGTCGTCATCGCGCTCGGCGCCGGCTATGTCTACATGCAGATGCAACGCCGCCGTCGCGCCCTGCAGTTCGCCAACACCGAGATGCTCGACCGGGTGTCTCCCGCCGAGCCGGCCTACCGGCGCTGGCTGAGACATGCTCCCATCGCGCTGCTCATCGTCGCGCTGCTGCTGCTGGTGGTCGCGGTGGCCGGCCCGCAGGCCAACCGCAAGATCCCGCGGAACAAGGCCACCGTGATGCTCGTGATCGACGTGTCACGGTCGATGAATGCCACCGACGTCGCGCCCTCACGCATCAAGGCCGCCCAGTCGGCGGCCAAGAAATTCGCCGACAACCTCACCGAGGGCATCAACCTGGGGCTGATCTCGTTCGCCGGGACAGCGTCCACGCTGGTCACGCCCACCCCCAATCACAACGCCACCAAGGAAGCGGTCGACAAGCTGCAACTCGCCGACAAGACCGCGACCGGCGAGGGCATCTTTGCCGCGATCCAGCAGATCCAGACGCTCAACGCGGTCCTCGGCGGTGAGGAGGGCGCACCACCGGCCCGCATCGTGCTGCTCTCCGACGGCAAGGAAACCGTTCCCGACGACCCCGACGACCCGCGGGGTGCCTTCACCGCCGCCCGCAAGGCCAAGGAGGAGAAGATCCCGGTGTCCACCATCTCGTTCGGCACCGCCACGGGCACGGTGGACCTCGACGGCGACCAGATCCCGGTGCCGGTGGACGACGAATCGCTCCGCAAGATCGCCAATCTCAGTGGCGGACAATTCTTCACCGCGTCGAGCCTCGACGAGCTGAACAAGGTGTATCAGACGCTGCAGGAGGAGATCGGCTACGAGTACCGCAAGGGCGACGCCTCCTGGCCGTGGCTGTTCAGCGGCACCATCCTGGTGATTCTGGCGGCCGCCGGAGCACTGGCGATCAACCAGCGGCTACCCTGACCGGCGCGCGGGACCGCCAACCCTGCTCCCGCGCATCCCACCACGAACGATAGGTTTGAACACATGGCTGAGACCAACGACAGCACTCAGGTGTCACGATCGGTCCTGGTGACCGGAGGCAATCGCGGAATCGGGCTCGCCGTGGCCCGCCGACTGGCCGACGACGGGCACAAGGTGGCCGTCACGCACCGCGGATCCGGCGCCCCCGAGGGATTGTTCGGCGTGAAATGCGACGTCACCGACTCGGAGTCGGTGGATCGCGCCTTCGAAGAGGTTGCCGCGCATCAGGGTCCGGTGGAGGTTCTCGTCGCCAATGCGGGCACCACCGAGAACATGCTCCTCATGCGGATGAGTGACGAGTCCTTTGAACGGGTCGTCGACGCCAACCTGACGGGCGCGTTCCGGTGTGCCAAGCGCGCGACCAAGGGCATGCAGCGCGCCAAATGGGGCCGCATGATCTTCCTCGGTTCGGTGGTGGCCATGTCGGGGGTGCCCGGACAGGTCAACTATGCCGCGTCCAAGGCCGGACTGATCGGCATGGCGCGGTCGATCGCGCGTGAGGTGGGCTCGCGCAACATCACCGCGAACGTGGTGGCGCCCGGCTTCATCGACACCGACATGACCGCCGAGATGGAGGACCGCTACATCGAGATGGCCAAGCAGGCCATTCCGCTGGGACGGACCGGGAAACCCGAACAGGTGGCCGCCGCCATCAGCTTCCTGGCATCCGATCAGGCCGACTACATCACCGGCGCCGTGCTGCCCGTCGACGGCGGCATGGGCATGGGCCACTAGCCACCCGCACGCATCCGATCCCCGACATCTGTCCGCACGTCACATCGCGCAAGGAGCACACGTTGAGCGGAATCCTGGACGGCAAAACCGTTCTCATCACCGGCATCATCACCGATGCCTCGATCGCCTTCTCCACCGCCAAGGTGGCCCAGGAACAGGGCGCGACGGTGATCATCACCGGCATCCCGGAGCGGTTGCGGCTCATCGACCGCATCGCCAAACGGCTCCCGCAGGACGTGCCCCCCGCCATCCCGCTCGACGTCACCGACGAAGAGAGCCTCGCGGGATTGGCCGACAAGGTGCGCGAGCTGGCGCCGCAGGGCATCGACGGGCTGGTGCACTCCATCGCCTTCGCTCCCAAGACGCTGATGGGACCGGACGCGGTGCCCTTCCTCGACGGTCCCGGACCCGACGTGGCCAAGGCGTTCGAGATCTCCGCCTGGAGTTACGCCTCACTGGCGCGCGCCGCACTGCCGGTGATGAACGAGGGCGGCTCCATCGTCGGAATGGATTTCGACCCGCGTACCGCCATGCCCGACTACAACTGGATGGGCGTGGCCAAGGCGGCGCTGGAATCGGTCAACCGTTACGTGGCGCGCGAGGTGGGCTACGCCAAGCGCATCCGCTCCAACCTGGTCGCCGCCGGACCCATCAAGACGCTTGCGGCCAAGGCGATCTCGGGCACCGCAACCGATGACGCGAAGAAGCTCACCATGCTCAACGACTACTGGGATGGCGCGTCGCCGATCGGCTGGAACGTCGACGACCCGTCGGTGGTCGGCACCAGCGTCTGCGCTTTGCTTTCCGATTTCCTGCCCGGCACCACGGGGTCGATCGTGTACGTCGACGGTGGCGCCAGCCACAACACCTGGTTCCCCGAGGACTTCATCCCCGCGCAGTGAACGTGACGCACACCGGGGGAGACGGGCACAGCGCCGCATTCGACGCGGTGCTGTTCCTGTCTTTCGGCGGACCCAACGGTCCCGACGAGGTGATGCCGTTCCTGGAGAACGTGACCCGCGGCCGCGGCGTCCCCCGCGAGCGACTCGAGGGAGTGGCAGCGCACTACCTGCATTTCGGCGGCGTGTCGCCGATCAACAAGCTCAATCTCGACATGATCGACGCGCTGCGTGCGGTGCTGGCGCAGCGCGGGCGCACCCTGCCGGTGTATTTCGGCAACCGCAACTGGCATCCGCTGGTCGAGGACACCGTGGCACAGATGTACGCCGACGGTCATCGACGAATCCTGGTGTTCCCCACGTCGGCCTGGGGCGGGTACTCGGGGTGCCGGCAGTATCACGAGGACATCGCGCGGGCGCTCGATGCGCTGGCCGAACGTGTTCCGGCGAGCGCCGACAACCCGATGCTGTTGCGCAAGTTGCCGCAATACTGGGCCGAGCCCGGCTTCGTGGCGGCGGGGCGCGCCGCGTTGCGCCGCGCCGTCGCGACGTTGCCCGGTGCCAATCCCGTTCCGCGGCTTGTGTTCACGGCGCACTCGGTGCCCGCGGCCGCGGATGCGGCGTCCGGGCCGGCCGGTGCGGGCAGTGAACCGACCGGCAATCCGGAAACCGGGGAGCAGGTGGAGTGCTACGGCGGTCACCTCTATTCGCGGCAGGTGTATGCCGCGGCGTCGGCCGCCGCCGACGGGGCCGACTCGTTCGACCAGGTGTGGCAGTCGCGGTCGGGCCCACCGCAGGTGCCCTGGCTGGAACCCGACATCTGTGATCATCTCGACGACATCGCCGACGCTGGTGTGCGGCAAGTGGTGGTGAGCCCCGTCGGTTTCGTGTCCGACCATCTCGAGGTGATCTGGGATCTCGACCACGAGGCCGCCGAGACCGCGCAACGGCGAGGAATGGACTATGTCCGGGCCGACACCGTGGGCACCGACCCCGGCTTCATCGAGATGATCGCCGACCTCATCGATCGGTACGCCGACGGGGGCGGGGACATCACCGCGATGGGATGCGGCGACAACGGTGCCTTGTGTCGCGAACGATGCTGCGTACCACCGGCCCGGCCCGGCCGACCCGCGCAGTGATCCATTCCGGGGGCGCTAATGTTCTGGGGCGCTGGTGTTCTGGGGCACTGGGATTCTGGAGCGCTGGGATTCTGGAGCGCTAACGTTCGACCGGGAGGTGCTCGGCAATCACGCGGTTGACCGCCGCGGCGCGAGCGGTGTGCGCCAACCCGACCAGTCGCCGCAATTCGCCGTCACCGGCGTGCAGTTGACCGGACGTGGATCCGAAACTGACGCCGCCGGAATCGGCCATCGTCACGATCGCCTCCACCTGCGCGGCGCTGTCGATGATGCGGGTGGCCCGCGCGTCGTCGTGCGGGGGCAACTCCACCTGATGTCGCAGCGTCAGTGTGCGCAGCGTGCCGCGCAGATCAGACGGTCCACTGACCCGCAGCGTCCCCAGGCTGCCGATCAGCGCGGTCGCCTCGGAAACCGATTGTCGGAGTTGATGTTCGATCTCGCCGACACTCGGCACCGGATCGACGGGCAGCGGCGCGGGGTAGCGGTGCACGATCCACCGGCACCCGTCACCGTCGGGTTCGGGAATCACCGCCACGGGTCCGGTCGCTGCCCCGGACGTCGGAATGGACAAGCCGGGGCCGTCGACGAGGAGCACCTCGCCGGCACCATAGGCCGCCTGCGTCGCCGGGCCCGGTGGGAGGCCGTGCGGATCGCCGGGGGCGGGCAGCCGCACCGACATGTACCGGGCGCCCCGGAGCAGGGAGAGCAGACCCAACACACCCACCGAACTGTCAGATCGGCCGTCTCGACGATCGTCGACCACATGCCGGGAGCCGAACATCGCGAGCGTGTCGGCGACGTCGTCGGGAGAACACCGGCCAGCCACCCAGGCCGCCGACCAGCCACCCAGCGCACACGCCGGCCAGGCGCGGCTCACGGTGCGGTCGGTACTGGTCACGATCGACCACGATACCGACCGACCGGCGCGCGCGTCGGCCGCCGACGATCGGCACGGCGTGGCTGCCCCGGTCGTGCGGATGCGGCGCATAGCGTGTGCGACGTGACAGACGATCGATACGGACCCGACGTGCTCGCCAGACCTCGCCGCACCGCGCCGCGGGTACCGGAGGTGGCGGCCGAGCACGATCTCGTGGTCGAGGACGCGGCAACCGGTTTCTGTGGTGCCGTGGTCGGATTGGAGAAGAGCTACTCCGGTGATCTCGTGCGGCTCGAGGACCGGCACGGCACCACGCGTGTGTTCCTGATGCTGCCCGCCGCCTTCTTCGTCGACGGCGCCCCGGTCACGCTGGTGAAGCCACGGGTACGTGGTCCACAGGCCCCGGTGCGCACCGCGTCGGGTTCACGCGCGGCGCCCCGGCAGCGGGCACGGCAGGCCAGGGCGAGCCGGATTTTCGTGGAGGGTGTGCACGACGCCACCCTGCTGGAGCGGGTGTGGGGCGCGGACCTGCGCGCGGAGGGCGTCGTGGTGGAAAGCCTCGACGGTCTCGACAATCTCGCGGCCGCGCTGGCCGACTTCGATCCCGCCCCGCACCGGCGGGTGGGCGTGCTCGTCGATCACCTCGTCGCCGGTTCCAAGGAGGAACGGCTGACCGCATCGGTCGGGGAGCACGTGCTGGTGTGCGGCCACCCATACATCGATGTCTGGCAGGCGGTCAAACCCGCATCGGTGCGGATCGAGGCCTGGCCCGACGTGCCGCGCGGCGAGGACTGGAAGACCGGAGTGTGCCGCCGATTGCGTTGGGGCACACCGCAAGACGGGTGGCGCCGGGTGTTGTCGGGGGTGTCGGGTTTTCGTGACCTCGAGGTACCGCTTCTGCGGTCGGTGGAGGAACTGATCGATTTCGTCACCGCGGCGGAATCCGACGCCTGACCATCGCCGAGCGGCGCATTCGGCCACCGGACGATCCGGGAGATCTGGCAGACTGGATTCATGAGCGCCCTGCTGTGGCTTGCCGCCGTGGTCGTGCTGCTGATCGCCGAGATGTTCAGTGGCGACCTCGTGCTGCTCATGCTCGCCGGCGGTGCATTGTCGGCCGCCGGGGTCGACTACTTCTTCGACACCCCGGTGTGGGTGGACGGACTGGTGTTCGCGGTGGTGTCGGTGCTGCTGGTGGCCGGGGTGCGCCCGGTGGCCAAGCGGCACATGCTCAGTCGCCCCAAGGTGCTGACCAACACCGAGGCGCTCGAGGGCCGTACCGCGGTGGTCACCGAACAGGTCGATGAGCACGACGGCCGGGTGAAGATCGGCGGCGACATCTGGTCGGCGCGGACGATGAACGCGGGAGAGGTCATCGAGGCCGGCGCTCACGTGACAGTTGTCGAGATCGACGGCGCTACCGCCGTCGTGTGGAGAGGGTGAGCCGGGATGGAATACGTCGGACTCGGGATCGTGGTGCTGCTGGTCCTGCTCGTGGTGGTGGTGCTGGCCAAATCGGTGGCCCTCATCCCACAGGCGGAGGCGGCGGTCATCGAGCGTCTGGGTCGCTACACCCGCACGGTGTCGGGTCAGTTGACATTGCTGCTGCCCTTCATCGACCGCATCCGTGCGCGCGTGGACATTCGTGAGCGCGTCGTGTCGTTTCCGCCGCAGCCGGTGATCACCGAGGACAATCTGACGCTCTCGATCGACACCGTGGTGTATTTCCAGGTGACCAATCCGCGGTCGGCGGTGTACGAGATCGACGACTACATCGCCGGCGTGGAGCAGCTCACCATCACCACATTGCGCAACGTGGTGGGCGGGATGACGCTGGAGGAGACCCTCACCTCGCGCGACTCCATCAACGGGCAGCTGCGCGGCGTCCTCGACGAGGCCACCGGTCGGTGGGGCCTGCGGGTGGCGCGGGTGGAACTGAAATCGATCATGCCGCCTCCGTCGATCCAGGAATCGATGGAGAAGCAGATGAAGGCCGACCGCGAGAAGCGGGCGACCATTCTGGCCGCCGAGGGTCAGCGCGAGTCGGCGATCAAAACGGCCGAGGGCAACAAACAGAGTCAGATCCTCGCCGCCGAGGGTGCCAAGCAGGCGGCGATCCTGGCGGCCGAGGCCGACCGGCAGTCGAGGATCCTGCGCGCCCAGGGCGACCGGGCGGCGCTCTACCTGAAGGCCCAAGGCGAGGCGAAGGCGATCGAGAAGACGTTCGCCGCGGTCAAGGCGTCCAAACCCACACCGGAACTCCTGGCCTACCAATACCTGCAGACCTTGCCGGAGATGGCCAAGGGCGAGGCCAGCAAGGTGTGGGTGGTGCCGTCCGATTTCGGTTCTGCACTGCAGGGATTCGCGAAATCCTTCGGCGCGCAGGGCGACGACGGCGTGTTCCGCTACGAGCCACCGGCGAGCGACGAGGTGCCGCAGGTCGACGAGTCGGAGACCGACGACTGGTTCTCGCTCGCATCAGACCCCAAGGTGGCGCAGGCCGTCGCCGAAGCCGAGGCGGTGGCCCGCACGCCGGTGGCACCGGAGATCCAGGCCCCCCGTCCGGCCCGGTCGGTGCTTCCGCAGCAGCCGGAGTAGTGCTCACGCCGGGATCGGCGTAGAAGACCGTTCGGCAGCCGGTAGCCCGAGCCTGCGTGCGAGCGGGCCGAACCCGCGGTGGAACGCCCGCTCGGCGAACTGCCATGTATGACCACCATGCGCGAGGTGGATCGAGCAGTCGATGTCCACTGCTCGTCCCTCGGCACACAATTCGCGTGCCGCCGCGAGTTCGGGAGCATGCCCGAGATCGGCACCGCCGGACCGGGAGCGGGCGGCGATGGCCTCGTCGAACCATCCGCCGGCACCGGTGTAGCGGCCGTGGCGGCCCATCACCGTCATCGGGTTGAAGTCGTCGTAGGCGTCGGTGTCACCGCCGAACAGGGCGTCGATCGTCTGCGCGCGGTCACCGGCGTTGGGTGCCACATCGCCGGCGATGTCCTCGAAGGTCGAGAACAGCTCGGGATGTTCGGTCACCAGATCCACCGCACAGGTCCCGCCCATCGAAAAGCCGACCACGCCCCAGCCGGCGCCTGCGGGATCGGCGGCGAAATGGCGGATCACATACGGCCGCACCTCGTCGACGAGGTGAGTGGCCACCCGTCCACGCGGACCGTCGACGCATTCGGTGTCGTTGCCGAAACTGCCGCTCACATCCGGGAAGACGAGGATGGGTGACATCCCGTCGTGGCGGTGCGCGTAGCTGTCCGCGTCGGACACCGCATCGCCGATCCGGATCCAATCGGCGGGCGTGTTGAATTCACCGCCGATCATCATCACCGCGGGCAGGCGTGGCGGTATCCGTCCGCGGAACCAGGCCGGCGGCAGGTACGCGTACTCGGTGCGGTGCACGAAACCGCTCGTGGCCGACCCGGCGTCGATCGGCACCACCGAGCCGTCGGCCCGGTACGAGTTGCGGGCAGAGGTCAGCGCGGCAAGGTCGACGCTGTGCGCCACCGACCCGCCGCTGAGCTGATCCCAGGCCTCGTCGACGGTGGGGAAGTAGCCGATCCACTGGTTGAGGGTGAGCGCCGCGGCCAGGGAAGTGAGTACCACCGCGGCCGCCGAGGCAGTGCGACGCCACCACCGGGTGTGCGCGACACCGAGGATCGCGACGGCGATCGCGAATCCGCTCGCCCCGACCCACCACCAGAACCGGGCAGGTGCCGGGTCGCCGGCGACACCCGGCGAGGTCCAGTACAGGTGGGTCACCACGACGCACGACGTGCCGAACGCGGCAGCGAGAGGCACCCAGAGCGCCCACCACCGACCCGAGCGACGCGCCACCACCACGACGAGTGCGACAACAGCCGCCACCTCGACGACCAGCGGCACATACCCCGAGATCAGCGACACCCCTGACTGTGTCTGATCACCCACTGGGAAAACGATCCGCGTTCAGTCTGGGAGATTGCCCTCGGATAGGTGTGATTCGCATGAGGAAACCGGCATCCGCGCGTCGAAGAGCAGACCGACGACGCCAACGGCGAAGAACGACGCGCTCAGCAGGAGCAGCATGGGGTTGGTCTGGCCGGTCATCGCGTCACCGAGCAACACGACGGCGATCGTGCCGGGTGCCATTCCGATCACCGATGCCACCACGAACGGCAGCAGCCGCACCGACGACACGCCGGCGCACCAGTTCACCAGCCAGAACGGGCAGATCGGAATCAACCGCAACGATCCGATGGCCAGCCAGCCGCGACTGCGCAACCGTGAATCCACCGCCATCACCACGGGTCGTTTCAGGTGCGGGGCCACCCTCTCGCGGCCCGCCCAGCGCGCGAGCAGGAAGGCGCAGATCGCGGCGGTGGTGGCCGCGCACATGGCGCCGGCGAGGCCCACCACCGGACCGAAGAGCACACCCGACATCACCGTGAACACCGTGCGCGGGATGGGAAAGATCGTCACCACCACGTAGGCGAGAAAGAACGTCCAGACGAATGCCGGCCCGAGCTGCTCTCCCCAGTCCCGGACGCTGGCCACCGACGGAATGGGCACGAGGTACGAAAGCACGAGGAGAGCGCAAATCGCCGCGAAGCCGATGAGCGCATTACGGATCTTGTCGCGCCGACCACCACGGAGTGAGGGTGCGGTCACCACGTCGACACCGCTCGACATCGGGTCCGTCACCTCAGCGTTCACGGAGTCGAGCATAACGCCGGCCGCGGTGGGACTCGGCGAACGAACCGAGCGACCGATCGGCTAATGTCGGTAACGCGCTCGACAAGAGCATCACGGAGGTGCGCCAGACCACATGAGTCCAGACCACATGAGTGATGAACCGGACCGATCCGAATCGGATGCAGCCCTCGAGGAGGCCTACCGCTCCTGGTCGACGGCCGCGGCGAAGGTGCTGGCCAAATCGCGCCGCGTGGAGGTCGACGACCTGCCCGACACGCCCGAGGCGATGCTGTCCACCGACACCGCCGACGGTCTCGTCATCCGCCCGCTCTACACGCGCCGCGACGAGCGCCCCGAACCCGGGCTGCCCGGAGGGTTTCCCTACGTGCGGGGTGCCGACGCCGCCCGCGACGTCACCATGGGATGGCGGGTCACCGAACGCTTCGGAGACGATCCGGGAGCCTCTGCCGAGCAGATCAACGCCGACATCCTCGACGCCATGGGCAACGGCGCCAGCGGCCTGTGGCTGTCGGTGGGCGGGGCCATCACCGTCGACAACCTCGTCGCGGTGCTCGACGGGGTGTACCTCGACCTCATCCCGGTCACCCTCGACGCCGGCGCCGACGGCATCACCGCTGCCAGCGCCTTCGCGGCGGTCCGCGCGGCCGCCGACACGGCGCCGCAACCGGCGCCCCCCACCGTCGCCACCACCGACTCCCTGGGCCTCTCGCCGCTGACCGCGGCGTTCTCCGGTCGGCCCACCGTCGACCCCGACGAGGCCACCGCGCTCGTCGCGGCGGGCGGCGGCGATCGTGCGGGTATCCGCGGATTCCGGGTCGACGGCGCCGATTTCGCCACCGCCGGCGCCGACAACGGCCTCGAACTTGCGCTCATCGTCGCTGCCGCGCTCACCCATCTGCGCGACCTCACCGCCGCCGGTCTCACCCCGGCACAAGCGCTCGCGCAGATCTCGTTCGCCGTGTCCGTCGACGACGACCAGTTCGCCACGATCGCCAAACTCCGTGCGCTGCGCAAGATGTGGGGGCGGGTCGCGGACGTGGTCGGCGCTCGCGACGCGGGAGCTGCGATCACCCATGCGGTCACCGACCTGTCGATGTACACCCAGCGCGATCCGTGGGTGAATATGCTGCGCAGCACCGTCGCCGCATTCGGCGCGGGTGTCGGTGGAGCCGACCAGGTGACCGTGCTCGGCTTCGATGCCGCGATTCCCGCCGACATGCGCACCTCCGGCGCGCGGTTCTCCCGCCGGATCGCGCGCAACACGCAGTTGCTGCTGCTCGAGGAATCGAATGTGGGGCGTGTGCTCGACCCCGCGGGCGGCTCCTGGTTCGTGGAGAGCCTCACCGACGATCTGGCCGCCAATGCCTGGGCGGTGTTCACCGACATCGAAGGACTCGGTGGCTACCGTTCGGCACTCGACTCCGGCTGGATCACCGACCGTGTGGGAACGTCGTTGGCCACCCGCGACATCGAGGTGGCACACCGGCGCAGTCCGGTCACCGGTGTCAGTGAATTTCCCAACCTCGACGAGAAACCACTCGGCGCCGCGGTGGCAGCGACGACCGACGTGGTGGCGGGCACGCCGCGGCTGGCGCGGGTGGGCCGCGCATTCGAGGAACTGCGAGACCGTTCGGACGCGGTTCTCGCCGCCACCGGACGCCGTCCCACGGTGCTGCTGTTGCCGTTGGGTAGCGTCGCCGAACACAATGCCCGCACCACGTTCGTCACCAATCTTCTTGCCGCGGGCGGTATCTCGGTCATCAACCCGGGACCACTCGCCCCCGACGACATCGCCTCGGTGGCTGCGCAGGCCGACGTTGCCGTGATCTGCGGCAGCAAGCCTCGCTACGCCGAGGACGGGCAGGCAGCGTTGGCCGCCGCCCGCGCCGCCGGAGCCGGCCGCATACTGTTCGCCGGACCCGACCGAGAATGGCCCAGCGGGGATCGGCCCGACGGGTCGCTACGCATCGGTATCGATGCCATCGCTGTGCTCACCGATCTGTTCGACACGCTCACCTCGGTGACGGCCACCACGGGAGGGACGGCATGACCGATACGCAGAACCGGGCCACGATCGCCAGCTTCGTCGACGTCGACCTCGACGCCGTGGAGCCGGCGGCGACCGCCTCCCACACCCCGACGCCCGACACCCCGACCCCCGACACCCCGGCCGACGAGATCTGGAGCACGCCGGAACAGATCGACGTCAAACCTCTCTACACCAGGGCCGACCGCGACGCGGTGAGCCGCGGCGGCGAGCACCCCTATCCGCTCGACACCATTCCCGGTGAGCCGCCGTTCCTGCGTGGGCCGTATCCGACGATGTACGTCAACCAGCCGTGGACGATCCGGCAGTACGCCGGATTCTCCACCGCCGCCGAATCCAACGCCTTCTACCGGCGTAACCTCGCCGCAGGCCAGAAGGGCCTGTCGGTGGCCTTCGACCTCGCCACCCACCGCGGCTACGACTCCGACCATCCGCGCGTGGCCGGCGACGTCGGCATGGCCGGTGTGGCCATCGACTCCATCCTCGACATGCGTCAGCTCTTCGACGGCATCGACCTGGGTTCGGTGTCGGTGTCGATGACCATGAACGGTGCGGTGCTGCCCATCCTGGCGCTGTACGTGGTGGCCGCCGAGGAGCAGGGTGTGCCGCCGGAGAAGCTCGCCGGGACCATCCAGAACGACATCCTCAAAGAGTTCATGGTCCGCAACACCTACATCTACCCGCCGAAGCCGTCGATGCGGATCATCTCCAACATCTTTGAATTCACCAGCCAGAAGATGCCGCGCTTCAACTCCATCTCGATCTCCGGATACCACATCCAGGAGGCCGGGGCCACCGCGGACCTTGAGCTTGCGTACACGTTGGCCGACGGCGTGGAGTACATCCGCGCCGGCCTCGACGCAGGCCTCGACATCGACAAGTTCGCACCCCGGTTGTCGTTCTTCTGGGGCATCGGGATGAACTTTTTCATGGAGGTGGCCAAGCTGCGTGCGGCGCGGCTGCTGTGGAGCGAACTCGTCGCGCAGTTCGATCCGAAGAACCCGAAATCCCGCTCGCTGCGCACACATTCGCAGACGTCGGGATGGTCGCTGACCGCGCAGGACGTGTTCAACAACGTGGCGCGCACCTGCGTGGAGGCGATGGCGGCCACGCAGGGACACACCCAGTCGCTGCACACCAACGCTCTCGACGAGGCGCTGGCACTGCCCACCGACTTCTCGGCGCGCATCGCCCGCAACACCCAGCTGCTGCTGCAGCAGGAGTCGGGAACCACGCGACCCATCGACCCGTGGGCGGGCTCGAACTACGTCGAGTGGCTCACCGCGCAGCTCGCCGACAAGGCCCGCGCCCACATCGCCGAGGTCGAGGAGACCGGCGGCATGGCGCAGGCGATCAACGAGGGCCTGCCCAAACTGCGCATCGAGGAGGCGGCCGCCCGCACCCAGGCGCGGATCGACTCCGGCCAGCAGCCGGTGATCGGGGTGAACAAGTACCGGGTGGACGAGGACGAGCACATCGAGGTGCTCAAGGTGGAGAACTCCAAGGTGCGCGCCGAGCAGTTGGAGAAACTGCAACGGCTGCGCGCCGGCCGCGACCAGTCCGCCGTCGACGCCGCACTCGCCGACCTGACCCGGGCTGCCGCATCGACCGACGGTGGCATGGAGAACAACCTGATGGCGCTCGCGATCGAGGCGGCGCGCCGCCAGGCGACGGTCGGCGAGATCTCCGCCGCGCTGGAAAAGGTCTATGGTCGCCATCAGGCGGAGATCAAGACCATCAGCGGGGTGTACCGACATGAGGCCGGCGACGTGAGCAACATCGACGCGGCGATGGAGATCGTGCGGCAGTTCGCCGAGGCCGAGGGTCGCAGGCCCCGCGTCCTCATCGCGAAGATGGGGCAGGACGGTCACGACCGCGGCCAGAAGGTGATCGCGACCGCGTTCGCCGACCTCGGCTTCGACGTCGACGTGGGCCCCCTGTTCCAGACGCCGGAGGAGGTGGCCGCGCAGGCCGCCGACAACGATGTGCACGTCGTCGGCGTGTCGTCGCTGGCAGCAGGGCACCTCACCCTCGTGCCTGCGCTGCGTCAGGCGCTGGCCGACGTGGGTCGCGACGACATCATGATCGTGGTCGGCGGGGTCATCCCGCCGGGCGACTTCCAGGAGCTCTACGACGCGGGTGCGGCGGCGATCTTCCCGCCCGGCACCGTCATCGCCGATTCCGCGGTCGAATTGGTGACCAAACTCGCCGACAGCCTCGACCTCGAGCTTCCGGGGGTGGCGGCCGGCTGATGGGAGCGCGTCGCATCGATGTCGATGCTCTCACCGAGTCGGTGCTCGCCGGCCGACGTGCCGATCTCGCGCGCGCGATCACCCTGGTCGAATCGACCCGACCCGATCATCGGCACGCCGCACAGGAGCTGCTGCTGCGGCTCACCCCCCACGCGGGGAACTCGTTCCGGGTCGGCATCACCGGGGTGCCCGGCGTGGGCAAATCCACCACGATCGAGGCGCTCGGCATGGACCTCATCGCGCAGGGCCACCGGGTGGCGGTGCTGGCCGTGGATCCGTCGTCGACGCGCACCGGGGGATCGATCCTCGGCGACAAGACACGCATGGGACGGTTGTCGGTGCATCCCGACGCCTACGTGCGTCCCTCGCCGACGTCGGGCACCCTCGGCGGGGTGGCCAAGGCGACTCGCGAGTCGATCGTGCTGGTGGAGGCGGCCGGATTCGACGTGGTGCTCGTGGAGACGGTCGGCGTGGGCCAGTCCGAGGTGACGGTGGCCAACATGGTGGACACCTTCACCTTCCTCACGCTCGCGCGGACCGGGGATTCGCTGCAGGGCATCAAGAAGGGCGTGCTCGAGCTCGCCGACGTGATCGTGGTGAACAAGGCCGACGGGAAACACCTCACCGAGGCGAAATCGGCTGCCCGCGAACTGAAGAACGCGCTCAAGCTGATCTATCCGCATGACGCGCTGTGGTTTCCGCCGGTGCTGACGATGAGCGCCATCGAACACACCGGAGTCGCCGAGTACTGGGACGCCGTGCAGCGTCATCACGAAACCCTGGTGGCGGCAGGCGAATTCGCGGCCCGACGCAACCGTCAGCAGATCGACTGGATGTGGGAGATGGCCCGCGAGACCGTGTTGTCGCGGCTCGCTGACTCGGCGGCGGTCAAGGCGGAGCGAGACGAGATCGAAGCACAGGTGGCCGACGAGCGGTTGACGCCCGCACTCGGCGCGCAACGGATCGTCGAGGTCTTCGACCAGGGTCGATGACCGGTGTCTCCGACCAGGTGTCGATGACCGGTGTCTCCGACACCTGGGGCATGACAGCGGGTCCGCGGGTTCTCCCGCGTGTTCACCGGTCCCAGTTCTGCTGGATGAAACCGGTGACCTTGGTGATGTCACCGGACGGCAACGTGCCGCCGTCGGAGTCGGTGAGTTTCCGGATGAAGTAGCACGGACTGGTCACCCCGACGCGCAACCCGAGGACACCGGCGAGGGCCAGAGCGGCGGCGCCCAGCAACGGCCGACACAATCGGAAAATGCTCATCTTCCTGCCTTTGGCACGAGTTCTTCTGCCGCGGTGCGCTTGACCAACGCTACGCACGCGGACCCGGGCACTCGACCGGGCTGATGCCGCCCGCCGCGGCCGGGGCGAGAACCCACCTGATACTTTGCTTAGGATCACCTAAGTAATCGGGTTGGGGGTTCTCGCGCATGTTTCGCCGTCTGACCATCATCGTGCTCGCGGCGGTTCTCACGGTCGGGTACGTCGAGAGTCATGGTCCGCTTGTCGCGCCCGCCGGGGCCTCCCCGAGCACGACGCATCCCGGCACGGCCACCGACGCCCGGTGTGTCGGATCGGATTTCGCGACGCTGGGAAAGATCTACGACGCCGTCTTCGATTCCTTCGTTCCCCGCCTGCCGCCGCAGGTGCGGCGGGACAAGGACAGGATCAAGGCGCAGGCGCACCGCGACATGGACCGAGTGCGCGTCTCGAACATGCTGGTGTCCGATCATCCCGGCCAACTCGGTGCGCAGCGCGGCGATCCGATCACCCGCTACCGTGATCCGATTTCGCTGTACGTGGTCTCGCAACTGCTGAACGTGCGGCATGGCAAGCAGTTCCAGGCGATTACGATGGAGAACCTCACCCTTGCCCAGGCCGTGGAGACGGCCTGGTTGCTGATCTACGCCACCGTGATCATTCCGCTCACCGTGGTGTTGAGCGCGGTGCCGAACATCGCTCCCGTCTGGGGGCCGATCACCGTGCGTTTCCTGGTCACGCTGCCCTTCTACCTCGGCATCTACGGTGCACGTTATCTCTACCAGTTCATCTCCAACGCCCTGGTGAACTCGTGCCTTGTCTCCATGACGAAGACCGAGCGCGACCGCGCCGGTCAACCGGTCAAGGATCTGCGGTTCTCCGGTGCCGTGCCGGCATTCGTCGACGACATCGCGGGTCAGGTCGATCTGGCCGACCAGAAGGGCTGCGCACCCATCGGCGATCAGCCCATGTCGCGGATCGTCCGCCGCGTGGCGACGTACCTGACCGACACGAACACCGACCCGGCAACCCGCACCATGATCGAGGCCGTCGCGAAGGACGTCGAACACCGGATGCGTGCCACTCGGGTGCCGGTGAACCTGATTCCCGCCGATCCCGCGGACTACAACCAGATCGAGGGAATCATCTCGCTGCTTGGCGGCTACGTGGCACCCGACATCCCGATCACCATCGGGGACAACACCTTCGGGATCGGAACAGGCGGCGCACCGCTCGACATCGTCATCGGATTGATCCACAACATCAACCACGGCAAGAACATGGGGGAACAGGTGTCGCTCTGGGATCTACCGGTCACGAAGTCAATGACTGCGGCCTACTACACGATGTATTTCAGCATCTATGTCACCCAGGTGATCTACGCGAACGCGCTCCCGTTGGCGCTGCCCGGCATCGCCAACCTCGTCCCCCGCCCTTTCGGATTGTTCTACGCGCCGCTGAACTTCGGCTTCACCGCCTACCACAACGTGCTGCGGTCGATGTGCTTCGCCGAGGACAAGCGAGTGGAGGTGGCCGTCGCATGACTTCGCGACAGACATTCAGGGGGGTGCTCATCGCGGCGCTCACCCTGTGCCTCATCACCGTTGGACTCATCACCGCCGGCGCCGTCGGAGCGGCCCCCGTCGCGACCACGTCTCCCACCCCGCACCGCGGCGCGGGAGACGTGGTGGCCACCACCGACATCACCGACCGCGCCGACGCGAAGGTCGCCGGCGCCGCCCGCGTGATCTCGATGACATACCTGTCGGAAGGCGCCGACGGCACGCTCATGCCGGTGCGGGGCACCGTGATGATCCCCTCGGCACCGCCACGGCCCGGAGGGTGGCGCGTGCTCGGATACGCCCACGGCACGGCAGGGCTCGGCGACGGATGCGCCGTCACGCACCGGATGGGACATCAAGGGCGCTACGACGATTGGCTCGGGCCGTGGCTGAAGGACGGCTACGTCGTGACCGCGACCGAATACGCGGGCGTCGGCGGGCCGGGCGCGCATGCCTACCTCGACGGCGCGGTGGCCGGCAAGAATGTCCTCGACTCGGTGCGCGCCGCCCGGACGGTGGTGGCGCAACGCGCGGGACGCACCTCGACCGCATTCGTCACCGACGGCGGCTCTCAGGGCGGGCACGCCTCGCTGTGGGCGTCCAACATCGCCCCGTCGTACACACCGGAACTGACCCAGGTCGGCGGGGTCGCCAATTCACCGCCCATCGGGATCGCCGACTACTTCGGGGCCCTGCGGCCGGGATTCCCACCGATCGCGGTGCCCGACTACGTCACCTACTTCTCGTATGTGCTTGCCGGGCTCGCGGCCGCACGACCCGACATGGACATCGACTCCTACCTGACGCCGGTGGGGCGCAGGGTGATCGCCGAGGCGTCGACCCGGTGTTATCCCGATCAGGGGCGTGCCACCGCAGGGATGACGGTGGGGCAACTCATCGCGCGGCCGCTCGCCGACGGACCGCTCATCCCGGCGCTGCGGGCCGTCACCGACGTGCCCACGACGGGCTACCGGTCGCCGTTGCTGATTCAGCAGGGAGTCCTCGATCCGGTGGCGTTCGCGCCGCTGACCGCACGCTTCGTGACCGAGGCGCGCGCCAACGGGGCCGACATCGATTTCCGGACGGCACCCACCGGTCACGGCCTGGGGGCATGGGCGGAGACCGACGCACTACGGTGGGCGAACCGCCTTGGGTGGCCCGCCGGTTGAACGCGCGGACCTACAGACGCGCGGCGACGGGCTCGAGCAGCCCGATCACGTAGGTGACCGACGGGGCGCTGGGGACTCCGAACGCGGGTGCGTTGTCGTTGGTCAGGTACACCACGGTGTTGTCACGCACCGCCTTCAGGTTGTCCCATCCGGGAACACGCTGATACACCGAATCCGTGCCGAGACTCCACGCGACGAGCAGGTCGGAGTTGAGCAGATCGACACGTTCGGGTGAGATCAGCGCGCGAGTCGCCGTGCCGGTCTGTTCGGCGGCCAACGCCGGATTCAGCACGAATCCGAGTTGCGCGAGAAGCCCGGCGGCGGAGTCCTTCGTGGAGTTGATCGCGCCGATCTGGCCGGTCGGCCCGAACTGGGCGAAGGTGAACGTCTTGCCCACAGCAGTGGGATGGTCCGCCTTGAACCGTGCGATGTCGGCATTGGTGGTGGCCACGAGTTTCTCTGCCGCGGACTGCTTCTCGAAGATCTTGCCGGTGGTGGTCGCGATGTCCTCCCATGAGTCGACGGTGGCGCCGGTGCGCATCACCGGAATGGTCGGGGCCACCGAGCTCAGACGTTCGTACGCCTTGCGGTCGCCGAGGTAGCCGGCCAGGATCAGATCGGGTTTGTACGCGGCAAGCTCGGATACGCCGAGCGTGGAGATCGAACCGACCACCTTGATCTCGGAGTCGTGCTTCGGCGTCCACGCGAACGTGTTGCCCGGTCCGGCATATCCCCGCTCTTTGAACTCCGCGGTGATGGGCACACCCAACGCGGCGAGGGTGTCGGTCCAACTGCTGTTCAGGCTGACCACGCGCGTGGGGCGCTTGTCGATCGTCGTGGTGCCGTATTCGTGTGGAATGGTCACCGCGGTGTAGGGACTCGACGAACTAGGCGAATCGTCCTCGGCGGGAGTCGAGCACGCCGCGACGAGTGTGACGAGCAGCGCCGTCGCGGCGACGACGAGCGCGCGCGGGGTGGTCGAGGCAGGATGGTCGCGGGAAAGGCGCAGCAGAGACATTTGCTCAGGCTAGCCTAACCTATATTCCTTTCGGCCTCGGGGCTCGCCTCGTCGACTCCTATCGACGAGCGCAGCACCAGCGTTGTCCCGAGCGACAGCACGAGCATCACGATCCCGTAGTAGACGATGGCGGTCGAGGCCACCCAGATCGTGCCGAACACGCCGGCAACGAGGGCGCCGACCGCGACACCCGCGACCTCTTGGGCCATCCAGATCCCATTGACCCGGCCCAGCAGGGGGCCGGGGGTGTGGTGCTGGATGAGGGCATATCGCAACACTTCCCCGACGGCTTCGAAGGATCCGATCATCACCAACACGATCAGCGCCGCCCAGAATGTCGGCGTCAGGCCGAACACTATCTGGGCCACGAAAGTCAGCATCAACGCCACGGCCAGCACGCGCCCCGGCCGCCGGACCGACGACAGCCATCCACTGGTCAGTGCCGCGATCATCGCGCCGACGGCGGCCGCCGCGTACAGCAGACCCGTGGCGCGCGCGTCATCGTCGAAACGCTGGGCCACCAGGGCGGGTAGCAGTGCGACCACGCCCGCGCCCAACATCGCGAGGACGCCGACGATCATCACACCGCCCACCGCGCGCTCGTGGAGGATGAACTTCAGGATCGAAACTGCTTGCGGGCGAGTCGAACCCGTTTCCGGTTCGCGCGCGGAAGGCGGCATCGACGGCAGTCCGAACAGAATCAGCACGGTGAGTGTCGCGAGGCATGCGGCGATCACGAACGCCCACGCGACGCCTGCGCCGGCGATCACGAAGCCGGCGATGCCGGGGGAGACCGCAGAGCCGATCCGCACCGTCATGGAGCTCAGTGCGCCGACCGCCACGAGTTGCTCACGCGGTATCAGGGTGGGCACCACCGCCATCAACGCCGACGTCGACAGCGCTCCCACGAGACCGTCGACCCCGGCGAGCGCGTACAGCACGGCCATCGACGGCGTCCCGGGGACCACGCCGAAAGCGTTCGCCGCGAGCCCCATGAACGACACCGCCGCACCCGATCGCCCGACCAGGATGAGCTTCTTGCGGTCGAAGCGGTCGGCGAGGGAGCCACCGAGGAGCATGCCGACGAACGTGCTGATGGCGGTGACCGCGGTGGCCGCCCCCACCTGGGCCGACGAGCCGGTGAGCTCGTAGGTCTGCACCGGCACCGACACCAGCAGTAACCCGATGCCCACCAGCGAGATCAGGCGCGCTACGAAGATCCGCCGGAACGGTGCACTCTCGCGTAGCGGCGAGACGTCGACGAGCAGCGATCGCGCCGCGCGCACGCGGTCAGGCGACCACGCGTGCCAGCGTGTGGCCGAGCAGCGACACACGCCCCGGGATGTGACCGTTGGCGGGTGCGTTCACCGTGAAGCCGTCGATGCCGCTGACCTTGAGTGCCTCGAAGGCTTCGGCCACCTCGGCCGGATCGCCGACGATGGTGCTGGCCCGACGCACCTCGGCGGCCGGATTGCGGGCGAGATACGACTCGAGTTCGGCGACAGCGAGATCGTGGGTGGGAGCGATACAGGCGGAGGTCTGTAGCGTGACCGTGATCTCGGCCGGGTCGCGTCCGTAGGTCTCACAGTGGGCGGCGAGCGCATCGAGTTTGCGGCCGATGTCGGCCGGCGCGCAGATGAGATTCGATTCGTCGGCGTAGCGGGCCACCATCCGCAGCGTCTTCTTCTCGCCGCCACCGCCGATCATCACCGGGATCCGGCCCAGCGGTGCGGGGGAGTTGATCGCGTCACGGACCTGATACCACTTGCCCTGCAGCGACGGCTGCTCGCCGCGCAGCATCGGCAGGATGATCTGCAACGCCTCCTCGAGCTTTTCGAAACGGTCGGTGAAGGTGCCGAATTCGTAACCGAGAGAGTCGTGTTCGAGTTCGAACCACCCTGCGCCGATACCGAGCTGAGCGCGCCCCTCCGACACCAGGTCCAATGCGGTGACGATCTTGGCGAGCAGGGTGGGATTGCGATAGGTGTTGCCGGTGACCAGCGCCGACAGCCGCACCCGTGAGGTGTGCTGGGCCAGGGCCGCAAGCAGGGTGTAGCACTCGATCATCGGGTCGTCGGGCGTGCCGAGCATGGGTAGTTGATAGAAGTGGTCCATCACCAGCACGGTGTCGAATCCGGAGTTCTCCGCCTCCACCGCCTGCGCGGTGATGGTGGGAAACAGGTGGTCGGGCTTGATGTCGGGGTAGGTGAAGTTCGGGATCTGATAGCCGAGGCGAGTCACCTGACCCACGCTACGCGCGCGGATCCACGGTGCGCGCGAAACCTGCGAGGGTCTCGACGAGGTGATCGAGCACCGCGTCGACGTCGGCGGCAGTGGCGATGCGCGCATTCGGCGCCCCACCCCACATGCCCCGCTCGTCGGCCACCGTCATGCCGCGGGTCAGCGCGCCGCGCAGCTCCACACCCACCTGCGCGGCCGCCGTGGTCACGATCGCGGGGTCGAGGGCCACCATCGCCGCGAACGGATCGTGCAGGTGCGCGATGTAGCCCTCGTCATGGGCGTGGTGAAACTCCAGGTAGAAGCGCATGGCGTCGACGATGTGGCGGATCAGCTCGTTGTCGGCGACCGACCGCAGGCCCATCTCATCCGACGGATCCGGGCACTCGACCGGGCTGCTGCCGGCCGCCGCGGCCAGACGCACCAGATGGTCGGGGGTCAGCGCCACCGATTCGGTGAGATCCAGCGAACACACGATGGGGCTCGGCGCCCCACCGGTGCCGAATGCGGCGAACACCTCCGCGGCCGCCTCGGGATCGACGGCCACGTTCCATTCGGCGGTGGGCGTGGTGTTGCCGTGCACGTGGAAGGCGCCGCCCATCACCACCAGCCGCCGCAGCCGGGCAGGCAGCGCCGGATCTCGGCGGACGGCGGTGGCCAACGAGGTGAGCGGACCGGTCACCAGACCCACGAGTTCGCCGTCGTGTGTGCGTGCCGCGTCGATCCAGGCGTCCGCGGCATCGAGGTCCGCGGCGGTGAGATCGGTGGCCGGCAGCTCCGCGTATCCGATGCCGAGCGGGCCGTGGGTGTCCTCGGTGGTCATCAGCTCTGCCACCAACGGGGTTGGGGAGCCGCGGAACACCGGGATCTCCGGGCGCCGGCATACCGACAGCCACGCGAGGTTGTTGTCGGTGACCACATCGACGGGCACGTTGCCCGCAGTGCTGGCCACACCCACCAGGTTCACATCGGTGCGGGCCAGCAGGTACAGCAATGCGATCGAATCGTCGATGCCGGTGTCGCAGTCGAAGAACACATGCTGGGTCACCAGCCCATTCTGGCAGGGACACTTGAGAGATCGTGAATGATCCGTACGGTCGGTCACATGCACACCTACACAACGGCTTTCGAGTGGACTGACAAGAATCGCGAGTTGCTTGTGGAGAATCCGGTGCGGATCGCCGGATACGTGCTGGCGGCGCTGCTCGTCCGGTACGTGCTCCACCGGCTGATCGACCGGGCCACCCGCAGGCGTCTCGCCGGGCGCCGAGCGCAGCGGGCCCGCACCATCGGCTCGGTGCTGAAGTCCACCGTGTCGATCGTGCTGCTCACCTGGGCGGCGCTCGCGGTGCTGTCGGTGCTCGGCGTCAACATCGCGCCGTTCATCGCCTCCGCCGGTGTGGTGGGGCTGGCCGTCGGATTCGGTGCCCAGAACCTGGTGCGCGATTTCGTGACCGGCATCTTCATGCTCCTCGAGGACCAGTACGGGGTCGGTGACTTCGTGGACCTCGGTGAGGCGAGCGGCGAGGTGGAATCGGTGGGACTGCGGATCACCACGATCCGCGACCTCGACGGCACCCTCTGGTACGTGCGCAACGGTGAGATCGCCCGGGTGGGCAACATGAGCCAGGAGTACGCGGTGGCGCGGATCGAGGTGCCGGTGGCGTTGACCGCCGATGTGGACCGTGCCCAACAGGTGGCGCTCGAGGCGTCGCGCGAAGCCGTCGCCGACGAGCAGTTGGCGGTCGACGTGATCGGTGAACCGGAGATGCTCGGCGTGCAGGAGATCGCGCCGGACCTGTTGACGCTGCGAATCACGCTCACCACCCGGCCCAATGCGCAGTGGGCCGTGGCGCGGGTGTTGCGGCGGGAGATCCTGAGGTCGTTCGATGAGCACGGCATCGATCTGCCGTATCCCCAGGGACGTCTTGCTGCTGGTGTCCGAGGGGGGACTTGAACCCCCACGCCCGTTAATAGGGCACTAGCACCTCAAGCTAGCGCGTCTGCCATTCCGCCACTCGGACCAGTCGTCGGTGCCGCACCCGAAGGTGCCGCGTTCGCACCGGCGGCGATAACAGTAACCGAGGTTGCCGCGTTATCCCAAATCCCGTAGGAGTGTGGGAGTGACATCGGAGCCCGGGACAACACTCGCCGTCGACGAGGTTGTCGACATCGTCAGCACACTCATCCGGTTCGACACCAGCAACACCGGTGAACTCGAGACCACCCGCGGCGAGGAGGATTGCGCCAAATGGGTCGCGGCGATGCTCGAAGAGGTCGGCTACACCACCCAGTACGTGGAGTCGGGACAACCGGGCCGGGGCAACGTCTTCGCGCGGCTGGCCGGACCCGAGGACTCCGACCGTGGCGCATTGCTGATCCACGCCCACCTCGACGTCGTACCCGCCGAACCGGCCGACTGGAGCGTGCACCCCTTCTCCGGTTCGGTCTCCGACGGCTACATCTGGGGCCGCGGCGCGGTGGACATGAAGGACATGGCGGGTATGGCACTCGCACTGGCACGTCAGCTCAAACGCACCGGGACCGTGCCGCCGCGTGAACTCGTGTTCGCCTTCCTCGCCGACGAGGAGGCCGGCGGCACGTGGGGCGCGCACTGGCTGGTGGAACACCGCCCGGATCTGTTCGACGGCATCACCGAGGCCGTCGGCGAGGTGGGCGGCTACTCGCTGACCGTCGACCGGCCCGACGGCACCGAGCGTCGCCTCTACCTCATCGAGACCGCCGAGAAGGGGTTGTCGTGGATGCGACTGACCGCCGACGCGACGGCCGGGCACGGCTCGTTCCTGCACTCGGACAACGCGGTCACCGAAGTGGCCGCGGCTGTCGCCCGCATCGGACAGCACACCTTCCCGACGGTCATCAGTGACTCGGTGGCCGAATTCCTGCAGGCGGTGTCGGAGGAGACCGGCTGGGATCTGGGTCCCGACACCCCCGACCTGGAGACCGTGCTGTTCAAGCTCGGCAGTCTGGCCCGCATCCTCGGTGCCACGCTGCGCGACACCGCCAACCCCACCATGCTCAAGGCGGGATACAAGGCCAACGTCATCCCGCAGAAGGCCGAGGCCGTCGTGGATTGCCGGGTGCTGCCCGGCCGCCAGCGTGCCTTCGAGGCCGAGATCGACGAGCTGATCGGCCCCAACGTGACGCGCGAGTGGATCACCCACCTCGACTCGTACGAGACCACCTTCGACGGCGATCTGGTGGATGCGATGAACGACGCGATCCTCGCCTTCGACCCGCAGGGCCGCACCGTGCCCTACATGATGTCGGGAGGCACCGACGCCAAGGCGTTCGCGAAACTGGGGATCCGCTGCTTCGGATTCGCGCCGCTGCAGTTGCCGCCCGAACTGGATTTCGCCGCGCTCTTCCACGGCGTCGACGAACGTGTCCCGGTGGACGCGGTTCTGTTCGGCACCAAGGTATTCGAGCATTTTCTGCGGAACTGCTAGTCCGGCGCCGCTGGTCCGACCCCCCGAGAAAGGTGTTCTGATGTCGACGTTCGATCCCTATGAGGCGCTGCCCGCGCTGCCCGGATTCACCGTGACCTCCGAGAGCGTCATCGACGGTGCGCCCCTGCGTAATCCGCAGGTGAGTGGACTCATGGGAGCGGGGGGTGAAGACCGCTCGCCGCAACTGTCGTGGTCGGGATTCCCCTCGGATACCAAGAGTTTCGCGGTCACCGTGTACGACCCCGACGCCCCCACGGCCTCCGGCTTCTGGCACTGGGCCGTCGCCGACATCCCGGTGTCGGTGACCAGCCTGCCCGAGGGTGCCGGCGACGAGAACGGCAGCGGGCTGCCCGCCGGTGCGGTCACCCTCGCCAACGACGCCTCTCTGGCCCGCTTCGTCGGTGCCGCCCCGCCGCCCGGCCACGGTCCGCACCGCTATTTCATCGCGGTGCACGCGGTGGATGTCGAGTCGCTGGAACTGCCCGACGGCGCCACTCCGGCCTATCTCGGTTTCAACCTGTTCTCGCACGCCATCGGGCGTGCCGTGATCGTGGGAACCCACGAACAGCCCAGCGAGGACGTCTGACGGTTCGACGAGAACGGAGCCGGGGGGCCGTATGGGGGATACGACGCGCAGGCGTGCGCTGATCGCGGGCGGGTTGCTGCTGGGTTCCACCTTCGCGGCGGGGCGAGCCGCGGCCGACCCGCCGTCGATCCCGCTGCCGCCGTTGCCGGGCAACATCGGTCCGCAACCGCAGTGGCCGACGACGAGCCCCGCCGATTTCCGGTCACCACCCCTGGCCCGGTACGTCGACGCACTCACCGTGCCGCCCACCGGTGACGCCGGCGGTACCCTGCGGGCGCACGAGGCGGTGCACCGCTATCACCGTGACCTGCCCGCCACCCGGGCCTGGGGATACGGCGCCACCGGTGCCGATCGGCACATCCTCGGCCCCACGCTGACCGCGCGCTCCGGTGAGGTCGCCGACATCGCCGTGGTCAACGCGTTGGGCAGGCACATTCTCGCCGGCGACGTCGACACGACGATGATGGGCGTCACCGACCGCGACCGCACGCAACCGCGCACGACGATGCATCTGCACGGTGCCCCCACCGCACCCGATTCCGACGGTCATCCACTGATCACCTGGCGTCCGGGCGGGACGGCCACACACCGCTACCACAACCGGCAGGAGGCGGCGACGCTGTGGTATCACGACCACGCCGTCGGTGTGACCCGCCTCAACGTGCACGCCGGTCTCGCCGGTTTCTATCTGGTCCGTGACGATTTCGACACCGGTGCCCCCGACAATCCGCTCGGTCTTCCCAGCGGCGATCAGGAGCTGCCGCTGGTGATCGCCGACCGCACCTTCAACACCGACGGCAGTCTGCAGTATCGCCAGTTCTGGTTCTTGCCCGAGGGCATGAACCAGGGCGGTCAGTGGGGTGATGTGGCCGTGGTCAACGGGACCGCGTGGCCACGGCACACCGTGTCGCGGCGCCTGTACCGGTTGCGGCTGCTGTGCGGTGCCAATTCGCGCAGCTACGAACTCGCCTTCGCCAACCGGATGCGTTTCTGGGTGATCGGCTCCGACCAGGGGCTCATCGACCGGCCGTCTCCCGTGCGGTCGCTGGTGCTCACGCCCGGGGAACGCGCCGATGTGCTCGTCGACTTCGGTGAACTCGCCGACGGCGAATCGGTGGAACTGATCAACATCGCCCGCAACAGCATCGGCAACACCGGATTCATGGTGCCGCCGCTGCGCGAGATCATGCGCTTCGACGCGCGCGGTGCCCGTGTGCCCGCACGGATTCCCGACACGTTGCGGGGCGGCCGCCGCCGGCCTGCGGCCCTACCCCCGCCACGGCGTCCCGACCGGGTGCGCGTGGTGACGCTGATGTGGGCGCTCAACGCCGCGGCGTCGCTGCCGGTTCCGGTGCGCGCGATGCTGATGATCAACAACCTCGGCTTCATGTCCGACGATGTGGACCGGGCCCGCGCGGGCACGGTGGAGCGCTGGGACATCGTCAACATTCTGCCGGTCGAGCATCCGGTGCACATCCACCTCGCACGGTTCCGCGTGCTGGGCCGACGCTCCCTCGACTCGACCCGCTACGTCGCGGCGCACCCGCCGCCGGTGCGGATGGGCATCCGGTGGAGTCCGTCGCCGGAGGGATTCACCTTCGGTCCCGTGCAGGGGCCGCGTGCGTGGGAGCGGGGCCTGAAGGACACGGTGCACTGCCCCGAGGACACCGTCACCTCGCTGCTCGTCTACTGGCCGTCGGCGGCCGAACTCGGCTTCGACCCGGACGCCGCAATCGAGGTACCCGACGGCGCCGAGCGGGCCCAGACGGGTCCTGGCATGTCGGATTCTGTTATGTCGCATTCGATGAACGCCGCAGACGAACCGCTGCGCGGCTATGTGTGGCACTGCCACAACCTCGATCACGAAGATCACGACATGATGCAGCGGATCCGGGTGATCGGCTGAGCGACGGGCACCTCAGTCCGACGCCGCGCTCCCCACCGCCGCGCTCAGATCGGCGAATCCCGCGGTCCGCACCCGCGCGGCGAGTCCGTCGTGAATCTCCTTGAGCCGCACCGGACCCCCGTAGATGAATCCGGTGTAGCACTGCAGCAGGTCGGCGCCCGCGCAGATACGTTCCCACGCCTGATCGGCCGTTTCGATGCCGCCCACACTGATCAGGGCGAGTCGGCCGTCGACGCGGGCGTACAGACGACGTAACACCGCCAGTGACCTGTCGGCCAGCGGTGCGCCCGACAGACCGCCCGCGCCCATCGCGGCGACCTCGTCGGCGGGGGTCTGCAGGCCGGTACGGGCGATAGTGGTGTTGGTTGCCACGATCCCGGCCAGTCCGAGGTCGAGCGCGAGGTCGGCGACCGCGTCGATGTCGGCGTCGGCGAGGTCGGGGGCGATCTTGACGAGCACCGGGACCGACACCTCCTGCTGCACCGCGGCCAGGATGGGCCGCAACGAGTCGACGGCCTGCAGGTCACGCAGGCCCGGGGTGTTGGGGGAGCTGACGTTGACCACCACGAAATCGGCGCGCGGGCCCAGTAGCCGCGCCGACAGGCGGTAGTCGTCGACGGCCTCCTCGAGCGGGACCACCTTGGTCTTGCCGATGTTGGCGCCGATCGGCACGCGCACCGGGCCGAGTCGGGGTGCGTCGAGATGGGTGGCGGCGACCTGCGCGCCCGGATTGTTGAATCCCATCCGGTTGATCAGCGCCCGGTCGCGCGGCAGCCGGAACAACCGCGGCGGGGGATTGCCCGGCTGGGCCGCACCGGTGATCGTGCCGATCTCGGCATGACCGAAACCGAGGTGACCCCACGCGTTGATGGCCGACGCCGACTTGTCGAACCCGGCGGCCAGTCCGAGCGGTGAATCGAAATGGACACCGAACACGGTCTGCCGCAGCACCGGGTCGGTGGTGGCGAACAGTCGCGCACACAGGCTTCGCAGCGGCCCGACACGCATGGTCACCCGCAGCAGTGTGGCGATGAGCGCGTGGATTCGTTCGGGGGGTAGCAGAAACATCGCCCGCAGGGCCACCGGGTACAGCAGCCGGTTGGCCCGGATCAGCATGCCCGGGCGTCCTCGCCGGAGTAGTCGTCGGGCCGACGGCGTGTCGGCTTCTTGCGCCGCAGCAACACTTTTCGCGTGCCGTCGGAATACAGCCGCACCCGCGACAGCTCCCAGCCGCCGAACTCCGCCTCCAGTGACAGGCGCATCGACGCGGTCACCCTCGTCACGTCCGGGGGCAACCGGACCAGCATGCATTCGTAATCCTCGGAGGTGACCTCCCAGCCGCGCGGGTAGCGGGCGCCGATCCGTTGGGACATCGGCGTCACCCTCCCGTGGGTGTGGTCGAGGGCGCCGCGGGCGTGCCCGGTGTGATCACCTGGACACCGCCGTCGCGGGCGGAGAGTACGAACACGGTGCCCGACGTGTCGTCGACGGCGATCGCATCCGGCTGTGCCACCGACGCAAATCGGTGTTTCTCAACGGGCTCGCCCCCGGCCAGGTCATAGGCCATCACCTCGTTGTTCGCGGTCGTCGACACCCACAGCAGGTTGTGGGTGTCGTCGTAGTCTACGGCGAACGGCCCGTCGGGCACCGGATAGCGAAACCGCATCACCAGTGGCGATCCGAAGAACCCGAGGATCTCGTTGTCGCGCGGGTTGGACACCAGCACGCGGCCGTACCGGTCCACGGTGGCCTCGGCGGCGCCGTTGCCCGCGCGCAGCGCCGGCCCCAGGTCACCGTCGCCGAGGGTGACCGGTGTGACCGACGACTGGGCACGATCGAGGACCACCACCTGCTGCGAGGGCAGGTCGGCCGTGGTCGGCGAGACGGTGATCTCGTCGACGCGCACGAAGCCGCCGATGTCGCGGACCTGCTTGAAGGCGTTGTCGAACACCAGCACGTGGCCGTTGCCGGTGCCCACGAGTGTCTGGCCCGACGGGGTGCGGGCCAGTGCGGTCGGGTCGGTGACCGCGGTGGTGGTCGGGTGGGTGGAGCCGTCCGGATCGATGCGCACCAGCACGCGCGGTCCCGCACCGAGGAACGTTCCGCCACCCACACCGATCACCGTGGTCAGGTGGGGTGTGGTCACCGTCGGCAGCGGATCGGCCGGTGCGCCCGTACGGATCCGCAGCAGCGAGGTGCCGTCGGCGGACGGCACGGCCAGCAGATCACTCGACAATGCGAGCTGGGTGCTCCCCGGCGGCGTCGGGATCACCGTGCCCGCGGGGGTGGCCGGCGGGCCATGCGGCGCGGGGCTTGCCGTTGCCGCCGGGACCGTGGGTATGTCACCGGTGTTGTCGTTCGACGATCCGCACCCGGCGACAACGACGACAGCACACGCCACGACCGCCGACGAGGCGAGCAGGCGGTGGCCGCGCGGCCGATGTCGTGCGGATCGGGACAACCGGGGCGCAGGCATGGGTCCATCTTGCGTCAGAGCACCGCAGCGTCTGCGCCCGGGGGAACGCGCCGGGCACGGACGGGCGATCGGGTGACCGGTAGCATCAGCGGCCGTGACCGAGACCATGACTTGGGCCCAGTCGATCGTGCTGGGAATCATCCAGGGCCTGACCGAGTTCTTGCCGATCTCGTCGTCGGCGCACCTGCGGATCGCCTCGGAACTCATGTTCGGTGGCGATGCGGGTGCGTCGTTCACCGCCGTGATCCAGTTGGGCACCGAGGCGGCGGTGCTTGTCTATTTCGCCCGCGACATCGGCCGCATCGTGGCGGCGTGGTTCCGAGGATTGTTCAACCCCTCGGCCCGCAACCTCGACTACCGGGTGGGCTGGTATGTGATCTTCGCGACCATCCCAATTGGCATCATCGGCTACCTGTTGAAGGACGAGATCCGCACGGCGGCCCGCAACCTGTGGCTCACCGCGACGGTGTTGATCCTGTTCTCCGGCGTGTTCTGGCTCGCCGAACGCTACGGAACGCGCTCCCGCTCGCTCAATCGGCTGACGCTGCGCGACGGTCTGGTGATGGGCTTGGCGCAGTGTCTGGCGTTGGTGCCGGGGGTGTCACGCTCGGGCGCCACGGCCAGCGCCGGACTGTTCCTCGGTCTCGAACGCGAGGCAGCGTTCCGGTTCTCGTTCCTGCTGGCGATTCCGGCAGTGGTGGCCTCGGGGCTGTTCAGCCTGCCCGACGCGTTTCACCCCAGCGGCGACGGGATGGAGGCCACCGGCGCCCAGTTGGCCGTGGCGACCGTGATCTCTTTCGTCGTCGGCTACATCTCCATCGCCTGGCTGCTGCGGTTCGTCAGCGGACACTCGCTGAACTGGTTCGGCGTCTACCGCGTGGCCCTGGGCCTGGTGGTGATGGGGCTGCTGGCCGGCGGGGTGATCAGCGCCACCTGACGCGCGGAAATTCGGTGGCGGGCGGATTTCTCATGCGTCTCACCGCCGCGAGCGGCCACGAGATCACGGCGGCGTGCCGTGTGATCGGGGTGTGCCTATGGTTGAGGGATGACCGTGATCCTGGTGCGCCACGGGCGGTCCACCGCCAACACCTCGGGTGTGCTCGCCGGACGGACACCGGGCGTCGCCCTCGACGACAAGGGCAGGTCGCAGGCCGACGAGATCGTGACTCGCCTGGGTGGTTGCCTGGAGAAGATCGACGCGGTGGCCCGTTCACCGCTGCAACGCTGTGCCGAGACGGTTCAGCCGCTACTCGCGGCGATTGCGGCCACCGGCCGGGAGGTCCCCGAGGTCGTGGTGGACGATCTCGCGGAGGTCGACTACGGCAGCTGGACCAACCGACCCATCAAGGATCTGGTGGGCGAGCCGCTGTGGAAGGTGGTGCAGCAACATCCGTCCGCAGCGATCTTCCCCGACGGGGAGGGGCTTTCGGCGGTTCAGTCACGGGCGGTCGGCGCGATCCGCGCACTCGACCGGGAGCACGGCGGCTCCGACGGATCGGGTGTCTGGGTGGCGTGCTCGCACGGCGATGTCATCAAAGCGGTGATCGCCGACGCGTTGGGCTCGCACCTCGACTCGTTTCAGCGGATCGTGGTGGAGCCGGCCTCGATCAGCATCATCCGGTACGGACCGACGAGGCCGTACGTGCACACCGTGAACAACACGGCGGCGATCTCGGTACCGATGCCGCCCGAACGCACCGCGGGAGCCTCCGACGACGCGACCATCGGCGGTGACCGCGGCGTCGCCGCTGATGCCGAGAGTGAGAGTCAGCCGGTGCCACCCGCGACAACGGTGGCGACGCGCGGATAATGAACACGACGACGAAGGAGGTGTGATGTCTCGGGCGATACACGTGTTCCGCAGCCCCGACCGGTTTGTGGCCGGTACCGTCGGGCAGCCGGGTGACCGGACGTTCTACCTCCAGGCGGTCCACGAATCGCGGATCGTGAGCGTGATGCTGGAGAAGCAGCAGGTGCAGATCCTCGCCGACCGGATCGGTGCCCTGCTCGACGAGATCCATCGCCGTTTCGGCACCCCTGTCCCGCCGCCGGCCGACCGGGTGGGTGATCTGCACCCGCTGGTGATGCCGGTGGACGCCGAGTTCCGGGTGGGCACCATGGGGCTGGGCTGGGATGCCGAATCCGAAGCGGTGGTGGTGGAGTTGCTCGCCATCACCGAAGGTGAGTTCGACGAGAGCGTGGTGCTCGACGACACCGACGAGGGGCCCGACGCGGTGCGCGTGTTCCTCACCACCGAAGCGGCCCGGGAGTTCGCGGCCCGGTCGTCGCGGGTGATCTCCGCCGGTCGCCCGCCCTGCCCGCTGTGCGCCGAACCGCTGGACCCGGAGGGTCACCTGTGTATTCGCACCAACGGATACAAGCGTGACGCGCAGCTGAGCAAGTCCCTGGATTTCGTCGACCCGGAGGTGTTCAACAATCTGGCCCTCGGCGACGACACCGGACTGCTCGACACCGACGAACTCGACCCCGAGGATCCCGACCCCGAGGATCCCGACACCGACGATCCCGACACCGGTTCCGGGCACGGGGACTGACCATGGCGTCGGCGGCCGAACCCGCACCGGCCTCCGGGCCGGTGGATGCCCCGGCGGAGACGCTGCGCCGCGGTGAGCTGGTGATCATCGGTCGCATCCCCGCAGCGAGCAACGCCACCCTGGTGTGCGACGCGGTGTGGGGTGACGCGTCGGTGCGCTGCGTGTACAAGCCGGTGCGCGGGGAGGTGCCGCTGTGGGATTTTCCGCACGGCACGCTCGCCGGACGCGAGGTTGCCTCGTACCTCGTCTCCGAGGCCCTCGGATGGTCGGCGATCCCCACCACCATGCTGCGCGACGGCCCGCTCGGACCGGGCATGGTGCAGCGGTGGATCGATACACCCGATCCTGTCGATGCCGAAATACCCACGCCGAGAATAGATCTCGTCGATCTGTGTCCTCCCGACGCGGTGCCGCGCAACTATCGCTCGATTCTGCGTGCACTCGACCCGATGGGGGAGCGAGTGGTGTTGGTCCACGCCGACGACCCACGGTTGCAGCGCATGGCCGTGCTCGATGTGATCCTGAACAACGCCGACCGCAAGGGCGGCCACGTGCTCGAGGGGCGCGACGGCGATGTCTACGGGGTGGACCATGGCATCTGCCTGCACAGCGAGGACAAGTTGCGCACCGTGTTGTGGGGCTGGGCCGGAGAGACGATCCCCGGCCACCTCGTCGCCGACATCGCGGACCTGGCCGAGCGACTCGACGCCGACGACTCGTCGTTACGTGCCGAGTTGGCCGATCACATCACCGACGACGAGATCGATGCCCTGACGATCCGTGCCATCGTGTTGGCCGAGACCGGTCGTATGCCGGAACCTCCTCCGCATCGCCCGATTCCGTGGCCACCGTTCTGACACGGAGAGCCCGAGCCATCCGTCGTCGTCGCCTGCCGGCGGGACCCATACAGTGGACACATGCATTCGTGGCCGCAACCTGCCCTGCCCACGCTTGAGGGCTCCGGACCGGCGCTCCGTCTCTACGACACGTCGCGCCGCGCCGTCGCGCCGGTCGCCCCGGGAGCCACCGCCACCATGTACGTCTGCGGGATCACCCCGTACGACGCCACCCATCTGGGCCACGCCGCCACCTACCTGGCCTTCGACCTGGTGAACCGGATTCTGCGCGATCAGGGTCACGACATGCATTACGTGCAGAACATCACCGACGTCGACGATCCGCTGTTCGAGCGTGCCGCCCGTGACGGCGTCGACTGGCGTGCCCTGGGTTCCGAACAGATCGACCTGTTCCGCGAGGACATGACGGCGCTGGCCATCCTGCCCCCGCGCGACTACATCGGGGCGATGGAGTCGGTCGGGGAGGTGATCGAGGTGGTGGGCAAGTTGCTGGCCTCCGGTGCGGCCTACGTGGTGGACGACCCGCAGTACCCCGACGTCTACTTCCGCGCCGACGCCACCGAACAGTTCGGCTACGAATCCGGGTACGACCGCGCCCTGATGGAGCAGTTCTTCGCCGAGCGCGGCGGCGACCCCGACCGCCCGGGCAAACGCGACCGCCTCGACGCGGTGCTGTGGCGGGCGCAGCGACCCGACGAACCGTCGTGGGAGTCGCCGTTCGGGCCCGGCCGACCCGGCTGGCATGTGGAATGCGCGGCCATCGCGCTCAACCGCCTCGGCGTCGAGTTCGACATCCAGGGCGGCGGCAGCGACCTGATCTTCCCGCATCACGAGTTCTCCGCCGCCCACGCCGAGGCACTGAGCGGGACCCGACGCTTCGCCCGGCACTACGTGCACAGCGGGATGGTCGGCCTCGACGGCGAGAAGATGTCGAAGAGCCGCGGAAACCTGGTGTTCGTGTCCGTCCTGCGCCGCGCCGGGGAGGACCCGGCGGCAATTCGCCTTGCGCTACTCGACGCCCACTACCGTAGCGACCGGATGTGGACCGACGCGGTACTCGACGACGCGCGGCGTCGGTTGTCGCGCTGGCGGGCAGCGACGTCCGCCGACACCGGTCCCGACCCGTGGCCGGTGATCGCCCGCGTCCGCGAGCACCTTGCCGACGACCTCGACACGCCCCGGGCACTGGCCGCGATCGACGGCTGGTGCCGCGACGTGGAACAGGGGATCGGGTCGTCGACCACCGCGTCGGGCGACATGGCAGCCGCCATCGATGCGCTGCTCGGGGTGCAACTGCGCGGCTGACCCACACAGGGTGCGGCGCCGACGCGCTTAGTACAGTTCTTCCGTGGCACGCGTGCAGGAGATCCACCCGGACACCCATTCCGGCGTTTTCACAGTGGTCACCCGGACCTCGACGTATCTGATCGACCTCGACGAGATGACGCTGCTGCGTGCTCCCGGCGTCGGGGGCACCGACAGCGAGGAATGGGCCGTCAGCCAACTTCGCCGCGACTCCGAGGACATCCCGCTGCTCGGCGTGAAGTCGTGCCGTGTGGGCGAGTCCGCCCAGTTCTGGGTGCGTGCCGCCGACGATCCCGAGGTGCGCACCTGGCGCATCACCACCCCGGTGGTGTCGATCGAACAGATCGGCTGAACTCAGCTCCCGAAGGTGCCCGGACCGCGCCGCTTGAGATAGCGCTCGAACTCGGCGGCCAGCGCGTCGCCGTCGATCTTCGCCATCACCTCGTCGGTGTTGATCTCGGCGTCACCGCGCTCCTCGAGACCGCGGACGTACTCGGCGATCTCCTCGTCGTCCTCGGTCATCTCGGTGACCGCCGACTCCCACTCCTCGGCCTGCTCGGGCAGCGTACCGAGCGGCACCTCGATGTCGAGGACCTCCTCGACGCGGTTGAGCAGGGCGACGGTGGCCTTGGGATTCGGCGGCGTCGACACGTAGTGCGGCACGGCCGCCCAGAACGACACGGCGGGCAGGCCGGCCTGCACGAAAAGATCCTGCAGCACCCCGGTGATCCCGGTGGGTCCTTCGTAGCGGCTCTCGGCGAGGTTGTAGCGTTCGGCCGCCTCGCTGCTGTAGGCGCTGCCGGTCACCGGCACCGGACGGGTGTGCGGGGTGTCGGCGAGCAACGCGCCCAGCATCACCGTGGTCTCCACCCCGAGGTGGTGTGCGAGGTCGACGATTTCGGCGCAGAAGGCGCGCCAGCGCATGTTGGGTTCGATTCCGCGCACCAGCACGATGTCCCGGTCGGTTCCGGCCGGACTGCAGTAGGAGATCGACGTGGTGGGCCAGTCGATACGGCGGGTCACCCCGTCCACCTGCTTCACGGTGGGTCGATTGACCTGGAAGTCGTAGTAGTCGTCGGCGTCGATGTCGAGCAGTGGCCGTGCATCCCAGGTGAGCGCCAAATGCTCCACCGCGCTGCTCGCGGCGTCGCCCGCGTCGTTCCAGCCCTCGAAGGCGGCCAGTAAGATGGGTCGCCGCAGTCGGGGAAGGTTCGGCACCTGCTCAGCGTTCACCGAACCAGCCTACGACCACAGCCAACAGAGAGCGAACTACCCTGACAACCATGTCCACCCCCGCAGAGCACGACACCGGCTTCGACACGACATTCCTCTCGGCGATGTCGCGTCGGGTACTGATCGGCGACGGCGCGATGGGCACGATGTTGCAGGCAGCAGACCTGACGCTGGATGATTTCGCCGGTCTCGAAGGCTGTAACGAGATCCTCAACGACACCCGGCCCGACGTGCTCGCCGCCATCCACCGCGCCTATTTCGAAGCCGGCGCCGACGCCGTCGAGACCAACACGTTCGGCTGCAATCTCTCCAATCTCGGTGATTACGACATCGCCGACCGGATTCGGGAACTGTCCTTCAAGGGCACCAGCATCGCTCGCGGCGTGGCCGACGAGATGGGCGCATCCGCCGACGGCACCGGCCGGTACGTGCTGGGGTCGATCGGCCCGGGCACCAAGCTGCCGAGCCTGGGACACACCACGTTCGCCGTGATCCGCGACGCCTACTACGAGTGCGTCGCCGGGATGCTCGACGGCGGTGCCGACGCGATCCTGGTGGAAACCTCCCAGGATTTGCTGCAGGTCAAGGCGGCGGTGGTCGCGGCCCGGCGCGCGATGGCCGACCTGGGACGACACCTTCCGATCATCTCGCACGTCACCGTCGAGACCACCGGCACCATGCTGCTCGGTTCGGAGATCGGGGCGGCATTGACCGCGATCGAACCCCTCGGCGTCGACCTGATCGGCCTGAACTGCGCCACCGGCCCGGCCGAGATGAGTGAACACCTGCGTTACCTGTCCCGCCACGCCCGCATCCCGGTGTCGGTGATGCCCAACGCCGGATTGCCCGTGCTGGGCCCCAACGGGGCCGAATATCCCTTGGCCCCGGACGAACTCGCCACCGCGCTGGCCGACTTCGTGGGTGATTTCGGGTTGTCGTTCGTGGGCGGATGCTGCGGTACCACGCCCGAGCACATCCGGCAGGTGGCCGCCGCGGTGGCCGATGCCACCCGCGCCCCGCGCCGTCCCGAGCACGTCTCGGAGACCTCGTCGCTCTACACCGCCGTGCCCTTCGACCAGGACGCCAGCTTCCTGGTGATCGGGGAACGCACGAACTCCAACGGCTCCAAGGCGTTTCGCGAGGCGATGATCGCCGAGGACTATCAGAAGTGCCTGGACATCGCCAAAGACCAGACCCGCGACGGTGCCCACATGCTCGACCTCAACGTCGACTACGTGGGCCGCGACGGTGCGGCCGACATGACCGCGCTCGCGAGCCGGTTCGCCACCTCGTCGACGCTGCCGATCATGCTCGACTCCACCGAACCGGAGGTGATCCGCGCAGGCCTCGAGGCATTGGGTGGCCGCTGCGCGGTGAACTCGGTGAACTACGAGGACGGCGACGGACCCGACTCGCGGTTCGCTCGCATCATGCGGCTCGCGGTGGAGCACGGTGCCGCGGTGGTCGCGCTGACGATCGACGAGGAGGGTCAGGCCCGCACCGCCGATTGGAAGGTGCGGGTGGCGCAGCGGCTCATCGCCGATATCACCGGCAACTGGGGCCTGGCCGAGGAGGACATCATCCTCGACACCCTCACGTTCCCGATCTCCACCGGGCAGGAGGAGGTGCGCCGCGACGGGATCGAGACGATCGAGGCGATCCGCCGGTTGCACGAGGCGCACCCCGACGTGCACTTCACGCTCGGCATCTCCAATATCTCCTTCGGGCTCAATCCGGCCGCACGGCAGGTGCTCAACTCGGTGTTCCTGCACGAGTGCGTGCAGGCAGGGCTCGACACCGCGATCGTGCACGCGTCGAAGATCCTGCCGATGGCCCGCATCCCGGAGGAACAGCGCGAGGTGGCGCTCGACCTGGTGTATGACCGCAGGCGCGAGGGTTATGACCCGTTGCAGCGGCTCATGGAGTTGTTCGAGGGTGTGTCGGCGGCATCGGCACGCGAGTCGCGCGCGGCCGAACTCGCGAAACTCCCGCTGTTCGAGCGGCTCGAGCGGCGCATCGTCGACGGCGAGCGCAACGGTCTGGAAGCCGATCTGGACGAGGCGATGACGCAGCGACCTCCGCTGGCCATCATCAACGAGACATTGCTGTCGGGGATGAAGACCGTCGGCGAGCTCTTCGGGTCGGGTCAGATGCAGTTGCCGTTTGTGCTGCAATCGGCCGAGGTGATGAAAACCGCTGTGGCACACCTGGAACCACACATGGAGGCCTCCGACGAGGACGGCAAGGGCCGCATCGTGCTGGCCACCGTGAAGGGCGACGTGCACGACATCGGCAAGAACCTCGTCGACATCATCCTGAGCAACAACGGCTACGAGGTCATCAACATCGGGATCAAGCAGCCCATCACGGCGATTCTCGACGCCGCCGAGGACAAGCGCGCCGACGTGATCGGCATGTCGGGTCTGCTGGTGAAATCCACGGTGGTGATGAAGGAGAATCTCGAGGAGATCAACGCCCGCGGACTCGCCGACCGCTACCCGGTGCTGCTCGGCGGCGCCGCACTGACCCGCACGTACGTGGAGAACGACCTCTCCGACACCTACGACGGTCACGTGCATTACGCACGCGACGCGTTCGAGGGTTTGCGCCTGATGGACGACATCATGGCGCTCAAGCGGGGCGGCGGGTCGGTGCCGGAAAGCGCCGACTCGATCGCCGCCGCGCAGAAGGCCGCCGAACGCAAGGCACGCCACGAACGATCCAAGCGCATCGCCGCGAAACGCAAGGCCGCCGAAGCGCCGGTCGAGGTGCCCGCACGCTCCGACGTCGCCGCCGACAACGACGTTCCCACACCCCCGTTCTGGGGCACCCGGATCATCAAGGGCGTGCCCGTCGCCGACTATCTGCAGCTCCTCGACGAGCGTGCACTGTTTCTGGGGCAGTGGGGATTACGCGGAGTCCGGGGCGGTGAGGGGCCGTCGTACGAGGAACTGGTGGAGACCGAAGGGCGTCCCCGGTTGCGCTACTGGATCGATCGCCTGGCCACCGAGAACATCCTGCAGCACGCCGCGGTGGTGTACGGCTACTTTCCTGCCGTCAGCGACGGTGACACGGTGCACGTGCTCACCGAACCGCGCCCGGATGCGCCGGTGCGGCACAGTTTCACCTTCCCTCGTCAGCAGCGACCGAGGTTCCTGTGCATCGCCGACTTCATCCGGTCCCGCGACGACGCGATCGCCGCGGGCCAGGTGGACGTGCTGCCCTTCCAACTGGTCACCATGGGCCAGCCCATCGCCGACTTCGCCAATGAGCTGTTCGCCGCGGACGCCTACCGCGACTACCTCGAGGTGCACGGCATCGGCGTGCAACTGACCGAGGCGCTCGCCGAGTACTGGCATCAGCGGGTGCGCAGCGAATTGATCGTCGGCGACCGCTCGCTGGGCAGTGACGACCCTGCCGAGGCACAAGGTTTCTTCGACCTCGAATACCGTGGTGCGCGTTTCTCGTTCGGCTACGGTGCGTGCCCGAATCTGGAGGACCGGGCCACCATGATGGAACTGCTCGAGCCAGAGCGCATCGGCGTGGAGTTGTCGGAGGAACTGCAATTGCATCCCGAACAGTCCACCGACGCGTTCGTGCTGCATCACCCGGAGGCGAAATATTTCAACACGTGAGGGTCATCCGATGGCGCCGCGACTCACCAGGACTACGTAGACCACGGATCCGGCAACCGCCACAGGCCCCAGCGTGCGCGGTAAAACCTCGATCAGCGCAGCTCCCGCGTGAGCTGGGGAACGACCTGCTTCTTGCGCGACACGATGCCCGGGGCGGCGGCGAGCCCGTCGTGGACCGTCACCCCCAGTGCCCGTTCCACCGCGTCGATCGGCTTGCCCACCACCAACAGCTGCGAATCGACGGCCAACACGTCGGTGAGGAACAGCAGGAACAGGTCGACGCCGTCGGATTCGGCGCGCACGTGCATGGCGTCGAGCAGTTCGTCGCGGCGCCCGAGCAGCGTGTCCGGGTCCACCGTGTTGAGTTGCCCGACGCGGACCGAGATCGATCCCATCGTGTAATCCTTGGCGTCGAGGCCGACGAGTTCCGCAGCCGACTTGCCACCGAAATCGGTTCCCGCACGCAGTAATTCACGGCCATAGGCATCGAGGTCGACGCCGGCTGTCGCGGCCAGCCTGGTGGCCGCCGAGCGGTCGAGTTCGGTGGTGGTGGGCGAGTGCAGCAACAGTGTGTCGGAAATGATGGCCGACAACATGATCCCCGCCGTGTCGGGCGGAATGGGCACCGACCGTTCGTCGTACATGTTGGTCAGGATCGTGCAGGTGCAGCCGACGGGTTCGGCACGGAAATAGAGGGGTTCGAGGGTCTCGAAGTTCGCAACGCGATGATGGTCGATCACTTTGCGGATGGTCACATCGGCGATATCGGAGACGCTTTGTTGGCGTTCGTTGTGATCGACGAGGATGACCTCGGCGGCCTCGGGTGCTGCCCGCTCGATCACTCGCGGCGCCGGTATCCCGAAGCGATCGAGGGCAAAGCGGGTCTCGGGATTCGGCGCGCCGAGCGCCACCGCTTCCGTGTCGGCACCGGTGGTCTGCTCGAGCCGCGCCATCGCGATGGCGGCTCCGATCGCGTCGGTGTCGGGATTGCGGTGCCCGAACACGAGGGTCTTCGGCATCGCTACCTCCGAGCGGTTGCTCTCGTGCGGATGATCAAACCTGTCCACGACCAAGCTAACAGCCGCCTCCCACCGTGCTGCCAGCTTCGCCGGTCATCGTGGCATGGTGACCAGCACCCTTGCTCCCGGCCAACACGGCACTCCATCCGACTCGGCACCCACCGCGTCGTCGCGGCACGTAGGTCCGCCCTCATGGATACGCCTTCCCGTGCTCGCGACCATAGTGGTGGTCGCCCTCGGGGTGCGCTGGTACTTCCTCGATCGACAGACGATGGACTATGAGGCGTTTCTGAGCCGGTGGTACGACACCCTCGACACGCAGGGTTTCGGTGCATTCAGGGAGAAGTTCGCCGACTACAACTACCCGTACCTGTATCTCATCTGGCTGCTCACCGTGCTGAAGGTGCCGTCACTCATCGGGATCAAGGCGCTGTCGGTCGCCTTCGACTTCGTGCTCGCGTTCTTCGCCTATCGCATCGTCGCGCTGCGGACGGACCGATTCTGGTTGCGGGCCTTCGCGTTCGGTCTCGTCGTGTTTCTCCCGTCGGTCATCGCCAACAGCGCGTATTGGGGTCAGGCCGACGCCATCTACTCGGCGCTGGCCCTCGGTGGGGTGTACTTCCTGCTGCGCGCGCAGGCCGGCGGCCCACGTCGTGGTGAGCCCGGCCATCGTGTGTTCGTGTGGAACTCGGTGATCGCGTGTGTGTTCTTCGGGCTGTCGCTCGGGTTCAAGCTGCAGGCGGTCTTCGTGTTCCCGCTCTTGGCGTGGCTGCTCGTCCGGCGCAGGCTGCCGTGGTGCGCGTTGCTCGCGATACCCGCGGTGTATCTGCTGCTCGACATCCCCGCGGTGCTTGCCGGGGCATCGTGGTCGACGGCACTGTCGGTGTATCTGGATCAGACCGATTCGTACAAGCAACTCACGCTGGGCGCGGCCAACCTGTACCAGCTCATCCCGATCTCGGGCGACGCCACGTGGCTGGCTTACCTCGGTATCGGGCTCGCGGGTGCGGTGATCGCTGCCTTCCTCGGATGGTCAGCGTGGAAACGCCCGGCAGTGACCCCCGCGTCGATCCTGGTCGTGGCCACCGCAAGCGCCGTGATCGTGCCCTTCTTGCTGCCGAACATGCACGACCGGTACTTCTACCTGGCCGAGGTCCTCAGCGTCGTGGCGGCGTTCTATCTGCCGCTGTGGTTCGTCGCCGTGCCCGTGCTGATCCAGGCCTCGGCGATCGGTGTGTATCACTCGTCGCTGGCCGGCGACCAGGGCCACGGCTTCGGCGGCGGGATGGGCGGCTCGCACGGCGGTCCCGGTGCAACCGGTCGGGGTGGCCCCGCCGGTGGCTGGGGTGGGCATGGCCCGGCCGGTGGCCCCGGCGGTCACGACGCACCTCCCGGTGCCGAAGGTGGCGCCGGTGCGGGTGGACACGGTGCAGGCGGATCCGGTACCGGCGGGTACTCGTCGGGCCGGGGAGACTCCGCGCTCACCGTGTATGCGTCGTTCATGGCGGCGGCCGCCCTCGGCGTGGTCTACGCGGTGGTCGACACCCTCCGTCGGGCCCCGCTTCACTCGCGGCGAGCGTGACCGCCGCCACCGGATTGGGCTGCGGGCGGCGCCGTCCGGGAAGATGCTGGAGTGACGAATCGAGCGTCGAGGACGCCGCCCGCCGCCGTGTTCTGGGACATGGACGGCACGCTGCTCGATTCCGAGGTGCTCTGGGACGTCGCGGTGGCCGAACTCTCCGCGCGACAGGGCTTCACCATGACCCGCGAACTTCGCGAGTCGACGCTCGGCAACTCGATGGTCGACGCGCTCACCAAGGTGTACGACGCGGCAGGCGTGCCACCCGAGGCACGCGACTACGCCGCCGACGACCGGTGGCTGCTCGACCGGGTGGCCGAACTCTTCCGCGAGGACCTGCCCTGGCGGCCGGGAGCTGCCGACGCCCTGGACATGGTCGCGTCCGCAGGGATTCCGATGGCGCTGGTGACCAACACGGTGCGCGAGCTCACCGAACTGGCGCTCGACACGCTCGGGCGTCACCGGTTCGTGGCCACCGTCTGCGGCGACGAGGTGGAGCAGGGCAAGCCCGCGCCCGACCCGTATCTGCGGGCGGCTGCATTGCTGGGAGTTGATGCGCGCGCCTGCGCGGCCATTGAGGATTCACCCGCGGGAACCGCGTCGGCGGTGGCGGCAGGGTGCTCGACACTCGTGGTGCCCTCGGCGGCCGCGGTTGCGCCCGGCCTCGCTCGCACCTTCCGGAGCAGTCTGGAGGGACTGACCCTCGCCGACCTCGACATCGTCGTCATGCGAGGATAAGAACTCGTGAAAACCTTCGACGAGCTGTATGCCGAACTGACCGACAAGGCGGCGCACCGCCCTGCCGGCAGCGGCACCGTCGCGGCCCTCGACGCCGGCATCCACACGCTCGGCAAGAAGATCATCGAGGAGGCCGGCGAAGTGTGGCTGGCCGCCGAACACGAATCCGACGAGTCGCTCGCCGAGGAGATCTCGCAGCTCATCTACTGGTTACAGGTGATGATGATCAAACGCGGACTGTCGCTGCAGGACGTCTACCGGCATCTGTAGGCCGCACCCCATTCGGTGCGGCCGGAGAACCTCGTCCTGGATGACCAACCACCAATCACCGGAGTGACCATGCTGCGTGTCGCAGTTCCCAACAAGGGCGCCCTCTCAGAATCGGCGGCCGCGGTGCTCGCCGAGGCCGGATACCGCAAACGATCCGACGCGAAAGACCTCACCGTTCTCGACACCACCAACGGGGTCGAATTCTTCTTCCTCCGTCCCAAGGACATCGCCATCTACGTCGGCGCGGGCACGCTCGACCTCGGCATCACCGGCCGTGACCTGGCCCGCGATTCCGGTGCCGACGTCGACGAGCAACTCGCCATGGGCTTCGGGTCGTCGAGTTTCCGCTACGCCGCACCCGCCGGCACGGACTGGACCGTCGACGACCTGGCGGGCAAGCGTATCGCGACGTCGTATCCGAATCTGGTTCGCCGCGACCTCGCAGAGCGTGGCCTGACCGCCGACATCATCCGCCTCGACGGGGCCGTCGAGATCTCCATCCAACTCGGTGTGGCCGACGCCATCGCCGATGTGGTGGGCTCGGGGCGCACGTTGCGTCAGCACGGACTCGTCGCCTTCGGTGAATCACTCTGCGACTCCGAAGGGGTGCTGGTCAGCCGGGCGGGCACCGTTGCCGAGAAGGCCGCGACCCAATTCATCAAGCGTGTGCAGGGCGTCGTGTTCGGCCAGCAGTACGTGATGATCGATTACGACTGCCCCCGGTCGATCCTCGAACAGGCCACCACCCTCACCCCTGGGCTCGAATCGCCGACCGTTGCACCCATGGCGGACCCGGAATGGGTGGCCGTACGCGCGATGGTGCCCCGTCGCGACCACCAGAACCTCATGGACGACCTGTCCGAACTCGGCGCCCGGGCGATCCTGGCCTCCGACATCCGTTCCTGCCGCTTCTGATCAGCCGCCCGAACGGGCTTCGAGCAGGACGGTCTGCGCCGACCGCCCCAGATATCCGCTGACGTCGTAGAGGTCGGCGAACGTCGCCCCGAACCCGTGGCGGCCGGTCACCAGATCGGCGTCGATGCCCAACCAGGGACTGGTCGGCGGAGCCACCAGGTGGATCGTGGTGTCGGTGTTCATCCACGTCCACCGGTCGGGACGCAGCGTCGAACCCAGCCCGTTGGCGACGTCGAGGACGGTGAACACCGACTCGAGGTTCGACATGGTTTCGCCCTCGACGAGCGGGATGGCCGGGCGGATCCACACCGCGGGGGTCTCTCCGTGGCGTCCATCGGTCGCCGCGGTCTCGGTGGTCCCGATGAATCCGACGGTTCCCCAATCGACCCCTGGGCCCGTGTCGACGCTGATTCCGGTGGTGATCGGCAGGGTCTCCGGGGCGGGGAGCGCCGGGTGCGGTGACCGAGCCACCGTGGCGGTGTCGGCGGTCCTCATCCGCCAGCCGATGCTCTGGGCGGTCAGGCGGAAACTGCCGTCGCGCTGTTGCACCTCGAGGTCGGCCCCGAGCAGAGTGATCTGCTTGCCCGGCCGCAGGATACGAGCGCGCACCCGGTTGAGTCCCAAGCCGATGGGACCGAGGATCTCGGTGGTGACGCGGGTGAAATGCTGACTCGGGTCGGAGGCGGTCCGCAGCAACGCGCGCATCAGCAGTCCCGCGGGTGGTCCGCCGTGCTGGATGTCGGGTGACCACACGCTCAGGGTCGCCGACGTCGGAGTGAAGTACTCGTAGGTGTCGGCATCCTCGTCGGCGTCGGGAATCCCGTCGACCCGGGCGTAATAGTGGCTCTCCATCCGCGGAGCGTATGTCACGGCCGTTCCCGGGTGGCCTCGCACACGGGGCGGCGTCGTCCGAAATGGGGAATTCGGGTAGTTCGATCGGAGTAATTGCGCCGGGGAGTCAATCCATTCTGCGACGATCCCCGTCATGCTCAGCGAGTTCGATGAACTGCATATCCAGATCTCGGTGACGAAGAAGTTTTGCGTTCCTAACGAACTTCTCCGGCATCGCTTGTGATGGCGGGAAACCATGTCAACGCTGATGAAGACACGAACGCCGGCGAAAACGACCGGTTTCAAGAGAACTGTCGGCGCGAGTGCCGTCGGCTGCGCACTGTGCCTCGGGGCGATCGCCCCGACGGTCTTCGCGAGCAGCGCGGCCGGCGCGCAGGTGCCCGCAGCGGCGCAGGCGCAGCTCGACGGCCTTCTCGATGACGGAGTGATTGAGAACGCCGACCCGTACACCGGGGAGCCGGGGCAGGTCAACTGGTACTACCGCGATCGTCAGGTGGACAACAACCCCGACGTCATCATGGTGGTGACCCCGGGCACCGACGACACCACGCTGTATCCGCGAATCAAGGGTCTCCGGGGCGATCGCACCACCTACATCGTCGACTACCCGCAGTCGCTGGGGCCGTTCATCGCCGGCAAGGCCGACGTGTCGTCACCGATGCTCGCACCCGGCTACGACGCCTCACGAGAGGTCGCCGTGCAACGCAACCTCGCCGTGATGGCTGCGTTGCAGAACACGGGTGCGGTCGTCGTCTACACGGGGTATTCGCAGGGTGCCGAGGCCCTCGGCAATGCCGCGGAGCTGGCCTATGCCGACGACCTGTTGACCGGGTCGACCACCACGAAGATCCTGCTGATCTCCGATCCCCGGAGTCCCTGGGGCCTCAAGTCGTGGGCGAAACAGCACTTCATGGTGAGCATGGCGATGGATGCGTTCGGGGCCGAATCGAACGGGGCGCGCGACCCGGGCGCCACGGGCGACACCGACGTCACCTCGGTGATCATCGTGGGTGATCCCGTCGCCAACTTCCAGTGGGTGTGGTTTCGGCCCGTCAGCTCCCTGGTGGTCGATCTCGCCGGGTTTTTGACGATCCACTCCGGCGGGGGTTCGGAGAATTACGCAACCCTCAACGAGATGGATCCGCCGACGCATCTGTACAGCGAGGACGGCGACACCACCTACCTGATCTATCGCACCACGCACCATCCGCTGACGCTGCTGGCACAGATGGTGCGCACAGACGCCGGCCTCGACACCACAGACGAGCAACTCGAGCGGTGGGACACGGTCAACAACGCGTTCTATCCGCTGCAGGAACCCCTGAAGGCCACCGCCGATCCGGCGGCTCCGGTGGTCACCACGCCCGCACAGCGTGTCGCCCAGACCCCACACCAATCCGATTCCGGCACAACCACATCGCCCGACATCGCCGCCGACGCCGGCCCGGCCGTGACGGCCTACAGCGAACCTGTCGTCGACTCCCCGCCGTCTCCGACCGCGCCGGTCGCAGGTTCCGACCACGGCGTGACCGCCGAGGATGCCGTAACCCCGCCGTCCACGACACCTGCGCCCCCACCGGGTGGCCGGCATCAACTCCTCGGCGGAGGCCGCCACCAGCGCTCCGAACAGCCTTCCACCGGTGGCGGCCGACATGCCGCGCCCGAGTCGGGCGGGTCTGGTTCCGACGCGACCGGCGGTGACGCTCCGCATGCCGCCGCCGGTGCCAACGCCGTCACGGGCGACACAGGGACGAGCGACAGCGGGACGGGCGGGCCCCCATCCGCGGGCGGCGGGGGAGCGGGTGCCGCCGGCGAGAGTTCGGGGCCGGGCAGTTCCGGAGCCGGCGCGCAGTCCGACTAGCAGTCGAGTGGGTCTAGCAGTCGAGTGGGTCTAGGTGTCGGGAGAACCGAAACCCGCGGGCGGTCCGGGGTACTCGGGAATCTCGCCGCCGAATTCGGGACACCGCACCTTGTGCTCGCACGAGGCACACAGCCGTGACCGACGGGGACGGAAGTCGCCGGTGGCCACCGCCGCGCGAATGGCCCGCCAGATCGCCGACAACGTGCGCGCGAACCTCTCGAGTTCGTCGCGGTCGGGTTGGTAGGTGAGCACCTGACCGTCCGAGAGATACATCAGCTGCAGCCGGTGCGGCACCACGCCGCGGATTCGCAGGATTGCCAGGGCGTAGAACTTCATCTGGAACAGCGCTTTGGCCTCGAATCCCTCTCCGGGAGATCGCCCCGTCTTGTAGTCGACGATGCGGATCTCCCCGGTGGGCGCCACGTCGATGCGGTCGATGAATCCGCGCATCAAGACGTCGTCGGATTCGATCTCGACGTGTTCCTCCACCGCATCGGCATCGAACGCCGTGGGGTTCTCCAGCCGGTAGTAGTTGGCGATCAGCCCGAACGCGTCGGCGAGGAAGCGTCCCTGCTCGGCGTCGGTGACGACGGTGGCCAGCTCCGGGTCGGCCTCGCACATCGCCGCCCACGCGCCCTCGACGAGAAATTCCGCGGACTCACGGGTGCGCAGGGCAGCGGGGATGTCGAACAGATTCTCCAGCGCCGCGTGCACCACGGTGCCACGGGTTTGAGCCGCGGTGGGGCGCTCGGGAAAACGGTCGATGGCCCGATATCGGTAGAGCAGGGGACACTGTTTGAAGTCGGCGGCACGTGACGGTGACAGGGCCAGCGGCCTGCCGACCAGTCCCCGCGACGAGGTCTGCGAACCGGGATCTGTCGCCCCGGCGTAGGCGGTCATGCTCACATTTGGCAGGGTAGGGCGCGGCGCTGACATAAACGCCGTCCGACATGCACGACCACCGGTTCTACCAAACACCCTGGTCACATGCATCACTTCAGTCCCAGGAGGGTACTTCAGTAATGGCGGCGAGTGGCGCATTCACCGTGGGCGATCGGGTCCAGCTCAGCGACGCGAAGGGTCGCAAGTTCACCGTTGTGCTCGAACCCGGCAAACTCTTCCACACCCATCGCGGTGCCATCGCCCACGACGATCTCATCGGCGCCCCCGAGGGCAGCATCGTCTCGGCCACCAGCGGCACCGAATACCTCGCGCTGCGCCCGCTGCTGATCGACTATGTGCTGTCCATGCCACGTGGTGCTCAGGTCATCTACCCGAAGGACTCCGCCCAGATCGTCACCGAGGGCGATATCTTCCCCGGTGCCCGGGTACTCGAGGCCGGCGCAGGGTCCGGCGCGCTGACCTGTTCGCTGCTGCGTGCCGTGGGGCCGGCCGGTGAGGTGGTCTCCTACGAGATCCGTGACGACCACGCCGAGCACGCCCGACGCAACGTCGACACCTTTTTCGGCGGTGCCCCCGACAACTGGTCGCTGGTGATCGCCGACCTCGCCGACATCGACACCGATGAGCGGTTCGACCGCATCATCCTCGACATGCTCGCGCCGTGGGAACCGCTCGACGTCGTTCGAACGGTGTTGAAACCAGGCGGGGTCTTGACCATCTATGTGGCAACGGTCACCCAGTTGTCGCGAATCATCGAGGCGCTGCGCGCACAGGAATGCTGGACCGAGCCGCGGGCGTGGGAATCACTGGTGCGTGACTGGAGCGCGGTCGGGCTCGCCGTGCGGCCGGAGCACAAAATGCAAGGGCACACCGCTTTTCTGGTCACTGCACGTCGCCTCGCGGACGGCGTCACCACACTGCGTGTACAACGCCGCCCGACGCGAGGCTGAACCACGTCCGGTTTACCCGGTGAAACATCGCGAATACGTTGCGAAGACACACATTTAACACGTCGTCAACACCGCGGGTTGCGCGGTGCAGGGCGATATTTGCCGCACCCCGGTAGCGTGGGGTTACGGCGCAAGCGTTCCCGATGGGGGGCGATTGCCGGGGAGAGGAGTCAGCAATGACCGAATCTGATCGCCACGAAACCTCCGGTGAGAATCACGGCAGGACGTCGAACGTGCCCGAGGAGACGTTCACCCCCGCCTACAGTTCACCCGTCATGCGTCCGGACGGTGAGGGATCGTCGTTCGCCCGTGGTGCCGAGACGACGGATCTCCAGAACCGGGTGGACAACCTCACGGCACGCAACGCGAAGCTCCTGGAGACGCTCAAGGAAGCACGGCAGCAGCTGGTGGCTCTCCGCGAGGAGGTCGACCGCCTCGGCCAGCCGCCCAGCGGCTACGGCGTTCTGCTCGACATCCATCCCGACCAGACCGTCGACGTGTTCACCTCGGGTCGCAAGATGCGCCTGACCTGCTCGCCCAACATCGACGTGGACACGCTCCGCAAGGGGCAGACGCTGCGCCTCAACGAGGCACTCACGATCGTCGAGGCCGGCGAATACGATTCGGTCGGCGAGATCAGCACCCTGCGCGAGGTGCTCGGCGACGGCGAGCGTGCCCTCGTGGTGGGTCATGCCGACGAGGAGCGCGTGGTGTGGCTCGCCGAACCGCTGCTCGGCGATGTGGACGGCGAGGACGGGCAGCGGCGCAAACTGCGTCCGGGCGACTCGCTGCTGATCGACACCAAGGCCGGATTCGCCTTCGAGCGCGTGCCCAAGGCCGAGGTGGAAGATCTGGTGCTCGAGGAAGTTCCCGATGTGGGCTACGAGGACATCGGTGGGCTGGGCAGGCAGATCGAACAGATCCGCGATGCGGTGGAGCTTCCGTTCCTGCACAAGGACCTGTTCCGCGACTACGCGCTGCGGCCGCCGAAGGGCGTGCTGCTCTACGGTCCGCCCGGTTGCGGCAAGACGCTGATCGCCAAGGCGGTGGCCAACTCCCTGGCCAAGAAGATCGCCCAGGCCCGTGGCGACGATGCGAAGGAGGCCAAGTCCTACTTCCTCAACATCAAGGGCCCGGAGCTGCTGAACAAGTTCGTCGGCGAGACCGAGCGGCACATCCGCCTCATCTTCCAGCGTGCCCGCGAGAAGGCGTCGGAGGGAACTCCGGTGATCGTGTTCTTCGACGAGATGGACTCGATCTTCCGCACCCGCGGCTCGGGCGTGTCCTCGGACGTGGAGACCACGGTGGTGCCACAACTGCTCAGCGAGATCGACGGTGTCGAAGGCCTTGAGAACGTCATCGTCATCGGCGCATCCAACCGCGAGGACATGATCGACCCGGCCATCCTGCGTCCCGGTCGACTCGACGTGAAGATCAAGATCGAACGTCCCGACGCGGAATCGGCGATCGACATCTTCTCGAAGTACCTGGTGGAAGAGCTACCGGTGCACGTCGACGATCTCAACGAGTTCGGTGGCGACCGCACCGCATGCCTGAACGCGATGATCGAGAAGGTCGTCGAGCGGATGTACGCCGAGAGCGACGACAACCGCTTCCTCGAGGTCACCTACGCCAACGGCGACAAAGAGATCATGTACTTCAAGGACTTCAACTCGGGTGCGATGATCCAGAACGTCGTGGACCGGGCCAAGAAGTACGCCATCAAGTCGCAATTGGAGACAGGTGCCCCCGGCCTCCGGGTGCAGCATCTGTTCGATTCGATCCTCGACGAGTTCGCCGAGAACGAGGATCTGCCGAACACCACCAACCCCGACGACTGGGCACGGATCTCCGGTAAGAAGGGCGAACGGATCGTCTACATCCGCACGCTGGTCACCGGGAAGAGTTCCGGCGCCAGCCGTGCGATCGACACCGAGACCAACACGGGTCAGTACCTGTAGCCACCCGGTTCGGCTTTCGCGGGCCCGGTTGCGTCGTGCGCTTGCACGACGCAACCGGGCCTTCGTCGTCGCCACCCACTAGAGTTTTCACACGATGAACAGCGTGTCGATGACCACCGGACGGATCACGGTCGCGGGGCAGACGCACCCGCTCGGTAAGTCGGCCCGGATCACCGTGGGACGAACGCCGGACAACGACATCGTGGTGAACCATCCGCTGGTGTCGCGCCGTCACCTCGCCGTCGAATGGCGCGGCGATCGGTGGTGGCTGGTCGATATCGGCAGCACCAACGGTGTGTTCGCCAGCGGCCGGCGGGTGGGGGAGCTGCCCCTGAACGGTTCGGTGCAGGTACGCCTCGGTGATCCGGCGACCGGGCCGGTGCTCGATGCCGCGGTCGGTGCACCCGTGCCGCCCTCTGGTCGGGGGCCCGTGCCGCAACCGGCATCCGGGCGGATGCCGATGGCGCCACAGCCGCAGCCGCAGCCGCAACCGCCGTCGACGCCGATGCGGGTGCCCGCCCCCGGTACCTACCGCAAGGGCGGCGTGGCGCCCATGCCACCGGAACTGCGCAACGCCCCGCACCTGCAATCGCTGCAACAGAACGTGTCGGCGGTCTATCGCGTGCCCGGACAGACCACGCCACCCGGCCGGGAGAGCATCTCGCTGTCGGGGGTCCAGACCATCGGCCGCACCCCGGACAACGACATCGTGGTGAGCGACGTGCTCGCATCCCGCCACCACGCCCGCGTGATCACCCAGCCCGACGGGCTGTACCTCGAGGATCTGCGCAGCGTCAACGGCACGTATGTGAACGGGCAGCGGGTCGACCGGGCGCGCCTGACCGAGGGCAGCGTCGTCACGATCGGCAACAGCGACTTCGTGGTGTCCGGCGGCACCCTCATGCGCGGTCAGGCCGGTGCCGTGGTGTCGGGAGGATTGCAGGTCCAGGGTGTGAGCCTGGTGGTCGACGGCGGCAAACGGCTGCTCGCCGATGTCGAGTTCAGCGCTCGTCCGGGAACGCTGACCGCGGTGATCGGCCCGTCGGGTGCGGGCAAATCGACGGTGTCGCGGATCGTCGCGGGACTCAACGCGCCCACCAGCGGTCGGGTGACCTTCGAGAACCGCAGCGTCCACGAGGAGTACGAGGCACTGCGCACCCGAATCGGCATGGTGCCGCAGAAGGACGTGCTGCACCACAAACTGACGCTGCGCCAGGCGCTGCGGTATGCCGCCGAGTTGCGGCTCCCGCCCGACCTGAGCACCGCCGACCGTGACAACGTGATCAACGGCGTGCTCTCCGAACTGCAATTGCTCGAGCATGTCGACACCCGTGTGGAGAAGCTCTCCGGCGGCCAGCAGAAGCGGGCTTCGGTGGCGATGGAACTCCTCACCGGTCCGTCACTGCTCATCCTGGACGAACCCACCTCCGGGCTCGACCCGGCGCTCGACCGACAGGTGATGGCCACGCTGCGGCGTCTGGCCGACGCCGGGCGCGTGGTGCTGGTGGTGACCCACTCGCTGACATATCTGTCGATGTGCGATCAGGTGCTGCTACTGGCCCCGGGCGGCAAGACCGCGTTCTACGGGAATCCCGACCAGGTGGACGAGGCGATGGGAACCTCCGACTGGGCCGAGATCTTCGCCTTCGTCGCAGCCCAGCCCGATACCGCCCACCAGCGTTACCTGCAGCGCAGCCGGCACACCTCGACGCCGCCGCCACCGCTGCGCCCGCCCGGGCCGCCGGTCCCGGTGCCCCAGACCAGCGCCGCGCGGCAGGCGGGCACGGTGGCGCGCAGACAGATCCGGCTCATCTTCGCCGATACCGGTTACCTGGTGTTCCTGCTCTTGCTACCGGTCGTGCTGGGACTGCTGACCCTGGTGATCCCCGGCTCGGTGGGTTTCGACGTCAACCGCTCCGCCGACACCGCGGGCGAAGCGGTACAGGTGCTGGTGGTCCTCGTCGTCGGCGCCACGTTCATGGGTGCCGCACTGACGGTGCGTGACCTCGTCGGCGAACGCGACATCTTCGAGCGGGAACGGGCCGTCGGCCTCCGGCCCGGGGCGTATCTGGCCGCGAAGGTGGTGGTGTTCTTCATCGCCGCCGTGCTGCAGAGTGCGGTGATGGTGGCCATCACCTACTCCCGCCGCGGACTGCCCGGCGCGGGTGTGCTGCTGCCCGGCGCCATCGAATTGTTCGTGGCCATCGCGGTGCTCGCCTGCGTCAGCACCCTGGTGGGACTGGCCATCTCGTCGGCCGTGCGTTCCAACGAACAGGTGATGCCGCCGCTGGTGATCGCCGTGATGGTGCAGCTGGTGTTCTGCGGGGGCCTGTTCCGGCTCACCGCACCCGGACTCGAACAGCTGTCGTGGATCTTTCCGTCGTACTGGGGATATGCCGCCGCGGCGCAGGCCGTCGACCTGAACCGGATCTCGCCGCTGGCTCCCCAGACCAAGGGCGCAACGCTGTGGGATCCGTCAGTGGCCCACCTCGCCCTGTGCTACGGAATGCTCGCGCTGATCGCGGTGGCGCTGCTCGGCTTCACCTACTCGCGGCTGCGGCTGAAGAAGGCACACTAGCCACGAATCGGCGCACTAGCCCGGAATGCCGACGGCCGGTGCCTCCCCACTGACCTCCGGGTAGTGCACCAGGCCCAGTTCGGCGGCGTCGGTGAGCAGCCGGTGCCGGGGCACCACCCGTGCGGTGTAGCCGAGCACCCCGGACCGGTATGGCCGCCCCTTGGCGCTGAACAGGGTGCGACCCTGCGATTCCGGCTCGGTCGATGCCATGTCGATGAACACGGCATCGTAGATGTCGCCGTCGTCGGTCACCCGACCGAGCACCGCCTGCACCGTCACCTCGTCGGGTGCGAGATCGCCCAACTCCACGTGCGCCGTGAGTGAGAGTTCGTCGGAATCGGGGCCGATACCCTCGTCGAGGGCAGCGACCTTCACCGCGGGCCACGACTTGGCCAGGCGGTTGCGCAGGTCGGCGAGCGAACGGGCCGCGGCGTAGTCGTCGGCGCACGCCTGGACGTAGGAGCGCCCGGCCGGGGCGTACAAGTCGAGGGTGTAGTCACGGACCATCCGCGAGGCCAACACCTTGGGACCGAGCCTGCTCAGTGTGTGCCGGACCATCTCGACCCAGCGTTCGGGTACCCCGTCGGCGTCCCGGTTGTAGTACATCGGCACCACGGTGTCCTCGAGAAGTGTGTAGAGCGCCTCGGCCTCCAGGTCGTCGCGGCGATAGACGTCGGTCACCCCCTCGGCGGACGGGATCGCCCAGCCGTTCTCGCCGTCGGCCATCTCGTCCCACCATCCGTCGAGAATCGACAGGTTGAGACCACCGTTGAGCGCGGACTTCATTCCCGACGTGCCACACGCCTCCATCGGCCGCACCGGATTGTTGAGCCATACGTCGCACCCCGCGTAGATGTGGCGGGCCATCGAGATGTCGTAATCGGGGAGGAAGACGATGCGGTCACGCAGTTCGGGGTCCTCGGTGAATCGGATCACCTGCTGGATGAGCGCCTTTCCGGCGTCATCGGCAGGGTGTGCCTTCCCGGCGATCACCAGTTGCACCGGGCGCTGCGGATCGGTCAGGATGCGCCGCATCCGATCCGGATCCCGCAGCATCAGGGTGAGTCGCTTGTAGGTGGCCGCGCGCCGCGCGAACCCGATGGTGAGCACCTGCGGATCGAAAAGATCGCCGGTCCAGCCCAATTCGGCGTCGCTGAATCCACGGTCGCGGCCCGATTGGTACGCCCGTCTGCGCACTTCGGTCACCAACCCGGCGCGCAGGTCCGAACGGATGCGCCACAGGTCCGCCGACGACATCGCCGCGAACACCTCCGACGCCGCGTCCAGGTTGTTGCGGCACAGGTCCAGGAACGGTCGGGCCACCCAGGTGGGACCGTGCACACCATTGGTCACCGACCCGATCGGCACCTGCGCTGCGTCGAATCCCGGCCACAGGTCGGCGAACATCTCGCGGCTGACCGCACCGTGCAACCGCGACACTCCGTTGGATCGCTGGCCGAGCCGAAATCCCATGTGCGCCATGTTGAAGACACCTGGCTCGGATTCGTCACCGAGTTCGAGCACGGTCCGGGCCGACAGACCCGGCAGCAGCCGGGACATGCCGTCGGGGCCCGCGTCGAGGTAGTAGCGCACCATGTCGTCGGGGAACCGGTCGATGCCGGCGGGCACCGGTGTGTGCGTGGTGAAGATGTTCGAGGCGCGCACCACCGACTCGGCGGAGTCGAAATCGAGCGCGGCAGGAGAGTCGACGAGTTCCCGGATGCGTTCGACGCCGAGAAAGCCGGCGTGCCCCTCGTTCATGTGGAACACCGTCGGCTCCGGGTGCCCGGTGACGCGGACATACTCCCGCAGCGCGCGCACACCGCCGATACCCAGCAGGATCTCCTGCTTGATGCGGTGATCCTGATCACCCCCGTAGAGCCGGTCGGTGATCGCGCGGAGCTCGTCGTCATTGAGCGAAAGGTCGGAATCGAGCAGCAGCAACGGGATTCGGCCCACCGTGGCCACCCACACCTGCGCGTGCAGAGTCCGTCCACCGGGCATCGAGACGTCGATGAGGACCGGTGTGTCGTTGCCGTCGGTGAGCAGTGTCAACGGGAGCGCGCCCGGATCGTTCACCTGGTACCGCTCGATCTGCCATCCGTCGTGGGAGAGGCTCTGGCGAAAGAAGCCGGACCGATAGAACAGGCCGACGCCGATCAGCGGCAGACCGAGGTCCGACGCTGCCTTGAGGTGGTCGCCCGCCAGGATCCCGAGACCGCCGGAGTAGATCGGCAGCACCTCCGAAATGCCGAATTCCATCGAGAAGTAGGCGATTCCGGGCGGCATGGCCTTCCCGGTCGCCTCCTCGTTCCCGTACCACCGCGGGGCCGAGCAGTAACGGTCGAGATCGGCCCGGAGCTGAGTCAGGCGTTGCCGGAACGACTCGTCCTCGGCGAGTTCGGCGAGCCGTTCGGGGCGCACCTCGGCGAGCAGTCGGGACGGGTCACCGATCGCCGCCCAGCGGTCCGGGTCGATCGTGGCGAACAGGTCCTGTGTGGGCGGATGCCACACCCAGCGCAGGTTGTGGGCCAGGTCTGCCAGATCCGACAGCGGTGCGGGAAGCGGCACACGAACGGTGAACCGGCGGAATGCTTTCACGACTAGAAAATGCCACACCGCACGACCGCGTGCGACCGGGGCCGGGGTCCTGGTGACGACCTTTCACACGACCGACATCTACCCTCAATGTCATGCAGCGAATCATCGGCACCGAGGTGGAGTACGGGATCTCGGCTCCGGGCGACCCGACCGCGAACCCGATCATGACCTCGACGCAGGCCGTACTGGCCTATGCGGCGGCCGCGGGCGTGCCCCGTGCCAAACGGACCCGCTGGGATTACGAGGTGGAATCACCGCTTCGCGACGCACGCGGCTTCGACCTGGGCCGTGGGTCGGGGCCCGCGCCCATCATCGACGCCGACGAGATCGGTGCGGCGAACATGATCCTCACCAACGGCGCGCGGCTCTACGTCGACCACGCCCACCCGGAGTACTCGGCACCGGAGGTGACCGACCCCCGCGACGCGGTGATCTGGGACAAGGCGGGTGAACGTGTGATGGAGGCCGCGGCCCGCCACGTGGCGAGTGTGCCGGGCGCGCCGCGACTGCAGCTCTACAAGAACAACATCGACGGCAAAGGCGCCTCCTACGGCACCCACGAGAACTACCTGATGAACCGCGACACACCGTTCACCGCGGTGATCGGTGGACTCACCACGTTCTTCGCGTCCCGCCAGGTGATCAGCGGCTCGGGCCGCGTGGGCATCGGGCAGTCCGGCGACGAGGCCGGGTACCAGTTGTCGCAGCGTTCGGACTACATCGAGGTCGAGGTCGGTCTGGAGACCACACTCAAACGCGGCATCATCAACACCCGCGACGAGCCGCACGCCGACCCGGAACGCTACCGCCGGCTGCACGTCATCATCGGCGACGCCAACCTCGCCGAGACGGCGACGTACCTCAAGGTCGGCACCACCGCGCTGGTCCTCGACCTCATCGAGGCCGGTGTCGACTTCTCCGACCTCGAACTCGCGCGGCCGGTGTCGGCGGTGCATGCGATCAGCCACGACCCGTCGTTGCAGGCCACCGTCGCGTTGTCCGACGGCCGCGAACTCACCGGCCTGGCGCTGCAGCGTGAATACCTCGAACGGTGTGAACGGTTCCATCGGCATGAGCACTCCGACGACGCTCGCGCGATGGATGTGCTCGACACGTGGGCCGACGTGCTCGACCGTCTCGAACGTGACCCCATGGAGTGCGCCGACATCCTCGATTGGCCGGCCAAGCTGCGGATCCTTGAGGGTTTTCGGCAGCGTGAGGGACTCGGCTGGTCGGCCCCGCGGCTGCAACTGATCGATTTGCAGTATTCCGACGTGCGCCTCGACAAGGGCCTCTACAACCGGCTGGTGGCGCGCGGCTCGATGAAGCGCCTGGTCGACGAGGCGGAGGTGACCCGCGCGATCTCTGAGCCGCCGGAGAACACCCGCGCGTTCTTCCGGGGCGAGTGCCTGCGTCGGTTCGGCGCCGACGTCGCCGCGGCGAGCTGGGATTCGGTGATCTTCGATCTCGGCGGTGACTCCCTGGTGCGCATTCCCACCCTCGAACCGTTGCGCGGGACCCGCGCCCACGTGGGCAGACTCCTCGACTCGGTCGACTCGGCCGCCGACCTGGTGGATCAGCTCACCAACTGAGTGACACCAGATCTCCTCGTGTTCTGCACAACCCGAGTCGGCGTCCGCCGGTACTGTGGACCTACGCCGTTGCCCGGCGTGGGCACGGCGGGCTTCGGGCACATGCGGGCTGCGGTAGATGCGGGCCCGGGCAGATGCTAAGGAGAGCAGATGGCGCAGGAACAGACCAAGCGCGGCGGTGGCGACGACGATGGTGACCTCGGCCCCGACGGAGCTGCCGGGCAGGAACGTCGCGAGAAGCTTGCCGAGGACACCGACGATCTGCTCGACGAAATCGATGATGTGCTCGAGGAGAACGCCGAAGACTTCGTGCGCGCATACGTGCAGAAGGGCGGCCAGTGAGCGACACGTTCGGATCACTGCCGTTCTACCGTCCGACCTCCCGCGAATCCCTCTCATCGCTCGGCGCCGACATCTCGTCGTTCACCGATTTCCTGCGCAGCCATGCGCCGGATCAGTTGCCGCAGTCGCGGGCTGATCGCATGGGTGGATTCGCCGGGTCGGCCGACACCTCCGAGATCCCGCACGGCACCACCATCGTCGCGGTGAGTTTTCCCGGCGGGGTGGTCCTCGCCGGCGACCGGCGGGCGACGATGGGCAACCTCATCGCCACCCGCGACGTGCAGAAGGTCTACATCACCGACGAGTACTCGGCGGCGGGCATCGCCGGCACCGCCGGGATCGCGATCGAGATGGTGCGGTTGTTCACCGTAGAGCTCGAGCACTACGAGAAGATCGAGGGTGTGCCGCTCACGCTGGACGGCAAGGTGAGTCGCCTGGCGTCGATGGTCCGCGGCAACCTGGGCGCCGCGATGCAGGGTCTGGCGGCCATCCCGCTGCTGGTCGGCTACGACATCGACCACAACGACCCCAGCGAGCGGGGCCGCATCTTCTCCTTCGACGTGGCCGGTGACCGGCACGAGGAGCTGGGCGGATATCAGGCGATCGGGTCGGGATCGGTGTTCGCCAAGTCGTCGCTGAAAAAGCTGTACCGACCCGACCTGGATGCCGATGCGGCCCTGGCGATCGCGGTCGAGTCGCTCTACGACGCCGCCGACGACGATTCGGCGACCGGTGGACCCGACATCGTCCGCAAGATCTTCCCCACCGCGGTGATTGTGGGCGCCGAGGGTGCCCGGGAGGTGCCGCCCACCGAGATCGAGGCCGCCGCACGTGCCATCGTGGAACGTCGCGCCGCCGAGCACGAGGGGACCCCGCGATGACCTTCCCGTATTACGCCAGTGCCGAGCAGATCATGCGGGATCGCTCGGAGCTGGCCCGCAAGGGCATCGCCCGCGGACGCAGCGTGGTGATCCTGACGTTCGCCGACGGCGTGCTGTTCGTCGCCGAGAACCCGTCGAACACGCTGCGCAAGACCAGCGAGATCTACGACCGGATCGGGTTCGCCGCGGTCGGCAAGTACAACGAGTTCGAGAGTCTGCGCAAGGCCGGCATCCAGCTCGCCGACATGCGGGGATACAGCTACGACCGCGCCGACGTGTCGGCGTTGTCGCTGGCCAACACCTACGCCAACGCGCTGGGGTCGGTGTTCACCGAGCAGCCGAAACCCTACGAGGTGGAACTGTGTGTGGCCGAGGTGTCGCGGCCGGGTAAACCCAAGCCATCGCAGCTCTACCGGATCAGCTACGACGGTTCGATTGCCGACGAAACCCGTTTCCTGGTGATGGGCGGTGCCACCGAGTCGATCGCGGCCGCGCTGCGGGAGAGCTACGAACCCGACCTGGATCTGCGCAGCGCACTGAAGATCGCGGTGGCCGCACTGTCGGCGCCGGTGGACACCGGCAATGGTGCCGCGGCGGCGCCGCGCGACCTCGACCCGGCTGACCTCGAAGTGGCGGTGCTCGACCGCAACCGCCCGCGACGGGCCTTCCGCAGGCTCGGTTCGGCGGCTGTGGCCGACCTGCTGCCCGCCGACACCGCACCGGCTGAGCCCGCGGATCAGGCGCCGGCGACCGATGAGGAAGCGGGCGAGTCCTGATCGCGCAGCCGGTCGGGCGAGCTCACCGCGGGTAGGGTTGAACCGTGCAGCGTCGAATCATGGGCATCGAGACGGAATTCGGTGTCACGTGTACCTTCCACGGCCATCGCCGACTCAGTCCCGACGAGGTGGCCAGGTACCTGTTCCGTCGTGTCGTGTCGTGGGGCCGGTCGTCGAATGTGTTCCTGCAGAACGGGGCACGTCTCTACCTCGACGTGGGTTCGCATCCGGAGTACGCGACCGCCGAGTGCGACAGCCTGATCCAGCTGATCAACCACGACCGCGCCGGGGAGCTGGTGCTCGAGGATCTGCTGGTCGACGCCGAGCAGCGGCTGGCCGATGAAGGCATCGGCGGCGACATCTACCTGTTCAAGAACAACACCGACTCGGCGGGCAACTCATACGGCTGCCACGAGAACTATCTGGTGGTGCGGGCCGGGGAGTTCTCCCGCATCTCCGACGTGCTGTTGCCGTTCCTGGTGACCCGGCAGTTGATCTGCGGTGCCGGGAAGGTGCTGGCCACGCCCAAGGCCGCGACGTTCTGCCTGTCGCAGCGCGCCGAGCACATCTGGGAGGGCGTGTCGTCGGCCACCACCCGGTCACGTCCCATCATCAACACGCGCGACGAACCGCACGCCGACGCCGAGAAGTATCGTCGCCTGCACGTGATCGTCGGCGACTCGAACATGTCGGAGATGACCACCCTGCTCAAGGTGGGGTCCGCGGCATTGGTGCTGGAGATGATCGAGGCGGGCGTGGCGTTCCGCGACTTCGCCCTCGACAACCCGATCCGCGCGATCCGCGAGGTCAGTCACGATCCGTCGGGTCGGCGACCGGTGCGGTTGGCAGGTGGGCGGCAGGCCAGCGCCCTCGACATCCAGCGTGAATATCACGCACGCGCGGTCGAGCACATGGTCAACCGTCGTCCCGACCCCGAGATGGAGAAGGTGGTCGACCTGTGGGGCCGCATGCTCGACGCGGTCGAGGCCGACGACTTCGCCAAGGTCGACACCGAGGTGGACTGGGTGATCAAGCGCAAGCTGTTCCAGCGCTATCAGGACAAGTACTCGATGGATCTCTCCGACCCGAAGATCGCGCAACTCGACCTCGCCTATCACGACATCAAGCGGGGCCGGGGCGTGTTCGATGTGCTCTCCCGTAAGGGTCTGGTCACCCGCGCGACCACCGACGAGGACATCAAAACGGCGGTCAACGAGCCCCCGCAGACCACGCGGGCGAAGTTGCGGGGTGATTTCATCTCGGCCGCGCAGAAGGCGGGTCGTGATTTCACCGTCGACTGGGTGCATCTCAAACTCAACGATCAGGCGCAGCGAACCGTGCTGTGCAAAGATCCCTTCCGCAGTGTGGACGAGCGCGTCGATCGCCTCATCGCCTCCATGTGAGCCGTAGGCTCTCTAGTCGTGGCGACGTCCAAGGTCGAGCGACTCCTGAATCTGGTGATCTGTCTGCTGTCGACGCGGCAGTTCGTGAGCGCGGAGTACATCCGGCGCAACGTCACGGGCTACCACGACGACGGTCAGTCCGACGAGGCGTTCAACCGGATGTTCGAGCGCGACAAGACCGAACTCCGCGACCTGGGCATCCCGCTGGTCACCGGCCCCATCGAGCGCGGCGGCGTGGACGGCTACCGCATCAACCGGGAGAGCTACGCGTTGCCCGACATCACCCTGGAACCCGACGAGGCGGCCGTCATCGCCACGGCGTCGGCGCTGTGGGTCACACCGGAGGTGTCGGCGATCTCGCAGACCGCGGTGCTCAAGTTGCAGGCCGCGGGCTTTGACGTCCGCGCCGACGACGACCTCGGCATCCGGGCGTCGGATTCATCCCGGTCGATGGGGTCGGAGACCGCGATCGGCGTGGTCCTGGGCGCGATCACCGACGGCCACGCGGTGAGGTTCACCTATCGGCCCGGGTCGGCGGCATCGGCCACCACCCGCACCCTGGAGCCGTGGGGGGTGGTGACCCATCGCCGGCGCTGGTACGTCGTCGGGCACGACCGTGACCGAGACGCCACCCGCACATTCCGGCTGTCCCGGATCTCGGCCGTCCATACGGTCGGTCGGGCCGGCGCCGTCGCGGCCCCCGATGACGTGGATCTGCAGGGCGTCGTCGCCGCAGCGGTCGACTCGGCAACCGGTCCCGACACCGGATCCGCGCGGATCTGGGTGGCCGACGGCAAGGCTGCCGGGCTGCGCCGGCTGGCCACGTCCACCGAACGCGGCACCGTCGACGGTGATGCCGGAGACGTGCTCACGGTGCAGGTCCGGTCGCTGGGCACGCTCACCCGGATGGTGCTCGGCGCAGGCGCCGCAGCCGTGGTCCTCGATCCGCCGGAACTGCGTGACGCGGTGATCGCCGGACTCGACGCGCTCGTCGGGAGCAGCGTCTGATGGCCACTGCGCAACCCTCCCGGATCAGCCGGCTGTTGGCCCTGGTGCCGTATTTCCAGGCGCGCAGCGGCATCTCGATCGACCAGGCGGCCGCCGATCTCGGTGTCACCGCCCGCCAGCTCACCAAGGATCTCGACCAGCTCTTCGTGTGCGGGCTGCCCGGCTACTACCCCGATGATCTGATCGACATCGAGTACAGCGAGGGTGTCGTCGACGTGAAGTTCGCGGCGGGCATGGACCGGCCGCTGCGACTGACCACCACGGAGGCGTCGACGCTGCTGGTCGCGCTGCAGGCGCTTGTCGACATGCCCGGCGTGGTCGACCGGGACGCGGGTCACCGGGCGATCGCCAAGATCGAGCAGGCGGTGGGGGAGTCGGTGCCCGGCCTGGCGGCATCGGATGATGACGATGGCGCGGCGGCCACCCACGCGGCCCTGCGTGAGGCGGTGCGTACCGGGCGTGCGGTACGGATTCGCTACTACTCGGCCACCGGCGACACCGTCACCGAACGCACGGTCGACCCGATCCGGCTGCAGGTGGTGGATAACAACACCTACCTCGAGGCGTGGTGTCGCAGCAGCGAGGGTGTGCGTCTGTTCCGTTTCGATCGGGTGGAGGAGGCCACGGTCCTCGACGAACCCTCCGATCCGCCCGAGCGGGCCATCGACTCACCACAGTCGGTGATCCTCGCCGACAATCCCGGGCTCCCGTCGGTGCTCATCGACATCGATCCCGACGAACTCTGGGTGCTCGACTACTACCTGATCGAGCCCGTGGAGCCACTCGATGCGCGCACCGACCCCGATGCACCGGTGCGCGCCGGCCTCGTCTACGGCTCGCCCGCGTGGCTGACACGGTTCCTCCTCGGTTTCGGCGGGCACATCCGGGTGGTCGACGACCCCGCGATCGCCGATGCGGTCACCAGCGAGGCGACCGCAGCCCGCGCCCGCTACCACTGAAGCCCCGCTACCACTGAAGCCCCGCTACCACTGAAGCCCCGCTACCGCGCTCGTGCGCTGTCATGCCAAAACCTGCGCCTCGGGTAGCATGAGCGTGAACTGATCGGGAGGTCTTCATGTTCGGGAACGTCTTGCATCCCTGGCACATCGTCGTGATCGTGATCGTCTTGCTGCTGCTCTTCGGCTCCAAACGGCTGCCCGATACCGCGCGCGGACTGGGGCGCTCGCTGCGCATCTTCAAGAGCGAGATGAAGGAGATGCAGCGCGACGACGACACGCCGGCCGACGGAGCCAAGGACGAGGCGAGTAAGGCTCTGCCCAGCGGGTCGTCGACGTCGGAGGTGCCGACCGCGAAGTCGGAGCCCGCGGCCGACGACGTGAAGAAGTCCGCTTAGGGGCTCGGCGGAGCACTCGAGTGCGTATCCCGCTGGATCCCCGATACCGCAAACGCAAGGTCAATCCGGACGGCACGATGCCGCTGGTGGAGCATCTCTACGAGCTCCGCACCCGGCTGGTGATCGCCATGATCGCCATCGCTCTGACCACGATGGTCGGCTTCATGTGGTACTCCCACAGCCTCTTCGGAATCGAGTCACTGGGTGACCTGCTGCGCGAGCCCTACTGTTCTCTGCCGGCATCGTCGCGGGCTGCGCTGACCCCCGACGACTCGTGTCGCCTCCTGGCCACCGGGCCGTTCGATCAATTCATGCTGCGTCTCAAGGTGGCGCTGACCGCGGGAATCGTGCTTGCGTGCCCAATCTGGTTCTACCAGTTGTGGCAGTTCATCACGCCCGGCCTCTACGCCAACGAACGGCGCTACGCGGTCAGCTTCGTGTCGGCGGCGGCGGTGCTGTTCGTGGCCGGAGCCGTGCTCGCCTACCTGATGGTGGCCAAGGCGTTCGAGTTCCTGCTCACCGTGGGCAACGGAGTTCAGGTGACCGCCCTGGCCGGTGACCAGTACTTCAACTTCATGTTGCACCTGCTGATCATCTTCGGCGTGAGTTTCGAACTGCCGCTGCTCATCGTCGCCCTCAACCACATCGGGGTGCTGCCCTACGCACGGCTCAAGACGTGGCGGCGCGGGCTGATCTTCGCGCTCTTCGTGTTCGCCGCCTTCGCCACTCCCGGGCAGGACCCGTTCACGATGTGCGCGCTGGCCTTCGCGCTGACGCTGCTGATGGAGATCTCGATTCAGATCGCCCGCATCAGTGACAAGCGCAAGTCACGCCGCCGTCCGGACTGGTTGTCGGTGCCCGACGACGAAGCCAGCACGCTGTCGGGGACGCCGGACACGTCGTCGCTCGGCCGGACCGAACGGGTGGCGTCGCCGGGACCGATACGGTCCTCGGTACGCGACCGGGACATCTTCGACGACATCCTGTGAGCGAACTCGATCGGTTCCGGGCACGGTTGAGCTTCGGGCTCGACGGCTTTCAGGTCGATGCCTGCACGGCCCTGGAATCGGGTCACGGCGTGCTCGTGTGTGCACCCACCGGCGCGGGCAAGACGATCGTCGGCGAGTTCGCGGTGCACCTCGCGCTGGCCGCGGGGAGCAAGTGTTTCTACACCACGCCCATCAAGGCGCTCAGTAACCAGAAATACGCCGACCTGGTGGCCGTGCACGGCCGTGAGTCGGTGGGACTGCTGACCGGCGACAGTTCCATCAATTCCGACGCCCCGGTGGTCGTGATGACCACCGAGGTGGTGCGCAACATGATCTACGCCAACTCGCCGGCACTGCGCGGACTGTCCCACGTGGTGATGGACGAGGTGCACTTTCTCGCCGACCGCTTCCGCGGTGCGGTGTGGGAGGAGGTGATCCTGGGCCTCGAACCGTCGGTGCGTGTGGTGAGCTTGTCGGCGACGGTGAGCAACGCCGAGGAGTTCGGCGACTGGATCCAGACGGTACGCGGGGACACCACCGTCATCGTCGACGAGCACCGTCCGGTGCCGCTCGAGCAGCACATGCTGGTGGGCTCGCGGATGTTCGACCTGTTCGACCCGCAGTCGTCGCGATCGGGCCGGCCGCAGGTGAATGGCGAGCTCAAACGCTATATCCGGCACCGAATCCTGCTCGCTGACGAACGCGGCGCGGCCGGATCACGCCGCGGGAACCGGGCCGGACGCAACCAGGGGGGACGCGGACGCGCCGCCGGGACGCTGTCGCGTCCGCAACTCGTCGCGCGGCTCGACCGGGAGGCGTTGCTGCCGGCGATCGGGTTCATCTTCTCCCGCGTCGGGTGCGACGCCGCACTGAGTCAGTGCCTGCGGTCGGGTCTCACCCTTCTCACCCCGGAGGAGGCCGCGGCCGTCGACGAGGTGGTGGACCGTCATCTCGACGAGATCTCACCCGCCGATGCCGACGTCCTCGGCGTCGACGAATGGCGCACGGGGCTGCGACGTGGGTTCGCCGCCCACCACGCGGGCCTGCTGCCCACCTTCCGGCACACCGTGGAGGAACTGTTCGTCCGAGGCCTGGTCCGGATGGTGTTCGCCACCGAGACCCTCGCACTCGGCATCAACATGCCGGCCCGGTCGGTGGTCCTCGAACGCCTGGTGAAATTCAACGGCGAGTCGCATGTCGACCTGACCCCGGGTGAGTTCACCCAGCTCACCGGCCGCGCCGGTCGGCGCGGCATCGACGTCGAGGGTCACGCGGTGGTGGTCTGGTCTCCCGAACTCGTGCCCGAACAGGTCGCCGGGCTCGCCGGGGCACGTACCTTTCCGCTGCGCAGCTCGTTCACCCCGGAATACAACATGGCGGTCAACCTCATCGGGCGCCTCGGGATCGACGGATCGCGGGCGCTCCTCAACCGGTCGTTCGCCCAGTTCCAGGCCGATCGTTCGGTGGTGGGGCAGGCACACAAGGTCGACGACATGTACCGGAGGCTGCGCAAACTCGACGTCGAGTTGAGCGGCGCGGCACGCGCGCGGGGCATCGAACCGGGTGCCGTGGGTGCCGGCGGTGACGTCGGTGCCGCTGCGGCAGAGGATGATCCGTATTCGGGCTTTCTCGGCTACGTGACGTTGCGGGAGGAGATCCGCCAACGCGAACGCGACCTCAAGTTCCAGAAGCGGATCAGCGCACATGAATCCACCGTGGCCGACCTCGCGGCGCTCAAGAAGGGTCACGTGATCGGGGTGCCCAACGGCAGGCATCGCGGACTGGCCGTGGTCCTCGAACCCGCGTCGCAGGCCGCCGACCCGAAACCGCTTGTGCTCAGCGAGGACGCGTGGTGCGGCCGGGTGGGGACCCGGGATTTCGTCAATCCGCCCGAGGTTCTCGGGAACATGCGTCTGCCGAAGAATCCCGATCGCCGGACCGGCCGGGGGCGGCGAGACCTCGCCTCGGCGTTGCGTTCCACCGGCCTCGAGATGCCGCGCGGGAGGCCGCGCAAACGCGCCCCCGCAGCCGACGACGCCGACCTGGTGCGACTGCGTCAGGCGCTGCGCGCGCACCCCGCCCATCGCATCGAGGGCTCCGACGACCTGTTCCGGCTGGCCGAGCAACGCAACCGCATCGTGCGTGACATCGTGTCGGCGGAACGCTCGATCGGCGAACGCACCTCGACGCTGTCGACCACCTTCGATCGCATCGTCGCGGTACTCACCGAACTCGGCTATCTGGAGGACGACGCGACCGGTGTCACGGTGACCCCGACAGGTCATTTGCTCAGCCGAATCTACAGCGAGAGCGACCTTCTGGTCACCGAGTGCATCCGCGCCGGTGTCTGGGACCGGCTCGGCCCGGCCGAACTGGCGGCCGTCGTCGCGTCGGTGGTGTTCGAATCGCGCCGGGAGAGCTTCGCCGGAGCCGACGCCATGCCGGGGAGTGTTGCGCTGCGCACGGCGATCGCCGACACCGTGCAGATCTGGCGTGCGGTGACCGCGGTGGAGACGTCCCACCGGATATCGCCCACCCGAGAACCCGACACCGGGTTCTCGGTTGCGGTGTCGCTGTGGGTGTCTGGGCGTTCGCTCACCGAATCGCTGGCCGCGGCCGGGGAGCGGGGACAACTGCTGTCGCCCGGGGATTTCGTTCGATGGAACCGCCAGGTGGTCGACCTGCTCGAACAGATACGACTCGGGGTCGGAGACGACGCGCCGCTGTCGGTTCCGGCGCGGGCCGCGGTACGCGCGATCCGGCGCGGTGTGGTCGCAGCCGAACTGGGATGACGCCCGGACGGTCGGACGTTCGGGTAAGTGATTGTCGATGACGGCTGCGGTAACGTACTTCAGGCATATCGGGTCGGTGCCGTGATCGCTGCGCAGGTCGCGGCGGAACGTGTGAACCGAGCCCGGTTCGACCGTAGATCCATCGGAGAACCCAGCGGGCACCGACCGCGGCCGGGTAGAGCGGGAGACAGACCATGAGCCACCCCCATGACCCCAACAGGCCCGGCGGGCCGGACAACGAGACCGAAGTGGTCAACACCGGATCACCGACACCGCCTCCCACTCCTGCGGCCCCGCCGACCACGGCGGCCCCCCTCACTCCGCCGCCGGGAGCCCAGTCTCCCTACGGCCAGCCTCCTCAGGGCCAATCTCCTCAGGGCCAATCTCCCCAGGGCGGCCAATCTCCCCAGGGCCAGTCGCCCTATGGCCAGCCCGCCTACGGTCAGGCGCCGCAAGGTGCCGGCACCCCGCCCGGGTATGCCCCACAGGGCTACCAGCAGCCCCCGGCCGGCGGATACGGGCAGACCGCCGCATTCGGTTCCCAGCCGGGTCAGCCACAGGCGGGCTACGGCACCCCCGGGTCGCCGTATGCTCAGCCCGCCTATGGCGAGCAACCCGGGTACGGCCAGCAACCCGGATATGGTCAGCAGCCCGGGTACGGCCAGCAGCCGGGAGCCTACGGGCCCACCGGCCAGTACGGGGCCCCCGACCAGTTCGCCGCGATGTCGACGACGCCGCAACGTAAAGGGTTGCGCAACCTGTTGATCGCCGGCGGGGGCGCGCTGGTGCTGATCGCGGCGATCCTGCTCATCACCGCCTTCGCATGGCCGGGATGGGCACCGAAGAACCTCGATCAGACCGCCGCGCAGAACGGCGTCAAACACGTGCTCACCAGTGACTACCAGGCCACCGACGTCAGCAACGTGAAATGCCCGTCGGGGCAGCGCGTGCGCAAGGGCGATTCGTTCACCTGCTCGGTCACCGTCGGCGGCCAGCAACAGCAGGTCAAGGTCACCTTCCTCGACGACGACGGCAAGTACGAGGTGGCCCGACCCACCAGTTGAGGCACACTCAACCGGCCGGTAGCTCCCATCCGAGGGCCGCGGCCAACCGCCCCACCGAGCCGCCGACACCGAGTTCCTCGACGAGATCGGCGAGTGCGGCCGGGTCGGCGGGCGCGCTGGGCAGATGGTCGTCGGCTCTCGACTCGACGGTCGGTGCGTCGATCCGCACGGTGACCACCGTGCGGGCCGCGTCGAGATAGTCGGCGGCCGCCAGCAACGCGCTGCGAGTGCGCGCGGTGAGCGACGTCGCGCGGTCGGTGGCCGCGGCCTCGAGCGCATCGAGGTCGCCGTACTCGCAGATCAGTTTCGCGGCCGTCTTCTCGCCGATTCCGCTCACGCCCGGCAACCCGTCGGAGGGATCGCCGCGCAGCATCGACATCTCCGCATAGCCCGTTCCGGCGCGATCGGCCGGGAGCCGGTACTTCTCGGCGACCTCCCGGGGGCCCATCAGTTCGGCCCGGGCCAGGCCTCGGCCCACATACAGCACGCGAACGGGCACCGGGTCGTCGGCGACCACCTGCAGCAGGTCGCGGTCGCCGCTGACCACCATCACCGGGTCCGTCGTCTCCGCGTGGGCCAGCGTGCCGATCACATCGTCGGCCTCGCAGCCGGGGGCACCGGAGGTGGTCAGCCCGGCCGCGGCGAGCAGGTCGAGAATCATGTCGACCTGCGGGGTCAGTGTGTCGGGCACCTCCTCGACATCACCGCCGGCGCCGTGCGGCGCTTCTTCGGCCACCCGGTGCGCCTTGTACGACCCGATGAGTTCGGTGCGGAAGGCCGGACGCCAATCGAGGTCGAGGCACACCACCAGCCGGGTGGGTCGGTGCGTGGTGACCAGCGACGCGATGGTGTCCACGAAGCCGCGCACCGCATTCACCGGCCGTCCGTCGGGTGCCGTCAACTTCTCCGGGAGGGCGTGAAACGAGCGAAACCACAGGCTCGCGCCGTCGAGCAGCATCAGGGATCCGGCCATACCCACACCATGCCATCCGGGTGGGGGCCCGCGTAGGCTGCGTCCATGAGTGCCACCGGGTCCGTGCACGCGAACCGATACGAACGTTTCGAGTCGGTCGTCTACCAGCAGCGACTCGCGCGCGCGGCCGAGCTCACCGCGGCAGCCGGTCTCGACGCGCTGATCGTCTCGCCCGGCCCCGACCTGCGGTACCTCACCGGGTCGCGTGCGGACACCTTCGAACGTCTCATGGCGCTGGTGATTCCGGCGTCGGGCAACCCGCACCTCGTGGTGGCCCGGCTCGAACTGGCATCGGTCCGCGAGTCGGCCGTTTCGGAACTCGGGATCGAGGTGGACGACTGGGTCGACGGCGACGACGCCCATACTCTGGCGCTGTCGGGTCTGCCGCGCGGGTCACGCATCGCCGTGTCGGAGTCGATGCCCGCGCTGCACGTGGTGCCGTTCGCCGACCGCAACCGGGCCACCCCGACGCTGGCCACGCCGGTGCTTCGTGAACTGCGGATGATCAAGGACGACAACGAGATCGAGGCGTTGCGCCGTGCCGGGGCGGCCATCGACCGGGTGCATGGGCGGATGGGGGAGTGGCTGATGCCGGGGCGCACCGAACGTGAGGTGGCCGCCGACATCGACGCCGCGATCGTGGCGGAGGGGCACACCGGTGCCGAGTTCATCATCGTCGGGTCCGGACCCAACGGCGCCGATCCGCACCACGAGTTCTCCGACCGGGTGATCGCCGCCGACGACGTCGTCGTGATCGACATCGGCGGACCGGTGGAGCCCGGCTACAACTCCGACAGCACCCGCACCTACTGCTTCGCCCCGCCGAGCGGCGAGATCGCCGACGCGTACAGCGCGTTACAACTGGCCCAGCGCACCGCGGTGGCCGCCGTCGCGCCCGGCGTCACCGCGGAGGAGGTCGACGCAGCGGCGCGGGATGTGTTGGTGCAGGCCGGTTTCGGCGACAACTTCATCCACCGCACCGGCCACGGCATCGGCCTGTCGGTGCACGAGGAGCCCTACATCGTCAGCGGCAACACACTGACCCTGGCACCCGGAATGGCGTTCAGCATCGAACCCGGTGTGTATTTCCCGGGGTCGTGGGGAGCGCGCATCGAGGACATCGTGGTGGTCACCGATGATGGCTGCGCATCGCTGAACACCCGCCCGCATGACCTCGTCGTGCTCTGAGCGCCCCGATCAGGAGTCCAGCAGCGTACGCGAACCCAATACTCTGGCGACCCCGATCTCGATGACCACACGCCGCGGATTGGGCCGCGGCTCGCGATAGCGTGCCGCGTATCGACGCTCGGCATCGGCCACCCGATCGGGGTCGCGTCGCACCACCGCGGGACCCTCCAGGGTGATCCACCGGGGGCCGTCGACGTGGGTCACCGCACCGTAGCCCGCACGTTCCACGTTGCGTACCTTCTGATTTCCGTCGGTGGTGATCACCCGCGCGAGCCCGTTGTCGGGGTCGTAGGTGAAACCCACCGCCACCACATGCGGGGTGCCGTCGGCGCGCGTGGTGGCCAGCGTTGCCAGGTGACGTTCGGTCAGGAACTGCAGCGCACCGGGGGACAGCACGGAGGTGGTTGGCATGCTGACATACTGCACACATGGCGAACACTCGGCACATCGACCCCGGTGCCATCGTGGTGTTCGGCGGCCGAAGTGAGATCGGACTGCAGGTGGCACGCCGCCTCGCCGCCGGGCGCACCGTGGTGCTCGCGGCACGCCGGCCCGACGACCTGGTCGAGGAGACGGCGACGCTGAACGCCGCCGGGGCCACCGAGGTGATCGCCGTCGCGTTCGACGCCGACGACACCGACACCCACACCGCGCTGGTCGATCGCCTGATCGCCGATCACGGACCGATCGCCGTTGCCATCGTTGCCTTCGGCATTCTCGGCGATCAGCAACGGGCCGAACACGACGTCACCCACGCACTGCAGATCGCGCACACCGACTACGTCGCGCAGATCAGTGTGCTCACACCACTGGCCAACGCGATGCGCGCGCAGGGATCGGGCACCATCATCGTGTTCTCGTCGATCGCCGGGGTGCGGGTGCGCCGCGCCAACTACGTGTACGGCTCGACGAAGGCGGGACTCGACGGCTTCGCCGGCGGCCTGGCCGACGCCCTGCACGGCAGCGGGGTGCGATTGCTGCTGGCCCGTCCCGGTTTCGTGATCGGTCACATGACCGCGGATCTGATGGCCGCGGGCACGCCACCGGCGCCCATGTCGGTGACCGCCGATCAAGTCGCCGACGCAGTGGTACGGGCGTACCGCAAGGGCCGGGGCGAGGTGTGGATTCCCACGGCCTTGCGGCCGGTGGCGTTCGCCATGCGTCTGATGCCGCGCGCGATCTGGCGTCGGCTGCCACGATGACCGTCGATCAGCCGATCTCCACCCGCTTCGTCGTCGTCGGGATCGGCGCGGACGGGTGGAGCGGACTGTCGGAACGGGCGCGAACGGAGTTGCGTGGCGCGTCGGTCATCTACGGGTCACGGCGTCAGCTCGATCTGATCGAACGCGTCGACGCCGAGGTGATCTGCTGGCACACCCCGATGTCGACCCACCTGGCGTCGGTGCTCGCCGAGCACATCCGGCCGGTGGTGCACATCCTCGCCAGCGGCGACCCCATGTTCCACGGTGTCGGCAGCTCGGTGGTCAAATCGGTGGGTGCGCAACGTGTCACGGTGATCCCCGCGGTGTCCAGTGTGAGTCTCGCGTGCGCGCAGCTCGGGTGGGACCTGGTGGACACCCGGGTCATCACCACCCTGCGCGGCGACGTGCACTCGGTGATCCCCGAACTCGCCGACGGCCGGCGCCTGCTGGTACTGAGCCGTGACGGGCACACCCCGGCCCAACTCGCCGAGGTCGTGACGGCGCAGGGATTCGGCTGGTCGACGCTGACGGTGCTCGAACAGCTCGGCGGCCCCCGGCAGACTGTGGTGGAAGGACTCGCCCGCAGTTGGCGCCACCACGACCTCGACCCGTTGAACATCGTCGCGATCGCGTGCATCGGGCCTCGCGGCAGCAATGCGCCAGGACGTGGCGACGATGAGTTCACCCACGACGGACAGATCACCAAGTCGCCGGTGCGGGCGCTGACGGTCGCCGCACTCCGGCCCGGTGGCCCACAACTGCTGTGGGACATCGGTTCTGGATCGGGCAGCGTCGCCATCGAATGGCTGCGGGCCGATCCCGCCGGGCACGCCATCGCCTTCGAACGCCACACCGGCCGCGCCGGCCGCATCGCCGAGAACGCGCACCGGCACGGCGTGTGCGGCGCACTGTCGGTGCGTGGCGAGGTGCCCGCGGCGCTCGCCGCAGCCCCGGACCCCGACGCCGTCTTCATCGGCGGAGGTCTGGACGAGGAGGTGATGGCCACCGCGTGGGAGGCGTTGCTCGAGGGCGGGACGATGGTCGTCAACGCGGTGACCGTCGAGTCGCAGCAACAGCTCACCGCCTGGCATCGCGCCCACGGCGGTGTGCTGCGCCGCATCTCGATCGAGACGGTGGAACCGCTCGGGTCGATGACCACCTGGCGGCCCGTGCTGCCGATCGTGCAGTGGATCGCCGAGAAGCCGTGACCGTCTACTTCATCGGCGCCGGACCGGGCGCCCACGACCTGATCACCCTGCGGGGTGCCCGCATCCTGGGCGAATGCCGAACCTGCCTCTACGCGGGATCGCTGGTGCCCGCCGAGATGCTGCAGGCGTGTCCGGCCGATGCGGTGCTCATCGACACCGCCCGGATGCCGCTGGCCGAGATCATCGGTCACATCGAGACCGCCCATCGTGCCGGGCACCACGTGGCGCGCCTGCACTCCGGCGACATCTCGCTGTATTCGGCGTTCGCCGAACAGCATCGCGCGCTACAAGAGCGGGGCATCGACGTCGAGATCGTGCCCGGAGTGCCCGCGTTTGCCGCCGCGGCCGCGGCCCTGGATACTGAACTGACCGTGCCCGGGGTGGCGCAGAGCCTACTGATCACCCGGGTGTCGACGCTGTCCACCGACATGCCGCCCGGCGAGGAACTCGACCGACTCGCGGCCACCGGGATCACCCTCGCCCTGCATCTCGCCGCCCACCGAACCGCGGAACTCGTCGAGGTGCTGACGCCGCACTACGGCCCCGACTGCCCGACGGCAACGGTCGCGTTCGCCTCGCGACCCAACCAGCAGATCGTGCGATGTACCCTGTCGGAGCTTCCGAAATCTCTGTCCGACAGCGGCATTCGGCGCACCGCCGTCATTTTTGTCGGACCGGTGCTGGGTTCGTCGGACCAGCGCACACCCACCGACAGCTATCTTTACTCCCACGCCCGGATGGCTGCGTTGCGTGCCGACCCCGCCACGCACAGGGATCACCCGTGACCGCGCAGGTGCTGCTGCTCGGCGGTACCAGCGAGGCACGCGAGCTCGCGGGTCGGCTGGATGGACGGGGGATCGGGGTGATCAGCTCACTCGCCGGCCGGGTCGCCGACCCCCGACTGCCGGTCGGGGAGGTCCGCATCGGAGGTTTCGGCGGGATCTCCGGGCTGCGGGAATGGTTGCGCGAGCACGACATTGCCGCGATCGTCGACGCCACCCACCCGTACGCCACCACCATCAGCGCCCACGCCGTCGCGGCAGCCACGGCCACCGGCACACCGCTGCTCCGGTTGCGGCGACCCGCCTGGACGCCCGGACCCGACGACGCGTGGCATGTGGTGCCGACCATCGCCGACGCGGCCGACGAGGTCGACCGGAGTGGCGGGCGCGTCTTTCTCACCACCGGCCGTCAGGATGTGGGCGCGTTCACCGAGATCACGTCCGCCTGGTTCCTGATCCGGGTGGTCGACGCACCCGACACCGCACTGCTGCCCGCCCATCATCGGCTGCTGAGGTCGCGCGGACCCTACCGCGCCGACGACGAGGCCACGCTGATGCGCACGCACCGAGTGGACACACTGGTCACCAAGAACAGCGGCGGCGCGCTCACCCGAGGCAAACTCGACGCGGCCCGGCACCTCGGGGTGCGGGTGATCATGATCGACCGTCCCGACGAAACCGGTGGCGAACCAACCGTTTCCGATGCCGATGCGGCCGCCGACTGGGTCACGGCCACACTGGCGGACCGGCATGTCGAACGGGCCTGAGTCGCTCGTCAGCCGTCGTGGTGGCGCGGGGTGAACACCAGCCGCCCCCCGGCACGCTCGACGACGCGGGTGGCCGAGGATCCGACGATGATCATCGTGCGCATGTCCACCGACGCCGGGTCCAACTCGCCGACCGTGGTGACCTGCAGGTCCTGTTCGGGACCTCCCACGTCGCGTCCGAGGATCAGCGTCCGGTCGGCGGACACGGTGTCGATCAGGATCTCTCGTAGCCGCGGCACCTGCCAGGTGCGGCTGCGCGATCCCGGGTTGTAGATCGCCACCACGAGGTCGGCGCCCACGGCAGACCGGATGCGTTCGGCGATCACATCCCACGGTTTGAGCCGGTCGGACAGCGAGATCACCGCGAAGTCGTGACCCAGCGGTGCGCCCACCGCCGCGGCCACGGCCGTCGCTGCGGTCACCCCGGGCACCACGCGTACCGGCACGTCGGTCCACCGCGCTTCGGCGGCCACCTCGGCGACGGCCGAGGCCATCGCGAACACTCCCGGATCGCCCGACGACACCACTGCCACCCGCGCACCGCGTGAGGCGAGATCGAGCGCGAACTCGGCGCGCTCGGCCTCCACCCGGTTGTCGCTGGCGTGCACGCGTTGCCCCGGGCGCGGTGTCAGCCGTGCCAGATACGTCTTGTACCCCACCAGATCGGTGGCCGCGGCGAGCTCGGCACGCACCTGCGGCGTGGTCTGATCGGCCGCTCCCGGGCCCAGACCCACCACCACCACCTCACCTGATGTGGCAACGGAAGACGGGGTGGCGAACCGCGGATTGTTGCGACGACCGGGCACCACGACCATCGAGAAGTAGGGGACCTGCGCGGGATCGACCTCACCGACCGGGGCGACGCGCTGCACCGCGGTGGATGCCCGCTCGACGTACCAGGCCTCGTCGAGGCGACCCGCGCGCGTCAGCGCTTCGCGCACGGTCGCGAACGTCCTGCCGAGTTTGAGAACGGCGATCGCGTCCGCACCGGCGAACAGCGCGATCAGTTCGTCCGGGGGCAATGTCCCGGGAACCACCGTGAGGGTCTCGTCGCCCTCCACCAGCGGGATACCGACCGCGGCCGACGCCGCGCTCACCGACGTCACACCGGGCACGATCTCGGCGGGGAACTCGGCGGCGAGCCGTTTGTGCATGTGCATGTACGAGCTGAAGAACAGCGGATCTCCCTCCGCGAGCAGGCACACGTCGCGGCCGGCCCGCAGGTGCGCGGCGAGCCGCTGCGCCGACTGCTCGTAGAAGTCGTCGAGGGCCCCGCGATAGCCGCCGGGATGATCGGTGGTCTCCGTGGTCACCGGATACATCAGGCGTTCCTCGATCTGCCCGTCCCGCAGGTAGGGCGCCGCCACCGCGCGGGCGATGCTGTTGCCATGGCGCGCACAGTGATACGCGATCACCTCGGCGTCACCGATCACGCGGGCGGCCTTGACGGTGACCAGTTCGCTGTCGCCGGGACCCAGCCCGACGCCCCAGAGTGTGCCGGGTGGGGAAGAGTGCACGGGTGTGGTCATCGGACGCTCATTCCTGCGGGCTGGCCAGCGCATTGAGCGCGGCGGCGGTGATCGCCGATCCGCCCCGGCGCCCGGTCACCGTGATGAAGTCGAGGTCGGTGCGCGCGGCCAGGGCGGCGCACGATTCGGCTGCCCCGACGAACCCGACGGGTGCGCCCACGATGGCCGCGGGGCGGGGGGCGCCCGCATCGATCAGGTCGAGCAGGGCGAACAGCGCGGTGGGCGCGTTGCCGATGGCCACCACGGAGCCGGCCAGCCGGGGCAACCAGAGGTGCACCGCAGCCGCGGTACGGGTGGTCTGCAGGCGTTCGGCGAGATCGGGGACGCCCGGATCGTGCAGCAGGCACAGCACCTCGTTGTCGGCGGGCAGCCGGCGCCGGGTGACACCGGCGGCCACCATGGTGGCGTCGCAGAAGATGGGCGCCCCGCCGCGCAGCGCCGCGCGCGCCGCCCGAACCACTCCGGCGGTGGCCACCACATCGTGGGGGAGGTCGGTTTGCCCGCAGGCGTGGATCATCCGAACCACCACACCGGCGACGTCATCGTCGAACGCCGACAGATCCGATTCGGCGCGGATCATCGCAAAGGACTGTCGGTAGATGGCAGCGCCGTCGCGCAGGTACTCGGTCATCGTGGTCTCACCCTAGACACCGCTCACGGTGCCGGAGCCCGGCGGTATCCACCGGGTGACGCCTCCACGCGGATGTGCGGCCGTTTCGGCGACCCGCATCCGCGGTCGCATCCCACCCAGTGCTCGCGCGCGGTCACCGGCTCACCCGACTCCACCCTGGCGGTGACGTCGGCGCGGACCGGCGCGAGCGATCGCGCACACCCCGGCGCGCCCACACAGCAGGTGATCCGGGCCCACGGTGATGCGGCGTCGAAGATGAGGCCCATCGGGGCCAGCACCCGCACCACGGTGTCGGCGACGCCCTCGCCGAGGTCACCGATGAGGATCTCGCGGTGCGGGGTGATGATGATGGGCGCCCCGATGGCCGCCAGGAACTCACCGAGCCGCGCCGGGAGCCTGCCGTGCGCCACCACGGCACCGAGGAGCACGCGGCCGTCGTCCTGGTCGAACCAGCCGACGATGGGGCTGTCGGATGACCGGCCCTCAGGCACCACCCCGTCGGACTGCGGCCCATCGGGCACCTGTCCGACGACGGGATCGAGACGACCGCGAACACGGTCGAGCAGGACGCGCCGGGGCTGCTCGGCGAGGTCGGCGACGCGCCACGCGGAGGAGTCGATGTCGGTGAGGTCGTGTGCGACGTCGAGCAGGGCTGGGGCCACCGAGTCGATAGCCGGCACCGATCCCACCGGTTCGCCGTCGACGATCACGTCGAAGCGCACCTCGCCGGTGCCGATCCGTCGGGCTGCGGCCGCGACGTCGGGACGGCCGCCGACGATGTCGCCGCGTCCGTCGTCGAGACCGAACAGGAACCGGCCGGACAAACCCGCGAGTGCGGAGTCGGCGCGCAGCCGTTCGTCGAGGTCGGTGGCCAGCGGCCGGACGTCGACGTGTCCGCCGATCCGCCCGGTCAGTGGGCTCACCTCGATGTTGCGCGCCTTCTCATGGCTCGAACTGGGCACCAGCCCGGTCGCGGCGATCGCCGCGCCCGCACCCTCGACGTCGGAAATCCCGCGGATCTGGAGATTGCCCCGCGCGGTCAATTCGAGGTGACCGTCGCCGAAGGACGCGGCCACGTCGGCCAGGGTGTGCAACTGCTCGGACCCGATTGCTCCCCCGACCAGGCGAATCCGTGCCACCGCGCCATCGGCCGCGGGATGTGGGCTGAACACGCCCGGGCATCGGTCGCGGACGGAGCGGGCGTCGGGGGCACTCACCGTTTCAGCCTACGGCGGGTTCTGGTGGGGGTGGTCGCTGCACTAGGCTGAGCGCACACGAGGTGTGCGGAAGCCGGTGCGATTCCGGCGCGGTCGCGCCACTGTGACGCGGGACCGTTCATCGCTGTCTCGCGGAGCCAGACCCGTCACCTCGTATCCCCGAGTTCCGCGATATCACCGTCCGGGCGCGACATCCCGGTGAGGAGTGCCGATGATTCTGCTGTTGTCGACGTCGGATACCGACCTGATCACCGCGGACGCGTGCGATGCGCCCTACCGGGTGGCCAACCCGTCGCGGCTGCTTCTCGACGACGTACCGGCCATGGTCGCCGCCGCGGATCTCACCATCGTCCGCATCCTCGGCGGCCGGCGGGCCTGGGAGGAAGGGCTCGACGCGGTGCGCTCGGTCGGCACACCGGTGGTGGTCCTCTCCGGTGAACAGCAGCCCGACCCGGATCTGATGGCTCTCTCGACGGTGCCGGCCGGGGTGGCCGCCGACGCGCACAACTATCTCGCCTTCGGCGGCGTCCCGAATCTGGTGAACCTGCACAACTTCTTGTCCGATACGGTGCTGCTCACCGGTCTGGGTTTCGAACCGCCCGCGCAGACGGCCGAATGGGGCGTCCTCGAACGGGATGCCGCCGACCTTCCCGACGACGCGCCGGTCATCGGCGTGCTCTACTACCGGGCGCAACACCTCGCCGGCAACACCCGCTACGTCGACGCACTCTCCGCGGCCGTCGAAGCGCGGGGGGCGCGGGCGCTGCCGATCTTCTGCGCGTCGCTGCGCACAGCGCCCGACGATCTTCTCGACCTGCTCGGCACCGCCGACGCGCTGGTGGTGACCGTACTCGCGGCCGGCGGCGCCACCCCCGCAACCGCGTCGGCCGGCGGCGACGACGACGCCTGGAACATCGAACGTCTCGCCGCACTCGACATCCCGATCCTGCAGGGACTGTGCCTCACCGGCCCGCGTGCCGAGTGGGCCGACGGTGACGACGGGCTGTCCCCCCTCGACGTCGCCACCCAGGTGGCGGTACCCGAGTTCGACGGCCGCATCATCACGGTTCCGTTCTCGTTCAAGGAGTTCGACGACAACGGGCTGCCCTGGTATCAGCCCGACACCGAGCGATGCGCACGCGTCGCCGGCATCGCGATCGCGCACGCCCGCCTACGGCGCATCCCCACGGCACGACGGCGGGTGGCCATCCTGCTGTCGGCCTATCCCACCAAGCACGCCCGCATCGGCAACGCGGTGGGTCTCGACACGCCGCGCAGCCTGCTGCGGCTGTTGCAGGCGATGCGTGCCGCGGGCTACGACATCGGCCCCGACTCCGGCACCGGCGCCATTCCCGGCCTCGCCGAGGATGATTCGGACGCGCTGATCCATGCCATCGTCGATGCCGGCGGTCAGGATCCGGACTGGCTGACCGAGGAAACGCTGGCCGCCAACCCGATCCGGGTGGGCGCCGAGGACTATCGCCGATGGTTCGCCACCCTCCCCGACGGCCTACGGACCGCCGTCGAGGAGCACTGGGGTCCAGCCCCCGGCGAGCTCTTCGTCGACCGATCCGGCCGCGACGACGGCGAAATCGTGGTGGCGGCACTGACATTCGGCAACATCGCGATCATGGTGCAGCCGCCGCGCGGCTTCGGCGAGAACCCGGTGGCGATCTACCACGACCCCGATCTGCCGCCGTCGCACCACTATCTGGCCTCCTATCGGTGGCTGGCCGGCCGCACCGGAGACGAGCCCGACATCCCCGGCTTCGGGGCCGACGCCGTGGTGCACGTCGGCAAGCACGGCAACCTGGAGTGGCTGCCCGGAAAGACCCTGGGCATGTCGGCCGACTGCGGGACCGACGCGGCACTGGGCGATCTACCGCTGATCTACCCGTTCCTCGTGAACGACCCGGGGGAGGGGACCCAGGCGAAACGTCGCGCGCACGCCGTGCTCGTCGATCACCTCATCCCGCCGATGGCCCGCGCGGACAGCTACGGCGACATCGCCCGCCTCGAGCAGCTGCTCGACGAGCACGCGAACATCTCCACCCTCGATCCGGCGAAGCTGCCCGCCATTCGGCAGCAGATCTGGACACTGCTCACCGCCGCCAAGATGGATCACGACCTCGGGCTCGCCGAGCGGCCCGACGAAGACGTGTTCGACGACATGCTGCTGCACGTGGACGGCTGGCTCTGCGAGATCAAGGACGTGCAGATCCGCGACGGACTCCACGTCCTCGGTGAACCGCCCGTCGACGACGCCGAGGTCGACCTGGTGCTGGCGATGCTGCGGGCCCGGCAGTTGTGGGGCGGCACCGCGGCGCTGCCTGGCCTGCGCGAAGCACTCGGACTCGTCGAGAACACCGAGACCCCGCGCACCGAGGTCGACGCCGTCGAACACACCGCCCGCGAACTGGTCGCCGCCTGCGCGAAGGGGGAGTGGGGCCAGAACGCGGTGGCCGACGCCGCCGCCGGTCATCCGCCCGCGGTGCGCGACGTGCTCGAGTTCGCGGCCACCGAGGTGGTTCCGCGTCTGCGGCAGACCCGGCAGGAGATCCCGCAGGTCCTGCACGCCCTCGACGGCGGGTTCATCCCGGCCGGACCGAGTGGCTCGCCGTTGCGCGGCCTGATCAACGTGCTGCCCACCGGCCGCAACTTCTACTCCGTCGACCCCAAGGCGGTGCCCTCGCGGCTGGCCTGGGAGACCGGGCGGGCCATGGCCGACAGCCTCCTCGAACGTTATCTGCGTGATCACGGGGAGTATCCCGCGTCGGTGGGTTTGTCGGTGTGGGGGACCAGCGCCATGCGCACCTCGGGTGACGACATCGCCGAGGTGCTCGCGCTGCTCGGCGTGATGCCCGTGTGGGACGAGGCCTCGCGGCGGGTGCGCGACCTCGAACTGATCGACCTCACCGAACTCGGCCGTCCGCGCATCGACGTCACGGTCCGGATCTCCGGCTTCTTCCGGGATGCCTTTCCCCACGTGGTCACGATGCTCGACGACGCGGTGCGTCTGGCCGCCGGCGCCGACGAACCCGCCGCACAAAATCACGTCGCCGCGCACACCGCCGCGGCACTGGCCGAACACGGCGACGCCCGCCGCGCCACCACGCGCATCTTCGGATCCAAACCCGGCACTTACGGCGCGGGTCTGTTGCAGCTGATCGATTCGCGGGACTGGCGCACCGATGACGACCTCGCCCGCGTCTACACCGAGTGGGGCGGCTACGCGTACGGCCGGGAACTCGACGGTGTCGCCGCGGTAGACGACATGCGCTCGGCCTACACACGGATCGCGGTGGCCGCCAAGAACACCGACACCCGTGAACACGACATCGCCGACTCCGACGACTACTTCCAGTACCACGGCGGCATGGTGGCCACGGTGCGAGCGCTCACCGGACGTTCGCCGGAGGCCTACATCGGCGACTCCACCCGCCCCGATGCGGTGCGCACGCGCACCCTGTCGGAGGAGACGAGCCGGGTGTTTCGTGCCCGGGTGATCAACCCACGCTGGATCACCGCCATGCAGCGGCACGGATACAAGGGGGCGTTCGAGATGGCCGCCACCGTCGACTACCTGTTCGGCTACGACGCCACCACCGGAGTGGTGGCCGACTGGATGTACGAGAAGCTCACCGAGTCGTACGTGCTCGACGAACGCAACCAGGAGTTCATGAACCAGTCGAACCCCTGGGCCCTGCACGGCATCGCCGAACGGCTTCTCGAGGCGGTCGAGCGCGACATGTGGGAGCAACCGCCCGCGGAGATGCTCGACCAGTTGCGCGCGGTGTACGTGCAGGCAGAAGGTGAGATCGAGGACCGCACCGGCTGACGACGCGCGTCGTCCGGGAGCGAGTGGAGCAAAATCGCGCCGTCGTTCGTTACACAGGGAAGAATGAACGGATCCGGACGAAACGGCCGTCGCAACCGGGCGGCCACGCCGGATCGGAGAAAGGCAACAACGACCATGCGATTCCCCTACGCACTCGTCTACCTGGTGCTCGAGATCGCCGTCTTCGTCGCGCTGGTCATGACGCTCGGCATCGCCTGGGCCGTCCTCATCACGATTCTGGCCACCTTCTTCGGCTTCCTCATGCTGCGGTGGCAGGGCCGTAAGGTCTTCGCCGAATTGCGCAAGGCCTCACGTAACGAGGTGGACGCGCGCGGCCCTCTCGTCGACACCGCGGTGGTCGGCGCATCGTCGGTTCTGCTCATCGTCCCCGGCCTGGTCTCCACGGTGTTGGGCACTCTGCTGCTCATCCCCGGGGTCCGCACGGCCGTCCGCCCGCTCGTCGTCGCCATGGGCACCCGCACGATGATGAAATCGATGGACCGTGCCGGCCTCTACGCCACCGGTCTCTACCGCGACCGCACCGTGATCGACGGAACCGCGATCGACGGCGACACCGTCGCGACGAGCTTCACCGATCCTGGTGACGCCCGGGGATCGGCCACCCCGCAACTGCCGCGGGGGCACTGAATCCCTGACCAGCCCGACAGGGCAGACTGAACACTCGTGGCAACCGAACTGCTCCTGCGCGGTGCCGTTTACTCACCTTCCGCGCCCGACGCCACCGCGATGGCGGTGACCGACGGCGTCGTCACCTGGGTCGGCGCCGACGACGTCGGGCGAACCCTGCATCCCGACGCGACGGTCACCGACCTCGACGGTCGCTTCGTCGCACCCGGGTTCGTCGACTCGCATGTGCATGTCACCTCCACCGGACTCGCGCTGCTCGGCCTGACACTCAACGACGCCACCGATCGCCGCGATTGCTTAGGGCGGCTGGCGGCCGCCACCGCCGACGCCGCCGACGGTGACCTGATCTGGGGACTCGGCTGGGACGATTCGACATGGGCGGCAACCGATCCCGCCGACCGCACACACCCGAGCACCGCCGACATCGACGCGGTGGTCGGCAACAGGCCGGTCTACCTCGCGCGGGTCGACGAGCATTCGGCGCTCGCCTCCACCGCCCTGCGCCGCCTCGTCCCCGACCTGGAATCGGCTGCCGGGTTCGACCCGGACGGCCCACTGATCGCCGACGCCCACCACCTGGTGCGCACCATGGCGTGGCAACTGGTCACCCCGGCGATGCGCACCCGGGCGCAACGGTGCGCCCTCGATGCGGCTGCGGCCGCCGGCGTGGTGGCCGTCCACGAGAACGGTGGCCCCGAGATCAGCGGCCTCGACGACTTTCTCGCGCTCGCCGACCTCGACCATCCGGTGCAGGTGCGACGCTATTGGGGGCAGGCGGTCGAAAACGCCGAACACGCACACGAACTGATGGCCATCACCGGGGCCGATGCGCTCGGCGGCGATCTGTTCATCGATGGCGCGATTGGTTCGCACACCGCGTGGCTCACGCGGCCCTACACCGACGAACCCGATGTCGGGGGCATCTCTTTCCTGGGATACGACGACATCCACCGCCATCTCCACGCCTGCACCGTGGCCGGTGTGCAGGCCGGTTTCCACGTGATCGGTGACGCGGCAACCGAAGCTGTGGCCGCGGCATTGGACGCACTGGCCGCGGAGTTGGGCACCCCGGCCGTCGCCGCACGCGCGCACCGCCTCGAGCACGCCGAGATGGTGTCAGCCGCACACGCGCAGGTTCTGGGTCGGTGCGGTGTGATCGCGTGCATGCAGCCGGGTTTCGACGCCGTGTGGGGAGGCCCGGGGGACCTGTACGCGCAGCGGCTGGGCGCTGAGCGGGGCGCCTCCCTCAACGATTTCGCGACCATGGCGAAGGCCGGTGTGGCCTTGGCGTTCTCCTCGGATTCACCCGTGACTCCCATCGATCCCTGGGCCGTGGTGCGTGCCGCTGTCCACCACCACCAGCCGCGCAGCGCGATCTCGGCTCGTGCCGCGTTCGCCGCCTGCACCCGCGGCGGGTGGCGGGCCGGGGCGGTCAACGACGGCGTCACCGGCACGCTGGTTCCGGGGGCCCCCGCCAGCTATGCGGTGTGGGAGGTCGACGAACTCGTCGTCGCCGGGTCGCACGCCGACGTGCAGCGCTGGTCGTTGGACCCGCGGTCCCGCGTACCCGCGCTGCCCGATGTCTCCCCGGGAGCCGACCTGCCCCGCTGTGTGCGGACGGTGCATCGCGGCCGGGAGCTGTATCGCGGGGCGGGCTGGTGACGGGCGACTCCGATACTGCTGCGCAGCGGGTCGGCGGCGGCACCCGTGTGCACGAGCCGGATCTGCCCGGACCCGCCGAGCGCGGCGACACATCCGCCCACGGTCGATGGACCGTGTGGTCGGTGCGTACTGTCGCCGCACTACTCGGCGGATTGGCGATGTGGTCGGCATTTCCGCCGCGCAACTGGTGGTTCATGGCGGTCGTGTCACTCGGTGTGTTGTTCGCGGTGCTCGGTGCGGGCGCCGTGCGTGTCCGTACCGGCGCGTGGCTGGGTTTCGTCTTCGGCGCCGGATTCTTCATCCCGTTGCTGCCGTGGATCGGCGTGTACGTCGGCCCGCTGCCGTGGATCGCGCTGTCCTTGGTGATGGCCGGCTATCTGGCGCTGTTCGGTGTGGTGGCGGTGACCACCATGCGTCTGCCGTTCCCGCCCGTCTGGTTCGCGCTGTCGTGGGTGACGATCGAGGCCCTGCGGTCGTCGTTTCCCTTCGGCGGATTCCCCTGGGGCCGCACGGCGTTCAGTCAGGTCGACGGACCGTTGTTGCCGCTCGCCTCAGTACTCGGCGCCCCGGGGGTGTCGGCTGCGGTGGCCCTCTTCGGTGCGTCGTTGGCCTGGCTGGTCCTCCTTCTCCTCCGACGCGTCGCCCACGGATACCGGACCCCCGCCCGGGTGGCCGCTCTCGCGGTGGTGTTGGCGCTCGTCGGGCCGATCGCGGCGATCGCGCTGACCCCCGACACCGTGGACCGCAACGTGTCGTCGGCCTCGGTGCAGGTAGCCGCGATCCAGGGCAACGTGCCGCGCCTGGGACTGGACTTCAACGCCCAGCGCAGGGCCGTTCTCGACAACCATGTCCGAGAGACGCTGGCACTGGCTGCCAAGGTGCGTTCGGGACGAGTCGAACAGCCCGATTTCGTCGCATGGCCGGAGAACGCGTCGGACATCTCGCCGCTGACAAACCCCGACGCCGCTCAGGAGATCACCGACGCGTCCGAGGCGATCAACGCCCCGATCCTGGTGGGCACCCTGCTGATGAACGCCGACGGCCGGCCCACCAACACGGTGCTGGTGTGGGACGGCGAGCGGGGACCGGTCGCGCGGTACGACAAGCACATCGTCCAGCCGTTCGGCGAGTATCTACCGTGGCGACCCTTCTTCCGCATGTTCTCGTCGTATGCCGACATGGCCGGCAACTTCCGTCCGGGAGCGGGGTCGTCGGTGCTCGAGGTGCCCGGCCGCTCCGGAAAGGTGCAGGTGGGGGTGTCCACCTGCTGGGAGGTGGCCTTCGATCGTTCGGCCCGCACCGCCGTCGACCAGGGTGCGCAACTGCTCTACGTCCCCACCAACAACGCCACCTTCGGCCGCACCGACATGACCTATCAGCAACTGGCGATGTCGCAGTTCCGGGCGGTCGAACACGGGCGAGCGGTTGTCGTCGCAGCCACCAGCGGGGTCAGTGCGATCATCGAACCCGACGGTTCGATCTCGGCCGAGTCGGGGATCTTCACCCCGGCGATCCTCAGTCACCGGTTACCGTTGCATTCGTCGAAAACGCTGGCCACGACCCTGGGACCGTGGCCGCAGGTGCTTGCCGTCCTCGCGACGATCGCGGCGCTTTTGGTGCTGGTGGCGCGGCGTTATAGGTTCACCTTCAAGCCTTTCGGGGGTTCGCGACGCACGCCGGACCCGCGAAAGCGGACAGGCGAGAAGTCGGAGGACATCGGTGACAGCGGACAATGATGCATCGGCGGGGGCGGCGGTTCCCGATCCGCTCGTGGCGGCGGACGGAAACGGCGCCCTCGTCGTCATCCCGACGTTCAATGAACGCGATAATCTTCCGCTCATCATCGCTCGCCTGCAGAAGGCACTGAGTGGCATCCATGTGCTGGTTGTCGACGATTCGAGTCCCGACGGCACCGGCGAGGTGGCCGATGAACTCGCCGAAGCCGACGACGCGCATCGCATCCACGTGCTGCACCGGCTCGAGAAGGACGGCCTGGGCAAGGCATATCTGGCGGGATTCGCGTGGGGCCTCAAACGTGAGTACGAGGTGATCATCGAGATGGATGCCGACGGCAGCCACGCGCCCGAGCAGCTCTACCGGCTGCTCGACGCGGTCAATGCGGGCGCCGACCTGGCGATCGGCTCGCGGTACGTGCCCGGCGGCAAGCTGGTGAACTGGCCCCGACACCGCGAAGTGCTCTCCCGCGGAGCCAACACCTACGCGCGCCTGGCCCTGGGCTCCAAGGTCAAGGACATCACCGCGGGCTACCGGGCCTACCGTCGCAAGGTGTTGGAGAGCATCGGACTGGAGACGGTGGAGTCGGCCGGATACTGCTTCCAGATCGATCTCGCCTGGCGGACCATCCGCGCCGGTTTCGATGTCCGTGAGGTGCCGATCACGTTCACCGAACGCGAGATCGGTACTTCCAAGATGAGTGGCGGCGTGATGGGAGAGGCGTTCTTCATGGTGGCCCGCTGGGGAATCGACAACCGTCTGACCCAACTCGGCATCAAACGGTCCTGAACGTCGACAACACGTCACCTGGGCGACAGAAAACCGGGGTGGAGCCATCGGCTCCACCCCGGTTCTGTGATGTCGTTGCGTCGTGATCGCGCAGCGGGTCAGCTACTGATCCCCCTGCGGCGTTGTTTGAGCAGGTCGAGACGCTCATTCAACAGCACGTCGAGTTCTTCCTCGCTGCGCCGCTCCAGCAACATGTCCCAGTGGGTGCGGGGGGGCTTGCCCTTCTTCTCCTCGGGCTCGGCCCCCTCGAGCAGAGTGCCCTCCATGCCGTTCTTGCACGGCCACTTCGACGGCACCTCGGCGTCGTCGGCGAAGGGCACGTCAAAGATCTCGCCGTTGTCGGTGCGGTACTGCACGATGCGACGTGGCGCGAGATCGTGATCACGGTCGGTCTCATAACTCACCGCACCGAGGCGGCTACCACGAAGTACCCGATCTGCCATGCCGGTGTCCTCTCCCTTGACTTTGAACACATCTATTCTACGCGCCTGAACCGGGTGTCTCGGACATCTCCGGGTACGGTCGGGTGGTGACCCCCATTCGACCCACCTCTGCGGCGCGCAAACCGTACAACTGTGCGTGGTGCGGGCAGAGCATGGTCGACTCCGAGATGGGACGGCGACGCAAGTACTGCAAGCGGTCGTGCCGCCAGCGCGCCTACGAACAGCGAGCGCTCACCGAGGGCACCGCCATCCCCGCCGACGCCCTCATCCTCACCCGGGCAGAGGTCGACGGCCTCGGCGACCGACTATTCGCACTGCGGTGTGCGACCGAGGATCTGGCCACCGCGGTGGTCGAGCGGGCCTCCCACGACACGCTCACCGTGCTGGCCGACGAGGTGCTCACCCTCGCGCGAGAAGCCGAACGGCTCCGGTGATCATCCGCACCTTCGGACTGTCCACTCTGGTGACGGTCCTGGCGCTGGTCGTCGCCTACTTCTATGGCGGCTGGGAGGCCCTGGTGCTGTGCGCCATCCTCGGCGTTCTGGAGGTCTCGCTGTCGTTCGACAACGCGGTCATCAACGCCACGGTCCTCGAACGGATGAGCGCGTTCTGGCAGCGCATGTTCCTCACCGTCGGCGTGGTGATCGCGGTGTTCGGGATGCGTCTGCTGTTCCCGCTGCTCATCGTCTGGATCACGGCCGGCCTCGACCCGGTCGAGGCATTTCGGCTGGCGATGAATCCGCCGCCGGGCGACGCCGCCTATTTCTCCGACGGCAGTCCGAGCTACGAGACCATTCTCACCGAGGCGCACCCGCAGATCGCGTCGTTCGGCGGCATGTTCCTGTTGATGTTGTTCCTCAACTTCGTGTTCAGCGACCGCGAGATCACCTGGTTGTCGTGGCTGGAACGGCCGCTCATCAGGATCGGCAGGCTCAATCAGCTGCCCGTGGTACTCGCCGCGATCACACTCGTGCTCGTCGGCGAGTTTCTGGCCTCCGACGCGATACGGGCGACGGTACTGATCTCCGGCCTCCTGGGCCTGATCACCTACCTACTCGTGGACGGACTCAGTGCGCTGTTCCACACCGACGACGAGACCGGCTCCGGCCCCACCGAGATCACCAAGGCGACCGGCAAGGCGGGGTTCTTCCTGTTTCTCTACTTGGAGGTCCTCGACGCGTCGTTCTCCTTCGACGGTGTGATCGGCGCCTTCGCGATCACCGCCGACCCGATCATCATCGCGCTCGGCCTTGGCTTCATCGGTGCACTGTTCGTCCGGTCGATCACCATCTTCCTGGTGCGTACCGGCTCGTTGGCCCAATACCGCTACCTCGAACACGGCGCGCACTGGGCGATCGGCGCGCTGGCCACGATCCTGCTGATCAGCGTGCGCTACCACATCAACGACGTGGTGACCGGGCTCATCGGCGTCGTGTTCATCGGCGCCGCGTTGTTCAGCAGCGTCCGGGCCAACCGCCGCGAGCACGCTCGCGCCGGCTGACCGACACGCACCATCGGCGTAGGTGGTCGGGTCCTACGGCTAGGACTCGCGTAGCTTCTGCCCGCGACGCCGGAACGCCCAGATGAAGTAGGCCACCGCGGCGAACACCACCACCGCGATGATGGCTCCCCACAGCGTGGACGCGCGGAACCCGGGTGCCTGCACGTCGAAGATCCGCTGACCGGCATGGGCGGCGCTGCCGCCGCCGAGCACCACACTCAGGGTCAGCAGATTGGGGATCGCCGCCGCGACCCCGAGGAGGGCGAGCAGGACGGTCGGCACGTTCTTCCACCGGCCGCGCAGCAGCACGGCGAAACCGATGAGCAACAGCGGCACGAAGGTGCACACGAAGCCGAGGGAGAGGCCGGTACCGATACCGCGGCCGAAGGAGCCGTCGACATTGCGACCGATGACGCCGGCCCACCAGCGGGGGAGGAACGCCGCGAGGATGAAATAGACGACCACTGCGGCCACCAGCGAGACCAGCACGATCGCTGTGGTGCGGCTCCATCCCCGGACGCGATCACCGAAGCTGCGTGACGCGGTCGCGGCGGGGGTGCTGCGGTGGCGCTGTCGGCGGCCGAACCGCTCGCGGAGGGGACCTCGGTGGGCGAATGATCCGGTTTGCCCGGATTCGCGACGGGATGGTCTGCCATGGGTCCGAGTGTAGGGTTCCGGGGCGTCGGTCGAGCGCGGACGAGTGATCGCGACACGCCGGGTTCCGGGCGATCATCTACTGACCACGCTTGCGGGTTTCGTTTTGGCGAACGCTGCGTAATAAGCCCGAACAAGTCGGAATCCCCGTGTACAAAGGACTCATACGGCGACGAGCAAATGGTGGGCACCTCCACTCGTATCGCTTCCCCCCGCACGTTCTGGTGAATTGAGTTCCGCATGGACACCAAGCAGAAGCAGATGCTTGACTTCGAGACGAATTGGTACGCCCTCGGCGGCGGCTCCTCACGGGCCATCACCGAACGCTTCGGCCTTTCCGATCGTGACTTTTTCACCGAGATCAAACGCCTCATCGACACCGCGCCGCCGTCGACGCTGACTCGCACGCAGCTCGCCCGGATGCACGAGGTCATCCGGCGCAGGCTCTGGATGGCCCGCTGAGCGAACTCCGGCGCATCGCCCGGCCGGGCCGATGCCGGGGCACCGACCATGGCAGCGTTCTCCGACGACGATCTCGACGAGTTCTATCGCCGCATCGAACACCGAACCAGCCTCCGGGCGACGCCGCGTTCGCGTCCCACGAAACCGACCCCCGGCGTATGCCCCACCCCGGACAAGGACGCCTTCGACACCGTGTCCGCCGCGGACGCTGCGGCGGCCCGCATCCGCGCGCTCCGGGCAACCGCGCCCCGGCTGCGGTCCTACGAGTGTGTCTGCGGCGCATGGCATATCACGAGCAGTCCGGATCTGGCTCGCCCCGCTGCCGACCGCCCCGATCCCGGCAGGCGACGACGGCGGCGGTGACGGGTGGCCTTACCGTCGTCCACAGATGAGCTGGCTCAGCCGAACCGCTCGGTCCGGATCCGTCCCGGATCGTGGCCGGCGCGCACCATCCACGACGCACACTGCTCGACGAAGAGCGTCGGACCGCAGATGAACACGGTGGGGGAGACATCGGCGGGCAACGTCCGCGCTGCGACCTCCTCCTCCGTGATCCGGCCGGGTGGGCGGGACTCGTCGGATGCGGCGGTACGGGTGTAGATCAGATCCACGGGCAGACGCCGATGTGTGGTCAGCAGGTCCAACTCGTCCCGGAAGTATCTCCGTTCGGGACTCCGGACGGAGTACAGGAGCCGAAACGGTGTTGCAGGGGACAGGATTTCGCGGTCGCGGATCATCGACATGAGGGGCGCGATGCCCGAGCCCCCCGCGATGAGCTGCACCGGACGGCCATCGCGGTGATCCCAGGTGAACCAGCCCCCGTTCGGACCGGTGATCTCCAATGGGTCGCCGTCGCGTACCTCGTCGACGAGGTAGGGCGACACCTCCCCGTCCTCGAGTCGTTCGATCGTCACCTCCACCACCGATTGCTCACGCACGTCCGACAACGAGTAGGTGCGAGCTGTGGAGTACCCGTCGGCGGCGGTCAGCCGGATGTCGACATGCTGTCCAGGTAGCGCCGTCATCGGCTCCGAGAGCGCGAGCCGCAGCGAACGGGCGCTCGGTGTCTGGTGCACCGAGGAGATCACGGTGGTCAGTTGCCAGTGCACGGTCAGGAGTAGCGCTGCTCGCGCCAGGGGTCGCCGTACATGTGGTAGCCACGACTCTCCCAGAAACCGGCGGTGTCGTGCGGCATGAACCGAAGTCGGCGAACCCATTTCGCGCTCTTCCAGAAGTACAGATGCGGCACCAGCAGCCGTACCGGACCGCCGTGTTCGGGGGCCAGCGGCTCGCCGTCGTAGGTGTCGGCGAGCCACGCCTGGCCGTCCCGGAGGTCGGCGAGAGGCAGATTGGTGGTGTAACCGCCGTAGCAGTGGGCCATCACGAAATGGTCGGCAGGCCACGGAAGAATCTCCAGGATGGCGTCGAATGACACTCCACGCCAGCGTGTTCCGAACTTCGACCAGCGGGTGACGCAGTGGATGTCGGTGGTGATGTCGGTGTGCGGCAACGCCCGGAAAGCCGCCCAGTCGAGAGTGTGGGCGCGGTGAGCCGACGATTGCAGCGTCAGCGACCATGTGGCAGGCGTGATCACCGGCGTCGGTTCGGCGGAGAGCACCGGAAAGTCAAGGGTGGTGTACTGGCCCGGTGGTAGTCGGTCGGCGTCGCGGTCACGCCGACCGACGAATCCCCGGTTGACGATGGCCATGGCACGAGTCTACGCACTGGGCCGGTGCTGCTCAGGCGTCGAGCATCTCGCGCACGGCAGCAGCGATGGCCAGACACGATGTCAGGCCGGGCGATTCGATACCGAAGAGGGACACCAGGCCGGCGATGCCGAGGTCGGCGGGTCCGGCGAGGCGGAAGTCGGCCGAGGGTCCCGGCCCGGAGATCGCGGGACGTATCCCGGCGTAGTCGGGGACCAGAGCGTCGTCGGGCAGTCCGGGCCAGTACCGGCGCACCGACTCGGCGAATATGCCTGCCCGCGCAGGATCGACCGCGTAATCGATGTGGTCGACGTACTCGACGTCGGGTCCGAAACGGGCGGCGCCGGCGAGGTCGAGCGTGAGATGTATCCCCAGGCCGCCGGGCTCGGGCACCGGATACACCAGGTGCGAGAACGGCGCCCGATGGGCCCCGAGGGAGAAGTAGCTGCCCTTGACCAGGCGTTGCTGCGGTATCTGTTGCTCGGGGAAACCGGCCAGCGAGCGCGCCACGTCCCACGCACCGAGTCCTGCGGCGTTCACCAGTACCCGACATCCGAGCTCTCCCACATTCGCGACCCGGAGCACATGCGGCGTCGGGCCGCTACCGACCCTGCCGCCGATGACCGCACTGCGTAACGCGATGTCGGCGCCTGCCGCGGTGGCGTCGGAACCCAACGCATGCATCAGGGCATGCGAGTCGACGATCCCCGTCGACGGGGAGTACAGCGCCGACGTCGCCTTGAGGGCGGGTTCGGTGCGGGCCAATTCGGTTCCGGTGACCTCCCGCAGGTCGTCGACACCATTGGCCCGGGCACGATCGGCCAGGGTCGCCAGGGTGGGCCGCTGATCGTCGGATGTGGCCACGATGAGCTTGCCGACCCGACGATGGTCGACGCCGCGATCGGAACAGTAGCGGTACAGCATGTCCCGCCCGCGCACGCACATCCGGGCCTTGAGGGATCCCGGCGGGTAGTAGATGCCGGCGTGGATCACCTCCGAATTGCGCGAGCTCGTGCCGGTTCCCACGGAGTCTGCGGCCTCGAGCACCAGCACCTCGCGTCCGGCGGTCGCCAGTTCGCGGGCGATCGCGAGTCCGATCACTCCTGCGCCGACGATGACACAGTCGATGGTGTCCAGTGCGCCCTCCTGCCGCCATCATGGAGATGTGAACATACTGCAGAAGTCGGCCGCGGTGCTCAACACGGCGGTGCGCCCCATGGTTCGCGCCCCGTTCCTCGCTCCGATCGTCGGGCGCAGCATGACCGTGCTGACCTACACGGGCCGCCGCTCGGGCAAGACCGTCGAACTGCCGGTCGGGTATTCGCGCCGTGGGGACGAGGTGGTCGTCGGGGTGGCGATGCCCGACCGCAAGACCTGGTGGAAGAACTTCACCGGCGATGGAGCACCGTTGTCACTGACACTCGACGGGGGCAGCCACACCGGACACGCGGTGGCCGAACGCGACGGCGAGGGGCGCGTCGCCGTACGGATCACGCTCGATCCGATGTGATCGCCGACGTGCGCGACACCTCGGGCCGAATCCCGCGGTAGATGCCGCGCGCGACGATCCACCGGTAGAGGATCGCCTCGACGGTCCACGCCGGGAAACGGAAACGCGCACCCTGCGGCGTGAACACGTCGAGGCCGTCGGGGAGTGGTCCGAACACCGAGCCCCAGCGAACATTGCGCGCACGGTAGCGGCGCGGCGTCCCGCCGTCGAGGTGGGTCCGGATATTGTGGGCCGCCAGTCGGTCGGCGCGATTGCGGGCCGATCCGCGCAGCGGGTCGGTATCGGCGACGTCACCCACCGCGAAGATGCCGGGGTGGCCCGGAACCGCGAGATCCGCACCCACCCGGACGAATCCGTCGTCGGTCAGCATCTCCGGCGGTAACCATTCGGTGTTGGGCCTGCCCGCGCCGATCGCCCAGATGACCGCCGCCGCCGTTACCGGTGGTTGCCCGGTGCGCCACTCGATGGGGGCGTCGGTGATGGCCGGGGCGCAGGTGGGAGCGGGCGGCACCGCCCGGTGCCCGGGATGCACCACCACGCCGAGTGCACCCAGTCGGCGCACCACGGCGCGGCGAACCCGCTGATGGTGCCGCGGCAGGGGCTCGGTGCCGGGGTGATAGAGGTCGACGCGTGTGTCGGGCCATCGCGCGGCGAGTTGCGCGGCCGCGCTCACCGCCGCGGCGCCTCCCCCGATGACGGCTATCGACCGGGCGTTCGCAACGCGTATGTGCGCATCACGCAGGGCCTCGTCCACCTCCTCCGTCGACCGCAGCTCCGGGTGCCGCCAGAAACCGTTGCGGACGCCGGTGGCGATGAGCAGAACATCGAAGGGCAGAGTGTCGATCGACGCGCCGGCCCGGGTGCTGCCGGGGCGTCGCACCGTGAGGGTGTGCGCCCCGGGATCCAGGCCCACCACCTCGGCGTGCAGCGTCTCGACGCGGTCCAGGCCGCGGTACCGGGAGAAGTCGACGCGGTAGTGCTGCGCCCAGGTGTCGGGATCACTGAGCCGCAGTCCGAGTTCCTGCCCGCTCACCATTGCGGGTGTGAGGCTCACGCCCACGACCTGGGCATGACGGGCGAGGTGAATGGCGGTGAGCAGGCCGGAGTCACCGAGTCCGGCGATCACCACTCGCCGACCGGTCACGCGCGCACCCGCGGAGGTAGCGGGACGAACTTGGACACCTGGTCGATCACATGACGGTACTCGGGTCGTCGCTCGAGGCTGCGTTCCTCCATCATGGGGATGCTGGCGCCCAAGAACATGGCGAGCATGAGCAGTGCGCCGGCGAACATCCACCACGCGTCACCCGGGGCCGCCGACACCCCGAAGATCGCGAGTGACACCCAGAATCCGAACTCGCCGAAGTAGTTCGGGTGTCGCGACCATCCCCACAGCCCCGCCGTGATGGCCTCGCCCGGACGCGCGGACGCGCGGAAGGCACGCAATTGCCGGTCGGCAACAGATTCGGTCACGATGGCGGCCATGCCGATGACGAAGGCCACCCACGCCAGCCATCCGATGCCGTCGTCGGATCGGGTCACCGCGACGTAGACCGGCATCATCGCGAGAAAGACCTGCAACGTGGGAAAGAGGTGGATGCCGACGAGATCCGCCCAGAACTCGGCACGGCCCGCCCGCTCCCGCAGCAACGGATACCGCCAGTCCTCGTGATGGAGTCCCGGAAACGACCGCAGCCAGTTCACGGTGAGACGGATCGCCCACACGATGACGACCGTCGCAACGAGCACGTACCTGATCCACGCCCCTGTACCAGCGTCGCGGAAGTCCCCGGACCACCACCAATAGATCATCAGCAGCGGCGGCACCACACTCCAGTAGGCGTCGTAGAAGCTCGAATTGTGGTGTGCGCGCGAGAATCCGAAGATCACCAGCGTGCCCAGCACGTCGGCGACGAGGGTGTCGGCCCAGAGCTCGCCGGTACCGGGACCCCAGATGAGCCACACCAGCGCGACACCGATGGCGAGGAGGTAGGCCATCGCAATCCGGACCAGCGACGCAGTTGTCCCCATGACAAACGATCTTGTCAGGTCGACCGGCCGCGTGTCCGGGCTACGGCGCGAGCGCCCCGACCTCGGGCTTGCCCGTCGTCAATGCCGGACGCGGACGCAGATGTCCCACGAGCCAGTCGTAGATGTCGTCGTTGTTCAACAGGGTGAAGTGGTTCGCGCCGCCGATGTGCATGCCGTGGTCCAGCCGGAAACCGACGGTGCGCGACTTGTTGTATCCGCGGCCGCTCGGTGTGAGCACCAGGCCGTCGCCGATCAGACGACCGAGCGGGTGGTTGGGGTTACGCGTCACCGAGGCGGTCACGAACAGGTGCCGTGCGGTCGGCAGCAGCGGAGGGTCGGCCACGCCCGGCTGTATCCACGCATCGGGGTCCCGGTCGCGCCAGTCGTCGTCGGTGAGGCTGCCGTGGAACAGATCCCGCACGCCGGCGCTGCGCCGCCCCAGCAGATTGCCCAACGGCTCGGTGACCGGCGTGGCACGCAACGCCGTGGTGGCCGCATGGACGCCCTTGGCCAGGGGCGCACCGAGGTGCGGGGTGCCCAGACTCACGGTCTCGGTGACGAGGTGGCGCCAGTAGGCCTCGCTTTCGGTCGCATGGTGGCAGGCGCTGCGGATCACCAGCCCACCCATCGAGTGCCCGACCAGCGATATCCGGGTCACCGGTACGGGCCACAGTTCGACGAGTGCCTCGAGGGTGGCGCTCAGATCGGCGCCGTTGGCGCTGATGTGTCGGCCGGAGTTGTAGCGGATCTGTACCTCGGTGGCCGCGATGTCGGCCTCGAGTCGGGACCCGTACGTCGGCCGCTGATCGCTTCGCCACGCGAATTCGGACTCCATCAGCCCGTGCAGGAACACCACCAGGTGGCCCGTGGCGTGCGGAAACGCCTCGTCCAGTCGGTCCGGGTCATGCGGCACCGGGGCGCCGGCGACGCGGACCGAGAGCGCCGGTGCCAGCGGCGAACCCTCGTCGGCCAGGGCGTCGCCGATCAAGCCGTCGAGCACGGCGATGACACCGGCTCCGCGCGGGGAGTGCGACACCGGCCGTGACGGGTCGGGAAGACGATCGGCGGCCACCGCGCTCACCTCGAGCACACCGCAGATCGACGTATAGGTGGCCTCGGCGACCGCATCGTGCACGTCGCGCACCGACAGCGCCCGACGCCCCAACACGCGGTGCATGACACCGAAGACGGCCCGCGAGATCGATCGGTGCATCTTTCCCACCCCGCGCGTGGCGGAGGCGAGTTCGACGAGGCCGAGTCGGGTCAGCGCGGCGACCTCGTCGGCGTCGGGCGTAGGTGTCGTCGTCACGACTTGAGCGTACGCCTGTACACCGAAATGCGCGGGGTTTACTGGTCGCGACGCGCGGTCAAATGCGTCAAAGTGGACGGATGAACCCCGGTCGGGCGATGTTGGTGGCAATCGCGGCAGTGGCCGCGCTCGCGCTCGGCGGCGGCGCCGCGTCGGCAGTACCACCGGATCGGACCGTCCCACCTGTCGAGTACGTCGCCCTCGGAGACAGCTACTCGTCGGCGTCCGGCGTGATGCCTCCGGCTCCCGGCGCGGCGCCGCTCTGCTCGAACTCCGCGCACAATTACCCCCGTCAGGTCGCTGCCGTCCTCGGCGTGCGGGTTCGTGACGTCAGTTGCGGGGGTGCGGATACCGACAACCTGTTCCGCAGCCGCTATCCGTGGGTGGCACCCCAACTCGACGCACTCGATGCGCGGACCCGCCTGGTGACCATCACCATCGGCGCCAACAATGGTGATCTGTTCACCACCGCCACCAATGGCTGTATGACCGCCCACCTCGCCTCTCCGGGTGCCGCTCACCCGTGCCGCGACCGCTACGGCAACTCCCTGGCCGCGGAGATCTCTGATTCGACCTACCCCGCGCTCGTGGGCGCATACCAAGCGATCCTTCGTGCCGCACCGAACGCCCGGTTGCTGGTGCTCGGTTACCCGCAAATGTTTCCCGCCGAGGGCGACCGCGCCTGCGCCGCGTCCCTACTGACGGCGCGGGGTGATGTGGGCTACCTCCACTCGGCGATCACCGCACTCAACGCCGCCGCCGCGCGGGCAGCGGCGGCCACCGGCAGCACATTCGTCTCGCTCGCCGAGGCCTCGGCGGGACACGACGCCTGCGCCGGACCCGGCGAGCGGTGGGTGGAGCCCATCATCGGTTCTCGCCAATATCCGTTCCTGCACACCAATCCGGCGGGGCAGCAGGCCATGGCGCGTGCGGCGCTCGCAGTGCTGCGCCGGTGACCGCCGGCTGCACGGTCAGGCTTCGACGGTCTCGCGGCGACTGTCGAACTCGATGACATCGACATCGGTGGTGTGTTCCCGCCGTGATCGAGCAACCCCGAGGGCGTAGAGCGCCAGGCCACCGACCAGCCAGCACAACAGGACCGTCAGTGCATGAGCGATGCCGTGACCGTCGAAGAACACCACGTCACGAAGTAGGGAACCGGTGGCGCCGGGCGGCAGCAACTGTCCCACGGCACCCCATGGCGTCGGCAACATCTCCGGGGCGCTCGAGAGTCCCGACAGCGGATTGCCCAGCAGGATCAGGGCGACCGCCGCGATGGCGATGCCCGGTCCGCCGAGCAACTCACGCAATCCCAGAACGGCGAAACACGTCGCCGCGATGCCGAGCATCGCCGCGACCGACGTCAGAAGATAGTTGCCGTCGAACGTCCCCACCACGAATTGCAGGAGAGCGACCAGCGCCAGCCCGCCGATCACCGACACGCCCAGGGCGGCGGCGACGCGGGCTCGTGGCGTGTGCAACACCAGCATGATCACCATCGCGGTGATCCACCCGCCGAGGGCCAGGGGTAGGGCACCGGCCGAGAGTCCCGCGCCCCGTGGGTCCTTCGCCGGGAACGCGCGGATGTCGTGGGATGTCGCGGTGCCCCGGGTCGACGACGCGACGCGCTGTCCCATCGTCTGGATCAGTGTGGCCACGGTCGGACTCGCCGCCGACGCCACCAGCGTGGTCACGTCGCCGGTGGGCCCGATCAGCACGGCACCGTAGACCTCGCGGTGCTCGATCGCGGTGCGGGCGGCCGATTCGTCGGAATAGGACGTGAACTCGAAACCGTCGCCGCCGCCGTGGCGCACCGCCGACTGCGCCTGCTCGGACGCCACCACACCGACCGGGACGTGATGCGGCGCCGACCGGGCCGCCGGCAGCGCGAAGAGCAACACCATCACCGACAAGAGGATCGACGTCCCCACCACCACCGCGATGATCTTCGGCATCGATGTCGATGCCGTTGTCGGACCGTTGGTCGTCATCAGCCTGTCTCCTTAGATACGCAACGTTTCCTAGAAGACTAGGCCGATCGTATAAGATACGCAACGTATCGGATGTGGAGGAGACGTGATGCGCCGACGCCGGGGCCAGGAACTCGAGGACGAACTGTTCGATGCGGTGCGGCGCGAGCTCGCCGAACACGGCTACGCCGGGCTGACCTACGAGGGCGTCGCCGCGGCCGCGGGCACCGGGAAGACCGTGCTCTACCGACGATGGGGATCCCGCGCCGACATGGTGCTCGCTGCGCTCGCCGCATCGGCGAGGGAGGCCCTCGTGACATCGGACACCGGTTCGCTGGGTGGTGATGTGCGCGTGCTCCTGAGCGCGATGCGCGACCGACTCGACGAGATCGGTACCCCCACGATTCACAGCCTCATCGCCGAACTCCCGGCAGGCACCACCGAGACCTTCCGCACCCTGCTCGGCAGTCACGTCGACGGGATCCTCGGCCCCACGCTCGAGCGCGCCCGCCGTCGCGGCGAACTCGGTGCGCTGACGCTTCCCCCTCGGGCGCTGTCGTTACCGTTCGATCTCGCACGCCATGAGATGTTGATCTCCGGAGCGCTGTCGCCCACCACGATCGACGAGATCGTCGATATCTGCGTGATCCCGCTGTGGCGCACGCTGAGTCGCGGCGAGGGCCCGGGCATCGAGGCGGACGAGCCGACAGAGACGACACCCCGGGTCAGATCGACCCGCTAGCGTGGTGACGAAAGCCACACGGAACGAGGTCCACATCACCATGCCCGCAGCCAGATCCACAGGCGACGGCGTGCTCGCAGCCGACCGGCACGACGCGATCACCGTCGTCGGTGCGCGCGTCAACAACCTCAAGAACGTCAACATCGTCCTTCCCAAACGCAGGCTCACGGTGTTCACCGGTGTGTCCGGGTCCGGAAAGAGCTCACTCGTGTTCGGGACGATCGCCGCCGAGTCGCGGCGCCTCATCAACGAGACGTACAGCGCGTTCGTACAGGGTTTCATGCCGACACCGGACCGGCCCGATGTCGATGTGCTCGATGGATTGACCACCGCGATCGTCGTCGACCAGGAACGCATCGGTGCCGACCCGCGCTCCACCGTGGGGACCGTGACAGACGCGTACGCGATGCTCCGGATCCTCTTCAGCCGCCTCGGCGAACCCCGCCTCGGCTCGCCGCAGGCATTCTCGTTTAATGTCGCCTCGGTCAGCGGAGCCGGTGCGGTGACCCTCGAGAAGGGCGGGCGCACCGTCAAGGAGCGCCGCAGCTTCGAGATCACCGGCGGCATGTGCCCGCGGTGCGAGGGGCGGGGGAGTGTCTCCGATTTCGATCTGACCGCGCTCTACGACGCGTCGAAATCCATCAGCGACGGCGCCATCACGATTCCCGGCTACTCGATGGACGGCTGGTATGGCCGGATCTTCCGTGGCTGCGGCTTCTTTGACGCCGACCGGCCGATCGCCGAGTTCACCCGACGGCAACTCGACGATCTGCTCTACAAGGAGCCCACGAAGATCAAGGTCGAGGGCATCAATGTGACTTACGAGGGATTGATCCCGAAGATCCGGAAGTCCTTCCTGGCCAAGGACCGCGACGCGATGCAACCGCACATCCGCGCATTCGTCGACCGCGCGATCACGTTCACCACCTGCCCGGACTGCGCAGGGACGCGTCTCAACGAAGCGGCACGGTCGTCCCTGATCAGCGGGAACAGTATCGCCGACGCGTCCGCGATGCAGATCAGCGATCTCGCCGACTGGGTACGGGAGATCACCGACCCGTCGGTCACGCCGTTGCGCGACACCCTCGCCGCAACACTCGACTCGTTCGTCGAGATCGGCCTCGGCTACCTCTCCCTCGACCGTCCCGCGGGCACCCTCTCGGGCGGAGAAGCGCAGCGCACCAAGATGATCCGGCACCTGGGATCGGCCCTCACCGACGTCACCTATGTCTTCGACGAGCCCACGGTCGGGCTACACCCGCACGACATCGGACGGATGAATCGGCTGCTGCTGCGCCTGCGCGACAAGGGCAACACGGTACTCGTCGTCGAGCACAAGCCGGAGGTGATCTCGATCGCCGACCACATTGTCGATCTCGGTCCGCGCGCCGGGGCCGACGGTGGCGAGGTGATGTACGAGGGGACCGTCGAGGGGTTGCGAGCCGCGGACACCCTTACCGGACGGCATCTCGACGACCGCGCACGAGTGAAGGACTCGGTACGCGCATCGACGGGTGCGTGGCCGATCCGCAACGCCAACGCGCACAACCTGCGCGACGTCGACGTCGACATCCCGCTTGGTGTGCTCTGTGTGATCACCGGGGTCGCCGGATCGGGCAAGAGCTCACTGATCGGCGGGGCGGTGGCACAGCGAGACGACGTGGTGCTCATCGACCAGACCCCGATCCGCGGTTCCCGCCGCAGCAGCCCCGCGACCTACACAGGACTGCTCGAGCCGATCCGTAAGGCCTTCGCCAAGGCAAACGGTGTCAAACCTGGTCTCTTCAGCGCGAATTCGGAAGGCGCCTGCCCCAACTGCAAGGGGAGCGGGGTGATCTACACCGACCTCGCGGTGATGGCCGGGGTGGCGGTGACCTGCGAGCTGTGCGGGGGTAAGGGTTTCTCCCCGGAGGTCCTCGATTACACACTCGGTGGCCGCGACATCAGCGAGATTCTCGCGATGCCGGTGGCCGCCGCGCTCGACTTCTTCGGTTCCGGCGACACCAAGGTCGTTGCGGCACAGAAGCTCTTGCGCAATCTGAGCCTGGTGGGGCTCGACTATCTCACCATCGGCCAGCCGCTCACCACACTGTCGGGAGGCGAACGCCAACGCCTCAAGCTGGCCATCCACATGAGTGAGCGCGGCGGCGTATATGTGCTCGACGAGCCGACCTCCGGCTTGCACCTCGCCGACGTCGAACATCTGCTTGATCTCCTCGACGGCCTTGTCGACGCCGGAAAGTCGGTCATCGTCATCGAGCACCATCAGGCGGTGATGGCGCATGCCGACTGGATCATCGATCTCGGTCCGGGCGCCGGACACGACGGTGGCGCGGTGGTGTTCGAGGGCACCCCGCATGACCTCGTCGCCGCGCGCGAAACGCTGACGGCCACTCACCTCGCCGACTATCTCGGTCTGTGATCCGACGCGCCCGATCAGGCGCGTGCACCCCCGGCATCGGAATCCCACACCAGCTGCGCGAACTCGTCGCGGTCGGCGACGTCGAGTTTGATACACGCGCGGTAGATGTGTCCCTCGACGGTGCGCACCGACACCGTGAGCCGATCGGCGATTTCCCGGTTGGTCAGTCCCCGCGAGATGAGGGCGGCGATCTCCCGCTCGCGTGCCGTGACCGGAAGGGGACGCGCGGTGGCCCGGATCGCGGGGGTGGTGGCCCCGTCGCACGCGGTCGACAGCCGCAGCACACGGGCGGCGGTGGCGGCGTTCTCCTTGCGACGTCCCGCGTGTCGGTACATCGTGGCCGCCTGCGCGGCCGCGTCGGCGGCCGAGAGCAGCAGCCCGATCTCCTCGAAGTCGTGGCTCACCGCGTCGAGCGCATCAGGGTCGGAGGCGTCGACCGCGGCGGCGTGCCGTGCGAACAGACGCCCCGCGACGCCTTGCAGCCGAGGAGCGAGTTCGGCCAACCGGTCCGCAGTGCTCGTGTCCCCGAATCTCGTTGCGTGGTGCAGGGCCTCGGCTTCCAGCGCGAACTGACCCGATTCACGGGCGATACGGCTCGCTTCCCGGGCGTGTGCGATGGCGTCGCGTTGGCTGCCCTGCGCGGCGGCCAACCAGGCACGGGCGATCACCCGCTGCGGTTCGTGGATCGCCACTTGCTGCCCGGTGTGCTCGTCGGCCTCGCGCAACACCCGCTCCGCCTCGTCGGCTTCGTTCAACGCGGCGTAGGCCCGAACGAGTATGAGGCGCGCGGGTAGTCGCCACGGCAGTGATTGTTCGGCATTGAGTGCGGCGAGTGCCTGTTCGATCTCGTTGATGCCCTCCCGGAACGCGCCGTGGTAGGTGGCGGCCAGGCCGGTCATGATCTTGGCGATCGCCCACCCCAGAAACTGTCCCGCAGAAGAGAATTCGGTGTACTCGGTGGCCCGCTTGCGGGCTGTTTCGATTTCGCCGAGCATGGTGAGCGCGAGAACGTCGCAGTAGCGCACCATGACTCGCACCATGCCGTCGGTGGCCTTCTGCTCGGCGCGGCACCGCGCCGCATACGGGGCGTAGTCGTGGCCGCGGCCGACCACGGGCATGGCCAGCCCTGCCGCGAATGCGGCGAAATCCACCGCCTGCTTGGGAGCGTCGGGGATGGCGAGGATTTTCTCCGCGTCCGCGATTCCCTCGTCCAATCTGTTCTCGTGCACGGCCATCGCGGCGCCGACCGCATTGACCACCTGCCGCAGAACAGGATGTTCGATCTCCTCGTGGAGCAGATCGAGGATGCGCCGGCTCTTGGGGACATCGCCGATAGACCAGAACAACAAGCTCATTCGGGGCAATGCCCACAACACCAGTTGCAGTTCGTCGAGGTTCTCGGGGTCGAAGCCGGCGAGGACGTCGTCGGCCTCGTGCGGCCGGCCCTGCCACAGCAGAGCGCGCGAAAGCAGTTCCGCGGCAGCCAATCCGCCACCTCGGTCCACCGCGGCACGCGCGAGACGCTCGCCCAGCGGCAGATTCGCGAGGAAGATCGCGTCCTTGGTCGCCGAGATGAGCAACCGGATGTCGATGTCCTGGTTTCCGTCGACGCACAGCCGCGCCAGCCGGATCCGCTCGGCGGGCGAATCGATCGGTCGGTCGCGCAGTACGTCGACGATGCTGGCCCGCAGCCGCCGTCCGGTCACCGTGCCGATCCGTCGACGCACCACGTCGCCGTAGAGCGGGTGACTGAATCGGGCGTTGACCGCCGGGCCGTCCTGCGTGATGCGGATCAGCCCGCGGTTCTCGGCCGCCTCCACCTCCGCTTCACCGGCAAGTTCGATCATCACATCGATGTCGAGCGGTTCGTAGAGGGCCAGTACCTTGAGTGCCTCGACCACGCTCTCTCCCGCGCGATCGAGCCTGTCGTCGAGCAGCGCCACCAGACCCGACGGCACCGCGGTGGGTCCACGCAGCTGCCAGACGCCGTCGACCTCCGACAAGGTGCCCGCGTCGACGGCGCCCTCCACCATGTTGCGCAGGAACAGCGGGTTTCCGCCCGACGAGTCCCAGATCACGTCGGCGCTGAGGCCTTCCAGAGGTCCGCCGAGGACGAGTTCCACGAGTTCGGTGCTCTGGCTCTTGGTCAACGACGTCAGTTCCAGGCGGGTGAGGTGCCCGTCCTTCCACAGCGACGTCACCGCGTCGGGCACGGGTTCACCGGTGCGGACCGTGGCCACGATCCGGGCGTTGCGGTCCACCGCGATCTGGTGCAGCAGCGTCGCCGACAACTGATCGAGCATGTGGGCGTCGTCGACCCCGATCACCGTGTGCTTCTCGGCGATCAGTGCCTCGCGCGCGGAGACCAACGCTGCGATGGGATCGCGCGACGCGGTGGACTGGACCCAGGGGGCGAAGGCCCCGAGCGGGATCGCCCGGGACGATTCGGTGCATGCCGCCCACTGGACCGGTGAGTTCAGTGACTCCGTGACGGCGCGCGCCAGCGTGGTCTTTCCGACCCCCGCCGGGCCCACGATCACGACACCCCCGCTGCGCGCATCGGTCAGTGCAGAACGGACCCGATGCTGTTCGGCGGGACGGCCGAGCAGTTGCCAACGTCCGCCCATGGCGCAAAAGTATACGGCTGCGACCCGACACTCCGCGCCGAGAACGCCGTCAATCGGGAAGGTCGGCCACGCCGGCGGGCTCGATCATGGGTGCATTGTTGCGTTGATGGCGAAATTGGCTGGAGGCGTCGTACACGCGGCGCTTGAGTCTGTTGATCGAACCGAGCGGCGTGTGCTCCGCCAACCCCCGCCACGAGTTGAAGGACAAGATGTCATCGCCATATGCACGTCGCTGGGGCGTGTAGGGGTCCTGCGGTGCGAATCTGAGGGTGGCGACGGTGCGGTGCGGCGATTCCTCCTCCGACCACGGGACCGTCGCGTCCTCGATCGGCATGCGCTTCTCGTCGGTGCACAACTGCACGCGCAGTTCGTATTCGGCGCCGTGTGAGCCGAAGAAGTCGATCATCATGTCCTGCAGGGCGTTGATGCCGCGATAGTCGGGGGTGCGTTGCCCGGCCAGGGCGCGCACCTCCGGAGACGAGGGTGCGTAGAGCATCTTCGCGATGTACTTGCCGTAGCGCAGCGGAGCCGACGTGTAGAAGGTGTCACCCAGGATGTGCGTGTTGGGCCGCACGAACACCTCGAGCGTCTCGGGCAGTGGGCGTTTGAGGGGCCGCAGGATGCGGTCGTTGAGCGCGGCCAGCAGATCCTCGCCCACTTTCAGCACCGGATCGGTGAGGTGCGCCAGCGCCCACGCGGTGGGCATGCCCCGCTCGAGGTATTCCTTCGCGTCGGCGAACAGGAATTCACGGTGGGTCACCATGATGAAGTCCTGCGTGTTGGCGGTGTCGTCGGGTAGTGCCCGCGGGCCGTCGACCCCGATCACCTTGATTCCCAGGCCTCGTACCCCGCGCATCTGGTCGGTGCGCAGTGTTCCGGAGGTACTCGACAACCGGGTGATGACGGGGTAGGTCGCCGGTTCACGAAACAGGCCTTGCGCCAACTCATCCGGCAAGCCGGCATGGACCTCGAGTTCGCCGCGCAGGATGCCGTGGCTCTTGGCATGCGCGTCGCGCACACCACGTTTGAACTTGCGGTAGGCGTATTCGTTGTTGTCGCGAAGCACGCGGACCATCTTCTCGACGATCGCGTCCTCACCGTCGGGGGTCTTCTCGAATCGGGATTCCCACTCCACGTACGGAGGCTGCATCGGCACGGTCGAGTCCTCTCGGGTCCTTGTGGTCGTGGGGTTCAGGGGGCCGGCCATGGCGCGAACGGATTCTTCACGTCGGCCAGCGCGGGCGCCAGGGTGGGGTGGTGGCGCAGGAGCACGCTGCGCATCGTGTTGTCCCGGATCCAGGCCATGCCGACCTCGGTGTAGAACTGCGGACCGAAGTCGGTGGTGAGGAAGCGGTCGGCAGCGATCCGGCGCGAGGCCATCAGGATGAAGACACGAAAGGCTGTCTCGCTGAAGCCGAATCCGGGCGGCTTGGGCTCGGCATAGAGGCCGACGAGGATATCGACATCGTCCACATCCCGGTAGATGGCGGCCAGTTCGGCCGCGGTCTTCGGGTCCCGGGTCAGGTCGAGAAACGACTTCGCGGGCGGTAGGCGGAGCCGTCTGCGGAACTCGTTGTATCGGGGGACTCCGCGTTCACGTCCGCGCAGCACGTCGATGGTGGCCAGGTCGACGGGCATTCCGTCGGGCCGCGCGAGATCCTGCAGCGCGGTGGGAAAGTTGTGCAATGTCAGGGCGCCGGGATTGGCGATCCCGAAGGAGTACAGCAGATCCGCCATGTCCCGGTCGGCCAACACCGCGCGAGTCTGATCGGCGAGCATCCCGGTGAGGTCGTAGCGTCCGATCGCCCGGCGGCTCTGATGATCGCAGACCTTCAGATCGTCGGGCAGCAGCGGATGCATCCGGTACACCGAGACGAACTCCTCGGTCAGCGCGAACGGCACTCCGTCGAGTTCGGTGTGCCCGCCCGGGATTCCGCAGAGCACCTCGTTGTCGATCACCCGACCGAACCGCGCGTTGAAATTCTCGCCCAGCAGCCCGAACCAGTTGCCGCGCATCCCGGTCACCGTGGTCGGGTGCGCGATGATCGCCGTGGTCCAGTCGACGGTGTGGATCTTCGCCATCAACGCGGTGTTCACCAACCGTGCGGTGTTGTAGAGGCGGTCCTGGTCTGCGATCAGTTCCGGGTAGGCCGACGCCAGTCGCCGACAGATCATGTTGTGCTCGCGCAGAAACAGCGAGTGCATCAATCCCAGACCCACCCAGAAGTTGGCGACCGGCCCGTTGGGATCGAGGAGGTCGTCGGTCCCGGCGGGGGGCAAACCCGTCGCGTCGTCCAGCGCGATGGTGGCCAACGGTGTGCCGTCCTCGGCGACGTCGCGGATGGCCCTGGCATAGACGGGATCGTCGCCGTAGATCTGGGAGCCGTCCCACCAGTGGGTGTCGCGGTTGGCGTAGGTGGGCGGTTGCCCGGGCGCCCCGGGCAGCTGCGGTGTGCGACGGACCCTCATCGGATTCCCGTTGGGCCACGGGTCGTCGGGGTCGAGGGCGATCGGCCAGGTATCGGTGACGGGGTCGGTCTCGGCGGGGGTCAGGTGGCTCACCCAGTCGTGCACCTGGAACTGGATCCAGGCCGCCGCGAGGAGGTTGAGAGTGGTCGCCGGTTCGAATTGGTTGCGCGTGAGAAGATTTCGACTCACTCGGCGCGGGTTGGGCTCGGTGAATCGCTGTCCCGTCTCGGGCTCGGTGTCCGCAAGTGGCACGTTTCGTCCGAAGCGTGCGCCTGCGGCGCCCATGTCGGGTCGTTCCAGGTTGTTGTATCTACCGTCGATGGTGCGGAAGGGATGGTCCGCCGACGACAACGGAGGGTCCGCCGGTGGCTCGGGCTGCGGATCGGTGTCGAAGAGATTCAGCGCGCGCAACTGGCTGCGCAGCCCCACCAGCACGGCCAAGGCGATCGGTGTGGGCAGCCGCGCCCAACCGACGCGTCGATCGATGGTCTGCGCCACCCAACCCAAGCCGCGTACGAGGTCACTCCGACTATCGGTCACCATTCCTCCTCCGCGCACGGACGCGCCCAGCCGGATAACACTTCGACCCCGATAACACTGACCCGATAACACTGACCCCATAACACTATGAGGGAACCGGGCCCGAACGGACCGGGTATCGGACTACCTCACCGGTACGAACGACATGGCACACCGAATCGAGTAGTGCCGTACTCGTGGAATGACCGGCGGACTGCCGGAAGATCGCGTGAGAGGGATCGTCGGCGGCCAGCGCACGATTCGTGCATCCGGAAAGGCGGTTCGGTGGCGAGCGCACCCATCAGCATCAAGGTCAACATCGACCAGGATGTCGCGCCCGCGATGGCGGCACTCGACTGCACCGGTACTGATCCGATCCGACGAAACATCTGGTTCGCCGAGGCACATGACGCAAGGCCCGGGATACCCGCGCCGCTCTTCGACAGCGGCATGATCATCCGGTTGCGATCGGGTGAGTTCGACGACCTGACGGTGAAGGTGGCCCCCTGTGTCCCCCGGGAACTGCCCGACTCGTGGCAGCAGCCGTTCGAGGTCCCGGCGCCGGGAGCGCAGCGAGCGGGCCGAATCGATCCGGCGCCGGGAGCGCAGCGAGCGGGCCGAATGAATCCGGCGCCGGGAGCGCAGCGAGCGGGCCGAATCGATCCCGACGGTTTCGCATTCCACCTCAAGCACGACTGGTGTCACGACCGCCGGTGGTTCACCGCATCGGCGATGAGCAGGCGTCCGCCGGGAACCCTGGCGGCCGCGATCGACGCCACCGGTGACCCCACCCATCTGCTCGACGTCACCCAACGGCTCTTCGTGGTCGGATGCACGTCCGGGGGAGTGCCCATCGACAGGCTGATCACGCTCGGTCCCATTCGCTCGGCACTGTGGCGTTGCCTCGACATAGACGGTCTCCCGGTGACCGCGGAGTTGTGGTCGGTGCGCGACGTCGAGACCCTCGAACTGTCGACCACCGTCGCGCCGATCGATCAAGAACCGATGGTCGCGTTTGCCGTGCGCGCCGCACAAGTCCAGCAGCGTCTGCATGGCGGCCTGGAGCGGCGCGGAATATCGGTGTCGGCCCTCACCGGCAAGACCGGCCCGCTCATCGACACGCTCGCACGGTGCGTGCGGTGACGGTGTGCTCCGGTCAGCCCTCCGCGGAGAGGATCGAGAGCTCGAAGACGAGGGTGTCGCCCTTGTCGATCCCCGCGTCCGGGTTTCCCTCGGGATATCCGTCGGCCGATGTCATCGCCACCGCGACGACGGCGCCCACGCGCTGCCCGATCAGCGCCTTCTGGAATCCGGGAACCACGCCATTGACCGGGAACGGTGCGGGGACGCCGCGCTCGTAGCTGCTGTCGAAGGTCTTGCCGGTGCGACCGTCGACACCCGCATAGCAGACGTCGACCGTGGATGCCGCGGTGACCTCGGCGCCGTCACCCGGCTTGATCACATGCACCTGCGTCGCCGACACCGTAAACGGGGTGGTGACGGTGATCTGGGGTGCGGTGGTGGCGGTCGATCCGGTGACCGCCACGCGACCGGTGGTTCCCGTCAAGGTCCAGTTGGGGTCGGCGTGATCAGGGGCTGCCGAGGGACACGATTGTGCGGCCGCCCCGGTCGTGCCCGAGTCCGAACCACACGCGGCCAACCCCACGATCGCTGCTGCGGTCACCGGGACGACGAGTGCGCGACGAATGTTCATCCGCGCCACGCTACCCAACGGCGGCTGGGTCGCCGCCGCGGATCACCGTTTGAGGGGGCTGTAGAACACCAGCCCGTTGCCCTTGTTGTCGTAGACCACGGCACGTCGCTCGTGGGCGTCGTCGTAGGGCCCCTTGATGATGGCGCCTCCACTTGCCTCGACCTCTTTCGCCGCGGCGTCGACGTCGGTCGTCTTGATACCCACCACCACCTTCCCCGGGATGGGGTGATCCACATCGGTGGCCAGTGCCAGCGTCACCGATCCGCCGTCGAGCGCGGCGAAATGCGCGCCGTCGCGGAACTTCAGTCCCATTCCGAGGGTGTCGCCGTAGAAGCGGATCGACTCGTCCAGGTCATCGGTGGACAACACGATCATCCGGACCTCGTGATCACTCATCACTGCCTCCTGTGTCAAAGCGAAATCGCACTTCACGGTAGGGCACCGGCGGGCAGCGCGGATGGGTCTTTGGTCATGACGGTGGCGCGGGACGGTGGCGCGGGCGGTCCGATTCCGGTAGGCACGTGAGATGCGAATCCTCCCCGCGGGCCTTCGGACAGGGGCACTGGTGTCGATCGCCGCGGCGATGACGGTGGGCGCCGCCGCTGTGGGGGCGTCACCCGCGCACGCGGTGTCGGGTCCGGACGGACTCGATCCCGCCATCGCGGCCGCCTACTCCCAGGCGGCCGGACGTGCACACGCGCAGGGTGTCGACCTGTGGATCACCTCCGGCGCCAGAACCGCCGCAGAGCAGCGCCGGCTGTGGAGAGAGGGCATCGCGACCTACGGATCTCCGGCGGCTGCGCGTCACTGGGTGTTGCCGCCCGAGGAATCAACCCATGTCGGCGGGCATGCCATCGATGTCGGCCCGCGTGCCGGCGCGGCGTGGCTGGAGACACACGGTTCCCGATGGGGGTTGTGCCGCACGTTCGCCAACGAGTGGTGGCACTTCGAGCTGGCGACACTGCCCGGCACGCCGTGCCCGCCGATGTGGCCCGACGCCGCGGTGCGCGCGGACAGCCGTCCCCACCAGAGATAAGCACCGGGCAGTGTGCGAGGTCAGCTGTTCGTCGCGGCCAGCGCCTCGTTGAACACCTTGCTCGGGCGCATCACGGCCGACAGCTTCTCCGCGTCGGGTGCGTAGTAACCGCCGATGTCGACGGCACCGCCCTGGGCCTCGTTCATCTCGGCGACGATGGTGTCCTCGTTGTCGGCGAGGGTCTTGGCCAGCGGCGCGAAGTGTTCCGCCAGCTCTGTGTCGTCGGTCTGGTTGGCCAGTTCCTGCGCCCAGTACATGGCCAGATAGAACTGGCTGCCCCGGTTGTCGAGTTCACCGGTGCTCCGCGAGGGGCCCTTGTTGTTCTCCAGCAGCTTGCCGGTCGCGGCATCCAGCGTCTTCGCGAGCACCTTCGCCTTCGGGTTGTCGTACTTGATGCCGAGATCCTCCAGGCTCACCGCCAGCGCCAGGAACTCACCGAGCGAATCCCAGCGGAGGTGATTTTCCTCGAGCAGCTGCTTGACGTGCTTGGGCGCCGATCCGCCCGCACCCGTCTCGTAGAGGCCGCCGCCGGCCATCAGCGGCACGATCGACAACATCTTCGCGCTGGTGCCCAGCTCCAGGATGGGGAACAGGTCGGTGAGGTAGTCGCGCAGGATGTTGCCGGTGGCCGAGATGGTGTCCATTCCGCGGATGAGGCGTTCCATCGTGTACCGGATGGCCCGGACCTGCGACATGATCTGGATGTCGAGTCCCTCGGTGTCGTGGTCGGGCAGGTACTTGTGGACCTTCTTGATCAGTTCGTTCTCGTGCGGGCGGTAGGGGTCGAGCCAGAACACCACCGGCATACCGGATTCGCGGGTGCGGGTGACGGCCAGCTTCACCCAGTCCTGGATGGGTGCGTCCTTGACGATGCACAGCCGCCAGATGTCGCCCTCCTCCACTTCCTGGGTGAGCAGCACCTCACCGGTCGCGAGGTCGGTGATGTTGGCGGTACCGGCCTCCTCGATCTCGAAGGTCTTGTCGTGGGAGCCGTACTCCTCGGCCTTCTGCGCCATCAGGCCCACATTGGGGACGGTGCCCATCGTGGTGGGATCGAAGGCCCCGTTGGTCTTGCAGAAGTTGACCATCTCCTGGTAGATGCGGGAGAACGTGGACTCCGGGTTCACCGCCTTGGTGTCCTTGGTGCGGCCGTCGGCGCCGTACATCTTGCCGCCGGCGCGAATCATCGCGGGCATCGACGCGTCGACGATCACGTCGCTGGGGGAGTGGAAGTTCGAGATGCCGCGGGCCGAGTCGACCATGGCCAGTTCGGGCCGGTGCTCGTGGCACTTGTGCAGATCGTCGATGATCTCCTCGCGCTTGGAGGCCGGCAGCGATTCGATCTTGCTGTAGAGGTCGGAGAGTCCGTTGTTGACGTTCACGCCGAGTTCGTCGAAGAGCTCGCCGTGCTTGGCGAAGGCGTCCTTGTAGAAGGTGCGCACCGCGTGGCCGAACACGATCGGATGGCTCACACGCATCATCGTCGCCTTGACGTGCAGCGAGAACATGACGCCGGTCTCGTAGGCGTCCTGCATCTGCTCTTCGTAGAACTCGATCAGCGCCGTCTTGCTCATGTACATGCTGTCGATGACGTCGCCGTCGGTCAGCGACACCTTGGGCTTGAGCACCTTGGTCTCGCCGCCGCGGGTGATGAGTTCCATCTTGACCTCACGGTCACCGTCGACGGTCATCGATTTCTCGCCGTGATAGAAGTCGCCCTCGGTCATGTGTGCGACGTGGGTTCGCGACGCCATCGACCACTTGCCCATGCTGTGCGGATGCTTGCGCGCGTACTCCTTGACCGCCTTGGGGGCGCGACGATCGGAATTGCCTTCACGCAGAACAGGATTCACCGCACTGCCCAGGCACTTGGTGTACCGGTCGCGGATTGCCTTCTCCTCGTCGGTCTTCGGGCTGCCGGGGAAGTCGGGAATGGCGTAGCCCTTGGCCTGCAGCTCCTTGACGGCCGCGACCAGCTGGGGAACCGACGCGCTGATGTTGGGCAGCTTGATGATGTTGGTGTCGGGGTCCTGGGTGAGCCGCCCGAGTTCACCGAGATTGTCGTCGACCTTCTGGTCGTCGGTCAGGTAGTCGTCGAACTCGGCGAGGATCCGCGCGGCCACGGAGATGTCGCTGGTGTCGACGTCGATGCCGGCGGCATCGGCGAATGTCCGGATGACGGGGAGGAAAGCGTAGGTCGCCAGCATCGGCGCCTCGTCTGTCAGGGTGTAGATGATGGTCGGCTGCGTTTCGCTCATAACCTGCCTTCGCTCTCGGGTTCGGTCGCCACACACTGGTTTCGTGTCCGACCGTCGGCCACACGGGTCCGCGCGTCCGGAATCAACCCTAATTCGTCGGCGGATCGGATGCCGCCCCTGTTGGTGAACCCGGCGCGCAATCGCGCCGCGGTGGCACGACGCCCCCGGCTCGCGGTCCGACGGGCATGGCAGACTACGTCGGGTCCCGTGATCCGAGCCGACCTGTGAGGTGACCATGACGACCGCTGCGGTGTCGTCGGCCCTGGCCGACTCGTGGGCGGCCAATCGCAGCATTGCGCGTTCGGCCTCGGTGCGGTTGTTCGCCGCGACGAACTCGGCCCTCTACGTCACGCTGATGGAGCGTCACCTCGATTTCGGCGCCCGCCTGACCGAATCCGACCTCGCCATCCGCCTCGACCGCGACCTGACCGAACTCGCCGCCGTCGATCAGGGTGCCGCCGATCAGCCGCCCGGTCTCGACCTGATCAAGTCGTGGGCCAAGCAGGGCTGGGTGCATCGCGTCACCGACACCGCCACCCCCGATGCGCCCAACATCTGTTTCCTCACCACCGAGGCCAGGTCGGTGATCGACTACATGCGCCGGTTGCGGCGCGAAGACAGCGTCGCCACCGGCGGGTCCATCAACGGGGTGGCCGCCGGTCTGCGGCGGGTGGCCACCCGCGTGACCGATGATCCCGAATTGATCCGCGCCGAACTCGAGCAGCAGATCGAGGAACTCGACACCGAACTCACCGAGCTCGACGAGGGCCGCCGCCCGCCCGCCGATCTGCGCGGAGCAACCGACGAGGCCCGGGCGATCGCCTATCAGATGGAACAGATCATCACCGACATCGGCCAGTACGGGGCCATGCTCGATCGCATCACCACCGCGCTGCTCGACGACCCGCACGATTCGGATCTGGCCTACCGCGACACCCAGCGTCAATTGTTCGACGACTACGAGTCGTTGCTGCAATCGGCACAGAGCGCCTCGTATCACGCGTTCGCACAGATGATCCAGGATCCGGACCGGCGCTCACGCCTGACCTCCGACATCGCCGTGGTCGCCGAGCACCTCCCGCCCGCCGATGTGGGGCTGCGCGCCGTGATGGAGAATTTCTTCACCCTGGTGGCCGATCAGATGGCCGAGGTCGGCCGTACCCGGCAACGCTGCGCCCGACGTATCCGGCGATTCGTGGCTGCGGGAACCCTCGAGGACAGTCGCGGTGTCGCACGTCAGCTCAACGCCGCGCTTGCCGCCGGCAACGACCTGCTGAAGCAGTCGCTGGCCGACCGGCGTCTCGGCTACGAGTTGCCCCTGGCCACGCCGGCGGTGACGTCGGTGGGCCGGTTGGCCTTCGAGATCCGTGAACCCTCGGCACCCGCCCGGGCTCGCGCCGCCGACGGCCGCGGCGACCTCACCTCTTTCGCCTCGCTGGCCGGCCAGGTCGACACCGTTGAACTCGCCGAACTGGTCAACGACGCCCTCGCTTCGGGTCCGGCACTCCTGCACGACCTGATCGCCGCTCTCGACGAGCCCTACCTGGCACACGTGATCGTGCTGTGGTCGTGGGCATTGACCCAGCCGGGACCACACGGTGCGGAGTCGGTGTTCGTCCGGTTCCGCTCCCTGGAAGGTGAGGACAGGGCCATCGAGGTGCCCGTGGCGAGCTTCTCCGACCCGATCCCGACCGGTGCGGGCGCATCCGAACCCGCTGAGCTGATGGAGACCGACGTCTGATGACCGATACCGACACCCCGTCGGCGGCCCCTTTGCCGAACGAGTTCGCCGGATTCGACGAGCTGCCGACCGCCCCGACGCGTGGTCGCGACGACACCCCCCGCAGCCCGCGGTTCGACGGGGACGTGTCCGAGATGCCCGACCGTGCCTGCTGGGCGCTCCAGAATCTCCTGACGCGACGGCATCTCAGCGGTGATCAGCAACCTCAGCTCTGGGCATGGGTGTCGGAGTATCAGGATCTGCTGCGCACCCGGCTCTCCGAACTCGACCTGCGGCTGCGGCTCGTCGACGAACTGCAGGTCGCATTCGTGGAGCAGGCAGGCTACGACTCGCGGTGGGGACGCCGGATCCTCAAGCGGGAGACCATCGACACCTACGACGCCATCCTCGCGCTGCACCTCGCGAAGTTCTTCCGTTCCGCCCGTGACGAGACCGTCCTGATCACCCGCGAGGAGATCCACGAGATGTTCGCCGGGGTGTCCAACACGATCGACCGGGATCTCGCCCTGTTCGACAAGCGCATAGAACGATCGATCGACAAGCTCTGCGAACTCGACTTCCTGCGGCGACATCGCGACGACCCCGACACCTTCACCGTGAGCCCGGTGATCTCGGCAGTGATGACCGCGTCGGTGATCACCGACCTGCAACGCCAGTTCGAGCAATTCATCGGTGCCGGTGGTGACCTCGAATCCGAACCCGGGCCCGGTGAGGCACATGCCCACGATGGCCCCGGCGACGCAGAGGACGAGGCAGAGGACGAGCCCGGGGACGAAGGAGACCAATGGTGAGCGACGCGACCGAGCAGTACTACCTGTCTCGGTTGCAGCTGATCAACTGGGGCGTGTTCGACGGCTATCACTCCATCGGATTCAGCGCCGGCGGCGCACTCATCACCGGCTCGTCCGGCAGCGGCAAATCCTCGCTGCTCGACGCGATCTCGTTGGCGTTCCTGCCCGACAACCGTCGCAACTTCAACGCCTCCGGCGACGCCACCGCGGCCGGCTCCTCCGGCGGCAAGCGCACCGTGGGCAAGTACGTGCGTGGGGCGTGGGGGGAACGGCGTGACGCCACCGGCGCGCACCGCGAGGTCATGTACCTGCGGGGCGGGGGACCGGCATGGGCAGCCATCGCGGTCACCTACACGTCGACGTCGGGCACGGCCATCACCGGTCTGGTGCTCAAGTGGCTCGCCGCGGGAAAACTCACCGACGCCCACAGCGCCTACTTCATCCACGACGGCGACGTCGACATCGTCGATCCCTGTAACGACTGGGCGTCGTCGGGGTACAGCGCCGCCCGTTTCCGGGAGGCCGGCTGGCAGGGCGGGCCAGGGGAGGGCCGGTACCTCTCGACCCTCTACTCCCTGATCGGCATCCGCGGGTCCGACGCCGCGCAACAGCTACTCGGAAAGGCCAAGTCGCTCAAGAGTGTTGGTGGACTCGCGCAGTTCGTGCGGGAGTTCATGCTCGACGAACCGAGCAGCATCACCGGAATCACCGATGCGCTCGAACAGATCAATCCGCTCGTCGAGGCCCGCGAACTGCTCGACGTGTCACGACGCAAACGCACCATTCTCGGTGACATCGAGGCACTCCACGAGCGCTACGCCACCGAGGCCGCCGGCTTCGACGTACTCGACACGATCGAACCCGACGTGGTGCGCGCGTACGTCACCAATCTGCGGCTGCGCAACGCCGAGCCAGAGATCGCCGACCTCGACGATCAGATCGCGCGCCTCGACAGCGACCTCGCCGCCCTCAACGTCCAGCACGACCAACTGCGACAGGACCACAGCCATCTGCTCGCGCGCGTCGCCACCTCGACCGGGGATCTGGCGCCGTTGCAGGAGCAGTTGGCCACCGCCCAGAAGGTGAGCAACGAAGCGTCGATCCGGCGTGCCGGATACGAACACCGTGTCGGCGCACTGGGATTCGAGATTCCGGAGGATGCCGAGGAGTTCTGGTCTCTGCGGCAGACGTTGATGGAGGAGGCCACGCGAATCGACGGTGTGCTCGAGGCCGGCAAGGCGCACTACGCCCAGACCCTTGCCGCCGAGGTGGCCGCCCGCACTCACCGCGATGCCGCACACGACGAACTCACCCGGGTCGAGCAGGCCGGGTCCGCGCTTCCACGCGCCGAGCACGAGATCCGCCGCACCATCGCGGGTGCGTTGGGCATCGACGAGAACGACCTACGCTACGTCGCCGAGTTGGTGGAGTTGCGTCCCGACGCCGAGCGCTGGCGGGTCGCGGTGGAGAAGGTGTTGCGCCACGCGGGTCTGCGACTCCTCGTCCCGGACAAGCACTTCGGCGCAGCCCTACGTTTCGTCAACAACCACGACATGCGTGGCCGGGTGGCCCTGCACCACGCCGACAACCGGCCGGCGCCGATGACGGAACCAGGGACACTCGGTGCCACGCTGCGCGCGGCCGACCCGGATCATCCATGCGCCAACGAGGCGCTGACCATCCTGGCGAAGTTGGGCAACCACGTCTGCGTGGACTCCACTGCCGAATTCAATGATCACACCCGGGCGGTCACCGACACCGGTTTGCGCAAGGACTCGGCGAAACTCGCGATCAAGGACGACCGCCAGCGCCTGCGTCCGTCGCAGTACATCTTCGTCGGCAATGTCGACGCCAAGATCGCCGCGCTGCGCGACGAACTCGACCACGAGAACCGCTCGTACGAGGCCGCGCGCGCGGCCAGCGGCGCACTCGACGCCGACCGTACCGCGCACGAACAACGCCGCGACGCCTACCGGCGGATCTGCGAACAGTTCACCACATGGAGCGAGATCGACGTCGAGTCCGCGGACGGGCGAGTCGACGCCCTCACCGAGCAGTACGAACTGCTGATGGAGGAGCATCCCGACACCGAGGCGCTCGGACGCAAGGCCGAGGAACTCTGGGAGCAGGTGCGGGCCGCCATCTCGCAGGCGGCGCTGGTGCGCGACAAGATCGCCACCCACGATCGCCGCCGCACCGATCTGCTCGAACTGGTCGAAAGCCTCACCCCCGAACCGATCTCGGCGCACGCGGAAAACTCGCTCGACGGTTTCCGGGAGCAATCGGCGATCACCCTCGACGTGCTCGCACCCGAGCCGTATCGGCAGGAACTACGCAAAACCGTTGCGCGCGAACGTGACCGGATGCGAGCCGACACCCGCCGGTCCCGCGACGAACTGACCCGGATTCTCGACGCCTACGACCGGGAGTTCCCCGACGCCATCCCGAATGACAGCGACGATCTCGACGAGCGCCTCCACGATTATGTGGCGCTGTGCCGCCGTATCGACGAGCGCGAATTACCCGCCGCGTACGAGCGCATGCGACGACTGATCACCGAGCAGGCGCCCGGCGCGATTCTCGGCCTGCACATGGCCGCCGAGACCGAGGAGAAGCGCATCCTGGCGCAGATCGAACGGGTCAACACCGGGCTGGCCGCGGTGGCATTCAACCGCGGCACCCGGCTGCGATTGTGCCCGGGCCGCAAGCACCTGCCCGCGGTCGCCGAACTGACCGAGAAGGCACGGCAGATCTCCGCGCGGACCGCCGCGGTGAGTTTCGGTGACGAACAGGCGATCCTCGAGCAGTACACCGACATCCTGCTGCTGCGCGAACGCCTGGCCGGTTCCACCCCGGAGGATCGGCAGTGGACGCGCGACGCACTCGACGTGCGCAATCGCTTCGACTTCTACTGCGAAGAACGCGACTCCGACACCGGCGAGACAATCCGGACCTACAGCAATGCCGGCGACAATTCGGGCGGTGAGCAGGAGAAACTGATGGCGTTCTGTCTCGCCGGAGCGCTGAGCTTCAACCTGTCGCACCCGTCGGGCGGTACCCGGCCGATCTTCGCGCAGCTCATGCTCGACGAGGCGTTCTCGAAATCGGACCCTCAGTTCGCCCAGCAGGCGCTGGCGGCGTTCCGCAAGTTCGGATTCCAGCTCATCATCGTCGCGACCGTGCAGAACACGAGCACGATCCAGCCCTACATCGACAATGTGGTGATGGTGTCGAAGACGCAGGACGCCGACAATCGCCCGGTGGCGACCGCGATTTCCACGTCGATCCAGACGTTCTCGGATCTGCGCCGCACCAATACCGGACACCTTCCGGGGTGACGGTGGTTGAATGACCCCATGAGTCACACGCGCACCACACGTTTGTGGGGCCGGTCCCGAGTCCCGGCACCCGGGTCTCGTGCGTTGCGTGTACTCGCGATACCGCTATTGGTCGTGGCACTCGGCCTCACCGCGGGGTTCGCCACCGAGGCCGGCACCGCATCCGCGGCACCACCGCCGGGAACCACGCTGGTGACAGGATCGCTCGAGGCCTGCGGTTCGAGCAATATGAAAGACATCGCCGCCTGTGCCACCGCCCGTTCCGGTGAATGGCTCGCACACATGAAGGAATCCGCCGCGGTCAAGCAGGTCGTGTGGATCAACAGCGTCGCCGTCGGCGTGTGGCGCAGCAGCAGCACCCGCGGGATCTGCGGGTTCTCCTCGATCGGGCTCGGTCTTCACCACTGTGAAGGGACGACGTTCATCAACCCCCGCACCGACACGGAGCTGCTGCGCAACGATGTCACCGCCCTGGTCGCGTTGAGTCACGAAAGTGCCCACGGCCTGCAGGAAAAGGCCGGACTCGACCCGGTGTGGGTGACGGTGGTCAATTCACCCGACCTGTTCCGCTACGAACAGTCCGCCGACTGCTGGGCCGGGATGGCCATGCGCTGGTACATCGCGCGGCACATCGTGACGTGGCGCGATCTCGGCGTCGCCCGGGACCTGCTGCGGGCCTCGGGTGGCAACCGCTCCGATACGGGGCACGGCATCGGAGCACAACGCGTGGCCGCGTTCGATGCGGGCCTACGACGCGGTGCCACCGCCTGCAACACCATCATCGGACTGCCGGTGTTCCCTGACTAATCCCTAAGCGCTGTAGTCGTAGAAGCCCTTGCCGGACTTCTTGCCCAGGTAGCCCGCCTCCACCATGCGCTGCAGCACGGGCGGCGGCGCGAAGTGCGGTTCGCGGAACTCCTGGTAGAGCGATTCGGACACATCGAGCACCACGTCGAGGCCCACCTGGTCGCACAGGGTGAGGGGTCCCATCGGGTGGGCGCAGCCCTTCACCATGCCCGCATCGATGTCCTCCTTGGTGGCGTACCCGCTCTCGTACATGCGGATGGCACTCACCAGGTACGGGATCAGGAGTGCGTTGACCACGAATCCGCCGCGGTCGCCGGCCGCAATGGTGTGCTTGCCGAGGTGGTCGCGCGCGTACGCGGTGACGGTCTCGATGGCCTGCGGCGAACTCGCCAGGCTCGAGATGATCTCCACCAGCGGCATCACCGGTACCGGATTGAAGAAGTGCACGCCCACCACGCGTGAGGGGTCGGCGACATCCTTGGCGATCCGGATGATCGGCAACGACGACGTGTTGGTCGCCAGGATCGCCTCCGGCGCGGTGACCTTGTCGAGTTCGGCGAAGAACCCGATCTTGAGCGATTCGATCTCCGGGAGTGCCTCGATCACCAGCTCACGGTCGCCGAAGTCACCGATTGTGGTGGTGAGCCGAAGTCGCGCAAGCGCCTGCTGCGCGTCGTCGTCGGTGATCTTGGATTTCGCGACCGCACGGCCGAGTGACTTCTCGATCCGGGCGCGGGCGGCGTCGGCGGCCGCCTGATCGCGCTCGAGGACGAGGACGTCGTCGCCCGCGCGGATCGCCACCTCGGCGATCCCGGCGCCCATGGTGCCGCCGCCGACCACTCCGAGCTGTGTCATTGCAATCCTCCGCTGTTCGATTGATGGCTCGTGGTCAGCCTAGACGGTGCGCCGCCGCGCCTTGCGGCAGGGCACAGCCGACGAACCGGGCGGCCGCGTCAGCCGCCGAACCCGGCCACGTAGGCATCAATCCGATCGAGGTAGTCGCGGCGTTGCTCGTCGCTGATCCAGGACGCCACAAAAGAGTTGCGCGCGAGCGCAATCACCTGCTCGGTCGACAGCGAGGCGTGCTCGGCCAGTGCGGTCACGTTCCCGGCCAGATACGCGCCGAAATACGAGGGATCGTCGCTGTTCACGGTGACCGCGGCACCACGCCCCAGCAGGTAGGTGATCTCGTCGGACTTCATGTCGTCGGTGACGAAGCTGTTCGAGACCGGGCAACAGGTGAATCCGAGACCGCGTGCCAGAGCGTCGTCGACGAGCGCCGGGTCCTCCACGATGTTGGTGCCGTGGTCGATGCGTTCCACCTCGATCTCGTGAATCGCCTGCCTGATGTGCTCGATGCTGTTGGGTTGGTCGATGTCGCAGTGCATGGTGAGATGCAGTCCCGCGGCCCGGGCCCGTGCGAACACGGCGGCGAATTTCGACGGCGGATTGTTGCGCTCGTCGGAGTCCAGGCCGACACCCAGCACCCAGCTGGTGAACTCGGTCGAGGCAAGCAGTGCATCCAGGGTGGCCTCGGCCGAATCGGGATCGCCGTCGGCAGGCAGATCACGCAGGAAGCACATGATCAGCCCGGCATCGATGCCGAGCCGGGCGGCGTCGACGGCAGCACGGTGATAACCGGTGATCACATCGGCGAAGGCGACCCCGCGTGAGGTGTGGGCCTGCGGATCGAAGAACATCTCGACGTGCACCGCGCCGTCGACTGCGGCCCGTTCCAGGTAGGCCCAGGCCAGATCGTAGAAATCCTGCTCGGTCCGCAACACCTCCATCGCCGGGTAGTAGATGGCCAGAAAGCTTGCCAACGAGTCGAATTCGTAGGTTGCGCGTACCTCGTCGACAGTGGTTTGTGCGAGCTCGACGCCGTTGCGTTGGGCCAGGGTGAGCTTCAGATCCGGTTCGAGGGTGCCCTCGAGGTGGACGTGGAGCTCGGCCTTGGGCAGTCCGGCGACGAAATCGGGGGTCGGGATGCGCGGAAGATCCATGCGCTCGAGCCTAAGGCGACTCTTGCCGCGACGCAGTCTCAGACCATGTTGTTACGGGTCAGCCAGCGCATCACCGGCCACCCGATGAAGACCGGCAGCCAGCAGGTCAGTACCCGGTAGAGCAGCACCCCGGGTACTGCGATCGCCGAGGGCACCCCGAATGCCGCCAGGCCTCCGATCAGCGCCGCCTCGACGGCGCCGACACCGCCTGGTGTGGGGGCCGCCGACGCCAGCGTGCCACCGATCATGGTCACCACGGTCACCGTGACGAAGGTGGCGGTGCCACCGAAGGCGTTCACGCTGGCCCACAGCGCCAGGGCTGCGCCGAGAGTTGTTGCCGCACAACCGAGCACAATGATTGATAGTCTCTTTGGTTCACGCGACACCTCGACGAGGTCGGTGAGGATCTCGCTGAGTTTGGGACGTACCGCGGTCCGAAGCCAATGCCGAAGGGTGGGGACGAACAGGAAGATCCCGATCACACCGAGCAGGATTCCGCCGATGAGATACAAGACGGTGGTCGACGGAACGAGGTGGGAGAGGTTGGTCGACGTGCCGGCGAGCGTGGTGAAGAAGACCAACAGCACCACGTGCACGATCACCTGTACCGCCTGTTGCAGTGCCACCGCGGTGGTGGCACGCACACCGCCGAGTCCGGCCTTCTGCAGAAAGCGTGTACTCAGGGCCAGTCCACCCACGCCCGCGGGGGTGGTGGTGGCGGCGAAGGTGTTGGCGAACTGCATGAGCGTGAGACTGCGGAAACTGACGATCTCGTTCGCGCACGCCCACAGTCCTGCCGCGGCCCCGACGTAGGTCAGCATCGACACGGCGAGTCCCACTGCGGCCCACCACCAGTTGGCGGTACGCAGTTCGCTGAAGAATGTCGGGACCGTGCTGATGAAGGGGTAGGCGACGTAGACCAGTGCCACCAGCAGCACCAATTGGATGACCTGGCTGCGCGAGAAGCGGGTGACCACCTCTCCCGGGATGGCGTCGGCTCCGGTCTGCGAGCGGATTTCGTCGCGTGCCGCCTTCATCACCGCCTCGGGTTCGCCGAGAGGCTCCCGAATCCTGCGCGGCAGAGCGGATTTGGTCAGCCGTCGTGATGCGGACAGCACGCTGTCCTCGTCGAAGGCGTCGATGGCCGCGACCACCGCGGTGTGTGCCCCGTAGAGGTCGGTCGTGGTGGCCAGCAACTGCGCGATGTCCGATTGCATCTGCACGTCGGTGGCCCCGAACTCCGCATAACCGAATCCCCCGAAGCGGACGTGCCCGTCGTCCACGGTGATCTCGGTGACGCGCAGGTCGCCGTGTGTCATGCCGTGCTCGTGCAGCGTGGCCAGCGCCCGCCACACACGCGGCGCGGGATCCGGGTCGGTGCATTTGTTCACGGTGCATCCGCGGGTCGGCGTGTGCGCGTACAGAGTCCAGCCGAGGTCGAGCTGGGCCACCGCCAGGGTGTCGGCATTGGACAGGTCCAGGCGCCGCACCGCCAACTCCATCAACCCGCGATGCTCGACAGCCCGCTGGACCGACAATTGCAGCGGGGCGGTCTCCTGGCTGCGCAACCGGATCTTGTTCCAGAACTGACGCAACGCACCCGCACTGCGTTGATTCGGTCCGTACAGCGAGATCATCACCGTCGACGGCGTTCCCATCGGGTCCGGCGCGCCGGTTTCCGCCGACAGCATCAACGGCCCGGCCCCCGCCGGACGCAGCACGGTGAGCCCGGTGACCACGACACCACGACGTGCCAGCGCCCGGACCATCTGCTCGAGCGGCACGGCCAGCGCCGGGGTACCCACCACCCACACCACCAGTGCACCGACGAACCATCCCGTCGCCAATCCCAACAATGCACGCGCGGGGACCACCGCGCTCACGAACAAATGAATGGGAACGAACGCCAGCAACAACGCCCACCACCAGCGCCGCCACCGCGCCGGAAGCCACGGCCCCGACACGGTGAGCACCGCGGCGAGCATCCCGATCCATCGCGGATCGTCGAGGAACTGCGACAACACCGAGTCCAGTCGTTCGCCCCGATCGAAATGCCACTGCGGCGCGGCGATTCCGTTCTCGGTCACCGAGAGTGCGAGAAAGCTGATCGACGCAGCCGCGAAGTATGCCCACAACATGCGCCACTGCCGGGCCGCCACCAGACCGACGAGGACGACGAACGGCAGCGCGAACAGGGCGATGCCGTAGGCGAGATACACCAGATCCGCTTGCCGCGGGGTGAGCACGCCGACGATGTCGGAGATCGACTTCTCCAGCCCCACCCAGTCGGCGCGCGTGATCAGCGAACCCACGATCACGATGGCGAGGAAGAGTCCGGCCAGAGTCAACCGGAGGATGTCGCTGGTGCGCCGGGTCAGCGGTTGCAGCAGACTGCCCGAAACGGCAATCTCGCGACCGTCGATCTCCACCGGCTACGTCTTTCGTCCGGCCAGGATCACTGCGGTCCGGGCGCTGGCCAGGTAGTGGTCGTCGGGGTCGATCAGCACCTCGGCACCGGGTTCGGCGAAGTCCTCACCGGCGGGCAGGCATGTGTCGACGACCCGATGCCATGAATGCCCATCGGGCAACTCGGGCAGCACGATCCACGCGTTGTTGTAGTCGGCGTTGAGGATGAAGTACAGCGAGGAGACCGGGTTGTCGGGGTAGGCGTCCTCGGTGTCGAGGCGGTAGCACAGCGTGTGCGCGGCGGGATCCGACCAGTGCGGCGAATTGCCGTCGGGGCCGAACCAGGTGAGTTCGGCGACCATTCCCGCGTCGTTGTCGGCACCGAGCCGATACTTGCGGTGCTGCAGCGCCTTGAATCGACGCGTGAGAGCGATTGCCTTCGAGGCGAACTCGAGGATGTCACGATTGCGCTCGGCCAATGTCCAGTCGAACCAGGAGATCTCGTTGTCCTGGCAGTACGCGTTGTTGTTGCCGCCCTGGGTGCGTAGGAACTCGTCGCCACCGAGCAGCATCGGCGTGCCTGCGGAGAACATGAGCCGACAGAGATGGTTCTTGACAAGCTGATGACGCAACCCGATCACCTGCGGGTCGTCGGTGTCGCCCTCGGCACCACAGTTCCACGAGTTGTTGTCATCGGACCCGTCCCGATTGTCCTCGCCGTTGGCGTCGTTGTGCTTGTGGTCGTAGGAGACGAGGTCGTGCAGCGTGAAGCCGTCGTGGCAGGTGATGAAATTGATGCTGTTGTACGGGGTTCGGCCGTCGTCGGCGTAGAGGTCCGCCGAACCGGTGAGTCGCCGGCCGAGGTCGGGTAGCTGGCCGTCGTCGCCCTTGACGAAGCGGCGCATGGTGTCGCGGAATCTGCCGTTCCATTCCGACCAGTCGACCGGGAAGTTGCCGACCTGATAGGTGCCGGTGTCCCACGGCTCGGCGATGAGGACCGTGTTGGACAACACCGGATCGGCGCTGACGGCTTCGAAGAACGGCGCATGCCCCTCGAAGCTATCGTCGCTGCCAGCGCGGCCGAGGACCGCCGCGAGATCGAACCGGAATCCGTCGACATGCATGTGTTGCACCCAGTACCGCAGCGAGGCGAGCACCATGCCGATCACGGTGGGACTGGAGAAGTCGAGGGTGTTTCCGGTCCCGCTGAAGTTCATGTAGTACCGCTTGGGCGCGTCGTCGGCTCCGGTCAGCATGTAGTAGGCGGGATTGTCGATACCGCGAAACGACATGGTGGGGCCCATCTCGTTGCCTTCTCCGGAGTGGTTGAACACGACGTCGAGGATCACTTTGAGGCCGTTGCGATGAAGTTCACGGACAAGCGTTTTGAACTCGTGCACCGCGCTGCCGGGGGTGTCGCCGGACGCGTAGGACGATTCGGGGGCGAAGAACCCGATCGTGTTGTAGCCCCAGTAGTTGGTCAGTCCCTTGTCCACCAGGAAGTCGTCGACGTAGTGCTCGTGAATCGGCAGCAGTTCCACCGCGTTGATTCCGAGCCGGGTGAGATGGGGGATCTTCTCGACGAACCCGAGATAGGTTCCCGGAGCGTCCACCTGCGCCGAGGGATGGGCGGTGAATCCCTTTGTGTGCACCTCGTAGATGATGAGTTCCTCGAGCGCCAGTTCCGGGCTGGTGACCCCTTGCCAGTCGAAGGAGTCGTCGTCGATGACGATGGCCTTCGGGACGATCGGGCCCGAATCGCGGTGATCGGGGGAGAGATCGGCATCTCCTTGCTCGGGATCGTAGGCCAGCAGCAGATTGTCGGTGTTGCGGAACTTCCCGGTCACCGCCTTGGCGTACGGGTCGAGGAGCAGTTTCGCGGGGTTGAAACGCAGTCCCGATGCGGGCTCGTACGGGCCGTCGACGCGGTAGCCGTACAGTTGTCCGGCGCCAACCCCTTCGACGTGGACGTGCCAGGTCCCCTCGGTGGGACCGGACAGCTCGATCACGTCGGTCGGCTCGTCGTCGGCGTCCGGATACAGCTCGAGCACCACGCGTGACGCCGTGGCCGAGTGCAGCGCGAAGTTCACCCCGGTGCGGGTCAGTGTTGCGCCATGCGGCGCGGGCGCCCCCGGGGATGTGGTGTGGGTGGTGTGTGTCCGGTCCAGATCCATCTGCGGCTACTCCTCGAGACGGCGGCGTCGGCGTGTTTCGGCGGCGAGCGGTGAACCGCCGGAGGCAACCACACCATCCTCATCACCGCGACCGTGCCTCGCAACCACAACACGCGTTCTACCCTGCTCGTATGTCTGCGCGCGAGGAGGCGATCGGAAGATGACGACGGTGGAATCAAGAGATCTCCGGCTTCCGCGATGGGTGGTGGTGTGGTTCGCCGTCACCGCGGCCATCCAGACCTATGACGCCTGTTATGTGCTCCTCGGGTCCATCTCGCACCGGGGTGGGTCGTTGGCCTGGCTGTGGCCGGGGCACGTGTTCTACTCCTCCTTCGATCACCGCTATGCCGGGTTCGACGCCTTCGGCAGCGCCCAGAGTTGGGCAAATCTGCTCGAGGTGATCGCCTTGGTCTGGGTGCTCAGTCATGCGCGTCGGTGGTCGGCGGTGATCGTCGGGTTGCTGGTGTCGGTCGCGACGTTCTGGAAGACGGTGATCTACTTCCTGGTGGAAGCGGCGAGCGGACTGGAGATGACCAGGCAATCGCTCGACCGTGGCGACCTCGGCGGGTTCCTCATGGTGGCGGTGCTTCCGAATCTGGTGTGGATCGTGGTGCCGGGCGCCGTGGTCATCAGGCTCGGTCGCCAGGTGTACCGCGTCGGCGTCGCAGCGTTGGCGGCCGATGTGCCCGCATCCGACGACCACTCCGGCGATCACAACGCACGCAGGTAGCACAGCATCCGGTGGTCGGCGCCGGGTTCGATGTTCACAAACCCGTGCCGCTCGTAGAAGCGCCGCGCTTCCACATCGATTTCGTCGACGTTGATGTGCATTTCCAGGGCGCCGCGGGCCGTCACCGCCGCTAGCGCCTCATCGAGCAACGCCGCCCCGACACCCTGGTCACGGAGATCCGGCTGCACGTACAGTTCTTCGAGTTGTGCGATCGAACCCTCTCCATAAGGTGTGGGCCGCAACGTGATCAGCGCGAAGCCCACCGCGCCGCACTGCTCGGCGAGCAGCACGACGACGTCGTCGCGGTCGAGCAGGATGCGGAACCGCTCACCGAACTCGGCCGCGGTGGGCGTCGGAGCGTGGAACTCGGTGTTGAAGTCATAGAGCAGTCGCGACACGTCGCCGGCATCGGGGACCCCGGCGCGCCGAATCGTGGGGTCGCCGGGCGTCGCGGGGCGCGTGTCCGAAGACGTGCCCGGGTCGCCGGCGGCAGCGCGCTTGTCGAAACTCACGCTGATCTTCTCGAAGCCTTTGCTGCGCTGCGCCCGCGCCTGCGCTGTGTAGGCCGCCTTGTCGCCGGCGGTCAGCACTACGTTGTCGGTGAACGGGGTCAGCAGTGACCGCGGATAGAGCTTGTCGACACGCACCACGTTCAGTTCGAGGCACACCACGATCAGCACCGACGCGAGGTAGAGGAACGCGAGCAGACCGAGCACCACCGCGAACACCCCGTAGGTTTCACTGGCCCTGCCGATGACGCGTTCGACGTAGATGGACCCGAACTTCTGCAGCGCCTGCCATCCGATGCCGGCGACGATCGCCCCGGGCAGCACGTCACGCAGCCCGACGGCACGTGCGGTGCCGAGGCGGAACGCGGTCGCGAAGACGGCGGTGTTGAGCAGTACCGATCCGGCCAGTGTCAGCCAGTGGCTCAGGGAGCCCAGCTCGATGGCGGCCCCGATCCCGTTGAGGACGGTGAGGGCGATGATCGCGACCCCGACCGTCGACAGCAGCATCGCACCCTTGATCCGGACCTGGATGGGGTTCGGCCGACTGTTACGTGGCACCGTCCATGCGATGTTCATCGCGTTCTGCGCCGCGACGGCGATTCCCAGTCCGCCGTAGACGGCGGTGACCACGCCGATGGCAACCGCCACGCCACTGCCCGACAGCTTGCCGGATTCTCCCAATTGCGATCCGATCACGGGAATCTGGGAGAGCGCGGAGTCGATGATGCGCGCTTGGAGTTCGGGATTGTCATGCAGCACGAAACCGAGCACCGAGGTGAACACCAGCAACAGCGGAAACAGCGACACGAACCCGTAGTAGGTCATCAGTGCGGCCAGATAACCGCCCTGGTCGTCGAAGAACTTGTACGCGACGGCCAGGGGGTAGCCCGAACGGGGATGCCGACGCTGGAAGCCGTCGATGCGTTCGGTGAGCGACACCCGTGAGTGTATCGCGCCGCTGCCTGATCGGCCCGATCAGCACCTTCTCATGCGGCCTCGACCACCTCGTCGAAGGCGTGTGGTCTCACCGCCCGTGGGGCAGTCAACGCCGCCAGGCGCACCGGGCGATACTGCGGATCCGACTCCATTCGCACGGCGACCGAATTGGCGATCGTCGCGCCCACCGGGATGGTGCGGGTGACCGGCGGACCCCAGTAGGGTCGCCACGACCGGCGCATTGCGGCCAACGCACTGCTCTTCGGAAGAAGAAGTCGATTGGTCGTTGCGTCCGTGGTCAATGCGATTCGGTGCCGATCGGCCCGCTCCAGCATCCATGCCAGGGTGATGTCGGAAAGTGAAGGCTCGTCTGCCATTCCGCCGCCGCCCACGTCGCAGTGGACACCAGCAAACCACACCTGTTCGATGATCTGTCCGGGTGCCGGGGAATCCCACAGCGACGGCTGGAACTGTCGGCGGCGCTCATCGATGGCCAGCGCGTGATAACCGGCCCGGACGTCACGATGCAGCGCGGTGTCGAGAAATCCGTACCGCTGTTGATCCTGATGTCCGAACAGTGCACCGGGGACGCCGAGCGTACCGACGGTGTCCCACACCCCGATCATCTCGATGTGGGCGTCGACGAATCCCGCCGGCCGGTCGACCCAGGACGACGCTCCGTCGCGACGGCGATAGGCACGGAATGCTGCGTCGACGTCGTCTGATGTGGGGGCGTCGGCGGGAAGTCCGCAGTAGGCGATCATGCCGGCGAGACTGCGCGCGGTGTAGGCGCCGCGACTGAACCCGAACAGATATACCGTGTCGCCGGGCACGTAACTGGTGGCGATGCGGTCATATCCCCGGCGTACGTTGTCGATCAGGCCGTCGCCGAAGGCCCCGCCGGTGAGCCGCCGCAGCATCCCACCGGTGCGTCCGACGCCCTGGTCGTAGAACGTCAGTTGCGTCTGCGACCGTGCGAGGACCGAGTAGAGCCGCGAGACGTTGGTGTGGGTCGCGGGACCGTTCCATGTTCCGTCTGCGCAGTAGATGAGCTTCTTGGGCATCGGTGCCCCCTGGTGTGAGTGTGCGGGCTGATGGCAGTGACGCTAGGCACGGGTGCTCTCGAACTGTGGCGTAGCGCGCTACCTGTCTTTCGTCGCGACCGGCCGAAACCGTGCTGATCGGTACCTGTCCCGCCGACCGGCCCTCGCCGGGTGCGCCCGAGTCGGGGTATCTCGCGGTGCGGGTCGTCAGTTCACCGGGACGTCGATGATCGGGCGACGCACGCCGGCCCCGGCGCCGTCGAAGTGCCACCACTCGCCGGAGTACGCCGACAATCCTCCCGATGCCATGGCAGTGCGCAGTCGCGCACGGTTGCGCTGCGCGGTGGGTGACACCCCATCGACCGCGAATGCGGTTGCGGCGGGGGAGAAGTCGTCGAAGTCGGTCCCCATGTCGACCAGGCAGTGGTCACCGATTCGGTGGGGCGCCGGGCATGTGGGGTTGCGGGTGGCGAGGCTGACGTCGACCGACCGGCCCGATTCGTGGCTACGCGAGTAGGGCCCCGGCGCCGCCACCCACGCCGGATCGGGCACCTTCTGATACATCCGCACCTGCACCGAATGCGGCCGGTAGCAGTCCCAGAACACCAGGGTGTCGCCGGTGGTGCGCAACTGACGTGCGGCCGTGCGCAGTCCGGCGGTCATCGACTCGTGGACGAGGCATCGGGCATCGACGGGGTAGAGCCGTACCCCGACAAAACTGTGCGGCGTGGCATACCGCAAGTCGACGAGGGCGTCGGGCACCACCGTCCGGATGTCGACGAACCCCTCGGCTCGGGCAGCGGGCGACACCGGGGCGATGGCCTCCCGGGATACCGGGCTCGCAGTGGGAAGGTCCGACGACGCCTCCGACGGCGTCGCCTGCGACGGACTCCCCGTCGCGCAGCCGACGGTCAGTGCCGCACCGACGATGGCCGCCGCGATCAGCGGGGAGGGAGGTCGTCGCATGTGTCGTGTCTACGCCCCCACGTGCCGGTCGGCAATCTCGAGGGCCTGATCCAGGATAGCCATGCCCTCGCGGACCTCGTCGTCGGTGACCGTGCACGGCGGCACGACGTGGATGCGGTTGAAATTGGCGAACGGCAGCAGGCCTGCGGATGTGCACGCGCCGATCACCTCCGTCATCGCGGGGCTGCTCGACCCGTACGGGGCCAGCGGCGCCTTCGTGACCGGGTCGGAGACCAGTTCGATCGCCCAGAACACGCCGACACCCCGCACGTCGCCGACACTGGGGTGCGCATCGGCGAGGCGGTGCAGTTCCGGTCCGATGACCTCCCTGCCGACCCGCGCCGCGTTCTCCACGATGCGCTCGTCCTCCATCGCCCGGATGGTGGCCACCGCGGCAGCGGTCGCCAGCGGATGCCCGGAGTAGGTGAGTCCGCCGGGATACGCGCGGTGCGCGAACGTCTCGGCGATCGCCTCGTTGATGGCCACGCCGCCGAGCGGCACGTATCCGGAGTTGACGCCCTTGGCGAAGGTGACCAGATCCGGCGTGACATCGAAGAGGTCGACGGCGAACCACTCTCCGGTGCGGCCGAATCCCGCCATCACCTCGTCGGCGATGTACACGATGCCGTAGCGGTCGCACAGGTCCCGCACGCCCTGCAGGTAACCGCGCGGGGGCACCATGATGCCCGCGGTACCCGGGATCGTTTCCAGGATGATCGCGGCGATGGTCGACGGTCCCTCCATTCGGATCACCTCGTCGAGGTGATCGAGGGCGCGCGCACACTCCTGCTCGTCGGTCTCGGCGAAGAAGCGGGACCGGTAGCGGAACGGCCCGAAGAAGTGGACCACACCGCTGTTTCCGTGATCGTTGGGCCAGCGCCGCGGATCTCCGGTCAGGTTGATCGCCGTCTCGGTGCCGCCGTGGTAAGAGCGGTACCGCGAGAGCACCTTGTAGCGTCCGGTGTGCAGCCGCGCCATGCGTACGGCGTGTTCCACCGCGTCGGCACCGCCGTTGGTGAAGAACACCTTGTCGAGTCCGGACGGTGTGTGGCCGGTGATCAGGCGGGCCGCCTCCGACCGGGCGGCGTTGACGTGTTGCGGCGCAACGGTACACAGCTTCGCGGCCTGGCCGGCGATCGCCGACACGACCTTCGGGTGCTGGTGGCCGATGTTGGTGTTCACCAGCTGAGAGGAGAAGTCCAGCAATCGTTTCCCATCGCCGTCCCACACGTAGGAACCCTGCGATGCGGTGACGGTCATCGGCGCGATCTCGGCCTGCGCCGACCACGAATGGAAGACGTGGGCGCGGTCGAGTTCGTACGCGCGGGCCGCCTCCGCGCGCGCTTGCGCGTCGGTGAGGCCGTTGGGCAGGGTGTGGCGGTCAACCGTGGCTGTCACGATGGTGTGGTCACCTCTCGTCTCGTGGGAATGAATCAGGCGTTCCGCCCTGATCAGATGTTCTGCGGGAAGCCGAGATTGAGGCCGCCGTGTGAGGGATCGAGCCAGCGCGTGGTGATCGCCTTGGCGCGCGTGAAGAAGTGCACGCCCTCGGTGCCGTGGGCGTGGGTGTCACCGAACAGGGAGGCCTTCCATCCACCAAAGCTGTAGTAGGCCATGGGAACCGGGATCGGAACGTTGATGCCCACCATGCCCACCTCGACCTCGTTGGCGAACCGCCGGGCGGCACCCCCGTCGTTGGTGAAGATCGCGGTGCCGTTGCCGAAGGGGTTGTTGTTGATCAGTTCGAGCGCTTCGTCGTAGGAGTCCACCCGCACCACCGACAGCACCGGTCCGAAGATCTCGTCGGTGTAGATGCTCATGTCGGTGCTGACATGATCGAACAGGGTGGGGCCCAGCCAGAATCCGTCGGCACCACCATCTGCTTCCACGCCCCGACCGTCGAGAACGATGGTGGCCCCGTCCTTTTCGCCGGCATCGACATAGGAGGCGACCTTGTCGCGGTGTGCCGCGGTGACCAGCGGGCCCATGTCGGCGTCGCGTGTGCCGTCGCCGGTGCGGATGGTCGACGCCCGCTCGGCGATCTTCGCCACGAGTTCATCGGCGATGTCACCGACGGCGACGGCGACCGAGATCGCCATGCATCGTTCGCCCGCCGAACCGAAGCCGGCGTTGACCATGGCGTCGGCGGCCAGATCGAGGTCGGCGTCGGGAAGGATGATCGCGTGGTTCTTGGCGCCGCCGAGGGCCTGGACCCGTTTGCCGGCCGCGGTGCCGGTGGCGTAGACGTACTGGGCGATCGGCGTGGACCCGACGAAGCTGATGGACTTGATGCTGGGGTTGGTGAGCAGTTCGTCGACGGCGGTCTTGTCTCCCTGGAGCACATTGAACACACCGTCGGGGAGCCCGGCGTCGCGCCACAGTTCGGCCAGCCACAGCGAGGCGGACGGATCCTTTTCCGACGGCTTGACCACCACGGTGTTGCCCGCGGCGATGGCGATGGGGAAGAACCACATCGGCACCATCGCCGGGAAGTTGAACGGCGAGATGATGCCGACCGGTCCCAGCGGTTGGCGCACCGAGTGCACGTCGACCTTGGTGGACGCATTCTCGCTGAAACCGCCCTTGAGCAGGTGGGGAATCCCGCAGGCGAACTCGGCCACCTCCTGGCCGCGCGAGATCTCACCGAGCGCATCGGATGTCACCTTGCCGTGCTCGGCGGTGATGATGGCGGCGAGTTCATCCTTGCGGGCGTTGAGCAGCTCGCGGAATCCGAACATGATTTCGGTGCGCTTGGCCAGACTCGTGTCACGCCAGGCCGGGAAGGCAGCGGCGGCGGCGGCGATCACCGCTCGCGCATCCTCCGCGCCGGCGAGGGCGACCTGGCCGGTCACCACGCCGGTGGCCGGGTTCGTCACCGGGGCGGTGGCGGTCGATGTGCCGGGAAATGCTTTGTTGTTGGCCCAGTGACAGATGGTGGCTGACATGCGGCACCCTTTCGTTCGACGCTCGTGACCCGCGGTGTTTCCTCCAGTGTCAGGCTCGGCGGACACCGAACAGCGCTACGTTCTGTAACCAATGAGGCGACTGGAATTACACTCTGTAAATGCCGATCACCGTGGCGGATGCCGTCTCGCTGCCCGAACTGCAACGGGGTGACCCCGAGATACTGAGCGACCGCCGCTTCGACGAGGAGATCCGGTGGGTGCACATCGGGGACGTGCCCGACCTGACCGGATTGCTCCAAGGTGGGGAACTGGTGCTCACCACCGGCGCGGCGCTGGCGAACTGGCCGCAGCGCTATCTGGAGGGTCTCGCGGAATCCGGGGCGGTGGGGGTAGTCGTGGAGTTGGGCACCATGCTGCCGAGGCTTCCACCCGCGGTCGCCCGAATCGCACGCGCACAGGACCTCGCGCTGGTCGTGCTGCATCGCACGGTGCGGTTCGTCGAGGTCACCGAAGCGGTACACCGCCGCATCGTCGCCGAGCAGTACGACGCCGTCGAGTTCGACCGGCGCGCGCACGAGACCTTCACCGAACTGAGCATGAAACGCGCCTCCGTAGCAGCGATCGTCGACGCCGCATCCCGCATGCTCGACGAGCCCGTGGTCCTCGAAGACCTCGCACATCGCGTTCTCGCCGTGGCGGCGTCCGGGCAGAGCGACACCGCGTCGGTGTTGACCGACTGGGAGCGTCGCTCCCGACGGGTGGCCGGCGCAACCGGTGTCGCCGAGCGCTGGCTCTCGACCACGGTCGGTCCGAGCGGGGAGTCGTGGGGCCGGCTGATCATTCCACGCACGCCGTCGTCTGCCGGCCGCGCACGCACGGTTCTCGAACGCGCCGCCGTGGCCCTGGCTCTGCATCGGATGATCGAACGAGACCGGACAGGCCTGCAACAGCGCGCCCAGAGCGGGCTGCTCGACGACGTCCTCGACGGCCGCATCACCGCCGAACGCGACATCTCCGCCCGCGCGCACGCGCTGGGTCTGCGTCACGCCGAAGCGTATGTGCCCCTGGCGATCCGGATCGGCAGTACTCGACCGGACACCGATCCCATCGACGCTCAACGGCGCCATTCCGCCGACCTGGAGGCCATTGCCCACGGCGTGCACGCCGCCGGACACAGCGCCCTGTTCACGAGCCGCTCCAATGGCGACATCGGCGCGATCGCCGCGGTCTCCGCGACCACCCCGACAACCGGTGACCCACTCCTCGGAGTCGCCGAATCGATTCGTGCTGCCGCACACCGCATCGACGATGCGGCCGACTGCGTGGTCGCGGCGGGCACGCCGCGTGGGCACGTGGCCGACGCCATCCTCGGTCTCGACGATGCGGCCCACGTCGCCGAGGTGGCCACCGCGATGAGCGGCCCCCGCCGTTCGCTCTATCGCGCCGCCGATGTCCGACTCCGCGGATTGATCGCCGTGCTCAAGGATGATCCACGTGTTCAGGCCTTCGCCGAAACCGAGCTCCGGCCGGTACTGGCCGGGACTCCCGATTCGCTCGACCTTCTCCGGGAATACCTTCGTGTGCAAGGAAACAAGGCGGCGCTCGCGCAGCGGCTGCACATCAGCCGGCCGGCACTGTACAAACGGTTGCGCGCGTTGGAGGCGACGCTGGGGGCCGACCTCGGCGACGGCGAATCGATGCTGTCACTGCACGTGGCCGTGCTGATCCACGATGTGCGATCCGGACACTCATATCGAACGTATGAGCGATAGACTCGACGCATGGAGATGCGGGCGATCGGCGGCGACAGTGGACGGCCGGGCAACGCATCGGCTTTCCATCACGTCGGACACCGGGCGGTGCTGATCGACCTGGCCGCCCTGTTTCCGACGCCACCGCATTTCGAGGGTCGCTATCAACCCGACGGATTGCAGATCCGTTCGGTACATCTGGGAGTTCTGACGGCGTGGTCCATGGACGATTGGGGCTGCTGGTTCGGGCGGGTCACCTACACCGTGAAGACCACCAGCCGCGAGGAGCAGGTCACGCATTGGGTTCCGGCATGGGCATTGCGCCCGGCACCGCACGGGGGCAGCAGCACCACCGGGTGAGTCGGATCAATGACGCATGATCTCGGCGATCCTCTTGCCTTCCATCCACCGTTGCTCGACGGGCCTTCTGGCGCCGGGCTCGATCAGAGTCGGATACGACGTCAGGTCGGTGAATTGCAGTCGGCCGGTTTGGAACCCGATCATCGCGCTGGCACGGCCACCGGATTCCAGTTGCTCGGAGAGGAACTCGACGCAGCGCGCGGTCATGCTGGTGGCGTGGATGCGGTCGAACGGTGAGGGATCTCCGCCCTCCTGCAGATGGCCGAGAACCGCTTGTCGGGCGTCGAACAGTTCTCCGCCCTCCTTCTCGAACAACGACGTGATGAACCAGGTGTTGTACACGGGGTCGGCGCCTTCGCTGAGGATGATCAGGCCAAGTCTTCTGCCGGACCGGAAGCGGTCGGCCATGTTGTGAATGTCGGTGGTCAGGTCGTCGATGGTGATGCCGTCCTCGGGCATGTAGATCCGTTCGGCACCCGAGGAGATTCCCGAGAGCAACGCGAGATATCCGCAGTTGCGCCCCATCACCTCCACCACCACCACCCGCCGGGTGGCCACCGCGGATTGTCGGATCTTGTCGACGTCGGAGACGATGCTGTTGAGCGCCGTGTCGCTGCCAATGCTCAGTTCTGTCCCGGGCACGTCGTTGTTGATGGTCATCGGTAGGCACACGATCGGAATGTCGAGTGCCGAGAACCGTTCTCGATGCCTGTGCAGTTCGTAGGCGGCCTCGTATCCTGCCCATCCGCCGGCCATCAGCAGGCCGTCGATGCGGTGGGCAGTGATCTGCTCGGCGATCTGCGCGATCGCCTCGCCCGACGGGACGTATCGATCGGTGCCGATCTCGGCACCACCGTCCGACACCCAGCCGCTGACGTCCATCCAGTCCATCTCCTGGATCTGGCCTCGGCGAAGTCCACGGAAACCGTTCTTCACCGCCACCACGGTGTAGCCACGGTCCAGACCCAGGCGAACGGCTGCGCGCACCGCGGTGTTCATGCCCGGTGCCGGGCCACCGGCGTGCACGATCGCGAGTCGGAATCGGCGCCGACCGTGCGGTGTCGGGCGCGCGGCGGCCTGCTGGACCGTCTGGAGAATGCGGTGGGAATGGCGAAAACTGCCGCCACGCAACAGCATCGCACCCTCGTAATCATGATTCTTGATGCGGTCGGCGACGGCACGTGTCTGCTCGACGCATTCCATCAGGGGCGAGGTGACCACGCGGTTCCCACGCAGACCCACCAACTGGGCCGGCGCTTCGGGATCGTCGGTGAGCAGGCGTTCCACCGCGGCGTTGCCCATCAGCGTCGCCAGGTAGCGATCGAACGCACTCGGCGGGCCGCCGCGCTGGACGTGGCCCAAGGTGGTGATCCTGGTGTCCTCACCCAGTTCGTCCTCGAGGAGTTTCTTGATCTGCTCGGCGGTGATCGGGTTGCCGTGACAGTCGTGGGCGCCCTCGGCGACCACCACCACCGATTGGCGCCGGCCGATGAGACGACCGGTTCGTATGTCGTGGCACATCCGGTCTTGCCAACCGTCCTCGGGGGGCTGCTCGGGAATCAGCACCCAGTTGGCTGCGGTGGCCAGCGACGACATCAGCGCGAGGTAGCCACAGTTGCGTCCCATCACTTCCACCACGAATGAACGCTGGTGGCTCGACGCAGTGCTGCGCAGCGCGTCCATCGCCTCGACGATCCGATGCAACGCGGTGTCGGCGCCGATGGTCATGTCGGTGCCCGACATGTCGTTGTCGATCGAGCCGACGATGCCCGCCAAGCGGAGGAACGGGTGAGCCTGCGCGACGTCGGGGGCGACCTCGCCGGCATCGACCAACTCGGCGAGCAGTTCGGGCCATTCGGCCCGGAACATGTTCGCGCCGGTGAGACTGCCATCTCCGCCGATCACCACCAGGGCGTCGATGCCACGCTCGAGCATGTGCCGGGCGGCCGCGCGGCGACCCTCCCGGGTGCGGAACTCCTTTGAGCGAGCGGTACCGATGTCGGTGCCACCTTTGTGGAGGGTGCCGTCGGTGTCGGAGATGGACATCCGTTTGATGAGATCGCCGCCCTCGACGAGACCCTGGTAGCCCTCGTGGATCGCGTACGCGTCGAGGCCATGATGCAGCGCGGTGCGGATTACCGCACGGACTGCGGGATTCATTCCCGATGCGTCGCCACCGCTGGTCAGTACGCCGATACTGGTGGGCGCTGCGTGCTGCTCAACCATGACGGTGATCCGATGAGGTCCCGCCACTGGATGGGTACGTGGTTGTCATCGGTACCTCGCGCTTCTCGTTCGGCAGAACCCGTCTGCCAGGTTCTCTGGCTACGAGGATTACGATCCCCGGGCACCTGCGCAACCGGTACGCAGATACCCGTGGTCATCGACCGCGGCATCGGACGCGCCCCACGTGGTGTGGCTGAACACTCGGCAAACTCTTGCCGACAACACACGTCAACTACGGAAGGGACGCAACGCTTCTGCTACAGCGGCGATTTCATCGAGCTGCGCGGCCAGCACAGCGGTCTGTTGGTCGCTGGGTTCAAAGACGCCGTCGTCGGTCAACTGCTTCTGCGGAAAGTTGATCTCGACGTTGCCGCGTGTGAGCACCAGCCCGAGCGCGGTCACCACCACCCGCAGCGCCACCTGGGCGCGTGTGCCGCCGGAAATCCCACCCCAGTTCACGAATCCGACCGGTTTGCGAATCCACTCGTTGTGCAAGTAGTCCAGGGCGTTCTTGATCGCGGGGGAGTAGCTGTAGTTGTACTCGGGGAACACGAAAAGGAAGCCGTCGGCCGAGTCCACACGCGCACTCCAAGCCTTGGTGTGGTCGTGCACATAACTCTTGAGGCGCGGATGGTTGGGTTCGTCCATGAACGGCAGGGCCAGTTCGGCGAGGTCGACAAAGTCGACGTCGAATCTGTCGTCGGCTTCGGCCGCGTTGTTCACCCATTCCGAGATGGGCAATCCGATACGTCCTTCGCGGACGCTGCCGAGGATGATCATGAGCTTGACGGTCACAGCGGCTCCCAGGGTGGTTTGGGCATGCAAGTTCACACGCTATCCCGACAGAGCGCGTCACGCTCTCACGGCACGGTGGCGATGCACGCCCGAGACCCCGGCTCGACCCTCCCGCTGCGCCATTTCCTTCTCGCGCATGGAATTACCGACGCGGGAAGGAAATGGCGACGCGGGACGCCGACATCGCCCGTTAGAGGTGTGGTTTGGGCATGCAAGTTCACACGCTATCCCGACAGAGCGCGTCACGCTTTCACGGCACGGCAGCGATGCGGTCCGCTTCGATCGTCACGATCAGTCTGGTCTGCTCCCGACCGCCGTACCACGCGTACGGTTTGCCGGTGTACTTGTTGGCCAATGCGTTGATCGAGTCGACTCCACCGTCGCTGGTCATCTCGACCACCCGGCCACGGATCTGAGTGAACAGCGCCGGTGTGCCGGGATCGGAGACCGCGACGGCCACCCGTGGATCTCGAGCGAGATTCCGCGCCTTCTGCATGCCCGCAACGATGTTGATCACCACCCGCGTGCCGTCTGTGTCGACCCATGTCTGAGTCAGCTGAGGCGACCCGTCGGGCATGACGGTGGCGACGTAACACAGCGCCGGAGTGCGCAACAGTTCGACGAGTTCGTTCGGTAGGTCCATGCGGTCCACCCTTCACGGCGTCTGCGAGATCAGTTCTCATCTCTCACACTAGTGACGGGCAGCGAACATCCGCGGCTACCGGTGGTCATGCGTGACCACCAGGTGGTGCCGGTGCAGAACCCCGATTCGGCACCGGCACTCGCCTACGATTCTGAAGGGCTTGACGGGCTCGATGACGTATCAGATGAGGTGTCTGTCGAGTCCGTCGAGTCCGAGGTGGTCGTCGAGTCATTTGAGTCCGAGGCCTCCGAGGCCTTCGACCCCGAATCCTTTGTGCCGCCAAGGGTCGGCCCGGAGTGTGAACCCGCGGTCGTGGTGTTCGGCTCCGGCGAGTCGTCGCTGCCTGGCGTCGCGTCCTCAGACTTCTTCGAGTTCGAGGGTGGAGCCGCGTGCCGCGGTAGGGTCGGCGACTTGGGGGCGAATTGCGGCGCGGAACCCTCGGGGAGCGCGTGACGACCGCGGGACGTGTCCGCCGTATCGACCGATTCCGTCTCGGCCCCATAGGCCGACGGGGTCTGTGTCCCCACCGACTCGATGTCCACTGCAGCTTGTTCTGCGGTATCGGCGAGAGAGTCAGACGCGTCGACCGCCTCGTCGGACAGCGCCTTCGCCCCGTCCGAGACGTCGTTGACGGCCTTGGTCGTGGCGTCGGCGATGGCCTGTGAGATCTGGGTGGCGGTGGGCGTCACGTACTTGCTGAACAGGGGAGTGAGGACCTTTTCCAGCGTGCCGATGGGATCGCTGAGCACTCCGCCGGACGGGTCCTCGATCTGGGCAAGCTGGAAGAGCAGCGACGGTGTCAGGGTGATGACCGAGGTGGGAATATCGCCCAACAGTCCGGACACGGCATCGGGGAGTGTCGACGAGGTGTTTGGACCCGTTCCCACCTGGAAGCCCGGCAATCCGACACCCAGGAACGACGGACCGGTGAATCCGAACCCGTTGGGCCCGGCGTTGAACGATCCGCGCGAGTACACCAGCGGCACCGTGGTGTCCCCGACCTTGATCATCGCGATCGTCCACCCCGAGTTGTAGGCGATTCCGTCGGGTCCGAGATGACTCGACTCCAGAAGCGATGTCCTCTCGGCGGACAATTCCAGCATCGGAAGCGATGCGGTTGCCGATCGGCTACCGAGCACCGTGTTCACCGACTGTCCACTGGCGGTGACCAGACCTGGAGTCAGCTGCATCCCGGTCGTGAAGAGGTCATCGGGCAGTGCGACGCCCGCCGCGAACAGCGGCACGGTCGCCACGTAATCGTCCGCGCCGTCGACCCCGGGCACGATGACCTGCGTGGCCGCACCCTGCCAGGCCGCGGTCCCGCCCTTCGGACCGGTGAAAGTGCTCCCCACCTGGCGCGAGATCACCGAGAAACCGGCGACATCAATGCCGTCGAGCGACGACAGAGCGCCCGCAATGGCGTCATTCGGGTTATAGGTCGTGGTGTAGACCTGGTTTCCGTTGCTGTCCGTCTCGCCGACCCACTGCGTGTCGTACACGGGTACCGTGACGCACCCGAAGATCGTGCACACCTTTTTCGTGCCGGTCTGCACCAGCTGCTTCTGTCCGTTGGCCACGATCAACGCGTCAGGAGTGTTGAGATTCTGTGCGAACAGCGCTTTGAGCTGATCGGAGTCGATGCCGTTCATGGTGACCCGGTCCTGGCTGATCCAGGAATTCGATTTGGCACCTAGGTAATTCACGGTTCCGGTCCACTGCGACGTCGTTTGCGTCCCTGTCCAGAATCCGAGGGCGTCATCGATCGTCGGAATACCCTTCAGATCGCCGGCATGCTGGGACACCTTGTCGCCCCCGAGTCCCTGTGTGACGTCTGCCACTCCGTTCTTGAGCACGGTCTGCAGGTTGATCGCATTGAGCTTGACCAGCGCCGAGCCCATCTTCACGTATACCTGAGCACCCGAGCCCACCGTGTCGAGAACGGGGAGGGCTGCGAGCGCCTGCGCGGCCTGAGGGCTGACCCCCGAGAGAGTGGTCGACGCCCCGGGAATCGAACTGGTGTCGGGAACCGCAAGGAGCAGTTTGCCGCCTTCGGTGAGCGCGTCGATAAAACTGAGTTGGCGGGAACTTGTTGTGCGGTCGCTGGTCACCACGGGAACCCAGCCGTCCGGGAGGGCTTTGCCGGCGGGCGCGAGGAGCGCGATCTGGGTGCGACCCAGGTTGTCGGCAATCGCGATCAGGTTCTCGGCCGTGCTGTAGCTGTTTTCCGCAATCTGTTGCGAATCGAGGGATTCGGCAAATGCGGCTCCCGCACCTCCCGCCCCCACTACCAGGCTTGCACCGAGCGCGACGACGGCTTTCTGCAAACGGCGAGACTTGCGTGCCTCTGCGCGTTCGCGTGCGCGACGTTGTGTTCGGTTGTCGGTCAGCATGATTCATGTCCTCTCGCGAGCCGGATTGCCCAGATAGTTAAGCAAACAAATCCGCGTCATGTGAACAAAAATGTGCCCGATTTCGGCAATTAGTCCGATCAGGTGACAGCCGAGATCTCGTTCAGATCCACTCGAAAAGGAAGCCTTGCCTTTTGTAGAAATCCGAGTCGTCGGCACGCTATTCGGCGTTGTACGTCACAAATTTGTCGACGCGGGCGAGGACGATCTGAGGGACGTGGTTCCGGGCAACGCTCCACTGACTACGCTTTGCCACATGGGCCTGCTACTGAACCCCGCCACCGACGACTACTCACGGTTCGACGCCGAGACACGCAGGTTGCTGCGCGCGACGATCGACTTCTTCGAGTCCTACGGGAAGCAGCGCCTGCTGCAGGCCGACCTGAACGCCGAGTGGGTCACCGACTTCCTCGAGTTCGAGAAGAAGGAGAAACTGTTCGCGACATTTCTCACGCCGGCCGCCTATGCCGACGGTGACGACAACCGTCGCTGGGACGGGTCTCGCAATGCCGCGCTCAGCGAGATCCTCGGCTTCTACGGCCTGTCCTATTGGTACGCCGAGCAGGTGACCATCCTCGGCCTCGGGCCGATCTGGATGTCGGACAACAAAGTCGCGAAGACCAAAGCGGCACAGCAGCTTCTCGACGGCGAAGTGATGGCCTTCGGCTTGTCCGAACGGTCGCATGGCGCGGATGTGTACAGCACCGACATGGTTCTCACGGGCGATCGCGCAGGCGGTTTCACCGCGTCGGGCACCAAGTACTACATCGGTAACGGCAACGTGGCGGGCATGGTGTCGGTGTTCGGCCGCCGCGCCGACGTCGAGGGGCCGGACGGTTACGTGTTCTTCGCCGTCGACTCTCGGCACGAGAACTACCGCCTCATCGACAACGTGGTGCACGGGCAGATGTTTGTGTCGACCTTCGAACTCGACAACTATCCGATCGGTGCCGACGACATCCTGCACACCGGCCCCGAGGCGTTTTCCGCCGCGCTCAACACCGTTAACGTCGGCAAGTTCAACCTGTGTCACGGGTCGGTCGGCATGTGCACGCATTCGCTGTTCGAGGCGATCACCCACGCCAACAACAGAATTCTGTACGGCAAACCGGTCACCGACTTTTCGCACGTGCAGGGCAATTTTGTCGACGCGTATGCGCGGTTGTCGGCGATGAAGTTGTTCAGCGACCGCGCCGTCGACTACTTCCGGTCGGCGAGCCTCGACGACCGCCGCTACCTGCTGTTCAACCCGGTCACGAAATCGAAGGTGACCTCCGAGGGTGAGACGGTGATGACGCTGCTGCTCGACGTTGTCGCGGCCAAGGGATACGAGAAGAACACCTACTTCCATCAGGCCAACCGATTCATCGGCTGGTTACCGCGGCTGGAGGGGACGGTGCACGTCAACGTCGGCCAGATCCTGAAGTTCATGCCGAACTACCTGTTCGGGCCGGTCGAATACCCGGAGATCGGGACTCGACTCGACGCCACCGATGACACGTTCTTCTTCGCACAGGGGCCCGTCGGCGGCGCAGGTAAAGTCCGCTTTGCCGACTGGACGACGCCGTATGAAGCTCGCACCGATGTGCCGAACGTCGGGGTGTTCTACGAGCAGGCGAAAGCCCTGCGAACGCTGTTGCAGACTGCGGCACCGAGCGCGGAGCAGCAGAAGGACTTGGACTTCGTCCTGACCGTCGGACATCTGTTCTCGCTGGTCGTCTACGGGCAGTTGATCCTCGAACAGGCCGCGATCACCGGACTCGACTCCGATCTCCTCAACCGGATCTTCGATTTCCAGATCCGCGACTTCTCCGGCTACGCCGTGTCGCTGTACGGCAAGCCGACGGCCACAACGGAGCAGCAGTCATGGGCACTCGGCGCCGTTCGACGGCCAGTCGCCGATGCCGACTCGTTCGACCGCGTCTGGCAGCAGGTCAAAGGGCTCGACGGCGCATATGTGATGCCCGGCTGAGGACGTATGCCGAGCGATCCGCCACGACCGGCGATCCATCTCCGTGTCTACAATTCGTCTACACTGGCGAGATGGCTGCCGAAACCACGACCGTCCGCGTACGTCGACCAGATTCCGAGCGCCTCCAATCACTGGCCAAGGCCCGCCAGACCGCCGTTGTCGACGTCGTGCACGCGGCAATCGACGCCCTCGAACGACAGGAGTTCCTTCGCGGACTCAACGGCGACTACCAGCGACTGCGCAGCAATCCCGAACTGTGGGAACAGTACCTAGACGAACGCCAAGAATGGGACCGCTTGGCGTGATCTGGCGAGGGGAGGTCTACCTCATCGATCTCGGCAAGCCGGCCGGCCACGAGCCGGCCTTCGGCCGCCCGGCGGTCGTGGTGTCAGTAGATATCCTCAACAACGGACCCGGCGGCCTGGTAGTGGTCGTTCCGATCACCACCGTAGGCTACGGTCTGCGAAGCCACGTCGAACTCGACCCAGACAGCAGCGGACTCGACCACACCTCATACGCACGCTGCGATCAATTGCGAGTCGTATCCGTTGAACGATTGTCGTCTCAACTAACTATCCTCGGCCCAGAACGCATGCAAGCGATTGATCAGGCGCTGCGAATTGTGCTCGACCTCTGACACGCCGAGTCAGCCACGAAATGAAGGGGATCGGATTAACGCGAACGAACGAGACCCGGAGGATGTCCGTCGCGAAGTGGGCAAGAACGACGGCCCCGTCGAGGAGGAACTCGAGGAGAGTTTCGACGAGGTAGTGACCGAAGGAGCCCAACGCCTGCACCGCACGGTTCGCACGGTACTGATCACCGGACTGTTCGGCGGGCTCGAAATCGGTCTAGGCGTGATGGCGATGCTTGCCGTGCTGCACGAGACCGGCAACCATCTCCTTGCCGGTCTCGCGTTCAGCATCGGACTCATCGCGATCTACCTCGCACACAGCGAACTGTTCACCGAGGATTTCCTCATGCCCATCGCCGCCGTAGCGGCTCGACACGGTTCCGTACCGCAGTTGATCAAGCTCTGGAGCGGGACGCTACTCGCGAATCTTGTGGGCGGCTGGGCGATCATGTGGTTGATCACCCGGTCGTTTCCCGAATGGAATAAGACGCTGTCGGATTCTGCGCATCATTTTGTCGACGCGCCGCTATCGCTACAGAGCATCTGTCTGGCGGTGCTCGGCGGAAGCACCATGACCTTGCTGACTCGGATGCAACAGGGGACCACGTCCGACCCGGCCAAAATCGCGGCAGCGGTGGGCGCCGCATTCTTGCTTGCCGGACTACAGCTGTTTCATTCGGTCCTGGACTCGCTGCTCGTCTTCGGTGCAATCCAAGTGCATGCCGATGTGACTTACACAGACTGGCTGTCGTGGTTCTGGTATGCCGTGGTGTTCAACTTGATCGGTGGCATTGTGCTGGTCACCGCCTTGCGATTGCTCCGCACCAAAGAACTTGTGCAGGAGCACCGACGCTCGCCGCAATCTGGGTAGCAAGCGGGTCACAAACCCGTAGGTGCGGCGTGACTGTTCACAGCCCGTGTGAATCAGCAACGGGAGTGGCGAATGGCGACGCCCTCACCCCCGACGAAGGAGTATCGACGCACTCCACCGTGCCGCCGCGCGCCACTTCTGTAGCACAGGTGCTACCATGGCGTCATGGGCAGCGACACCGTAGGGCTGCGCGAACTGCGTCAAGATGCATCCGAATTGGTGCGTCGGGTTGAGGCGGGCGCCGAGATCGTTATCACCGTGTCTGGTCGCCCGAGTGCCCGGCTTGTTCCCGCGGCCCCACGCATCTGGCGGGAGTGGGCCGACGTGCAGCAGCTATTCGTCGGCTCCGCAGACCCCGCCTGGGCTGATGATCGCGACATGCTTGATCACACGATCGCAGATCCGTGGGAACGTCGTTGAGAGGCATCCTCGACACGAGTGTGATCGTTGCGAACAATGTCGAACCGATCGCGGGATCACTGGCGCTTAGCTCGATCACCTTCGCGGAGATGCACTTTGGCGTGCTGGTGGCCAAGACCGGCGCTGTCCGCGCCGAGCGACTGCGACGATTGTTGTTGATCGAGAAGATGTTTGACGCATTGCCCGTTGACGAGGCAGTGTCCGCAAGTTACGGGATCGTCGCCGCAGCAGTTGTTGCGGCGGGTCGACAACCGCGTGCACGGTCGATGGATCTGCTGATCGCCGCGACCGCGCACGCCCACTCCGCCCGCCTCTACACCCGCAATGCATCGGACCTTGTTGGCCTCGATGACCTAGTCGACGTGATCGAGGTGTGACAGATGGTCGCCAACCTGGCTGACCGTTCACAATGACCATCTTTAAATGAGCAAGGGGAGTGAGGAGATTCACTGACCTGCCCATCGCCAAGTGGAGTGAAAATCGCTGCTGTTTGTCGACAACCCCTATCAGGACGAACGGGTCTGCTGCACAGATAGGTGACAGATTCGGTCACACGGCCTGACTGGCCGGGGTGGTCATGATCGCTTCGAATTCGCCGGGGTGGCTGATTCCTAATGGCTTGTGCGACTGGGGGATAGTGACCCGGCTGTTACTCGGTAATTGTTGTCAACGTGGCGGGCGGGTGCTGCTCGTCGCGACCTTGTTTGCAATGGTTTCAATCTGCGCGAGAAGGTCGGCAGGAGATTGCGCGAGGTCGACAGTATGACAGTGAATCGTAATCCCGACGCGTCGCACGGTGTGGACGCGGCCGACTTCATTGCCCTGCGCGTACACCAAATGACCATCACCGAGTCCGAGCGCAGTGCAGTAGGCCAGCACCTGGTAGAGATCGGCGTCAGGGAAGCCTTCGGGCCGCTCGGCCTTGTACTTGGCGTCGATGACCGCACGCACGTCCCGACCCTCACCCATCCACACCAGATCGGGCTTCATCCGGACCTCATCGGCGATGTCCAGGAAGGTCCTCCACTGCGCCACACTTCGACCATTTCTGCGATCGAGCGCCTCCCCGAGAGCTGAACACACGAAGTCCTCGAAGATCCGCCACATGTCGAACATGAAGCCCGTGACGACAAGGTCGCCGACACGGTGTTCAAACGACTGGGCTGCCAGCACCACCTCGGCGAGCCGGAGTGCATCGTGGTAGCGATGGTTGAGGCGGGTGGGTTGCCAGATTGGGAGTGGCTGTCCACGGGTGAGCGAACCAACGTCGGCCATGGTCACTCGCAGCCGTTGAAGATGCTGTCGCGCGGGCCGCGACAAGCCCGGCACTTTCAGTAATCGTTGCGTAGCCGCGAGCAGCAGTCGGTTTTCGGCGACATCGACGGTGTAATCGTCGTATTCGACGGCGAGCGGCACGGGAAGGCCGAACCTACGAGTTATCTGCTCGCCGACAAGCAGCCGGCCACGTAGGACCGGCAACGATTCCTGCACAGTCCGGTAGCCCTGGATCAGACCCTGCTCGGTTGCCCTCGACGCCAATCGCGAGAACGCTTCGGCAAGCGCCGGCAACAGCTCGTCGGCTTGGGTCAACCTGACGACATCGTCTCGCCAAATGTCGCGATTGACCGAGAAACCCAGCAAGAAGACGAGTCGGTTGAGGTCGACGATTTTCGGGCGTACGACCACTTGCCGGTCACCAATCGAGACCGCGCCGATCTTGCGTCCCGCGGCAACCTCGTAGACACCGCTCTCCCGTGTCAATCTGACGTCGGCGATCGCCAGCTGGCCAAGTGCTTCGAACTCTGCGGGCGATAGTTCGAAGCGCTGTGGTGGCGCGCCCTCAGTCAGGATCAGGGGCGGCGGCATCGCTGTCATCTGACTCGTTGTATGGCACGTCTTCGGCGCTCAACGGCGCGATGGACTTACGTATGGCGTCGAGGCCGTACGTCGCTTGAACGTCCATGCCGCGGTCTCCGTAGTGAAACTCTTCAAGTAACGGGAGGATCGCAGTTTTCCACGCACGTTCGAGACCTTGGGGTTCGAACACGGCGTCCCGCATGAAGTACGACGGCCCGATCTTGAAGTCGTCATCGTCGATACGCCGATTCAGTTCGTCGAGTAGGTCGGCGGTCTCACTTGGACGGTTGGTGCGCGCGAGCCATGTGCGCAGGATTCCGTCGGTGGGTGGCTCCGAAGGATGGAGTGGCAGGAAGGCGAAGCGGCGTCGCATCGCGGCGTCGACGAGTGCGATAGATCGGTCGGCGGTGTTCATAGTGCCGATCATGATCACATGGGCCTGGTGCACGGATAGGTGACAGGGTTAGTCACGCGGCCTGAGGGGCCTCGTGGTTGATGATGGTCTCGAATTCAATGGGGGTCAATCTGC